>JACKFF010000001.1:0-600000 GCA_020632595.1 Nitrospiraceae bacterium | reverse complement strand
AACGTTCGGCTTGCAGTGGTCAAGTTTCCTGATGAAAAATCCCTAGGATTCGATCCCATCGATTTATTGTTGCCGTGTGTGATTAACGAAGACGGCGTGCCTTTTTTTGAAATTCGCTATTGCGAAACATGCGATCAAGTTTTTCCTCTCACCGCATCTGAATTTTATGCCCCTGTTGAGCGGAAAGAGTGTCCCGAGTGCGCACCATAAGTCTCTATTGAAATTAGAGCCTTCCCTGCGAATTACTTGACGGGGCATTCTCCGTTTTCTTTTTTGAATCCGACCCTCTATTTTTCTTTGATAAGGAAGAGTAGATTATCTTGACGAGTACAATAAGGGAACTTTCAGATTTGCCAGCCTATGAAGTAAATGGGATAGTCAGAAAAATTGGTCGCGTTGGTTGTAGGAAGTCTTGTAGGCCGGAGTCACCCATCCCCCCACTTTAATTTGGTACGTAATACCTCAAAGTAGCTTCGCTCTGGAAAACGAATAAGATGCGTGCGGTGGTCTGAGGCTCGCACTTGCACAAGATCGCCAGTCAGCATTTCCACTCCCACCTGGCCATCTATGGTCGCCATGGCCGGTTCCTGACTTGTCAGTTCAATGGTGATCGGCACATCACCCGGGGCAAGAAAGGGGCGGTGGGAAAAGGTGTGAGGGCAGATCGGATTGATTAGCAACACTTCCAGCCGTGGATCTAAAATCGGACCCTTTGCCGAAAGGGAGTAAGCCGTCGATCCTGTCGGGGTAGCGACGATCAGTCCATCACCACGCAAGTTTGTCATAAATGCGTGATTGACCCATATTTTGGTGGCGATCATTCTCGCCAAATGTCCTTTACTTATTACTACGTCATTTAATGCTGAGTAGGTACAGAGGATTTGGTCACCCCGTTGTAGCTGGACTTTTAACATCAGGCGTTTATCCAGTTGCCATTCTCCTGCGAACACTTTTCCTAAGGCTGTGGGGAGATCGTCAAAGTTGATTTCAGTGAGGAAGCCCAGACCTCCCATATTGACTCCCAGGATGGGAATCCCTCGTTGCTCAACAAGCCTTGCTCCGCTTAACATCGTGCCATCGCCACCTAATACAATGAGGAGGTCGGCTTCCTTGGCAATCTGCAGACGGGTAGGACTATCCAAGGTAGGAAAGCCTTGGGTGGAATCAAGAATCACCGTTTTGTGATGGGAAACCAACCAATCATGGAGATAGGACGTCTCCTTCTGCATGTTGGGGGCGTTAGGTTTGGTGATGATTCCGATGGTCTGGAAGTTAGACATCTGCTTAGAAAAGAATGGTGTTGTCAGGCGTCAGGATGGTAGTGTCTTCATTGATCTGATAGCAAGCGAGGAGTTTTCTGGTTATGATGTCGGCAATTTTATCCGTGTGTGAACAAGAGGCTTTTCTTAGCCTATTTTGATTGGTAGACTAGGTCATCTCCCTTGTTGCTGGGGTCTCTCATCTCCAGCTTCTGACTTGACAGTTTTGAAGGATCACGGATAGACTGAAAATGTGAATTTTTCGCGAATTTATTTGTGGATAATAGACGAATGTGCGAGCGAAAAGTTTCGCGAATAATCGGCTAGAGGAGGTCCAATGTTCGAACGATTCACGGATCGTGGTAGAAAAATCATCATCCTTGCCAGAGAAGAAGCGGAACGGCACCAAAACGATTATCTTGGTACCGAGCATTTGGTGCTCGCGATTCTTCGAGAGTCAGACGGCATAGCCTTGATGATCATCAAAAAAATGGGTCTCTCGCCGGAACAAATCCGTCTTGAGATAGAAAGAAATCTGCCCGGAGGCGGGACAACGGTCACCTTCGGGGAAATCCCATTTAGTCCCAGAGTGAAAAAAGTAATAGAGTATGGTGTCGAGGAAGCCAGGCTGCTGGGACACAACCATATCGGGAGCGAACATCTGCTTCTTGGACTTCTTCGTGAGGAAGAGGGCATAGGGGGAAAAGTGCTTCGTAGTCTGGGAGCCAATCTTCTAACGGCCCGTCAATTGACGGTCACATTCCTTCGAAAATCAGGGACCAGGGAGCGAGATAAAAAAAGTAGCACACCTGCGTTGGATGAATTTGGCAGGGATTTGACGCAATTGGCTCAGGAGGGAACGCTTGACCCTGTTATCGGACGTTCAGATGAAATTCAGAGGGTTCTTCAAATTCTCAGCCGTCGAACGAAAAACAACCCGGCATTAATTGGTGAATCCGGGGTGGGAAAAACAGCCATTGTGGAAGGGCTGGCTCAGCGGATCATCGGCTTGGATGTCCCGGACAATTTATTGAATCGTAGGGTCATTGCCTTGGATCTTGGTTCCCTGGTAGCAGGGACGAAATATCGTGGGCAATTTGAAGAACGTCTTAAAGTGGTGATGAAAGAAATTTCCCAAGCCGGGAATATCATTCTCTTTATTGATGAACTTCACACGTTAGTCGGTGCGGGTGCTGCTGAAGGGTCCATTGATGCTGCGAATATGTTAAAGCCTGCCTTGTCCCGTGGGGAAATTCAATGCATTGGTGCCACGACCCTGGATGAATACCGAAAGCATATTGAAAAGGATGGAGCACTCAAGCGGCGGTTTCAGCCTATTTATGTTCAGCCTCCTTCAGTAGAAGAGACTGTACAAATCATTCAGGGGCTTCGTGATCGATACGAAGAGCATCACGGAGTTGAAATTACGGATGAGGCGGTGGAAGAGGCTGTGAAACTGAGTGAACGGTATATCACCGACAGGTTTTTGCCTGATAAGGCGATTGACCTTATCGATGAAACCGGTTCGCGTGCAAAGTTGCTCACCTATGCCCTCCCCCCTGAACTGAAGTCCCTTGAACAGGAACTCAAAAGAGTCGCTCGTGAAAAAGAAGTGGCAATCGGGCTTCAAAATTTTGAGGAAGCCGTCAAATTTCGCGAAGAGGAAGAGCGATTTCGCAAATTATTAGATGATTCAAAGCGGGATTGGAAGAAAAAGCAAGAAAAAAATAGACCGGTTATATCAGGGGAGGATGTGGCCTATGTCATTTCCAAAATGACAGGGATCCCTCTCTTTAAACTTGAGGAAGAAGAATCTGAAAAATTGCTGCACATGGAGGAATACCTTCACAAGCGTATTATAGGCCAGGAAGAAGCCATATCTGCGGTCTGTCGATCCATCCGCCGGTCGCGGGCTGGCTTGAAGGATGCTAAAAAGCCCATTGGTTCGTTTATTTTCCTTGGCCCGACGGGGGTTGGTAAGACGGAGTTGGCCCGCGCTTTGGCGGAATTCTTGTTCAATACCGATGATGCATTAATACGGGTGGACATGTCAGAATACCAGGAGAAGTTTACTAGTTCCCGGCTATTTGGAGCCCCTCCGGGTTACGTGGGGTATGAGGAAGGTGGGCAATTGACGGAAAAAGTAAGGCGTCGCCCCTATTCAGTCGTCTTATTTGATGAAATTGAAAAGGCCCACCCAGATATTTTCAATGTGTTGCTTCAGGTCCTTGATGATGGAGTCTTGACGGATAGTTTAGGCCGAAAGGTTGACTTTAAAAATACTATCTTAGTGATGACCTCAAATTTGGGAACTCGATTCATTCAAAAGGGGGTATCCCTTGGGTTCCAGCGCGATGTGGAGGCTGAGCATTCTTCACGTATGCGAGGCGAAGTTCTTGCCGAGTTAAAGCGTCATTTCAGTCCTGAATTCTTAAATCGTATCGATGAATTAGTTGTCTTCCACCAACTCACGAAAGAACATTTGGTGAGTATCGTTGATATTCTTATTGGTGAACTCAATGCCCGTCTTGTGGAAAGGGGAGTGTTTTTAGATGTCACCGACGAGGTGAAGCAGTGGTTGATTGACGAAGGGTTTGAACAACAATATGGTGCCCGTCCCCTTCGCCGAACTATTCAACGACGACTGGGAGATCCCCTCTCTGAAGAACTGATTAAGGGGCGGTTTAAGGATGCCAAAAAGATTAAGGTTGTCCTGACCGATCAAACTCCAAATTTCATTGAAGAAGAGGTGTTAGCGAGTGTCTGATTGGATATAGGGATGGTCAAATCCTAGATGAAACCCTCAGGACCGCCAGTCCTGGGGGTTTTGTTGTTTTTTGCCAAATGAATTTTGGTGCTGAAAAGGAATCTTCCGTGATTTTAGGAATTGAAACTTCATGTGATGAAACAGCTGTAGCTGTGTTGGATGGCGAAGGTCACATCCTTTCAAATATTTTAGATTCTCAAATTGAAGTGCATGCCCGTTACGGGGGAGTGGTCCCGGAATTGGCTTCGCGTCGTCATATAGAGTGTCTGGAGCTTTTGACAAGGGAAGCCTTGGGTCTGGCCAATGTTTCCCTTTCCCAATTAACCGGGATAGCGGTCACCAATCGTCCAGGATTGGTCGGGGCCTTACTCGTTGGTGTAAATTTTGCCAAAGCTCTGGCTTTTGCCACCAAAATTCCCTTGGTGACAGTCAATCATTTGGAGGGGCATTTGGCGTCCGCATGGTTATCGAATCCCAATTTTCCAACCCCGGCCATGGTCTTGATTGCGTCTGGTGGGCATACCCACCTGGCATTGGTTCCTCATCGTGGAGATTATCAGTTCATTGGATGGACGATGGATGATGCAGCGGGAGAAGCGTTTGATAAGGGCGCCAAAATGCTCGGGCTTCCTTATCCTGGCGGTCCGGCCATTGACCGGCTTGCCCAACAGGGGAATGCACAATATGTCTCATTCCCCCGCCCAACTCTTCAAAGCCAAAATTTTAATTTCAGTTTCAGTGGGCTGAAAACCGCGCTTCGATATTTCGTGCGGGATGAGCAACAAAAGGGGAATGCTCCATTGCCCGTCGCTGATATCGCGGCCAGTTACCAGGAGGCTATTGTGGATGTGTTGGTGGAGAAGCTTTGTCGCGCGGCCCGTCACTATGATGTGAAAGGAATCTCTGTCGTGGGAGGAGTGGCTGCAAACTCCCGCCTTCGCCTGAGCCTTGAGGAGCATGCTCGCCCATTGGGGTTGCATGTGACGCTACCTTCGCGCGCGCTCTGCACGGACAATGGTGCCATGATTGCAGCTGCGGGGTTGGAAAAACTTAAGCGCAAGGAGAGAGCAGCATGGGATGTGGATGCGGTCTCTACGTTGCAATGTAAATTGGATGGGTTGGCGATGGCTGGACTTCCTTCTCAAGGACTCAGTTGATATCGCAAAAGGAGAAGAATCATTCCTGTTGTTCTCGGTAATCTTCATGGGTTAAAGGCTAATCACATTAGCCGAATGGAGCGTCTCTATCGTCGACGGATCCCGCCCGAAAAGGTTGTGACTCCGGAGGTGGCTCGGGAATGTGCCGAACTCACCTATGAGACGAGACGGCAAATCGGGCTTTTGGTCAATCGACAGGGCCAAATTGAATCGGTTTTAATCGGTGACCACCACGAATTGGTTATTCCCCATCTTTCGCGGACCCGGTCAGGCCTGCGGTTATTGCGAGGGGTTCGTTTAGTTCATACCCACCTCAATAATCAACCCCTGACCCAGGATGATCTGACCGATCTGGCTCTTCTTCGATTGGATTTAATTGTGGCGCTCGGTGTGGGAAAA
The DNA here is from genome assembly GCA_020632595.1 of Nitrospiraceae bacterium. Taxonomy (NCBI): domain Bacteria; kingdom Pseudomonadati; phylum Nitrospirota; class Nitrospiria; order Nitrospirales; family Nitrospiraceae; species Nitrospiraceae bacterium. The sequence continues at coordinate 594,418 of JACKFF010000001.1, read as the reverse complement.
GATGGGAGCCTTCGGGATGTCTATATGGCGCACATCCTTTCGAACCCCATTCAGGGACGAACTACGGTGGAGTTCCCCCCTTGTGCTTTTCACTCGTTTCAGTTGGATTGCCAGCAATTTATTCAATCATTGGAGCAGGAAATTGTTCGCTCGAATCCAGGGTTACGCGAAGGTGTTCGGGAGGGGAGGGCGCTTCTGGTTAGTGTCAGCACGGGAAATGCCGCTTCGGAAGAAGGTCGTCTCCAGGAATTACAAGAATTGGTACGGGCCCAGAACGTGGAAGTGTTAGGGTGCATCACTCAACGGTTGGGGGTGATTCATCCGAAGTTTGTCGTTGGTTCGGGAAAGATGAAAGAATTGGCGATTCGAGCGCTCCAATCCGGTGCCGATACTTTGATTTTTGATCAAGATTTAACACCGGCTCAGGTACGGGGTATTTCGGAAATCACGGACATGCGGGTCTTGGACCGCTCACAGGTGATTCTCGATATTTTTGCACAGCGGGCCCATTCCTCCATTGGAAAAATTCAAGTTGAACTGGCCCAGTTGCGGTATCTGCTCCCACGACTTGCCCAATCCAGTACGGCTCTTTCCCGGTTAGCAGGAGGAATTGGTACACGAGGGCCTGGAGAAACCAAGTTGGAAACGGATCGACGTCGAGCCCGCGAGCGCATTCAACGATTGGAACGGGACTTGGAGTCTATGGCACATGGTCGTCAGGAACAACGAAAAATGCGCATGAAGCGAGGCCTTCCGATCATTTCCATTATTGGCTATACCAATGTGGGGAAGTCGACTCTGTTAAATGCGTTGACAAAGAGCCAAGTCTCTGTAAAGGATCGTGTTTTTGAGACACTTGATACGGTCAATCGCCGCTGGTATTTACCTGGAATAGGCGACGTCATTCTGACAGATACCGTAGGATTCATCCGGGATTTGCCAAAAGACCTCATGGCGGCATTTCAGACCACCTTGCTGGAATTGCAGGAGGCCGATGTGTTGCTCCACGTGATAGATGCCCATGTCCCCGATCCTGGACAGCATATTATTGCGGTAGACAATATATTGAAGGAATTGGGGCTTGAAAACATTCCATGCCTGCGTTTTTTTAATAAAGCCGATCTGATGAGGGAAGAAGATGTGCAACTCCTCTGTCAGCGATATGCAGGAATGGGGGGATCGGCGTTACAAGATGCGTCACTTCTTATGATTCAGGAGGAACTCATATCCCTGCTCCGTGGCCTTCATGCAGAAGGTGGCAGGACAGGGAAGTGTCAGGAAATGCCTCTCTATACTTTTCCGGATCCAGCCGAGACCTTTCCATGAGGGGTCTTGCGTCACCGATGAGTCGTCCCAGAACAGCACGACCTCCGATGGAGTCGCCGGTAGAAGCGAAAAGGCGGGTGCGTCGGATCCTTGCCGCCTTGGATCAATCCGTTCCTGACGTGAGAGTAGAATTAGATTCCTCCAACCGGCTTGAATTGTTAGTGGCCACCATTCTTTCGGCCCAATGCACAGACCAGAGAGTCAACCAGGTGACTCCGAACCTGTTTGCCCGCTATCGCACGGCACAGGATTATGCCAATGCGGATCCAGCCGAATTAGAAGCGCTTATTCGAACAACGGGATTTTACAAAAATAAAGCGCGTCATCTCATTGGCTGTGGCCAAGCTTTGGTGCAGCGTTTTGACGGAATGGTCCCCGGAACAATGAAGGATTTAACTACTCTGCCCGGCGTGGGACGAAAAACAGCCAATGTTATTTTGGGTAGCTCTGTGGGAGAGCCTGCCGTTGTGGTCGATACTCATGTGAAGCGGGTAGCCAATCGCCTCGGATTGACAAGGAGCCAGGACCCGACAAAAATTGAAGAGGATCTTCAACGCCTCATACCCAAATCGCAATGGACGAACGGGGCACAACGCCTCCTGCTTCATGGGCGATATGTGTGTTTGGCCAGAACGCCAAAGTGTGCTCATTGTGTGCTCGATTCAGACTGTGGATGGGAAGGAAAACGAAAGCCAACATGAAAAGTATGACCGGTTTTGGAAAACGAGAATCGCTTTGTCAGGGAACCATGGTGGGGGTTGAAGTGCGATCTGTGAATCATCGGTTTTGCGAGCTGATGGTGCGTCTGCCCAAGGTGCTGTCTCATATGGAGCTGGAACTGAAAGAGCAAGTCAGGCGGACCTGCGAGCGTGGTCGCATTGAGTTAACTGTGACCATGAATGGTGGAGGGTCGGGAGCGACGAAGATAGTTCAATTAGATCGCGCCATGGCGAAGCGGTATATTCAAGGGTTACGGGAATTACAACGGGAATTCAAGCTGAGTGGAACGGTGGATGTGAACGTGGTGGCAGGGTTTCGGGATCTATTTTCCACAAGTGAAGAACCCCTGGCCATCAAGGATGTACCGAAGGTCGTTGAGGGGTTAGTCCAGCGTGCCTTGACCGATTTAGAAAAAATGCGCAGGAAAGAAGGCTCTGCCTTACAAAAAGATCTCTTGCAGCGGGTTCAAATAGTCGAGGAGCGGCTTCATGTTGTTCAGCAACGCATTCCTTCTGCACTGCAGGTGTCCGCGGATCGTTTGAAAGCGCGAGTCGCCAAGTTATTAGAGGGGGAGCGGGTAAACGACGATCGAATTGCTCAAGAAATAGCCATGTTGGCAGAACGATCAGACGTGACGGAAGAATTAACCCGCTTGCAAAGTCACGTGACACAATTTCGTTCCACACTCAAATCCAAAGGCCCGGTGGGCAAGCGACTTGATTTTCTCCTCCAAGAAATGGGAAGGGAAGTCAATACTATTGGATCAAAGGCGAGCGACTCCGAGATCTCCGGGCAGGTTGTGGAGTTGAAGAGTGAATTGGAAAAAATCCGTGAACAGGTCCAAAATATTGAATAATCAATCTAGGCTATAACGTCGGAGGAATGGTGGGAGTCACGGGAAAAAAATTGTTATTTGTTGTATCAGGTCCTTCTGGAGTGGGGAAGTCAACGCTCTGCCGGCATATTTTGAAGACGATTCCCGACATTCGCCTTTCGGTTTCGTACACCACGCGAAAGCCCCGGTCAGGCGAAACAGATGGCAAGGAATACAAGTTTATTTCGGAAACGGAGTTTCGCACAAAAATATCCGAGAACGCGTTTGCGGAATATGCCGAAGTTTATGGACGATTATACGGAACACCCTGGAAGGAATTGGAGCAGAAGTCCGGTTCGAATACGGATATCCTGTTGGATATCGATGTCCAGGGTGCGCGACAGGTCATGAAAACGCTGCAAAAAGCCGTGACCGTGTTTATTCTGCCTCCTTCATTAGAGGTGCTTCGGACCCGTCTGGTCGAACGAGCGACGGATACAACGGACGAGCAGGAGCGCCGGTTTCAGAAATCCCAGGACGAGATGCGGAGTTATTCGGAATACCAATATACAATTCGCAATGAAACCTTGGAACAGGCCATTGAGGAACTCCAATCCGTCATTGTGGCTGAACGTGTTCGAACCACCCATATCGATGCCGCGCATGTGTTTCGATAATTGCTGCATTGATGGGATTGTTTTGTGTAGACTAATGACCCTGAACGTGTGTTTTTCACAGAAAGGAAAGAGGATAGTCAATGGATGCATTATCGTTATTACCCCAACATCACCAAAAAGAATTTGATTCGCGGTATCGGATTGTGCTGATTGCCGCCCAACGGGCCAAACAATTGGTTCGGGGTGGAGAGCCGTATCTAGCCAGTAAGTTTTCGAAAGACACCTCACGAGCCTTGGAAGAAGTGCTCAACGGACAGGTTCCATATTTAATCGGCCAGGAAGCCAAAGAGGCCATTAAAATTGCCAAACGGGCTAATGAACGTCCCATTGATCCGGCTCTTTACGCACAGCCGGATGAAAACGCCCAAGAGATCAAAAAAGAATTGAGTGTATATATTGATGACACGGCTCAACATCTTGGCACGGTGGTCGAACCTGAAGAAGCATAGCTGAAATCGTTTCGTGAAAAAATGCAGAAGATGAGCACCGGGTTAGCAGGCAAGCGGATTATCCTGGGGGTGACGGGAAGTATTGCGGCCTATAAGGCGGTCGGGCTCTTGCGTCTGTTGACGCAAGCCGGTGCCAGCGTGCATGTGGTCATGACGGATTCAGCCACCCGGTTTATCGCCCCTCTGACATTTGAAGTGCTGTCGCAGAATCCGGTGGCGAGTGATGTCTTTGCCGGCCATCAGGACATGAAGCACTTGTCCTTAACGGAACAAGCCGATTTGTTGGTCGTGGCTCCCTGTACGGCCAATACGTTAGCCAAAATGGCTCTGGGGTTAGCCGACAATTTGCTCGGCACCCTTTCGCTTACTGTTCAATGTCCTGTCATGATTTGTCCGGCGATGGATGGCGAAATGTGGGCACATCCTGCGGTTCAAGCCCATGCGCAGACCCTCCGTCATCGAGGGATTGTCCTGGTCGAGCCGGAAGTCGGGGCCCTGGCCTCCGGAGAATGGGGACAGGGGCGTTTAGCTGCGGAGGAAACCATTATGGCGACCGCCGTTGACCTGTTGCATCGCCGAACAGATTGGCAGGCGGAGCGTGTCTTGATATCGGCAGGACCGACCCGGGAACCCATTGATCCTGTGCGATTTATCAGTAACGGGTCATCAGGAAAAATGGGATTTGCCTTGGCCGAGGCAGCCGCCGCACGTGGGGCGGAGGTTGTCTTAGTAACGGGGCCCGTCCAATTAATGGCTCCGAAGAACGTGACCGTGATTCCGGTGGTCACCGCCGAAGACATGTTACAGGCGCTCACGGCACGATTTGAATGGGCGACCACGCTCTTGATGACGGCGGCGGTAGGAGATTTCCGCCCCAAACAGGCGCATGCACAGAAAGTAAAAAAAGACCACTGGCAGGGCGAAGGATTGGATTTGGAACGAACGCCGGATATTTTAATGGCACTCTCTGCCCAGCGTACACATCAGCGCCTGATCGGCTTTGCGGCTGAAACAGATCATCTTATTGAGCATGGACAGGCCAAGCTTGCCGGCAAGCATCTGGATATGCTGATTGTGAATCACGTTGGCGGCGAGCAGTCTGCTTTTGGAAATGATACCAATGAGGTGTATGTGCTCACGCCGGGTGCTGCCCCCCATCACATCCCGCGAATGCCGAAACGGCAGCTTGCGGATATGCTTCTAGATCGTATCGTGTCCCTTCCGGTTCAGCCTTTCAGGAAAAAGACCCTGTCTTCACCGACCCCCTAGTTTGTGCCAGCCTGATGGGGTGCTTCCACACCCTTTTCCATTGAGATGGAACAATTTCTCCAAAACCACAGGACATCTCTTGTGTGGTGATCGGTCAGGGCCCTCATGAATTTTTGGGGTAAGGTGGCGAAAATGAGTGCAAAATGAAGCAAGAATCTCAGAGAACAAGAAAAAACTTAACTTTAGGAGCTGATAGGCCGATAAGAATACCATGGAAGGATTTTTCATCAATATCGTCTTTTTCGCCTGGCTTATCTCCATGATTCTGCTGGCTATCAGAAGAATCTAGCTTCTCTCCCCGGCCCGGTTCAGAAAAAATATCGGCTTTTCTTTGAAGCCTTCCCACCAGGAACATGTCGGGAAAGGGCACCGCCTGAATCGATATTCCTGAGGGTTGCCTGGGCTGCGCAGATGGCCTGCTTTAGGCGCAGATGGCCTGCTTTAGGGAATGGTCCGGATTTGAATCCCATCGACCCGCTCTTGAGCCAACACGTCCGAGATAATCACGACCTTGTCTCCTATCTGGAAATGTTCACGGGTTTTCAAAATCCGAAAGGCGGTTTGTAACGTCTTCTCGGGGTCTGAACTGAAGTCAATCCGAAAGGGATAAACGCCTCGGTTGAGCGTCATCGTTCGACGGGATTGACTCCCGTTCGTGAACGCATAAATGTTCGTGGAAAATGGACGACAATTCGAGACCAAATCCGCCATGATCCCACGTCGGGTGATCACGACAATCCCTTTGGCGCGTAATCCTTCCGCGAGCTGGACGGCAGCGGTGGCTAATTGTTGTTTGTCGGTTGTCAGCCTTAACTGTTTCGCAAACTGCAAACCTGGAATGGCTTCGGTTTTGATGGAGATTTTTCGCAAATACTCGATGCATTTCAGCGGATATTTTCCGACCGTGGTTTCTCCGGATAGCATTACCCCGTCCACCTCCTCATAGATGGCATTGGCCACATCAGTGACCTCGGCTCGCGTGGGGATGGGATTATGGATCATCGATTCCAGGAGATGGGTTGCCACAATCACGCGTTTGCCGGATTCCGCGCAGAGTCGCACAATTCTGCGCTGCACATTCGGCAGATCCTCCAGGTTGATTTCTGCCCCTAAATCTCCGCGAGCCACCATAATGCCATCCGATTCCCGGATGATATCCTCCAGATTGCGAACCCCTTCCTGATCTTCAATCTTGGCAATAATTTTCACCCTCCCTACTTTATGTCCCATCAACTGTTTCAATTGTTGGATATCCTTCGCTTCCCGAACAAAGGACAGAGCAATGAAATCCACATCGGCGGCTAAACCGAAGGCAATATCCTTTTCGTCCTTTTGCGTAATCGCAGGGAGGTTGACGCGGATCCCCGGTAAATTGACATGGCGTTTGCTTTTTAAGACCCCCCCATCAAGAACCCGGCACTGCATGAGGCGATCCTGTTTTTCAAGGACCTCAAAATTGATCAACCCATTGTCCACGGTAATCTTATCGCCGACATTCACGGATTCCATTAAGTCGGCATAGTTGATGTGAATAGAGCTTTCCTCCACATCCATCGGCCCACGCGCAGAAATCGAAACGATCGTGCCTTCCTTGAGATTGAGATCAATCGATAAATCTCCTGTCCGGATTTCCGGGCCTTGGGTATCTAAAAGAATCGGAATAGGAAAGGGGACTTTGGTATTGAGCGTCTTAATGTGTTTGATCACTTTGGCATGGGATTCGTGGGTGCCATGGGACATATTCAACCGCACGATGTTCATGCCGGCGTCATACATTTTGCGCAGCATCTCATACGATTCGGTCACCGGTCCGATCGTGCAGATGATTTTGGTCTTTTGCATGAAGGTGTCCCTATCAGTTGTCAATAAACGTCAATTGTGAAAACAATCCCATCATCTTCCAATTCGTCAGTTGGACCCCATGGCAGGGGTGCTTCCTGTGGGAGCGGCATCAGACGCAGGCGTCCAAGGAGATGCGGAGGCGCTCAACTCCTGTTTGAAATTGATAGAATTAGAGGTACCCGTGTTGCTGGAGTGCTGTTTGGTGCGGACGATATCCCACCTCCCTGTGGGTTCTCATGAAGTGTAGCCCACTTTTGTATTAAACTCTAGCAGGGTCGTTCCCCGATCAGGGGCGATCGGTGTGGGTCCTCTACACCTGGTGCGTGAACCAAGTGGCCCTTTCCCACGAATCGTGAGACCCTTATGCAGAGAATGCTCGCGTCGGGAGGAGACCGATTAGAGGTTCATGGCCAGGACTTGTGTTGTCGATCAGGTGGGATAAAATTAGGGTTAGGTGGATTCATAGCAGATCAAGAATCGCTGAAGGATTGGAAGAGGTGAATAGATGAAAGCGGACGCCGAGACTTTGGAATTTGTCACAATTAATGGTCTGCTAACCTATGGCGAGGCCATTGCGAGCCGACCGCCGGTGGAGGGAGCAGAGCCTCATCCCCCGTTAGCTTCCTTGGAAGATCGTCCGCAACGGGTGTTGGAGGCCATGGCCGCCCTACGACTGTTTGTCCGGGATGCCCAAAAAGGGTTTGCCAATGCTGCGGCTTATAGAGAGGCGAGGCAGGCGCTGATTCAGCAGGCCTGCGGTGGAGATGAGTTGGTGTTTTTCGCTGCATGGAATCAACTGCTTGCTCAGGGCGAGCTTTCTCCGTTATTCCGGTCCCCAATCGGGGCCACAAATAAACCCATTCGCCGTCGACCCGTGGCAATCGTTCCGCGCGAGCATATGACGCCCAATCTGGCTGAGGGTCGGATTGTCCTTGATATCGGCGATGACCGCTATTGGTTGATGCCGAGGGATTTAAGTGCCCGCACACTGTTTTTCACGATGCGGCACGGCGTCTCTCAGATGGATAGTAAGAAGTTCCGGGTGGGGCGACGGTTGAAGAATGTCCTTGACGCCGAGCGGGGCATTCCCAAGGCTGACGCCATCGGAACCGCCCTGGTCCGCACCTTAGGCCTGGTCGGAAAACAACTGGATTTCCTTCAGCTCGATAATTACCTGGATGCGAAATCGTTTGTCCACATGGTGAGTCAGAGCCCCAATACCCGACAGCTATTTGAACGGGTCGTCTCCATTCTGTCTCCCGAGACAGCCGGGTCCACCGAGCCCGTCACGGAATGGGCGTTGGAATCACAAGACTTTGGATGGGCCACCGGTATTGAGAAAACGATTGAAATTGAAGAAGCCGCCAAAGCCTTTGGGGTCGACACGAAGACGGCCCAGCGTCTGATTAAGCATCCGCTGTACAGTTATCCGGGAGGCCACTCCTTCTTTGAACTGTATGTGGAGTTGGTCGATGGGTTTCATCAATTAGGCCAGAGTCACCAGGGAAAAGTGTTGTGTCTCTATACGCACAGTTCAACGCTGCGAGCACTCTTGATTTTTCTCGACCCGCGGCCGTTCAGTGAAGCCTTTTCCGAATTTGGAGCCTATAAGGAAGGACAGGACAACGTCGTCCTCCTTACCTATGAGCATGGGCAATTATCGGGCTACTCCACGGCCGTCGGTCTTTCAGAGCGGGAACGGGCCGTCCGCGAGGCCTGGATGACCGTGGAACAGAGCCGCCGGGAGAAGGTGACGCTGAAGCCACGTCAAATTCGGCGAATTGTCGCCCTGGTCTCCGGTGGGGATTTTGCCGGAGCGGGTGCGGCATTGAAGGAACTCCGGGTGACCGGGAATCGATTAGGCCTGGAAGTCTATTTCGTACAACACGGATTTCTGGGGTTGGCAAATAATTGGATTGAGTTGGTGACCGAACAGGACACACGAGGCATGAGCAATCATGCCAGCAGCCCGATCGGCAGCAGCCGGTTTGAAGATTTTAAAGATGAGGAGGTCCAACTGGCCGCCATTCATCATCTCAAGCCATTCATGAAGGATGGGGCGCTCATCGTGATGGGAGGCGACGGCAGCATGCGTGGGGCTCGCGCCATTTATGAACGGTTCGGCATCCAGGTTGTGGGGATTCCCGGTTCAATTGACGACAATATCGCCGGGACCACTTCACTCGGGGTTCACTCGGCCGTTGCCCTGGCCAACCAATCCATCGAGTCGCTGAAAGCCACGAGCGCGGCCATGGGCAGTGTGTTTTTTGTGGAGGTCATGGGGGCAGGATCCGGTCACCTGGCGCTCATGTGTGCGTACCAGGCACGCGCTGAAGGCCTGTTGGTCAATGAACATCCTGATCCGAATGCCTATATCGAGGAAGTGGTTCTGGGCACACTGAAACAGACGTTGGGCGTCCGGAACAAAAGCCATATTATTATCGTGGCCGAACGCACCCCGCACCAGTACCATCCTGACGGGGGAGTCCATGGCCTGGTGGATTATTTCGGGAGTAGAATTTCCCAATGGACGCATTTGCAAACCCGATCGGGGCACTACCCTCTTTCGGTGGCGACCAAGGCCACCATTCTTGGCCATACTTTGCGAGGAGCCTTCCCGACTCCCGCCGACAAAACCATGGCTCAACTCTTTGCCTACGAAGCCATCCGGCGGTTGATCGAACAACCGGAACAGGTCATCGGCTGCATGTTAGCCTACCGCGACCCCGGTAATATTCAGCCCATTCCTCTGCATGCCGTGGCACCAAAGCCCTTTGATTGGGAACTGTTCGCGCGCATGCACGGCACCGAATTGGTTTAGCGAAAGGGATTGTTCCGTCTGAGAATTTATGCGTGGGGTTGGAAAACCCTTTCCGATGGAAGTTGATGTCACCAATGGCCTGCAGCCCGTCTGATGTACCGATGCTGACGACCACCGATCATGGAAACGGTCCTACTCCCATTGATGAAAGGATCGGAAGTATGGCGAGGGTGCTGACTCTTTTCTTCCAAGCCGGAAGGCGGCAGGCATTTAGGCGAGTATGTCCGAAGCAACGGTGCCCTGCATAGACTCGGGAACCATCTGGCCCATCAGGTGCAGACAGGTCGGTGCGACATCAAGCACGGACAACTTGAGAACCCGTCCCTGGCGGGTAATGCCTGGTCCAGCGGCTGCGAAAAATCCACAGAGGTTGTGCCGCGTATCCCGATTAAAGAACATGTCTTTTTGTTCGAGGATCGTACGTGGGTGTTCGATGCGCCGTTTCGGGTAGGGTGTGGGTGCCCAGTCGAAGAAAATATCCGGCAGGGATTCATGCGGACCGGTATTGTAGTGATCGACTGTGCGGGCAATATACCCGATTGCAGGCCTGGCGGTTTCCGGATCGATCAGACGCTTCAGGTCCGCTTCGATTCGCTCCAACAGTTGTCGATACTCCTGCCCTGGCTCGACGATGCCCTGCGGCTCCCGACCGCGAAGATTGACGCGCAGGAATCCGAGAAAATAGGCCGGGATCGGGAACACAGTCGTTGCTGACCAGTCAGTCCCCCCGAGCCATTCCCGGGACAGCATTCGGCCATGAAAGGCGTCTGGCAGCATGGAGCTGATGGCTTGTTGCCAGGATTGCGGTATGATGCGCCGGGCTAGTCGAGGAATGCCGGGCCATGAGTTCGAATGCTGGTGCATCCGGTGGTAGCCGAGTTGGCGGCAGAAAGCCTGCGTCAGTTCGAGGTTGGGGTAGTCCTCTTGTAACCCCATGTTCGACACGACGACGACCGTGCTATTCTTGGGTAATTGTTCAAGCAGGTCACCGAATACCCTGTCGATGGCTTGATAGACATCACGCGTCGCATGCGTCAGTCGACCTCCACTGTTCATAGGCACGCTGGATCGATCGGAATACTTCCAGAATTGATGACCGGCAATGTGTGATTCGTGGAACCCGAGGACGACCAGATCAAATCGATCACGGGACAGCAGATGATGACAGATAGCCGCTTTCTGTTCGATCTGCTTCAACAGGCCCTTATAGATTTGGACATCCTCATCGAACGTGCTTCCGACTTGTTCTTCCACACCGAGGGGCGATCCGAATCTGGTCTTCAGATCAGCGAACAGCGACGCCGGGACCGAATACCCGGCGAAGCGTGCGTTGTGTGGTGCCCAGTTGGCTACCTGTACGCCTGGCACACCTGCTGTACAATGCGTTTCCGGCACATCGACGACGGCAATCCGCATTTCTGTATGGGTCAAGTGTCCCCAGAACGGCACTGCGCTGTCGACCCGCTGGTTGGAGAGTTCCAGCTCATAGGTGCCGGGTTTGAGCGGACGCCAGTAGTAATATCCGTGTTGGGCCCGCGACAGGCCGGAGAACAGGGAGACCCAGATCCCGTTTTCGCTGATGAGCTCGGGGCCAGTGAGTCGGCTTTGCACCCCATCGTCAAGCAATCCCTTAATAGTTGGCAAGTGCCCATCATTAGCCCATTGCTCGATCAACCCGGCGTCGCCGGCGTCCAATGCGAGGACGACGAGTGGTCCGTGTTCACGTTGCCGGTTCATGCGTAACGTCCCATAGATCACAAGAGGGATAGAATACTCGTATTGAAGAAAGCATTCATGGTAACAGCAGCAATCCCCAAAATACTAACGCGACCGTCGTCAGCCGAAGGATTGGGAATAACGGACGATCTCGACAGGAAGGCAGTATGTCTATCGGGATAGGTATGATCGGGTACTCTGGTGTTGCATCACGGCTTCACCTTCCTGTGCTGAGACGTCTGCCGGGTGCCCGGGTGACGGCTATCGCCGGCACAACGCGCGAAGCTCTTACTGTAGTCGCCGATCGCTACGCCATTCCTGCCCGATACCACGACTACCGGGATCTATTACACGATCCAGCGGTCGATGCCGTTGCCATCTGCGTTCCACCGGAACTGCATGAAGTCATCGGGTTGGCAGCCATGGCAGCCAACAAGCACGTGTTCATGGAGAAGCCGATGGCCCTCTCGCTGGAGCAATGCGCCCGTTTGGTGCAGGCGGCGGAATCCTCGCCTGTGATGACTTCGGTCGGGTTCCACCTTCGTTGGCATCGACTGGTTCGTGAGGCGCATGCGTGGATCGCCAATGGACGGCTTGGCACGGTCGAATTGATCCGCACGGTCTTTACCAGTGGTATTCGACGGCGTGCGAACCTGCCAGCCTGGCGTACACGCAGACAGGCAGGTGGTGGCGTGCTCATCGAATCGGGCGTTCACTACTATGACCTCTGGCGTTTTCTCACCGGGAGTGAGGTTGATGAGGTACAGGTCATGAGCCGCTCCGCCGAACATGATGATGTCACGGCGGTTGTGACCGCGCGTTTGCGGAACAGCATTGTGGCGACCGCGGGGTTTTGCCAGGGCACGGTTGATAATCTGGAGATTGACATCTATGGGTCCGCCGGCAGGTTGCGGATCTCGGGCTATGCACTAGACGGACTGGTCTTTGATCCGGCGGGGTATAAGGGGTTAAAAAAAATATGGCCGAAGGCACAGTCGGTGCCCGGTCGGTTGCTCCGTGCGGCACGAGCGATTTCTCTAGGGGGATATTATGCTCACGCTTACCGGGATCAGTGGATTGGCTTTCTGAACGCTATTAAAAGCGGAAAACCGGCAGGTGCGAGTTTTGTCGATGGTCGGGAGGCAACCCGGGTGGCCCTTGCGGTGACTCAGTCGGCCAGTGCACGCCGACCGGTTTGTATTGCCGATTGTGCCGATGCGATCGCACCGGTCCTGGCCAACGGGAACGCCACCGCATATTAATGGCGGGGACGGATTTTCGATTGTGTGGGTCGCTTTCTGGTCAGCTGTTCATAGATGGCCACGAAACGATCGAGAAATAGGTTCTGGTCGAACGCCTTGAGTGCGAAGCGACGGGCGGCGAGTCCGAGAGATTCGGCGTAATCCCGATTGCTGACAATTTTTAGTAGCGCTCTGCCAAGGGTTGCAGGGTCTTCGGGAGGCACGAGGAGTCCTGTATGCTCATGCTTCACATACTCAGTGAAGCCGCCGCTTCCGCTTACGACGACCGCCGTGCCTCGCATCATCGCTTCAGCCGCTGCGTTTCCAAATGCCTCCGCGCCGCGCGACGGCACGACTTGTACCCAGGCGGCATCGAAACGGCGTTCGATTGTCTCGCGTGGCTGGTGTCCGAGAAAGTCGATTTTGGCGCCAAGCTGTTTTGCCATCTTCCGCAATCGGCGACTCTCCGGGCCCTCCCCAGCAATGATGAGCTGCGTTTGTGGCAGGGACTGAATGACGAGCTTGAACGCATCCAGCAGGATATCCACTCCCTTCTCATGTGCCAAGCGACCCGAGAACGCGATGGTCGGCGGATCCTCCAGCGGCGGCCGCCGTACACGGGTCACCACGCCATTGTGGATCACCTCAACGGGAGTGGTGCCGGATACTTCCAGCCATCTTGCAACCGATCGGCTGTTCGCGACGATCACATCAAATACGCCTTGCCAGTAGCGCCACAGGCGAAGTTGTGTCATCAGGAGGGGCCAGGCAACGAGGGGCACACAACCGTGTTGATAGCAGACGGAGCCGGCCGGTTCATTGCATCCTCTTCCATCGGGCAAGACTCTCGATCCAATCGGACAACCTGTTCGGTACCACCCGTCGTGATAGATGGCAGGAATGTCGCGCAACAAGGGCAGAATTAATGGCGACAATTGAGAAAGAAATAACCGCACATGCACGACGTCGGGTTTAAATTCTGCCAATGCGCGACGCAGACTGAAGAAGGCCGACAGGTTGCCGCACCAAAGCGCCGCGCGCAAGGGGGAGGCTGTCCCAAAACAGTGGTAGTCGGCCAGAACGCTGCCCCCATTGGTATGCGCGCGGCTGGAAAATAGGCGAACGTCGTGGCCGCGTGCCCGCAAACCGTCTCGCAGTGCCAGCGTGACAATTTCGTTGCCGCCTCTCGGTACGCTGTAATCGCTAATCAGCAGAATCTTCATATTCTGAGTGAGGACCTGTTCTACCTGTTCTCCGTGAAGAATCAAATTCTATGAGAAGCCGGTAGCCCGGCGATCATCACTCCCGCGCACAAACCTTCAGGACACCGCCGGCGAATCCAAAGAGCACGTGATGTGTGAATCGGAAATACCAGGTATTTTTCGTTGTGGATTCTCGTTTCCATTCGTGCCTTTAGAGGAAATTCTTCATGCGGAATATGGCTGCATGGTAAAACCGGAGGCGATGGTGCAAGAAGTTTTTGATCTGCTCAGATCCTTCGGCTGACCCGTATGGGCAAGTAACGTGCTTCTTCCCAAATGGGAAGCGATACAGGATTCAGCACTCAGGGATGTTTCAATAGTCAGCTTACTAACCGGAGCTGGAAAGTCAACTCGAATTGACTCTAAGGGTATGTTGAAAAAAGCCGCCAGCGGCGTTCTCGCCATTTTCCCGTGCTCACGAACTCAGCGTACGCTCCGCGCGTAAAAACGGCTACGACCTTTCCTTCGAGAAGCCTCAGGACAGGACTGGACGGACCCTTCGGGAAGACTCAGGGCATGCTTTTTTGAACCGACCCGGAACCTTTGATGAGTAATCTAATCCTGCGCAAATTTGCCCTTGAACATCCTTATGATTCAACACTCCCTCTAAGTGAACCCATCCGGCCACCCGGTCCTTCCAACTCCGGCCTATGCGTTTCAATCCTACAACAGGGTTTCTCCTGCAAGTGGTGTTTTGGGAATTGTGCCACAATGTCAGTTAAAGCCCATCCTCCAATCCTCAACACATCCGTTTCCGAGATTTCCCGAAAAGTCCCATCCGGTTTTTTGATGGAAGTCATGGCCAGGGAATGCAGGTTTTGGTAACGTGAAATACAATAGACACGGCCATCGCCGTCTTAAGGGGTGAAACATGAAGGTCGATAGTTGGTCTGGAACCATCATTTCCATTCCTTTCCAAAACCACAAGATTGATGGGCTGTATTATCATCTTGTCACACACGATGAACATGTCCGGAACAAGCCGGTCTTCTTGAGACTCCATGGACTCTTAGGAAATCTCCTGGATGAAACCGAGCATGATCTTCCGTACATTCTGGCCAAGTATGGGTATTCCTCCATTTCCATAAATACCATCATGGCCAACCTGGGCCTATTTTTTGGATTTGGTATTTTCGACGATGCGATGCCTCAAATCCATGCTGCCTGTACGTATCTTCGAGAGATGGGCTTTCAGAAAATTATTATTGCAGGGCATGGATTGGGAGGAGCCATGGCGATACGCTATGGCGCATTGCACCAGCAACAATTCCCATCTCCTGACATTCAAGGAATTATTGCCATTGCCACAGCGTATTCTTTGCCCGACACAATCCGGAAACGATGGACACGATTTGGCAGTCAACCTTCCTACCGGGAAGTCTATGAAAAGGCCAAAGCACTCTATTATCCAAAGCCCGGTCAAGATCGACCGGATGATGAAACCATTGTCGTCAAACGGGCACATGGTCCGACACTCCGACCGGAGCATTCAGAAATCTATACATTGAAAACCTGGTGGGCCTTGGCAGGACCTGAAGCCGATGGTCCCAAAGCCTACCAACATATAGGGGATATCAAGGTGCCGGTCCTGTTGGTTCACGGGAAATATGATGAGATGATCGACCAACAGGAGTGTGACGCACTGGGAAATGTGGCCAAAACAGCAGGAAACCCGGATGTGACCATACTCCACCTTGAAGCCGGGCACGATCTTTCTGGAAAGCATGAGGAACTCGGACAAGGGGTGGTGAAATGGATTCAGAAACGATTTGAATAATGGTTGCCTTCTACGGGACTGTCCGAAAATCTATCCCCCAAAGAATCCGATGATCCACCCTCACCAAACACTGTTCCGGCTTCGAACACACGATGGCTTTATGATGAGTGGGCATCTGGTCCTCAAAGAAGATGATCTTGACACGAACATCCTCAAGACACCGATTGTCATTGAAGTGCATGGGTTGTTAGGGAACTTCCTGGCACGAGGAACTCCTCGCCTTCTTCCTCAGGCACTCCGGGAGCGGGATATTTCGTCGTTTTCCATTAACACCAGGCTGGCATTCGCCGGACAAATAAATGGAAGAGGAATTTTCGACGAGACGATCCATGATATAGACGCAGCAGTGGACTTTCTGACTCAGGAAGGTTTTCATCATATTTTCATCTTAGGCTATAGCCTCGGTGCCAGTATGGTCCTGCACTGGGCCGGGCAGCGCCAGGTTCCCCAGGTCAAAGGGCTCATTCTTGAGGGAACGCATTATGCCATTCCCGATACGCAGAGAAAGCGATTGGCCAAATGGGAAAGTATTCCCAGCTATGAGGAATTATATGCGCAGGCCAAGTCCATTCTCGGCGAGAATCCCTCTCACAGTGAGCATGACGAAATGGTGGTGATCTACCAAGCCCGAGGGCCAAGCCGGAGCCCATTGCACGATGAAATCTTCACCTATAAAACATGGTGGCACATGATGGGACCCGAGGCGTATTCTGCCATGGCCTACAAACAGATCAGCCGCGTCACATTGCCCATGCTGCTGCTTCGGGGGGAACATGATCCGCTCATCGAGGCGTGGGAAGCCGAAGCATTACAACGCATTGCACAAGAGGCAGGGAATACCCTCGTGTCTATCAAGGAAATTCCTGGCGCGGGTCATGATTGCATGGAAAACCCCGAGGTGATGCTACAAGAAGTCCTTCATCTACTCAGACCCTCCCGTTGACTGACCTCCTTCCCGTACGGGCAAGGTCAGAGCATCTGCACAAATCGTAAGCCATACAAGATTCAGCACTCCTGCTTCCTAAACTGTTCGTAGCCATCTCACACACGATTGCTCTCGTTGGCGGGGGAGTTGATTTTTAAGACGGAAAGAGTAGAGTAGCGCCATCTCCCGGTCAGGTTATGGGAGGAGAACAGACTTTACCCACCACAAAGAGAGTCATCATGGCAACGAAACCATCATCCAAAAAACCATCCAGGAAACCTGCAAAGCCGACCGAGCCTGAACCATTCAACAAACGCAAGGTGAACCCCGCCAAATTTCCCTCAGACCTGCCGTTAAAGAAACTCAAAGACTTATTCGAACCGGTCAGTGGCTGGCGCAATGTCGGCCTGTTTATATTTCCGATAGAGACATTGAGCCCGGCCAGGACCGTCGGGCGTGGCCGCACAAATCTGACGCTCATCAGACCGACCATCGTCCAGGTGGATGCGACCACGCCGTATGCCGGATTCGACCGTCGGGAGTCGCCCAATCGGGATCCCGCCGTGTCCATGCACTTTGAGCCGAAAGCCTATGGGATTACGGCCGTCTCGACATACGTCATGGTCTTTTCGATTGAGGTCTTTGGACAGGCATCCACGTTCAACCTATCCGGGTTCGCCGGGGGTGGCACGGTCGCCAACAGTGGCTCGCGCACCTTGAGCGGCCAGACGACGGTGTCGTTGGTGCTTAGGAATGTGCCGCCATCGGCAGAGGTCTGGGGAGCCCTCACACAGACGGGAGGCGGGCAATGGAACTGGTACACCGTGCAGGCTCGCTATCCGGCGCTGGTCATAAAAGCGTAGATGCCTGCCGTCCCAGTGAGTAGAGGCTTCACGAACTGAGTATGACGCTCAACGGAATTTCCTGGGCGGTGGAAGGCATGAGGGGATATTGCCGAGCGATAGCTATGGATTGATTCAGGACGATCGCGGGTCTTGGAAAACAGGAGGTGCGGAGGAGTCGGAGGCCTGCTGTGAATGGCCCTTAAGCTGATGCGGCCTCACGCATTTCTCGAAAGCCGGATAACATTGTCTCCCTCTACTCCACCGGAATTGACGTGAACGGTTTTTAGCACGACCCGGAGTTGTGAACAGAGTCCTATTGTTTCTGTAAGAAGGAATATAAAAAGGGTGGTGGCCAGCCCGTGGTTACCGGAAATGGGCTGGCCATATTTATTGAATGGAAGGGTATGACTGGATGTTCACATCCAGCCACTGCCCCCCATTACGATTGCCGTAAGGTAGACATAACCGGCCGTGATGCCAAGGCTTACAGTCAACCCTAAAATAAATGTACTCATTGATTACTCCTTTTTCCTGGTTCTCATCCACGCTGGTATGTCTCAAGCATCCAGGTGTTCGACGACAACCATGCTGTTGATCCCGACGAGGGAGAGGTGCAAACCCTCACACCTTTCCAAGGTATTTATTTGATCTACGACATCTTAACCGGATCGTCGGAAGAAGGGTCCTGAGGACGCTTCCCCTTCAGCATCACGATCATGCCAATAATCCCCAAAATAATAGAAAGTATCCCGAAGAGTTCCATGACCTCCTCCTTGTTCTATGTTGACCTGTTCAGTAAGACGGGCATGCCCTACAAGGGCCATATCCCGTTTACAATTACATGATATCCGGTGAGAGAAAAGAGATGCTCAGTTTTGTCGAAGATTTTGGAAAGAATTGATGCAAAAGCATCTCAAGATGAGGCGAGGGCTGTGTTGCGAATGCATCATGTTGAGCACCTGCGTTGACGATTATTCAGCTTAAGAATATGGAATGACTCGCATACTTTTCAATGAAGGCATCCGCTAAACATCGGCCTTCTACCCAGGTATTGTCCTTCTTTGTCACAGGAGTGATAATATGAGCCTTCTTCGAGTTGTCCTTAATTGGTACTGAAGATGAAGCTTTTCTCTTCTCTCGCCATCCTCAGTCTTGCGGTCGTGTTTGCTACTCCCACGTTCGCCGAACCGTATTCGCCATCCTGTGAGATCGTGTTAGATAGGGTTGAAACAGCCAGGAAAGCGCTCCTTCCATTTCGTCGGACCATGGAAATGTTAAGAGCCCATCAATCCGGCGCCTATGGTGAAGCGGAGGCCTGTGTTGCCGGGAGTCGGCGTGGTGGGGACAAATCCGTCTATTGTTCTCAGTCGCAATGGCACAGCCCGAAACCAGATATCTTCGCCTTGGCGGCGATAGACCAATACCGGCAGGAGAGAAAAACGTTTGAAGAATTATTTCAACAGGCCAGGCAGATCTGTCTGCGTGAGCCATAACCACAGCCGAGGTCGTGAACGCTCTATCGGGAATCAAGGTGTGATGGTTAAATCCTTGTATGGTATCAGTCTTATATTTCTGCTTCTCCTCGCCTGGACGTGTCCTGCCGGCAGTGAACCGTATTCTCCTTCCTGTGGCCTTGCAGTAGAAAAAGTGATCAAGACTCGAAAGAATCTCAGTGCCTATCAACGGGCATTACAATCAGCCAGGAGCCGGGAGCGCTTAGCCTATGCGGACTTAGCGGTGTGTGCACGAGGTGGACTCTTTAGCGTGGGACGAGCCGTGGCCTGCAACCAGGCCTCCTGGAAGGCCCCGGCGCAAACGAAGGAATTAATTGAAGCCGAAGAAGACTATCGACAGGCAAAAAATGAATTCGAGAAGTCCTTTGAATACGCCGAGAATGTTTGCCTCTTAACCCCCTAATTTCCCACCGGTCTCTCCTCCTTATCTTCTTACTCTGTAGGGCGATCACGCAGTGCAGTATTTTCTCCTGCTGGAATTGCCGTGGGTTGTTTGTATGTCAGATGCGCAGTGTGTGTTCCACACAGGACACACCGGAGATTCCGTCTTCATATCCGACCGATGCGGTCATGATTCCGCCGTAAGCCAAGGGTGATGGCTTGCAGACCGACCTGGTCCTTTAAAAGATGCGAGTATGTTTTTTGTGATTGTAATTCCGACAACACATTTCCATCCATCACCTCCTGAAGAAAATGGATATGGCGATGCACCGCGTTTGTGAATATGTGCGATCGATAATTTGATTCACTGATATTCTTGCCGTTTAAATTCAAAAGTTGTAAGGTTTCACAACTGCTACTGTTCATTTCAATGTTTTGGACATGAACCAACCAACACAAGGAGGTATCTATGGCTGTTCCAAGGAAGCGCCCGTCTGCAAAGGTAAAGTTGGCAGGACGTGGTTCTGCAAAATTAAGTCCGGCAGCGGGAACGATTAAGAAAAAATTAAAGGGTGTCAAAATCATTGATTGGCATGAAGTCGGCCAACCGGGGCCCGATGTGATTTTTGGCACCGTCCAGGCGAACATCGGCAACTTCAGGTCTCATGTGGCCACGTTGACGAAGTTGAAAGAGTTGCGCGATCTGAACATCCTCATTCACGGCCAACCACCACGGCCTGAGGTCGTCCAGGTGAATTTCACGCTCGGACGAGGATAGATGATTCATGCAGGGACCGGCTGGTAAATATCCCGCATTGCAGGTCCACCCCGGCAGACGCTGTAACCTGCAGTGTTTGCATTGTTATTCGGATTCCGGGCCGGATGTCTCCGAACAATTGGATATCGATGTGCTGCGGACAGTCGTGGTTGATGCAGCCACGCTCGGATACGTGGTCATGTCGGTGTCGGGCGGGGAACCCCTGTTGTATTCTGCGCTAGGGGAACTGCTTCGCGTGTCGCATGAGGCGGGATTGGCCACCACGGTCACCACGAACGGCATGTTGCTCGATCAACGCCATCTGGACATTTTACAGGCTGATTGCGATCTCATCGCAATCAGCCTTGATGGCGTACCCGAATCGCATAACCTCATGCGAAATTCTCACCGGGCATTCGATGACATGTGCGCGAAACTTGAGGGCTTGCGGGCATCCGGCATTCGATTCGGGTTCATTTTCACGCTCACGTTTCACAACGTCAACGAGTTGGAGTGGGTCGCAGAATTTGCGGTTGAGCAAGGCGCCAAACTGTTGCAGCTCCATCCCCTCGAACCCGTCGGGCGGGCCGCGTATACGCTTGACGGTTCCTTGCCCGATGCCGAGGAAAATGCGGCAGCCGTCGTCGAAGCCGTTCGGATCCGGGAACTGTACAAAGATGTCATCGATGTCCAGATCGATCTCGCCACAATCCCCGCACTGCTCGAGCATCCGACTCGCGTCTTTGTGCGGGAAGCAACGGTGTGTGGCGAGCAGACTGTGGCAGACATCATCGCTCCCTTGGTCATTGAAAGCAGTGGAGTGGTCTCGCCTCTCCAGTATGGATTCCCGCGCGCCTGGTCGTGGGGCAATATCAAAAATGCGCGACTGCCGGAATTGGCGTCGTCGTGGCTCTCTCGCGATTACGCCGCGTTCCTTGCCCTATGCAAGCTGGTGTACGAACAGGCGGTCACCAATGACGATGAACCGGTCCTGAACTGGTATCAACATATCCAAGCCGCGGCCTCACGTTTTTCGCCACGGCAGATTCGCGACATCATGAGCCAGTCCGGTGACAGCGGGACTTGTGACCGCCTGCGGACGATGGCTTCAGCTCCTGCCGGTCATTCCCCTCTTTGAAGAGCGCACCTGGTTCGACGACGTTCCTCGCCGCCCTCGAGACATAAAGTTGATCATATGATGGTCTATCAGGCAGCAGGTATGACAGAGCCACCATTGCCATCGATCCCATGACCTAGCTAACAGCGGTTTGCGGGTACTCATATGCTGAGGAAGTGGGAAAATTTTTGAAATTTTCAACGGCCCCATAACGATCACCAAGTGCATTGAGTTCAGCTCGTTTTGAAGACGGCAACGTCTTGGATGTGAATTTGGTTGATTACCACTAGCAGGCTGTTGAAAAACGCACATGTCTTTGGGGACCCATCTCAGCATGACATGGTGCCGACTTTCATCGAAGATGGTAGGGTGTTCAAAATGGCCCGTCCAGCAAGGCCGCAGGCACTTTGGTGGGCGGAGCGTACGAGTGAGTACGTGAGCACGACAAAGTGCCGAGAACGCCGCTGACGGACTTTTTCAACACCCTGCTAGAAAGGAGTATGTTATGGGACTTCATAATCCGCCTCATCCGGGTCGCTCGATCAAGAGGGACTGCCTTGAATTCCTCGGATTGACGGTTACGGATGGAGCTAAAATATTGGGGATTACACGGCATATGTTGTCGAGGATTATCAATGGGCAGGCCGGCGTTTCACCGGAGATGGCCGTGCGCTTGGAAAAGGCTTTTGGCGGAACAGCGCAAAGCTGGTTAGCGCTTCAGCAAGGGTATGAACTCGCCCAGGTAGAACGGGGAAAATCAAAGTTTGTTCGGTGGCTTCGGTCCGGGAAGAAGCAAGGGTTTAGGGAAATCGTTTTATGGTGTGGAAATGAGATCCAAAGCAGGGGAATATGCAAGGGTGCTCTACCTGCAGTGAAAATTACAGCAGTTATTCCAAAAGACCATCACCTACTCTCTATCAAAGCTGGTGATGGAAAAGCCGGTCTGTTTGACATCACACCCTATCTGGAAGCAGAAAGCGTTCGCTCCGTTGAAAGATCTAAACACATTCGAGCACATTCACAAAGGGGTATTGTATTGAGTGGGACTGTGAAGCCCACCTTTCTGTCGATACGCTTCAGGCGCGGTGGAAGCCTCTCACAAGCTTAGACACCGAGTTCCTAACCCAGCCTGCCTCAGTCGCTTTGCTCCTTCGGAACCAACGGAACCAAAGCTCGAGGGGCAGTGTTGTTATCACCCATTCGACGACTCCGCCTCCTGTCAATTCCTTCAATTTCTTGCTCTTTCGACGGTTTATTTTCTGGGATTGTTGAATTTTGGAAAAGTTTCACCGCTTCATCAGCTTAGGAGTCAACGAGGCTCACCAGAGAAAAATAGTGGAGTGTTCAAAAAGATCCGTCCAGTCCTGTCCTGAGGCTTCGCGAAGGAAAGGCCGCAGCCGCTTGGACGAGCGGAGCGTACGAAGGAGTAGGTGAGCACGGCCAAGGGGCGAGAACGCCGCTGGCGGCCTTTTTCAACATTCCCTTTCTCTCGATATTCACCTAAACATTGGTACCATGGGGGGGCATATCAAACACCGGGGAGAGTTTACTTAACGCCTTGAGTTTCTCGATGTTGTCGGCATCGGGGTCGACCTAAAAATTGACGCGAATATTCTCGAACCCGTTCCGGATCGTATTTGAGAGGCCAAGGAATCTTTTGATATCCAAGTCGCCTTCGAGCTGCGATTCGATTTCCTCCACCTTACTTCTCCCGCAGATCGCTGACGTCTTTTTTTTGTCCACTTAAGATTGTTGATGTTTTAGGTCCTCTTCAGCGGTTCTTCACTCTTCTTCTAATTTTTCCCCGGTTGCTTTCAAAAATCATTTTGTCGGGGCCCTACAGATTTGGACCCTTCCGACGACAACTAATCTCACAGGTATCGCCCATTCATTGAAAAGGAGATACGACCCGATGAAACAACACTCGATTGTAAAAAAAGACCTTCAATTATTGGTGGTGGTGGGGGTGCTAGGTGGATTGATGATTGGTTGCAGCAGCCCTCAATCGGTGGGTATCCAAATTGGTGAATCCGAACGGCCTTATTACCCCGTCGTTCATAAGCAACCTGGACCTCCGCCCCATGCTCCCGCTCATGGCTACCGTAAGAAGTTTGCCTATCAGTATTATCCCACGGCCAATGTCTATTACGACCAATCGCGGAAGGTGTATTTTTATCTTTCCGGCAGCGAATGGGAAATGGCGGTGTCCCTGCCCTCCTCTCTCCGCATAGATGTACGGGAAGCCGTATCCCTGGAACTTGAAACCGACCGACCCTATAAGGAGAACGACAAACACATTAAGCAAGTC
The DNA here is from genome assembly GCA_020632595.1 of Nitrospiraceae bacterium. Classification (NCBI taxonomy): domain Bacteria; kingdom Pseudomonadati; phylum Nitrospirota; class Nitrospiria; order Nitrospirales; family Nitrospiraceae; species Nitrospiraceae bacterium. The sequence continues at coordinate 570,657 of JACKFF010000001.1, read as the reverse complement.
AAATACAAAGAAAAGGGCCCGAAGTGGAAACGGTAGTAGGAAGAAAAGTCATAAAGGTGCAACCAAGTGTCCACGTATTATTAGCCGGAGTATTGTGAAAGGAGATGGGGGATATGAGCGGGTCAAACAGAGTGAGGTCGAAGTGGGGCATCTGTGTCGGGGCAGTACTGGGAGGCCTTCTTACAATTTCCACTTGGGCGCAAGCCGCTGACCCGCAGCCTCAAAAGCCCTGGAATGTCGGAGGAACAATGGGATTCCTGGCCAATACTCCCGATGACACGGCCTTTGCCCTAAATTTCAATGCCGATGCAAACGTAAACCGCCACGTAGCCGTTGGACCGCTCTTGCAATTGGGGTTTACCGGTGACCTCACCCTCGTGGGATTATCGGGACAGGGTAAATATGCGATTCCTCTGCCCGAATTGGGCGAGCGCTTCAAGATCATCCTGCAGGGTGGCATTGGATTTGTGCATGCGGATATAGGGCCATCGGATACCTCGTTCCTCATCCCCATAGGCATCGGGGTGAATTACCAAATAAATCCTCAACTAGCCTTCAAAAGTGATTTTCTCCTGAACTTCACCGACCTTGAGCTCGGGCGCGGGCGAGGCCACAATGATACCAATGTGATGCCCGGCCTGACCTTTGGCGTGCGGTTTTGATAATCTCCGCCCCCAGGGTACCAGCCTGCTGAATGCCGCCGTAATGAATGAGCACACTGAACCGGGTGTATCGAGAAAGGAAGCATGCGATGAAAAAATGGGGATGGCTGGTGCAGTATGGTGGAACGATAATCCTCGCCCTGGGGCTTGGAGCGCTGTTGAGCCAGGTCCCGCTGTTCTATGAGACAACCCTTGGCACCACTAAATTGCGAGCATCGCAGGGGGTCCAATTTTTAGGCTTCGCTGGGGCCTTAATTGTGTTTTGGCAATTGGGCCGACGGACGTCAAATGAACTTTCCCCCCTGGTGCCGAATTTGAGATTTCTTTGTCCGGTGATCATGCCAGTAACCACCTTAATAGTTTTGACTGCCAGTCATCCCGTCGCCGGACTGGTGCTTCATCCATTTCTAGGAAAATCCCATAAGATCATGTATAACTGGCTGTTCGTGCTTGGCATCGTCAGTGCCGCCCTATGGGTGGTGATCGCCTGGTATGTCAAAGCCGCTCCCCTTCTTCAACAACCGGACGAGGGCAAAAAGGTGTTGACTACAGCATCGCCCCTTTCTTCTCACGAGTTCCACTCACCCTTGTGACTTGAAAAAGGGTGTGATCAGGTCACAAACAATTTACAAATGAGGGGCCAGGGCTTGCCCTGCTCCATCCGCCGATTCCGTTTGCTGCCAATTCCTTCAACTTTGTTCGATTGTTTATTTCCTCTCGATATTCACCTGGACATTGGTGCCATGGGAGGTCATGTCGAACACCGGTGAGAGTTTACTCAACGCCTTGAGTTTCTCGATGTTGTCCGCATCGGTTTTGACCTTAAAGTTGACTCGAATATTCTCAAACCCGCTTCTGACGGTGTTCGAGAGGCCAAGGAATCCCCTGATATCCAGGTCACCCTCGAGTTCCGATTCCAATGCGTCAATTTTAATCCCCCGCACGGCCGCATGGTACACCAAGGTGGTCGTCAGGCATCCCGCCAACGCATGTAACAGATGCTCAACGGGATTCGCACCGGTATCATGCCCGGCCAAAATGGCGGGTTCATCAGCATTCAAGATGAATGCATCGTCGTGGGGAATTTCCTGCTTTGCCGCATAAAAGCTTGAGACCTTCGATTGGTTTTGCCCACACGTACTCCAGGTGTTTTTGATGTGAAACTTGCATTCACCCAGCTTGGGATCACTCTCGACGTTTTTCACCAGCTCTTTCACCGCTGCGACATTGACACCATTAAGAATTTGCGCTTCAGCCATGGCCATTCACCTCCATAAATTAGTCAACCCTATTGTTAATATTTGGGAGGTCTTCCGACATTCCCATGGGTAAATATTCAGGTTGATTGTTCCAGTGTCCCCCTCCTTTGTAAGGAGGGGCAAGGGGGAGGTAGCCTCTGCGGAGCCTTCCATGTTTGATCCAGTGGTGGTTGATCGATAACTTACGGACTCTACCTCACCTACCCTCTCCTTACAAAGGAGAGGAATTTAAAGTCGCTTCATGGCGAAAGAGGAGCACGGGAATGAGGGTGACACATGGAAAATCCTGCTGAACCATATTTTGGTATATATTTGCCTAACCGGAGATAGACCGCCTCATTGTTGTGCTGTCTTCGCTCAATAGTGAAGAGGAAATTCTACGCTTTTCAATTAAAAAAGGGTATGGCCAAAAAAAACCTCCTCGCCCATTTCCGAGTAAGGAGGTTTCAGTAGAGGAGCAAAGGTTCGCAGGGTTGCGCAGGCGGATCACAGCCGTGCCGATAGAGCCCCAAGGGGTCAGCAAGAAAGCTCTGCATCGTGCAGGAAGCAGCATGGGTCGTTTCCCCAAAAAAAATTCTTTCGAAGGAGTGACCCACCAAAGACTTTTCACCGCGGCATTTATGTTGGAATGCCAATGCCGCGATTGGTAGGGAATGTTTGGAGCGACTCTCTACCCCTCGGGAAAAGAAGTTAAGCAGTAATTATCTGTTGCCGGGCTAGGAGTGCAAGTGGGTACGGTTCCGATCATCTCGGGCGCTGTCTTGGCGAGTATGGCCTCGGCTGGTGATAAAGTAGACGGCTCAGAAAATTTAAGACGCACTGCATGACCCATGGGGCGAGAGTTTAGCGAGAACATGTGTGATGGTAAGATCTGATCCCTTTTGTTTTCTTAAAAAGAATTAAGAATGTTGGGTTTTATGAAAGGCTCTCCCTCTTGCCTTTTGTGAATGGGCATTCCACAAACTTTGGCTACCTAGGGTCGGGAATCCGTGAACCCCAGATTCACCAAACAAAAAACTGTTATTTTTGATATATTTCTATAAGAATGAAAGGCTTAATTTAACAACTTAAATGCGAACCCATGTCTGCAGAAACGAAAAATTTCCCAAATCGCCCAAGAACTCATGTAGTGGCCACTACTAGTCTGAATTCTTTTAAAGCCCAGAGTCCGCAGGAATGGATAATTGAGGAGTCACAATATGACTACGGTTGGGATTTAAATATAGAAATACCCGAGGGAGAGTCTGTAACAGGACTTGGCCTTTTTGTTCAACTTAAGGGTTCCGATAAACCTGATTATATCAATAAAAACCAAGATATTAGCCTCCCCTTAGAGGTAACAACCGTAAATTATCTACTCGCTAAACCATTGCCAACCATGGTTGCCCTCTGTGACACAAAACGAAATTCTTTTCCGGTGTATTGGGTATGGATTAAGGAAGAAATTAAGCGAATTGAAACCACAACACCCAATTGGCAAGACCAACAAACGGTTTCCTTGCGAATTCCTGTCTCTCAAAGATTATCAGGACAAGCAGATATAATTTTTGAATACGTTCGAAATTTCAATGAAGGCCAACAGGTCAACGCCAAAATCCAAGAATGGGTAATTGGGAATCCAACTACGGGAGTCCATCCAGACTTTTCAGGTTTTACAGGTCAGTCTCCCAAAGTAATCCTGGAAAGAGCAAAAAACGTTTTGGAGAAAACTGGAATTATTGAGGTCTTCGAAGATGAGGCAGGTGAAAAGACTAAAACCCTTAGTGATGAAGATCGACAGAGGGTTGAAAAAATTAGGAAAGCTGCCTCTTATTTGGAAAATCGGTTGGATCAGCAAGCGCAAGTCATTTTAGATGAAATAGCTACAGAAATCCCTGGTGCTACTGACGGAATAAGAGCCAAATACTACAACATTAGGGGAGTTTTGGCTCTTCACATGGATCAAAGAGAGAATGCAATTCAATTTTTCAATCAGGCTGTGCAATTAAGGCCGAATGAAAAGGTTTATATCTGCAATCAGCTGGGAATTCAGTTTGTTCTCTATTTCCAAAAAGTTAATCATTCTGGAGAAAATTTTCCTTCAGATTGGTTAGAGCGCTTAGAAGCCTTACTCGGAAAAAATCCAGACTTCACTTCCGCAATAAGGCTCAAGGCATATTATATAGGTGAGACGGAGAATGCCGATCGGGCCAAAATTTTTTTGGAGAATTCGCCCGCATGGAATCAAGACCCAATTTCGACACGTTTGTGTTTAGCCGAAATTTATAAGGACGCCGGAGAAAATACAAAAGCCCTCTCTACAATTGAGGAAGCTGAAACATTAGATTGCTTGATTAATCCTTGGCTTCTGAGCCTTAAAGGACTTGTTCAACTTTTAATGGCCCTAGGTAAGACAGCGAAAGTAAATGAATCTATACGCTTGAATTTTAGAACGAAAATCCTAGACTTAAATCAACTTTATAATTCCTATAATTCATATCTAAAAGCCCTCACCGAATATTCCATAAGTGGTTTTCCATTAACTTCAGCGCCAGCAATCGGAAATTTTTCTAATGTGGCCTGTATGTTAGAAAAAACCGAAAAAGCGGAGGATTTTTGCAAACAATTTTTAGAGAAACATCAAGATAATAAGGAAATACAAAAAGCGCTCGCTGGCCTTTATGTTTTTAAGGGACAGTCCTCTAAAGCTATTCCCTACCTCAAAAAGCAACACAGAGGGGACAAGAAAAACTCAACCGTTTATAAAAATTTAATTCTTGCACTCTTAGTAGCGGAGGAATTTGAAAGTCTCCTTGAAACAATAGAAATGCGCCAAGATGAGGGATTTCAAGATAACGAAGAAGAGGGCCTTTCTCGTACCCTTGCTGCAATGGCTTTTGCCGAACTTGGAGAGACAGCAAGAGCCTTTGAACAAGTGCAAATACTAAAGAACGATAATAATTTTGTTGTCGAAAGTATCACTGCTGAAGCAGAAGTGGTTAGCCGAGCATTTGGGGATAAGGATAAAGCTTCAGAAGTTTATCTTTCTGGGATTTTTCAATATCCAGATGACTTTAATCTATTAACACGATACTCCTGCCATTTGGGTAGTCCAAATGCAATGACTGCTGAAGAGGTTGTAAAGGTAAATGAGCATATTTCTATACAAAACCAACTGGCCCCGGAGCAATATTTATGGCTTATTAAGGGATACCTTTTGTTAGGTGAGCCCGAAAAAGCCGCCGAGGCAAGTAGGCAGGCTATTGGTCGTTATCCAGAAGACGACCGTTTTTTATTTATGCAAGCAAACGTTTTATTAAGTCTGGGAGATGAACTGGGTGCATACAATTGTGTTCAAGAATACATAAAGAAAGAAAAAACCTATTCCAGCCTTCTTGAAGGAGCGCGTTTAGCTAGAGATATAGGTAAGGAGGACAATGCAATTAAATTATTCGAGCTTGCAAAGGACAGGACGACTGACTCAAAAGAATTGTGCAAAATTCATTGCCAATTATACGTTTTAAAGAAAAGACGTGGAGATCAACCCAAAATAATTTTACGTCATGCCATGAAGTTCGGAGAAAACACTCAAGGCGATATTGAAAAGGAAGTTCAGTTTTTTATGATGGTGATGATGTGCCCCAAAGGCTTAGATGAAAACGATTTGGAAATAAAAAAATGGCTTAAAGAAACACATGTTAGAATTGATACATTTGTAAATGCCCACCCTCACCACCCTTCTTTTAGGCGAATTCAATGGAGTGAGGGAGAATCATTTCAAAAACATATTAATAATATTCTTTCAGATATGGTCGCTCTGTCCCTGCCCTATGAATTATCAACCACATCATTGCGGTTATCCGCTCGAGATCAAATTCTTCCTTTATTTATTAGACGTCAAATATTTCTGGAAACAAAATCGTTGTTTTGGTTCTGGGAACTATGTACCGAATCTGATGAATTCGCTTATGCCATTCATATTTGGGGTAATGAAAATAGGATGGAAGACGAAGTTAGAGTTGCCCAATCCACCAATAAAATTTGTATTGATATTACGGGGTTATTGACCCTAGCAGAATTTGATTTGCTTAATTTGTTGACAGAAAAATTTCAGCAGATTTTCTTAGTGCGTGAAACCCGAAATCTTGTGGATAAGGGGTTTTTAGATCCTGTATGTCCTCACCCTTTAGCCCAAAAAATTCATCAATGGAGGCTGGCTCACCTTAGTCAAATAAGGATACGAACTGCTCCCCCTCCTGTAGATGCCCAAGAACATGAAAGGGAAAACGGAAAGCCTTTTAATGTTTCTGATAAAACAAAACGCCCGTTGCATAATTTCTTTGGAGATGGAATTGGGGAGTCTATTTCTTTGGCACAAAAACTGAGCTGTCCCCTTTATACTGACGAAGGGATTTTAAGGGGTGAATTAAGTAGGCATTTTGAAATTCAATGTTTAGGTTCATTGGGGTTTTTAACCCACTTGAAACAATCCGGTGAAATACCCGAAGGCCGAGCTATTGAATTGATGGCAAAAATGATTGCAAAAAATTTTAAACATATTCCATTCTCTTCTGAAAATCTGTCTTTTTTATTGAAAGAAATTTTGCTTCAACATTCTGATATTCCCAACAGTCAAACACTATCAGAACATTCCGTATTGGGGGTTTTTCTTCGCCAATTCGGAGATACCTCTGTTGACATTATTTCGCTTTACTTCGTAGCAGTCGAATGGTGGGTGAAAATTATATTGGATCCTAATGTTCCAAATCAGGTGCTTCCAGAATGTATGGAAGTCATAAGTGGTAAGTTAACCATTTGGCGAACTATCGGTGGGGTTTTGTCTAGTGTTCCTGACGAGCCGGAACAAATGGCCGCCACCCTGTGGGCATCCTTTCTTTGGAAATGTCACAGAATCGGCGAGCAAAGTAAAGCATACGAGGCTTGGTTAGCAATCAATGAGTGCTGTGCGCGGTTGTTTCGGGACCACTACTCAAAACAACAGAAAATTAAATTTACCTTAATTCCAGAAAAAATTATTGAAATCGCAAACAAGGATATATGCCTAAAAAATACAACCCAGAGGGTAACTTGTTTTGTAAATCTCACCCTCGAATTTCCGCAAGGGAATGAAGATCGGGAAATTTTGGAAGATAGGTTTCGTGATCTTGCCCGTAGATTAAACTAAGAAATGGTTTGTTTTGGAAATGGGCTGCCCTGTACTAGGCCCATTGTTTTTTAGTGGTTGGCTGTATGGGGCCCACCTTACTAGCGCATAGTTTCTGTAAGCTCCCTTGTCTAACAGCCAGTTGTGGCCTAAAGTTACTCCCCGATAGAAAGTGGTAGCGGGAAGGGTCCGCTCTTTGGAACTTTCGTTCATATTCCAGACGAGAGCCCAAAATGGTATGCTCAACTGTGCAGGTCGCTGAGGAATTGGGAATACGATGAGTTGCATCAGCACACTGCAATTTGTCGTTCACCAGCCATCATGGTTGCTTGCCCCCAGTAGCCGGGCGTTTTGGTATTGATTTCCCCCGTTAGGTAAACCCCCATCATCTTGACAATACTGTGCCATGTGTAAGGCTACGTCATATCCCGCCAATCGCTGGTTTTACGGCTGATGCCGAAGCCTATCGCTCATTCAGAAAGCAGATTGTACAGTATGGCAATAGTTTGGGAAAAAATATGGAGAGAAAAAACAGCGGGGATGTTTGTGGTTGTCTTCGTTCTGTTGGCTGCATTGTTTGCCGGATGCACAAGCGGGAGCGGTCAGGATGATATTCTGGAAATTAAGTTCTGGGCGATGGGTCGTGAAGGGGAGATTGTTCCTGAGGTGCTTAAAAAGTTTGAACGCGAGAATCCGGGGATTCGTGTCATTGTCCAGCAGATTCCCTGGACCTCGGCTCATGAAAAACTGTTGACGGCCTTTGCGGGAGATGCCCTGCCTGATGTCGCCCAGATGGGCAATACCTGGATCGCGGAGTTTGCGGCGCTGGATGCCGTTGCCGGGCTGAACGAGCTGGCAGAGGCTTCTTCCGTGATTAAGGAAGAGGATTATTTTCCGGGGATCTGGGCGACGAACGTCGTTGGCGATACCTTATATGGGGTGCCCTGGTATGTGGATACGAGGCTCCTCTTTTACCGCCAGGATATTCTCAGAGCTGCCGGGATTGTTCGCCCTCCACGTGACTGGGCTGAGTGGATGCAGGCCGCCACGGCCGTGAAGCACCATGTTGGAAAAGACAATTTTGCCTTTTATGTGCCACTGAATGAATATGAGATGCAAGTGTCCCTTGCTCTTCAGCAAGGGGTGCCGTTGCTGCGGGACGGGAATCGGTATGGCAATTTTTCCAGCCCTGAGCTGGTGGCTGCCCTTGATTTTTATCTCGACTTTTTCCGCAAGGGTCTGGCACCGCCTTCCAGTGAAACCGACATTGCCAATGTGTGGGATGAGTTTGCACGCGGGCACTTTACCTTTTATCTGACCGGGCCGTGGAATATTGGCGAATTTCGCCGCCGGTTGCCTGCCGATCTGCAGGATGATTGGATGACGGCCATCTTGCCGGGGCCTTCGGGTCCGGGTGCCTCGACAGCAGGCGGTTCCAGTCTGGTGGTGTTTAAACATTCAGAACATAAAGATGCGGCATTCCGGCTGGTGGAATTCCTGTCCCGTCCCGAAATTCAGCAGCAGTTTTACGAGATCAGCGGCAATCTGCCGCCGCGGCGGTCAAGCTGGCGTGGAGAGCGGCTTGAATCAGATCCGTATCTCGTGGCCTTCAGGGAGCAGCTTGAGCGCGCATTACCGGCACCGAAAATCCCTGAGTGGGAACGCATCGTGCAAGAATTACGCGTGGTAACGGAGCGTGCGGTGCATGAGAAATGGACGGCTGCGGAGGCGGCGCGTGAACTGGATAGCCGGATCGATCGCATTCTGGAGAAACGTCGTTGGATGCTGGCGCGGGATGGGGGAGAGGGGGCGTGAAGTTGTTTGTGGTAAGTTTGATGTTTGCTGGGTTTCGGCCCGGCAGGCGAGCCACTTTTGTTTCGGCAAAAGTGGCCAAAACCATTAACGCCCCGTCCGGTCTTATCAGATGGGACGGACGCGAGCTTGAGGAGGGTGGCCTAACTCGTAGGGCTCAAACAAAGTCCGCCCGTTCATAAGAGCGTCCGACCCAAGGACCGGACGGCAGGCGTCAGTCAACGGCAACAGGCACATAGACATAGAAGGCTTTGGAAATTAATTGGAGTCACCATAGTAAAAAGAGTCTGTGATGAGAACGCATGGCACTGATATTCCTCACTCTCGTGTTCATGCGCTTTTTGGTGTTGCCGGGTTTCGCCCCGGCAGGCGAGCCACTTTTGTTTCGGCAAAAGTAGCCAAAACCAGTGACGCCCCGTCTGACTTCAAAAGAGGGGCGGGACGCAAGTTTGCGGAGGGCGGACCAACTCGCCGGGCTCGAACAAGGTCCGCCTGGGGATGAGAGCGTCCCTCCCTTGGGCCAGCCGGCAGGCGTCACCGCAGCGCCGAGGAGGGCACACAGATATAGAAGCCTTTGGAAATGAATCGGAATCACTATCGTACGAACGTGTTGGGATGAGAGCGCATTGCACTGGTGGCTGGAAATCTCGTTGCGACGAGGTTTTCTATGTTGCCGGGTTTCGCCCCGGGTGGCGAGGTCCTTTTGTTTCGGCAAAAGGACCCAAAACCAGGTTGGCCGTGGTGTGGCCCTTCGGGTTCCCTGCGCGGTTCGCCGACTCCGGCGTCGCGCAAACTCGCTGCGCTCAAACAATGCGCGACTTTTCTCCGGTGTCGGCTGCACTGCTCGGTCACACCACAAGGCCAAGAGAGACTGTCGAAACTATGTGCCCCTTAATTATAGTGGACCAACTCGCGGAGCCTGCCCTGAGTTTTTGAAGGGTTCAAACAAAGTCCGCCGGTTCATGAGAGCGTCCGACCCATGGACCGAACGGCAGGCGTCAGTCAATGGGGAGACAACACACAGACAAAGAAGAATTTGGAAATTAATTAGAATCACTATGGATGAATCCCTGAGCTTATGATTGTCCAGGACCGACTGTTGGTTTACAATGGCAGGAAGAGAAAATAGCTTATGAAATTTACACGAATCACCGTTAATACCCACCAGATGGATGGCGTGCCATGCATTCGGGGCCTCCGGATTCCAGTCGCTACTATTGTGGCGATGATAGCAGACGGCATGAGCACGGAAGAGATATTGAAGTCCTATCCTGATCTGTGCTCGGAGGATATCCGCGAAGCCTTGAAATATGCGGCTGAGGCGGTCCGCGAACGAGAGTTGCCGCTTACTTCGAAGGGTTGATAAGGGAAAATTACAGAAGTTATTCCAAAAGACGATCACCTCCTATACATCAAGGCTGATGATGGGCAAGCCGGCCTGTTTGACATTACACCCTACCTTGAATCAGAAGCGTTGGCTCCGTTAAAGGATCGAAACACATTTGAGCAAATTCGCAACGGGGGATATTTTGTTGAGTGGGCCTGTGGAGCCGACCTTTCTGCCGATACGATTCAGGCGCGATGGAAACCTCTCACAAGCGAAGACACGTAATATCTAAGGGCCTCCACCTGGTCCGCCACAGGCATTTGGCTCCTTCGGAAGAAATCATCTTTGATCGAGTTTCCGTGGACGCGGTTTTTGAGGAGCCACACACTCGTGTGCGTTGATTGTCCATTGCCATTGCAATAGAATTGACCGAAGCTTGAGTTCTATTCTTCCCCCGATAGTCCTCTAAATTTCCAGGCATCATCTTCCATTCAATATTTTGGCGAATAGTGGAATCCTCTCTCTACAGAGCGTGGGAAGGAAGAGCAGGATCGTGAAATCGTCTGTGGCAGGCTGGCTGTTTGCCGGGCCGGCGCTGGCGATCATAGGCGTCTTTTTCTTTCTGCCGGTGCTGGCGGCGTTTGCTCTCAGTCTGACGGATTTTGATATTTATGCCCTGGCCGACCTGTCCAACCTGCGATTCGTGGGTTTCCAAAACTATATTGAACTGTTGCAACGGCCGCTATTCTGGCAGGCCCTGGGTAATACGCTGTATTTCGTGCTGGTCGGTGCGCCCCTCTCGGTGTTCGTGTCGCTGGCGGGGGCCCTATTGCTGAACGGGCAGATGGTGCGCTTCAAGGGGTTCTTCAGGACGGCCCTGTTTGCGCCGGTGGTGACGACCATTGTGGCGGTGGCGGTGATCTGGCGATATCTTCTGCATACCCGTTATGGCTTGATCAATTATTCTCTCGATTGGTTGGGCCTTCCCGTTGTGGACTGGCTGGGGGATCCACATTTTTCCATGCCGTCCATCATTCTTTTCGCGGTCTGGAAAAACTTTGGCTACAATATGATCATTCTCCTGGCGGGCCTCCAGGCGATACCCGGCGATTTGTATGAGGCCGCACGGATTGACGGGGCCAATGCCCTTCAGCGTTTTTTTCATGTCACCTTGCCTTCCCTTATTCCTTCACTGTTTCTCGTCGGGGTACTGACCATGGCCGGATATTTCCAATTGTTTGCCGAACCCTATGTGATGACACAGGGCGGACCCGTCCAGAGTACGCTCAGCATTATTTATCTAATGTATGAAGAAGGGTTTAAATGGTGGAGCCTGGGCTCGGCATCCGCTGTGGCCTTTATTCTTTTTGTTTTTATGATTGTGGCGGCAATTGGCCAGCTTGTGGTGATGCGCAGGTATGGAAGTGGAGTGTGAGTTTGGTTCATTCTGTGTTGCCGGGTTTCGGCCCGGCAGCCGAGCCACTTTTGTTTCGGCAAAAGTGGCCAAAACCAGTGACGCCCCGTCTGGCCTTATGAGAGGGGAGGGACGCAAACTTGCGGAGGGCGGCCCAACTCGCCGGGCTCAAACAAGGTCCGCCAGGGATAAGAGCGTCCCTCCCTTGGGCCAGCCGGCAGGCGTCGGAGCAGGAGAGTCAAAACTTTCAGGGATGCATATAAATAGTGTGGAGGCATAAGTTCTGAATGATCGGTAAGTCGGTGAGACATCTGTGCCGAGGGTCAGGGGTGAATGTCGGCTTGTCGTTTCTGGCCGCGTTTTCCCTGATCCCGTTGCTGTGGATGTTGAGTGTGTCCTTTATGGCTCCGGGAGAGGCCAGCAATTTTCCGCCGCCGCTGTTGCCGGAGCATCCGACCCTCGCCAATTATATTAAGCTCTTTGAATATTCCAGCATGGGAAGGAACTTCTTGAATTCTTTGTTTGTCGCGACGGCGGCTACCCTGTTGTCACTGACGTTCAATGTGGCTGCCGGATATGCGTTTGCCAAACTGGAGTTCAAGGGGCGACACCTGTTGTTCCGCGGGCTGTTGAGTGCCCTGGTGATTCCGGCCCAGGTGTCCATGATTCCGTTGTTTTTGATGTTGAAAGGGATGGGGTTGGTGAATAGCTGGATCGGTGTGCTGATCCCCTTTGTGGCCAGCATATTTGGTATATTCCTGGTACGGCAGTATGCCTTGTCCATTCCGACGGAACTGATCGAGTCGGCCCGAATTGAAGGGGCCAGTGAACTACGCATTTTCCGTTCGGTTGTGGTGCCGCTACTGACACCCATTCTGATTACACTGGGGCTGTTTACTTTTATGGCTGCATGGAATGATTTTTTATGGCCGCTGATCGTCCTGACCGATAGCGACAAGTATACTCTGCCGATTGCGCTGGCCTCTTTGTCACGGGAGCATGTGCAGGATGTCGAACTGATGATGGCCGGTGCGGTGATCACCGTGACCCCGGTCCTGATTCTGTTTCTGATGCTTCAGCGTTTTTATATGAGTGGAAATCTTGCGGGAAGTGTTAAAGGATGAGAAGTGTGTGGCGTGCAGCCGGCTTCCTCTTTGTCGGCCTGGTCTGGGTGTTTTTGCCGGTGTGCGCGTTTGGGGAGGAGACCGCCGCGAATGATTTTCGGTTACTTGACGGTTTTGAGCATGTCGGGGAATGGAAGACCATCGCCACGGAATATAGCGAGGCCTCGATCAGGATGGCAGAAGGCGTGAAGGGCAATGCGCTTCAACTGTCCTATGAACTTCGAACCGCCGGGACCGCCAATCTCCATCGGGCCCTTCAACTCGATCTGTCGAACAATTTCGAGATCGCATTCAGGCTCAGGGGGCATGCCCCACAATCTACTTTTGAGATTCGGCTGGTGGATGAGAGTGGAGCGAATGTCTGGTGGAAGCAGTTTCATGATTACGAATTTCCTGATGACTGGACAACCGTTCGTATCCGGCGAAGCGATATCCATTTTGCCTGGGGGCCGATCGAGAACCATGATCTCAACACCATCGCCAAATTTGAATTTGTGATTCTTGGCGACACCGGTGACAAGGGGACGGTCGAGTTCGATACCCTCCGGATGCGGCCACTTCCTGAGCCGCCCGCCGTGATTCCGCCGGTTGTGGTAATGGCCGGCGACATCCCTGCCCCTGCCGTCGTTGACGGTAATAAGGAAACCTCCTGGACTGCCGACACACCCACGGAACTCATATTTGATCTGGGCTATTTGCGCGATCTTGGCGGACTGACCTTGCGATGGGCGGAGGGTCAAATGCCCGAAGCGATGGACATGGCCCTTTCTGAAGACGGAACAGCCTGGACCACGCCGCACTGGGAATTGGGTACCGGACCTTCCTCGTCAGGAACGATCGGGTATGTGCGAACGGCAGAGGCGTTCGGGCGTTTTGTTCGCCTTTCACTGACTCCGTCAGCAGGTGGACGGGTCGGCTTGCTGGAAGCGCGGATTGAACCACCGGAATTCGGGCAGGATGACAATCGATTTCTCCTGTCCTTAGCCAGGGACGCCAACAAGGGATCGTATCCGCGCAGTTTCCTTGGTGAGCAGATTTACTGGACCATCGTTGGCCCTCCAGAGGGTGGCCGGTCGGCCTTGCTGTCTGAGGATGGCGCCATGGAACCGGGCCCCGGCGCGTTCTCGATTGAACCGTTTCTTCTTGAGAATGGGTCGGTGTTGAGCTGGGCCGACGGCGAACATCACCACAGTCTGCTGGATGACTATCTCCCCTTGCCCCGAGTGCGCCGGATCCATGAGGGTCTCGCATTGGAGATCAGTGCTCATCGTCCGCCTGTTCCCACTGGACGAGATGGGGGAACGGACGGCCATGCCCGGGATGTGGTGACCAGATATCGTGTGGTCAATACCGGTACGATTTCCCGAACGCTCACCCTGGCTCTTGCCATCCGCCCCTTGCAGGTCGATCCGCCTACGCAGATTCTGAACCTTGTGGGTGGTGTCAGCAACATTGATCAGATCGGCTGGGATGGTGCCGCATTTCAGGTGAATGGTGACTGGTCCGTGTATCCTGAGCTGAAGCCGGACCATGTGTCACTCGCGGAATTTGAGCGGGCCGGGTTCCCGCATGTGCAGGATGCCGGGGCCGGCACGGTGTCGCAAAGCCTGGTGGCGCCGGGAGGCTTCGGGTCCGGCGTCATGTATTTTAATGTTGCTCTGAAGCCGGATGAGGTTCGTGAAGTTTCTGTCGTCACCGTGCTCGGTTCCGAGAGCGGGCGTGCGCCCGACCTGAACCGCGAGGCCATTGATGCCGGAGAAAAGGCCGCAGCCGGGGAATGGCTTGAAATTCTCAATCAGGTGAACATTTCAGGCCCGCCTGATTCCATGCCGATGCTCAATAGCCTGAAAACCGCATTGGCTCATATGATGATCACGCGCGACGGACCGGCACTGCGTCCGGGTCCACGAACCTATGCCCGTTCGTGGATACGTGATGGCGCGATGATGAGTGAAAGTTTCCTGCGTCTCGGGCACAACGACCCTGCTGTTGAGTATGCCCGCTGGTACGCACCGCACCAGTTCTCCAGTGGCAGAGTTCCCTGCTGCGTGGACAAGCGTGGCGCGGATCCGGTTGTGGAGAATGACAGCCATGGAGAGTTGATTTTTCTGATTGTGGATATTTACCGGTACACCGGAGACCGTGCGTTTGCCGAGATGATGTGGCCCCATGTGGACAAGGCAGCGGCGGCCCTCGATGCCTTGAGGCTGTCGGAACGCACGGAGCATAACCGTCAAGATGATCGCAAGGCATTCTATGGTCTGTTACCGGCCTCGGTGAGCCATGAAGGGTATTTAGACCGTCCGGCCTATTCATTCTGGGATAATTTCTGGGGTCTGAAAGGATTGCATGATGCGGCGTTTCTTGCTGAGGAACTGGGTCATCCTGACCGCGCAGCCGACATCAAAGCCGATGCCGCTGAATTTGCCGCAGATATCAGCGCGTCAGTCAGTTTGTTGGGCGAAGAACTCGGTCATGTGCCGGGGGCCGCAGACCGGAAAGATTTTGACCCGACGTCCACAACGATCGCGCTTTCGCCGACCGGGGCGGCAGCAGCCCTGCCACGAGAGTTGCTGATAGCCACATTTGAAAAAGCCTGGTCCGAATTTGTGGCGCGGCGCGATGGCACCAAGGCGTGGACGGTCTATACGCCTTATGAATTCCGTCAGGTGAGCGCGCTTGTGCGGTTGGGTGAGCTGGAACGTGCTCATGCCCTGCTTGATTTCTATATGCGGGACCGTCGCCCGGCCGCGTGGAACCAATGGAGCGAGGTGATCGGCCGGCTTGAACGGGATCCGCGTTTTATTGGTGATATGCCCCATACCTGGGTGGGATCGGATTTCATCCGGGCGGTGCTTGATCTGTTTGTGTATGCTGATACAGAAGCCGGCTCACTGGTCATCGGGGCGGGTCTGCCGCGAAATTGGTTGCAGGGTGAAGGCATCCGGGTGCAGGGGCTGAGAACTCCGTATGGCGAAGTGTCCTATGCGGCACGTGATGAAGGCGGGCAGGTGCACATTGATTTGCTAGGATCGACCATGCCACCCGGCGGTTATGTTCTCCCAGCTTCACTGAAGGGCGACGTCAGGGTAACATTCAATGGAAGGCATCTGGACGTTCGCTGGACATCCCCATAAAAACCAGCTGCTGCGAATGGGTTCCCCACCTTTGTCTCCTCCTTGCAAAGAAGAGGAATTCCAGGCTGATGTCTGTCGCAAGGGGAGCACGAGAAGAATGTGACCCATGGAAAAATCAGAGAAAGAAAAAAAGGATAAACGTAGATGAAAAAACACGCGACATTTCCCGAAGGGTTTCTCTGGGGTGCTGCTACATCGGCCTACCAGGTTGAGGGGGCCCCGCTGGCCGATGGTGCAGGTCCAAGCATCTGGCAGCGTTTCGCCCACACGCCGGGAAATATCCTGAATGGCGATACCGGCGACGTCGCCTGCGATCATTATCATCGCTGGCGTGAGGATATCGCGCTCATGAAGGAGCTGGGATTGCAGGCCTATCGGTTTTCGGTGGCCTGGGCGCGTATTTTTCCTGAAGGCAAAGGAAGCCTGAATGAGAAGGGCCTGGATTTTTACGAAAGGCTTGTTGACGGCCTTCTGGAAGCCGGGATCGAACCGCTCCTGACATTGTATCACTGGGATTTGCCCGCAGCGTTGGATGATCTTGGCGGATGGCTGAATCCGGACATTGCGCATTGGTTTGCCGATTATGGGGAGGCGATGTACCGGCGGTTGGATGGCCGGGTTAAAAAATGGACGACACTCAATGAACCCTGGGTGGTCACGGATGGCGGCTATTTGCATGGCGTCCTGGCCCCAGGGCATTCCTGTCACTATGAAGCGCCGGTTGCCGCGCATCATCTGATGCGCGCCCATGGTGCGGCCGTTCAGGCCTATCGTGCGGTCGGGGCTCATGAGATCGGCCTGGTGGTGAATATCGAGCCGAAGTATCCGGCGTCGGATGATCCGAAAGATCTGGCGGCTACCAATCGTGCGGATGCGTATATGAACCGGCAGTTTTTAGATCCCGCGCTCCTGGGATCCTATCCGGAGGAAATGACGGAGATCTTCGGTGACGCCTGGCCGGAATGGCCTGCCAAGGACTTCGAGCTTATTTGTCAGAAGATCGATTTTGTCGGGCTGAATTATTACACGCGTGCCGTGACAGGTGATGGCCCGGACTGTTTGCCTGTCAGGGCCAGGACGGTTCGCCAACCCCACAAGACCTACACGGAAACCGGGTGGGAGGTCTATCCGGAGGGGCTTTCCGATACGCTCCTCTGGCTCAAAAATCGGTATGGTGAAATGCCGCTGTATATCACCGAGAATGGCTCGGCCTTCTTTGATCCGCCGAAAGCGATTCATGGACGGGTCATTGACCCGGTACGGATGCACTACCTGAACCAGCATCTGTGCGCGGTCCGGACCGCGATTGAGAAAGGCGTCGATGTGCGGGGATATATGGCCTGGTCTCTGATGGACAACTATGAATGGTCCTTCGGGTATGCCAAGCGATTCGGCATTGTTCATGTCGATTTTGAGACTCTCGAGCGCACGCCGAAGGATACAGCCCGGTATTATTCGAAAATTATCGAATCCAATGGTGCGGTTCTGGACGAACCCTTTCTGCCTCTTTCCGTGCATGCCTAACATGGCCAGTCTGACCCTGCGAAATATTCACAAACGTTTTGGCAAGACCGCCGTGTTGTCGGGAATTGACCTTGATGTCGCCGATGGCGAGTTTGCGGTCATTGTCGGTCCCTCGGGTTGCGGCAAGTCAACGCTGTTGCGTACCATTGCGGGCCTCGAAGAGATCGATACGGGGACCATCACAATCGGTGAGACCGATGTCTCGAAGTTTCCCCCTTCCGAGCGCGGTATTGCGATGGTGTTTCAGTCCTATGCGCTGTATCCGCATATGACGGTCTATGACAACATGAGCTTCGGGATGAAAATTGCCGGAGCTTCAGCCGCAGAAATTGACCAGGCGGTGCGCGGGGCTGCCGAGACACTCGGCCTGACCGCGCTGCTTGAGCGGAAACCGAAAGAGCTTTCCGGTGGACAGCGTCAGCGCACGGCTATTGGCCGGGCGATCGTCAGGCGTCCGCGAATCTTCCTCTTTGATGAACCGCTTTCCAATCTGGATGCCTCTCTTCGTGTGAAGATGCGCCATGAGATTGCACGACTGCACGAGACGCTTGCCACCACCATGATCTATGTCACGCATGACCAGGTTGAGGCGATGACGTTGGCGGATCGGATCGTGGTACTCCGAGATGGATGTATTGAACAGACGGGTTCCCCCAATGACCTGTATAAGTATCCTGCCAACCGCTTTGTTGCCGGCTTTATCGGATCGCCGGCCATGAATTTCCTGGCCGGGGTGGTGGTGGATCATCGCCAGGATATCACAACGATCCGACTTCACAGTGGAGCGACGATCCAGGTGAATGGCGTTGCCGGAGCATTGCCCCCTGATACTCCGGTCACGCTCGGCATTCGTCCCGAGCATCTGGCGACGGGGGGTGCGCACAACCTCGTCGAGACGCAGATCATGCTGGTTGAGCCACTCGGCAGCCATTCCTATGTCTATCTGGACACACCGGATGCCGAAGGCCTGCTGATATTCCGCGCATCCGGCGATTTCGGTTTCGCGAAAGGCGACCGGCTGACGGTAGGTATGGCGGCAGACCACTGCCATCTTTTCGGGAAAGACGGAAGGCAGCTTCGGCGCAAACCTTCCGAAAACCTCATGACAAGTCAGGGAGATCACTGATGACCTTTTGCAAGAGACGTGTGTTGACCGTGTTGTCTATTCTTGTCCTGCTGATGATGGCCGCGACCGCCGCGCCGGCCGCATCCAATATCCCCGCAAAGGATACCTGGCGGGTGACCGCTTCCTCGATTCAGAGCGATGAATTTCTGCCGGGGTATCTGGCGGATAGTGACATGACGACCCGCTGGTCCAGTCAGGCCAAGGATGAGGAATGGGCGCTTATTGACCTTGGAAAGGTTGTGGAGATCACCGGCTTTACCCTGCATTGGGAGAACGGGTATTCGAGCAAATACAACCTCCTGGTATCGACCGATGCCCAGGTGTGGACGACGGTGTATATTAACGACGAGGGCGACGGGCAGATGGATGATATTTTTATCCGGCCCGTGTCTGCGAGATATGTCCGGCTGGATACACGGGAGAGAGCGACAAGCTGGGGGAATTCCCTCTGGGAATTTGATATCAAAGGGACTGACGACATTGTCGATATCTCGGTGATCGCGGGTGGTGGAGCGAATACCCCGGCATTGATGGATGGCCGCAAGGATACCGTCTGGAAAAGCGAGGCGGTTGACCGGGCAGAATTGCTTCTGGATTTGCGCAAGTCCAGAACGATATCCGGATTGCGTGTCGACTGGGGGGAGCAATATGCCGGTGCGGTCGATATGGCCATTTCGTTGGATGGAAAGGAATGGAAGGATGTCTCCTCCATCTCCGTCTCGGCAGGATCACAGGGGCAGTCCGATTTTGTTCCGCAAGATCCCTCGGAGGTACGCTACATCAGGCTTGTGCTGACGAACCCTATGAAAGCCGGGAGCGGTTTCGCGATTAGCGATATTTCATTGCGTGGCCCCAAGGAAGTGTTCACCCCTTTTA
Organism: Nitrospiraceae bacterium; assembly: GCA_020632595.1. NCBI lineage: Bacteria > Pseudomonadati > Nitrospirota > Nitrospiria > Nitrospirales > Nitrospiraceae > Nitrospiraceae bacterium. The sequence goes on along the minus strand of JACKFF010000001.1, from coordinate 551,253 downwards.
TCCGGTATCAGTTTGATGCCCGGAGGGCTCCGTTCGGTGATTATCCACCACATGTCAGAGGTTATCAGACCTACTGGACGCTGGTTGGCCTTCCCATAGATACCGAGGAAAGTCTCTTTGATGAGTATGGCAATCTGGAATCCCGGCGCGACGGTCCCATGCTGATGCCCTATGTCAAAGAGGGGGACAATCTCTATTCGGCTGCGGTCGCGGCGAACATACGCCAGGAATTGCAGGACGGGTATCTGCCGGCTCCTATCGTGAAATGGGAGACGGGGAATGGACTGCATTTCAGGTCCGAGGCCATTACCAGCGGTCCTGTCGATGCCAGCATGACCTATGTGCGACATCGGCTTGAAAATCGTTCCGACACTGTACGAAAAGGCGACCTTATCGTCACGCTCAGGCCTGCCCAGATCAATCCCAAGTGGCAACATGGCGGATTGTCGCCTATCCATTCGATCCGGTATGTGCATGAAACCGGAAAACTGGTCATGGTTAACGACAAAAATACCTATCTGGCCCTTTCGCCTGCCGACAGTTTTCTTGGATCGCAATATGCTCACGGGGATATTGCCAACCACCTGCGAGGCAGGGTCATGCTGAGCGCCGGTGCAGACGGTAAGGGCGATGCCAAATCAATTGAAGACCAGACCGGGACCGGACTGCTTTCGGCAGCCTGGACCTATGCATTCGAATTGAAACCCGGTGAATCCAAGGAGGTAGTCTTTGCGGCTCCTCTGCATGAGACCCTGACCCATCTGAAAAAGGCCGGGGACTTCGAGACGTTGCGGAAGGAGTATGTGACCTTCTGGACCGACAAGCTTAACCGTGTGGGATTCGAGCTTGCCAACAAGGCTGTCGTCAATACCGTGAAGTCGCAGATAGCGTATATCCTCTTGAACAACGATGGCGTGGTCATCCAGCCAGGCGCGCGCAGCTACAACCGGACCTGGATGCGGGATGGCGCGATCATTTCCGCCACGCTCATGCGGCTTGGTTTTTTCGATGAGGTCAGGGATTTTCTGAACTGGTATGCCGAACGCGTGGAGCCTGACGGTCTCGTGCCGCCTATTCTCTTCACCAGCGGCGAGGTGTATGACGGCTGGGGGAGGAATATCGAATGGGACAGCCAGGGTCAGTTTATCTATGCAATCATGGAATACTATCGTTTTACGGGTGACAGAGGCTTTCTGGAAAAGCATTTTGATGCGGTTCACCGGGCGATGAAGTACATTGTCATGTTGCGTGAGCGGACGCTTGATCCGAAGCATTATGCCCATCTTGAGGCCGGTGAACGCCTGAAGGGCATCCTGCCTCCGTCTATCAGTCATGAAGGGTTTATTACCCCGATGCACAGTTATTGGGATGATTTCTGGGCTATTCGCGGTTGGGCGGACGGGATTGAAATGGCGGAAATCCTGGGCCGGAAATTTTTGGCCGACTGGGCGAGGACGGAGTCGAAAAACTTCACCACAAGCGTCAGGGAGTCCATTGAAAAAACGATGGCCTGGAAGTCTGCGGATTATATCCCTGTGGATGCGGACAAAGGCACTCCTGATCCGACCTCCATTGCCATTGCCATGTTTCCCACGGAAGCCTGGCATGTGCTGCCCGGAGATATCCTGGACCGGACGTTCCGGAACTATTACCGGATGGTGAAAGAACGGGATGCCGGTTCGACGCCGTATTCCTATACGCCTTACGAGGTGCGGAATATTCTGGCGCTCGCAACCCTGGGGTATCGCAAGGAAGCTTTCGACCTGCATGAAATATTGTTCAAGGGCAGGCGCCCGCCCAATTGGAATGAGTTTGCGGAGGTTGTGCTGTCCGACAGCCGCAAGGGTGTCTATATTGGTGATATGCCCCATACGTGGGTCGGGGCGGGTTATGTGAATTCTGTCCGGGGTCTTATCGTGATGGAAGAGGATAAAAGCAAAACCTTGAACCTGCTGTTTGGTACCCCACGCGAATGGCTTGTGGACGATGGCATTGCCCTTTCGAATTTTCCCACGCATTTCGGAAACCTGATGATGCAGGCGAAGTGGGATGACACCGATCAGCGACTGAATCTGGATGTGGATATGCCAAAAGACACGGATAGAAAAATTTATGTGCGCTGGCCAATCCACAAGGAAAGTAAGCCTAAGCAGGTGGTCGTTGAGGGCGATGACAGCTACCGTGTGGATGATCACGGTATCTGGTTCTCAGGTCATACGTTCAAGTTGGTGGCCAAATGGTAAATGGCCGGTTTGGTGTAAGGAGCCAAGAGTCAGGCAAGAGGCATAAGGGGTGGGATGAAAGACTGTCGTCTATGCCCCTGTCATGAAAGTATTCTCCTGACTTGTGGCGGCGTCTTTGCCATGGCTCAGGACCTGCTTGTTCAGGACTCTCCTTCGTCGTTTGTCGTTCACCAGCCATCGGAGTTCATGTTCCCGGTCGTATGATACATTGTGGAAGAATCCTGCGGCCGCATGCCAATGAAAAACGAAAATTGTGGGAGTCGGGCGTGTGGGTAATGGTCACCCGCTCTGTCAAAGCCCGGTCACTATGACCATTCACAAATCTAATGAGATCTGAGGAGATCGCTTGATGGTTATGGCTTGGCGTTCATGTAGGACAAAAAATCTGGCGATTCTCGGGATGCTGTGTGTGGTGGTGGGCCTGCCAGGCGTTCATGCTGCCGAAGCCGTCACGGTGCGTCACGCCAAGAATATGAGCTTTCCGTCACAGTGCGCCGAAGAAGACAATGTGAATATTCCGATCTATGGCGGCTATGTGTCCGACTATCAAATCACCGCGACCTTTCCCACCTATTATCCCCTCCAACGCGGGCAGCAGGATCTCTGTGTTGGGGATCTCACCAACTGCGAACAGGCCTGGGACATGCGGCCAACGGCGCAGATCGCTTACTACGATTCGGCGCAACGGACGTTGAAATTTGTCTGGCAGTCGCCTGGCTTCTATTGGTATCCGATTGAAACGCCGGACACGGACAACGCGGATGTCGGACAATATGTGTCGTTGGCGTATCCGCCGACAGACCGGTATTGGGTGGGCTTAGGTGCGCCACCGGCCATGGCCTATTATGACGCGCTCAAACAAAACCTCATGTATATTGTCCGGGATGAAAAGGGGACGTGGCGCCAGCCGGAGATTGTCGATTCCACCGGCGATGTCGGGAAATACGTCTCGTTGCGTATTAGTCGGGATAGGCGGCATCACGTCGTGTATTACGATGCGGATCATGGGAATTTAAAATATACCTATAAGAGCAATCCCGATATGGTGGGCGGATGGGCGACCCCAACGATCCTGGACGCAAACGGCGATGTCGGGCAGCATGCCGCCATGGCGATAGGTCCCAGAGGCAGCCTCCATGTGGTGTATTACGATGCTGACACGAAGGATTTGAAATATGTCACCAACGATGACGCGCATGGATGGTCGGCGCCCGTGGTCCTGGATGCCGTCGGCGATGTCGGCACCTATGCCTCAATGAGCGTGTACTATGAGGGGTGGACGGAGAAAATGAACGGGGCGTATGAAGGGCAGTATCCGCATATCACCTATTACGATGCGAGCAACGGAACTTTAAAATACATCTATCAGGATGCACAGGGGTGGTCGACCCCGGTGGTGTTGGATGGGGCGGGAGATGTCGGTCAATATACGTCGACGGCGTTTGGTCCTGATGGAGCTCTACATGTGGCGTATTATGATGCCACGAATCAGGATTTAAAATACCTTCATAAAGAGGCTGCTGCGGCATCATGGCCGGCGGCGATCGTTCTTGATGCGGTGGGGGATGTCGGCCGGTTTGCCTCGCTGGGGGTGACGGCAAGAGGATATCCAAATATTGCCTATTACGATGCGGATAACCAGCGTTTAAAATTTCTGGCGAAGACGAAGACGACTGCGCCGCAGTGGGATAATCCTCAGGTCATCGCATCCGGTGCCGCCGTGCAGTATGCGAGTTTGGTGACTTCGGGTTTTGTGGATATCGCGGATCTTGACGGGAAGGACATTTACAACGACGGCAATGTGGCGGTTCGAGTCATGGATGTGTCCGGGTGGCCCTATGAATCCGGGATGGCCGTGAATATCGTGGGCGGACAATCGGAGCCGGATCACGATTTTATCCAGTTTCTTAAACGGACGGACGACGCGCATGCCCCCCCGCAAATATTTGTGCTCTATGCCAATGGATACGCACGGATTATCACCCAACCCCCGGTAGGGCGGGAGGAACGGGTCTGTTTCGGATCCTCGATGATTATCGGGCCGGCGGCAGAGGACCCCTTGTTTCCTTTTATTCCGATCGAGAGGCTGGATATCGATCCGCACACGATGTCCATCACGGTGCGATATAAAAACGGATCGTCCGCGGTGTTGCAGCTCCAGGCCGAACCGGGCAAGACGACGGTGCGCGTGACGGATGTGACATATGACACCCTCACCGCGCCGTTTGTCACCATGCGTTCTATGTGGGTGGCCAATGATAATAGCGATATCTCCCGCATCCAGGCCGAATCATCCTCCGGTGTCGTGCAGACATACCCGATCGATCCGACGCATGAGGAATGGACCACGATCCCGGGCGATTCCTGGAGTTTTGACCGGCCTACCTATTCGCGGCACAATACCTCGTGCCCGGATTTCAAAGTCGAGGTGCTGCGCCCACTCGGCTCCTTTGTGACCCGGCAGGCTGAGGACTATCGCTCGGGTACCCTGCTGAAATCGCCCCGCAAGACGGCGTCCGGGGGACACACGATACGAGGGACGGGAGAAGCGAACTATGTGTTGGATCTGACCGAGAACATTGCGAATCCAAGCATTCGCCTGAGATATACCAAGGGCAAAAGTGCGGGTGATCAGGTCACGATCTTCGTGGATGGCCGGCGCCAGGCGACGATTGAGATGGAGGATGGGGGCACCCTGGGTGATTATAAGGTAACGCAAGAGATGCGATTATCCCACGCGCTCCCCGCCGGTCCCCATACGATCACCTTGGAGGTGCAATCGGCTACTGGAACTTTGGAATTGGATTATTTCGTTATCCACAACCAGGCCGAACATCCGAGTCCATAAGCAAGTCGAAGGTTCATCGCATCCAACCACCGGGAGTTTCTGCCCCGGTACCCGGGCGCCATCGAAGGTAATTTCGCATATGACGAGAAGCAATCCCATGTGATGAGGTAACCAGCCGGTAGTTGCGTGGTTCGCCGGTTGGTGGAACATCTTTTCATCGTTCAATCGTCCGGCCATGCATTCCGCCAAGTATCCCGGCTCCTCCTGTCCATTCTAAAATCCCGTTTGATCATTTCTGTTTCAGCGACGATTCATCCGATACCCTTGCCTGGCCCTGATTCCGTTATCTTAGAGAGAATCGTGGGGGTATTGTTTTTAGCTGATGGACAATGGCCGGGTATCAGATCAGGTAAAGGGGGGATGAATTGGGATGAGTGGGGCTGTTGAAAAAGGCCGCCAGCGGCGTTCTCGCCATTCTCCCATGCTCACGTACTGGAAATACGCTCTGCGCGCAAAAATGACTGCGACCCTGCAGGACGAACTTTTTTGAACCGCCCAGAGGCCTCTGATATGCAACGTGCCTGGAGGTCAATATGCCCGTGAAAATTAGTATTATTCAACACTCCCTGAGTGCGGGATATTTCAATGCCCGTCTCCACCGGAAATTGTTTATTTTTAATCTGCACGATCTATAGTAGAATCCTTCGTCAAAAGCCAAAAGTGGATGGGCAAATTATTTGTATGGGTGGGTACCGGCAATCTATGCCTTCAATCCACAAGAGCTAGTCAATTGGGGCCATCTATGGGACATGTGGCAAACGGATGCATAGCAGAGCCTGAACATCCCTGTTGTGAGTTAAAGTCCAGGAAGAACCATAGGGCGGTCTCCGGTAGGTTTGTCTTCTTACTGAGCCTTCTTGCAAAGGGGTCTGTCATGCGGATGAAAAAAGTCACTATGCAATTGACGCTCGTCACGGTGTTTCTCCTAACCGGGTGTGGAGGAGTGCAGTCGGGACAAACTACCGTATTGAAAGGTTCCCAGTTGCCGGAACAGCAAGGTTGGAAGGATTCCAGCAATGCTGTTCGCCCGTTGGATGTGGTGACAAACGGAAGTCATTTAACGCTCAACACAATTGGAGTCCTAAGGGCGATCGATCAACTTCCAGGGAAAGCGTACATGTGGTTTTATAAAGACCTTCCTTTTGATTTCGAAACAGGGTTCTCCATTGAGTTTACTTTGCAAGTGCACAAAGTGGAGAAACCGCATAATTTTCTTGATTCGGGCATCATGTTTTACGGTTCTGTCGACACCTCTGACGGGACCTTTGCAGAAGGACCTCGAAGTCATATGATCTATTTTGATGAGGATGCCATTGGATGGGGAGACGAGAAAGGGATGTTTAAAATGGATACAACTGATACCTTTCATACCTACACGTTAACGGTTGAGGGTGGAAGATTTGCCAAGGTGTACGTTGATGGAAAGCCTGCTTTGAAACGAAATGACTGGGTGGGTATACCCAGAATCGGCTTTGGAGATATGACGAATGATAATGGGGTCAATGGAAAGTTCTCCATAGGTGACATAATTGTGACCTCCGATCCCCAACGCTTCCCTTCTCGACCTGCCCCCCGTCGTCAACTCATCCCTCCTTCACGACGTGGGGGTTAGGCCACCCATTGATAAACCAAAAGCCCAGACTCACCGTCTGAAAAATTTTGTCAGGGATTTCGTTTTTCAATAGATGCATATGAGGGAGATTTGTAGGAACCGGCAAGAGGGGCCGGATGCAGATGGATGGAAGGATAGTTGTTTGCTGGTGACCTGGTTCTAAGCTGAGAGAAAATTATTGGCCTAGTCTTTCCCATAGCCGGACTCAGCATAAAACGAAGTATGTAGAGGGAATAATTCTTGATAGGTCTTTTCCCATTCTGCTAAGGGGTCTTTGTAGCCTTTTGAAACGATTTCAAGAAAGGAGCCATATTGCAGGGCTCGAGCATTATCAATGATCTGTTGTAGGCCAAATTCTTTACGAAAATTATATTCGGTAAACGCTGCCGAGGCACATTGAAGGGGAAAGAACCAGTCTCGCTCCTGATTGGTATGATAATCCTTTAAATAAAGCCGTATCTCATTAAATATTTTGCAATAGTGATTGGCCCTCAACCATTTGCCCCACACCAACATATCGGCCTCATCTTTTGTGGGTCTCATTTTTTGCTTCCAGTCCAATTCTCCAGTATCTATGCCTTTTTGGACAAATTCAGGCAGAAAGTCTTTCAAATCCCCGGAAATACCATTGAAGCCGAATAGCTTGTGGCCGGGCTCAATCATGAATATTTCACAATCCACCTGGTGCAACATGGACTCAAGCAGCCCTTCGCGGTTGGCCAATACTCTATCGGGAGCCTGCCATAGGGTTTCTGTCACAGTATCAATTTCCTGGAGGATCTTTTCCTTCGAAGCCTGAGAAAGTTTTTGAATACGCTCATGGGGTGATTCATGAATGTCCTTTTGTAAATAAGCCAGAACAAACTCATAAAGGGGATTGACGGAAATTGTTTTTCTGCGATTGAACCTACCCCGTAGTTTTTTTAACAACCCCATACAAAACCTCCACAAGTAAGGGGTAGGTTTTCCGCACCAGAAGTTTCATGAAGAAAAATAATCGGCATGAATCTTATCCCATCTCTGCTTATACACTCACGAATTTACTTGATTCCTGTTCTTCAAAAACCGGTTTCCGGCAGATTGGGATTCAATAAAAAAGGTAGCTTCTTTGGCAAGGCATCGAGGCAATCCAACAGCAAGTGAGCAGTAATCAGACCTTAACGGCTATTTATTTTAATATAGCCAGGATTTGTCTTATTGGCCAGAGAATGAATGGAGCCGAAAAAGGGAAGCAGGAAGGTTCACCCTCGGTCTCTTTGGGGAAATTGGCGATGTCGTGTCCGGCGATTCCCCTACCTATGATGAACGAGCTGAAAAAGTCGATTAGGGGAGTGTTGAATAATAAAGATTTTCAAGGGAAAATTTGCCCAGGATTAGATTTCTCATCAACGGCTCCGGGTCGGTTCAAAAAAGTCTGTCCAGCAAGGCCGCAGCCGTTTTTACGCGCGGAGCGTACGCGTCGTACGTGAGCACGGAAAAATGGCGAGAACGCCGCTGGCGGCTTTTTTCAGGTGGTATAAAGCAGAGGCTGAAGTAGACATGCTGATCAAAAAAGGGCACCCTCCCTGAGTCCAGCAATCGTGCTGATTATCCGAGGTCGTCACTCGACGCCTCACACTCAAGGAGGACACCCATGAACTCCTGTGGCATTGATTTGGCGAGCGAAGCCAGTGCGGTGTGTATCGTGAACGAACAAGGCACCCTCCTCCGCGAACAGATGGTCGCGACCGAAGCCCGTGAGTTGGGCAAGGCGTTGACGGGGTTGGGCCGCCTACGATGTGTGGTGGAAGCGGCGCCCTTAGCGGCATGGGTCGCGCAGCAGTTGGAGACGCAGGGGCATGAGGTGATCCTCATTGATCCACGGCGAGCCAAGGCGGTGATTCAGACCAAGAACAAGACGGACAAGTTGGATGCGCGGAATCTGGCGAAACTGGCGCAGGTTGGGTGGTACACAGCGGTGCATCGGAAAACCCCTGCGGCCCGTCTGCAACGGACCCACCTGCAAGCCCGCAATGGGCTCGTCGAGACAGCCCAAGCCGCTCGGATTCGGGGCTTGTTGCGGGCGCATGGGGTCAAAGTCGGCGCGGTGTCTGCGGGGCAGTTCGTCGCCACCGTGCAGGCCTTGGTGGCGGAGCATGTTCCGGCCCTGACCACGGCACTGGAGCCCTTACTCTTGATTGATCGCCAGGCGCATGAGGGCGCCAAGGCGTTGGCCCGTCACGTCACGAAGCAGGTGAAGCAGGATCCGCTCTGTCAACGCTTGATGCCAGTGCCGGGCGTGGGGCCCTTAGTGGCGGGGACATATGTGGCGACCCTAGACGATCCCACACGGTTCCGCACCTCGACGCAGGTGGCAGCCTATCTGGGGTTGGTGGCCCGAGTCTATCAATCCGGGGCCGCCAACTATCACGGGCGGATCCGTAAAGAAGGCGACAAGTTGCGGCGCTGGCTGTTCGTCGAAGCCGCTCATGTCTTGCTGACGCGGACGAAGCGGAGCTCTGCACTCAAGCGGTGGGGGCTGAAGTGAGCCAAGAAGCGAGGGCAGGGCAAAGCGAATGTGGCCGTGGCCCGCAAATTGGCGATTCTGCTCCATCGCCTCTGGCTGACCAACGCAGCGTTTACGCCCGACCCAGGGTGAGACGGGGGCGGATCATCGAAGCCCGGCCACGCTGGCCAAACAAGTGAGGGGGGGAGGGGTTCGGGGCGGGTGACCTCGTGGACTGTTTGAGACTTTCACGTCTCGCGTTTCAGCTTGAGGCCCCGACTCCGACACCATCGTGTGGCGCAAGGCGACCACGGAGAGAAGCATGAACTTCGACGCCGACTCACGCAGAAGAAAAATGAACAGGGAGGAGTTGACTCTGCTTTAGAGAAACAGGCCCATTAGAGTTTGTCCTACCAGACTATCTCCATCTTCTCCTTAACAGGTTCTTCTGCACACGACCCGCTTTCCCCATCCTGTGAACTAGGAGCGGAGAGTGGCGACGGGGAAATTTTAAATTCTGCCCGGATGGCAGGATGGTCGCTAAGAAGGTCTTCGTATTTATCATTAGGAGATTGTTTGCCTCGGTTAACAGGGTGCCGGAAGCGTTGATCTTCAGATCCAGAGCCGATTAATTCAATCTTCGCCCCTTGACCTCCTCGATAGAAAATGTAGTCCACTCGATTTTTCCAATATCCATTGGGTTCTGGACGTGCATTGCTGTCATTGAGAGCCAACTCATCAAGGAGATAGTGTTTTAAAATTTGGTAGTCCTCTCCTGAGGCCTCATTTTCCCCTTGGTCGTATTGTGAGTTGAAATCACCTCCCAAAATGAAGGCCCGATCTTTGGATAATTTCTTGATACATCCTGCAAGGAATGTAATCTGCTTTTTCCGAACGGATCGGTCTTCTTCATCTCTCCCGGCATCCAGGTGTGTATTGTACACGTCAAATTCTGCGCCATTCGGAAGACGAACCGGCACTCGAAGCAGCCCCTTGGTCGACCAGCAGTCATTTTTCCTACTCAACCATCCTTCACAATCTGGAAGCGGTACTTGTGTGACTCCTTCTTTCACTGCCTTATAGTAGGGTGAAGCTGTGGTCAGCCCCGACCCATAGGGGACACGAAAAGGAATGCCGGGACTATTAAATAACTGAAACCCAACATTGGCGATTTTAATGGGAAGGGTGACCAGCCATAATGGGGCCAGCGCTATCCGTGGCCCGTTCCCCTGCTCTACGAGCTCATAGGTGAATTCATGGACAATTTGCCGGTGAAATTCAAAGTCCTCTTGTAATAATACGAAATCATAATCCATGAGCAACCAGGCCATCAGGCCACTTCGGGTATCATTATTCCTGACAGGTATTCCGACATACATGGAATTCAGGATTGGAGAAATTCCGTGAACATTGTAGGACAAAAACCGAACGGTACAGGGCACAGGTGTCAATGACTCCGATTGGTCCGGAGAACATACTTCTCGCGGTGTAAAACCCTCTGCCCCTGAAATTTCGTAACCGAAATTCATCAATAAAATGCTAACAAGGAAGACCCCTTTCATTACGCATTTTGCTATGGCCATAGTTCACAACTCCTTTTCTATCTCCGAACCCGTATTCATCATAACGACCTCATCAGAGGAACGAGGGCATCCAACTCCCACAATTAAACCGACCTTACTTTACTTACCTCAGATTAAAAATCAAGTGTTCCTCACATGAACTCACACCGTTCTTTACCTATCCAAGATGAATTGCTGATCATGCCGCTTTTAATGATTGGCAAAGTCCCTAACAGTGAGGCGGCCACACCTCATGAAATGGGTCTACAAGTGTTGATTGGACTTTTCTCTTGATGGTGGCGCTTCTAATGATAATGGGTGTCATACTCGTTGAACACTTTTCGGATGGCACTTTCACCAGCCTGGATGACACCTGACCGGACTTCCTCCTCCACAGACCTCACCCGGCGTTCGGCATGGTTATTCAGATTCGGAATGCGTGCGGGTAATTTGAGCAGGGTGACCCCCCCCAACCGCCTTCATGGGAGTGTTGAATAATACTAATTTCCAAGGCCATATTGACCCACAGGCACGTTGCATATTAGAGGCCTCGGGGCGGTTCAAAAAAATTCGTCCAGCAAGGCCGCAGTCATTTTTGCGCGCAGAGCGTACTTCCAGTAGTGAGCACGGAAAAATGGCGAGAACGCCGCTGGCGGCTTTTTTCAACAGCCCCTTCATGGTCCCTTGAAAGGTGGGGCAGAACCTGGTAACACGGACGCGAAGCAGATGCTGACCAGAAATCGGGGAGCCACACTCTACCATGGTCGAAAGCCCTGTGGGATGTCTCGTTAGACCTGCAATGTGTTTATGGTATCTTCCGACGCCCCACCAGGGAAAAAACAGGATGGAAGAACCCGCCAATCCACAGATGGTCGAGATTTCGCCGGGGAGAAACGGTCGCGACGAGGAGGTTCTGATGGGTATGAAAGTATGCCGTGTTCAGAATTTCTCTATGCTTTGGATAGGAACCATCGTGTTGGGCCTTACCCTCCCGGGGCTTTCTCTTTTAGGTTGTCGTATGTACTACGAAATGGAGGGCGTCGCCACCCTTGCCGGGGTTGAGAAGGAGTTGGACATGTGGCTGGGGAAAAGCAAGGAAGAACAAATCCAAAAAATGGGTGATCCGGTGATGTGCATGCTGTGGGATGAACATGGAGAATTCTGCCATTGGGTGGATTCAGGAGAATCTACAGATGATTCTTTCCACCCAAAACGTATTTTTTATTATGACAATAACGGCGTGGTGTGTGGATGGACTTATACGGGACAGTGGGCAGATCAAACCAAAAACTTGTGCAAAAGATAAGGGTGCATTCTAAAAACCGGCAGGGCCTCCTGTTGAAGGGGCCTTTGGCCCCTGCGGCAATCTGGGGAATCATGCCCTCGCGGGCACTGAGTGAGTATGGTCAAATTAATTGAAATTGTTCAGAAAACCAGGAACGCACAGATTCAAAATTTGTTGAATGAACCACATTCAGATTACCGAATCGAGGTAGGAAATCAGCTCAGGTTGACGTACGGTGTCAAAACCACCCACAGAGACACGCTTTGTCAGAGGCGATTCAGGATTCTCCATGCCCGGGCAGAGAGGAAGATGGTAGAGCAAGACCCCGTCCCCCACCGTTTAATATGGTGAATAAGGTTGGAGGGGTCCCCAACGCAGTCGGTCATATGTCCGCAGCCGGTTCATTTGGTTTAAGTCATGCTGTAATGCCTCCTGCCGGTAACGATCGTGTTGTTGCCGTTGTTGGACACGCTGTTGTTGGTACCATGTATCGAAGTTTTGCAACGACTCTGGGGAAGAAGGGATAGGGGTTTGGTCATAGAAGGATCTTGGGGGAGTCGGGTGAAGCTGTGAAGTCGGTCGCCAGGAATCATCGCCGAATTGGGCCCAGGTACTTCCAGCCATACCCAGGAAACATCCAAAAAATATTAGTGCTCGCATGCGGTAGCCCTCCTGTATATGGGGAAAAAGATGTTCCCGGATCGCCTTTCATTCGAATCAGGTGGTAGCGTGGCAAGATTCGCAATGAAAGGCAATTCATCAAATAGGTAATGAAAGGAATGTTTCCGACGTCTTGGCCCGTTACCGTTCACGCTGCGGCATGTTGGAGGCCTTTTCCCGGGTGGGAATCTCCTCCCGCACTCCCACTAGGGAGCCATGGCCCTCTTGTGCCTTCGCATAGCGGGCGTCGCCCCCTGAGGGGGAAATATTCCTCTTGCCAAATCCTTTCCGGCGAACGCGCTTCCCGAACCGGACTTGATGGAGCGTCTCAACTCAGGGGCTCTTGCAGGTATTGTTAATTCAACGCATATTTGGCACTCTCGGGGGTATGCATTCCAAAACGCCGGCTATTAACGCCATCGTTTTCCAACCGAAATTATTTGTCATGGGAAGTGGCTGTACTATCGCATTTGTCTGAAGTTTCGGGAGGTGGAGGAGCTTCTGGTTGGAGGATGCTACATCGCCAGCTATGAAATCCTTCGCCAATGGTGTCAGAAGTTTTTCTCTGCCTATGCATGCAAACTCATGGAATGGCAAGATCGTTCGGGTGATACTTGGCAACTCGATAACATGTGTAATGTCATTCAGAGACCACCGCACTTTTTGTGGCGAGCCGTGGACCAGGATGGGAAGAGGATTGCTGTGCTTGTGCAACTCCGACGCATGGAAATACAGACTGTCTATTATCGCCTACTGGGCAGCCAGGCCTTTCGGGTCTGGAAGGAATGGGTGTGTGCATAAGGGGTGAGAGAAATCCCGTCTCAATATGTTCACATCAAGTTAAATGAACAATTCCCCGCGATAGGCAGGAGACTTGAGTATGGCGAGCACAACCGGTATGAGAGGGGGAGGCTTCTACGATGCGCACTCATCCGGGCAGCGCGCGGCGATGGATGAATTCCTTCCCTGGATCGTAGAGGCTATGGCCGGTCTGCCCTTGCCGACGAACGGCACGCCGATCGCGTTGCTTGACCTCGGCTCGTCGGAAGGCGCCAATGCGATTCATGCGGTAGGGGCGATCATCGAGGCGCTGCGCGATCGCACCCCGGCCGACATCTGGACTTTCTTTGATGATCTGCCCACGAACGACTTCAATCAGCTCTTCGCCAATCTCTTCCCCGATGCGACGCTCTCGAGTCGCACTGCGGGTATTTATCCGGTTGCCGTCGGCGGGTCGCTTTTCGAGCGTGTCGCTCCGGCTTCGAGCCTTGACATCGCGACGACCTTTAATGCGGTGGGCTGGCTGTCGGCGTTGCCCCCGACCCGCCTGCCGGGGTTCATCTCCCCCTCGCCCCCGGCGCAGCGTGGTCACAGTAATTTCCAGATCAGAATAGGTAAGGAGTACAGGGGGACATCTTGAAAATCACTTTGTCTTCAGGAGAAAAAATTCTCTTAGTTTGCTTGGCAACACTGCTCTTGTCTGGCTGTATCTCAAGGCAGGCAAAATATGAAAAGCCTGAATCCTTCACCACCCAGGCGGTTGAAGAATGTCATGCCGTTAAAGAAAGACAAAAACTAACATCACAATTGGAATGGGCCAAATGCATTAATCCAAAAATCACGGAAGCTTCGAAGGCTGCAGAGTTTTCCCTACCCATCGGGTTAACAGCGTCGATGACTTTTGAATATCAAACATACGAGAATTACCCTGGACCCGGTGGATGGACGGACTTTCCCCTAAGTCCTAATAAATGGAAAAGCCAACTGCATATGACAAACGAGGATGCGGGAGTATTCGCAATCATTCCTATTTTCCTTTTCAACGAGCGATATAAAAAAGATACCCGGTGGATTGAGAACTCTATGGCCATTGGTCCCCTTCGCTATCAGGCAAGGTTAAGGAGGGAAGTGCCGTTCCCGGTAAGAGGCGTTCCAGAATACGCCCCAGGAGTCGTATCCGAGAATGTGTTCCTGCAAAGGAACCAACATGACTTTCCCCCTTCCAAAGAAAAGACAGGTGGGTTTTATAGTGTCCTCAATATGAGGGCGTCGCTTCAGCAGGCTGGAGAGCGCCAGCGCTGGAGCCGTCAAGCTCTTTCACCTGGGAACACGCTGGATATTGAATGGGATTCATGGAGTCTTTGGGCGTTTCCGGAACACATTCGACAAACGCAGGATTTTTTTGTTTCAACCCTTGGACCGGTCATGATCAAAGCCGGAAAGAATACCAATTACGCGGTGATTCCGGTTGTGCAGTTCGCAGCAGACAATCCTAAACATTCCCGGAGGCTTAACGGGAAAGACGTCCAGTTTATCGAGCTTTCAATCACCGGAATTCAGGGCATTGAGAGGAGTTCTCCGGAAATCCACGCCTTCCTTCAAGCCCTATTGAAGGAATTGCCCGAAAAGTATTGAATCAAGTGGGTGAGGGAAACCGTTAAACTCGGGAAGGCATAGGCCTTCTACCTCGAACAACAGGACAAAGAGAGCCCGAACAATCTGCATTCGCAAAAAGATGGTTTTTGTAAGACTTGGTAATAGTAGGCGATCTTTCCAGTTGATCGGTGTGTGATGATATCTCAGGAGTGTGGAGGAAAACAGCCCGATTGATGCGGGGAGGATGAAGAACGAAGGTTGAGAGGCCCAGGAGGAATCGAACGGAGGCACGTTTTCGGGTAAGAGTGAGCAGGAACAGCTGGTACTTCAGGAGGAGGGTCTCGGCAATCTGACCCTTATGCCGCCGCCTCTGAGTCCTTTGAAAAATATGAATAAGAGGTCAGTGAAAAGCATGAGCATCTTCTTCATGGCTGCGGACCGTAAGAATAGGTGAAATGAAGATCAAGGCGTGCGGAGGAGCGCTGTGGAATTGGCGATTAGGAATTCGCCATGCATAGGTTGGCGGAGAGGGCGGGAATTTGAAGTCGTGCGGGTCTGGTGAGTGCCGCACTCCCACTAGGGGGCCATGACCCCTCGTGGCTTCGCATGGCTCCGGTAACCTCTTGAAGGGGAAATATCCCCTTCAGAACCCCCTGTTCAAATCCCACCTTCTTTTATGTAAGGTGGTTGCTCCGCTTTCCGCTTGTTATTCTTATGCTGCGGCACTGGCTGGCGATGTGCGCAGTCAGCCTCGAATTTCTCTCTGCAGAACTTTGATTCTTCCTATTCTATCTAGTGGTTATTGGTGACTGCCGGGCTATCGGATAGTCACTTTCCTTCTCCGTTTTTAAGAGGGAAAATACAGGGAAAATTTTTTGTTTAAGAGACTTTTTGACTAAAGTGGCCTAACTTTTAATGAAAACAAAGTGTTTAGCTTTAAAAATTTTCAGGCTAAGACTCCAATACCAGGGAATTAACAGGGAATTAGATTCCATCGAATGGTGCGGTTGAATTCTCAGGGGGGAGTCCCTAATGCCCTAACAGGATGGGTCGGTCAACACAATTCATTCCTGCTCTGGGAGTATTAATTAGGAACGTGCCCGGTACACGGAACCAAGTAAAAAATATTTTAAGAGTTTATTGACTAACTAATTAGTTAATGTTATTTTCACTGCATGTCGAATACACCCCGAACCCCAGCACGAGAGAAGATCCTGGCTGCGGCCACCACGCTTTTTTTTGAGCGGGGCTATCAAGGGACCACGGTTGATGATGTCATTCAACGTTCGGGTGTATCCCGCCCCACGCTTTATTCCCACTTTGCCACGAAGGAAGACTTAGGGGTTGCGTATCTGCAACTGCAGCGACAACAAGACCTCGTAAGCATTAAGGAGGCCATACGAAAAGAAAAGACCCCGGAGAGTCGCTATTATGGCATCATCCAACTGATTGCCGACCACCTGGTAAAAAACGATTTCCGTGGATGCCGGTACTTTAACGTCATTGCCGAACTTCGGGAGGCCAGTAATCCGTTGGTCAAAGAAGCCCGGCATTACATCGAGAATCTCCGGGAATTTATTCGTGAGGTGGTGATCGATCTAAAAGACTCCCATAAGAAATATACAAATATGGATACCGACCGGGTCACCGACCTGTACTATCTGCTGGTCGCTGGGGCAATTATGGGGAGTCAGGAATATCACGAGCGATGGCCTATTGACCGCGCGATTGAGGAGGTCAAGCGGTTGATTAAGGAATAATTTTTTTGGGAATTCACTTAACTGAATAGTTAATCAAGAAAATGTCTTGTTTTCCCATCTACCATTTAAGAAAGGAGACCTTCTCATGACTGTGCCCACTTTAACTCCACCCAAGAGAGCGTTGTCGATCGATAATGAACCCGCTGTGACTGAGAGGCGATTTAGCCATGAAGACATTTCTTCTGACCCCTATGCCCCTTGTATTGCCGCCTCCCAACGTGTCAGGTGGGAGATCGACAAGGATGTCTTGCGCCACCGACAGTTCGATGTCGAGCAAAAATTTCTCCCTGATGGGTTATCGAAAGTGCAGGAGCTTGAATTTTTAACGTCCGAAGAACAACGCTATCTGAGCCAGGTGCAAGGTCGGACCTATGCCAATGTATTTGGGTTGGTGGAACGATTTATTAATGCCAAGGTCCTCGAGGTGAGCCAAGAGCATTGGTTGGGAAACCAAACAGCGCTCGAGGCCCTGGTTCGTTTTAGCGACGAAGAGTTAAAACACCAAGACTTATTTCGACGCATTGAACGATTAGCCGGCGTCAAAATGGCCCCTGGGTATACCTTTCTGCCAGATCCTAATGCCGTGGCCAGGGTAGTCTTGAGTAAAAGTACATGGGCGGTGTTAGCCCTGACCCTGCATATTGAATTATTCACGCAACTGCATTATCGGTCCAGCATCGATCCCGATCAAAACGTGTCCCCGCTCTTTAAAGATGTGTTCCGATATCACTGGTTGGAAGAAAGCCAACACGCCATTATGGATGAATTGGAATGGAGGCGTCTCGACAAGACCCTGTCGGGGGAAGCCAGAGACCGGGCGGTCGATGAATTTATTGAATTGGTGGGAGCCGTCGATGGAATCCTGAAAGTCCAGGCCAAGGCTGATGGAGAGTACTTTGCCCGTACCTGTGGCCGGCACTTGCCTGGCGCCCAACATCAAGCTGTCGAAAAAGGACTCCTCAAGGCGTATCGGTGGCAGTACATCATCTCCGGGGCTCAACATCCCCATTTTATGAAGATTCTCACCAGCTTCATCACGGAACAACAAGTGGCCAGGATTCAGGAAGCCCTGGCAGGCCTTTTTTGAAGAGAAGTGGGAGAGGAATCTGCACGAAACCGAGCAATGAAAAGGATTGGAGAAATACCCCCTCAATTTTGAAGGAGAAACCGTCATGAGCAAACAACATCTTTCTGTCAAAAAGTGGTGGCGTCATTACCCCACCGAACCAGGCGAGCCTGTTCATGCTGATAAAGCGAATCCCCCTCTGCAGGCATTACAACATGAAGAGGACTCCCTTCAACCGACGGGGATCTCCCGACGGAATTTCCTCAAAAAGGGCGGAGGCCTTCTGGCCACCCTAACCCTCCTGGATTCTCCATTTGCCTCTCAACTTTGGGCGTCAACGAGTGGCGAACAGGTTATCCCCTTCCAAGATCAACCACCTCCACCGCCCAAAGAAGCGCTCCAACAGTATGGGGAGCTCAGCAAAATCAATTGGGAAAAACTAGGATCCTGGATCACCCCCAACTCCGACTTTTTTGATGTCAGTCACTATAACCGACCCATGATTCGTCCTGAAGATTGGCGATTGGAAATCGGGGGCTTAGTCGATCGCCCTCGCGTGTTCACCTTGGAGGAAATCAAAGCCCTTCCGAAACAGGAGGAAATATTCACCATTGAATGTGCCGGCAACCATGGGTTCCAATGGTTTGTGGGAGCCGTAGGGAATGCCAAATGGACGGGCACACCGTTGGCCCCCCTGCTACGACAGGCCGGCATTCAGAAAAAGGGAGTTGACGTGGTCTTCTTCGGAAGTGACGAAGGCGAAGAAGAAGTGCGGAACATGAAGATACCACAAAATTTTAGCCGCAGCATGTCCATTGATGAGGCCCTGACGCCCGCCAATCTTCTCTCTTATGAAATGAATGAGGCGCCCCTACCGAATCTCCATGGCTTTCCGGTTCGATTGATTGCACCGGGGTGGTATGGAGTCGCTAATGTGAAATGGCTCAAACGAATTGAAGTGATCGATACACGGTGGGCAGGTCGTTTTATGGCAAAAGACTATGTAACCATTCGAGAGGAGCCTCTGGAAAATGGACAAACCATGTGGACTCAAAAGGTGGTCGGCCGAGCTTTGCCCAAATCGATTACCGCTCGGGTCACGCACCGACAAGGCCAACACCGGATTTTTGGGGCCGCATGGGGTGGGCCCATCCAACAGGTCGAAGTCCGAATTGATAATGGACCGTGGGGCCAGGCTACCATCGAGCGTGGCCAGGAACACGAATTCGCCTGGAAATTCTGGCACCTCGATTGGAAAGCACAGCCCGGTGAGCACACCATTGTCTCTCGTGCCATCGATAAAGCGGGCAGAGTGCAGCCGGCGGCCGATGATCCGCGCATTGCGCAGAAGCATACCTATTGGGAAAGCAATGGGCAGATCACTCGACGAATACAGATTCCCGGGTGAGGGTGAAGACGCGTTTTGTCTGGCCTGCGAAGGGGGGAATCCATCATGGCTCCGGTGGGTCCTGGATTCCCAATCCCGCGCAGAGGTGAGAAATTCACCCCCTGCGGAAACACCTAGCCGAAGCAAAAATGGTGAAGTCAGTTCCTGCAAAGGAATCCGGATTTGAAGCGCGGATAAACAGGAGAGTCGCACCTCAACCAAACTAGGGATTGCACGATGGGTGATCGTCAGGGGAAAAGAATGCACGTTTCAGATAAGGGCACTGATAAGAGGACGCGCGATGGTTTGTTGGTTGGTCGAAGATTTCCTGCTATGCAAGGAGAGAGCAGTAAAGAGAAAATAAGAGCTGGCAGAAGAGTCCCCTGGCAGGGGCGATTAGGCATTCGCCATGTTCAGGAAAATCACTCGTAAAATTATCCTATTTCTTCGTTGTCTCCTGAAGCGGGAGCCTTACGTGAATACAAAAAAGGAGGATATCAAATGAAGAAGAGATACTGGTCAACTATCTTATTAGGCGTGACCATCGCATTACTGCTTATCAGTAGGTTGGTGGCACCAGGACTGGCTCATGAGCAAGAAGAGGTTATTCTTCAGGATAACTTAGGTCACTACACCTATCCGATAACGACCTCGGTCCCACTGGCCCAGCGGTATTTTGATCAAGGGTTGATCTTAACCTCCGGCTTTAATCATGCGGAAGCTGCGAGGTCATTTCGGGAGGCGGCGCGGCTCGATCCAAGCTGTGCGATGTGCTTCTGGGGGGAAGCTTTGGTCCTGGGTCCGAATATTAATGCTCCTATGGATCCCTCGGTGGTCCCGCAAGCCTATGGCGCGATCCAAAAAGCGTTAGCCTTGATTGACAAAGTGACATCCAAGGAGGAAGGCCTGATCAACGCTCTCTCCAGGCGGTATGCCAAGGATGTGGAGAAAGATCGAAGTCATCTCGATGAGGCATATGCCGAGGCGATGCGAAACGTGTTCAGACAGTATTCCGATGATGCAGTGGTCGGTGCGCTTTTGGCAGAAGCGTTGATGGATCTTCATCCGTGGGATTTTTGGACAAAAGAAGGGGAGCCTCAACCGTGGACGGGGGAGGTGACCTCCACGTTGGAAACGGTTCTGTCGTTTGCCCCTAACCACCCCTTGGCCAATCACCTCTACATTCATGCGGTCGAAGCGTCACCCTATCCGGAGAAAGGGCTGTCAAGTGCCAAACGATTGGAAACCCTGGTGCCAGGCTCCGGCCATTTGGTACACATGCCTGGCCATATCTATATTCGACTAGGGCGGTACTGGGATGCGGCGTTAGCCAATCAACGGGCCGTCAAAGTTGATCAGCATTATTTGAGTCATTCCCATACGGAAAGTATTTACACCGCTGCGTATGTGCCGCATAACTACCATTTCTTGTGGGCCGCCACGGCAAAAACAGGGCAAAAAGCCGTGGCGACTCAAGCGGCGAACGATACCGCCGCTACCGTCAATCCAGAAGCGATGCGGGATCCCGGATTTGGGGGCACCCTTCAACATTTTTGGTTGATGCCGCTCTATACTAAGGCGCTGTTTGGGCAGTGGGCGGACGTGCTCCATGAGCCCGTCCCCCAGGCGGATTTGCTCTATCCCGCGGCGATTCGGCATTACGCCCGCGGTCTGGCCTTCGTCAGGCAAGGAAGATTGGATCACGCTCACCAGGAACTCACGGAACTGAAGAAGATCGCGAAAGATCCCGGAATGGCTCAACTCACAATCTTTGACCTCAATCCCGTTTCGATGATTGTCGCCATTGCGGAGGCGATCTTAGAAGGGGAACTTGCAGCGGCGCGTGGAGACACGCGGTCGGCCGTGGCTTGGCTCACGAAAGCGATTGAATTAGAAGATGGCTTGAACTATACGGAACCCAAAGATTGGTATCTTCCTCCACGGCAGGTCTTGGGAGCCATATTCATACAAGCTGGGGAACTGAAAGAGGCCGAGTCGGTTTACCGAAAAGATTTAGAGTACCACCCGCAGAATGGCTGGTCCTTGTTTGGACTCGTGCAAAGTTTGAACGGACAAGGGAAAACGGAAGAAGCCTACGCCGTTCGACAGCAATTTGACGAGGCATGGGCTGATGCCGATGTGGTGCTGACCAGTTCTCGTTTTTAACCGAGTGCCCGGCGAAGTCATCATCAGCGGCTATTGGAGTACAAAACGATCCGTTATCCTGTTCGGTTTCGGCGCAAGCTCGACCATTTTAGTGGGCATGCTCAGAAGAGCACGTGGGCGTCGGCCTTGTCAATTTAACCCGGGTTCAGCAGACTGGGTCGCATGAACACCACAACTCCCAGCTATCAACGCCATCGTTTTTCTTCAGAAATTATTAGCCATGCGGCGTGGCTGTACCATCGATTCTGTTTGAGCTTCCGGGAAGTGGAAGAGCTTCTTCGAACGAGGGATCACCATCACCTATGAAACTGTTGGCCAATGGTGTCAGAAGGTTGGTCCTGGCTATGCTCACAAACTCAAAAAACGGCAAGGACGCTTGGGCAATACCTGGCACATCAACGAAGTCTTTGTGACCATCCAAGGGGAACGGCAGTATCTGTGGCGGGCAGTGGATCAAGATGGCGACACGATTGATATCCTGGTGCAACGCCGGCCCAATAAACACGCCCCGGTTCGCTTCTTCCCTCGGTTATTGAAAAGGCAAGGTGTTGAACCCCGCTGCCTCATCACTGACAAACTCCGAAGCTATGACGCGGCACACCGTGATGTCATGCCGACCGTGGAACATCACAATTCGGTCTATGCCAGTAACCGCGTGGAGGGCTCGCACCAACCGACGCGACAACAAGAATACCGTATGCGCTGCTTTTCTTCTTCGCACCAAGCTCAACGATTGCTCACGCTGCATGGCCTGACACAAAATCTCTTTCGCTTTGGCCGCCACCTCATGCAGGCGGTCAATTATTGCCTCCTGCGCACCCAGGCTTTTCAGATCGGTGTGTGAATAAGGGGGAGGGAACCCTCGTTCCCATATGAGCGCATCAAGTTAAATTGACAATGCCTGAAAAAGAGATCAGTGAAAACCATGAATACATTTTTCATGGCCGGAGAGGGTAGGCATAGATAAATAGAAGATCAAGGCTCGCGGAGGAGCGCTGTGGAATTGGCGATTAGGAATTCGCCATGCAAAGGTTGGCGGAGAGGGTGGGATTTGAACCCACGGTCCCTTGTGAGGACAACGGTTTTCGAGACCGTCCGAATCGGCCACTCTCGCACCTCTCCGTGTTCGTTTATGTTATGCGGTAGGAACTGGTTGGTTACTCCGTAGTTGCTGAAAAAAATTCTGCAAGATCGCTCGACAATCATCTGCCAGGATATCTGAGTCGACTCTCACCCGGTGATTAAACCTGGTCTCTGCCGTGAGATTGCAGATTGACCCACAGGCGCCGGCCTTTGGATCCCATGTGCCAAACACGACTCGGGCAATTCTAGCCTGAATGATGGCTCCTGCACACATGGCACAGGGTTCCAATGTCACATAGAGGGTGGTGTCTGTTAGACGCCAGGACCCCAGTGCCATCGAAGCGGATCGAATGGCCATGAGTTCGGCATGTGCGGTCGGATCTTGTGTGCTCTCCCGTTGATTGAAGCCCGTCGCAAGGATTTGCTTATTCTGGACCAGCACCGCCCCAACCGGGACTTCTTCCGCACGAAAGGCCTGATGCGCCAAGTCCAGGGCTAGGCGCATGAATTGGTTATCCGTGGTTGGATCTAATACCTCGATGGTCATATCAAAAAATACAGTTGAATGATGGCGGTGTGAGTGAAAGTTTTTGTTCCGAAAGGCAAAAAAATGGTAACATAGCCACTATCTGATGTATAGCCAACCCACCTGGAAATCTTGGTGAAATCTTCCGCCGGTATCATCTGTCACAGGGTTGTTCCTTTGGAAAAGGTGCAAGCCATGTGGCAGAGTCTTGCCCACCACTTTTTTGAGAACCGGTTACCTCGGATTACCATTGAGTGGAGCACACGATTAACCGCATCGGCCGGGCTGTTTGTGAGTCAGGTTGGCCCAAGAAGCTGGTGGGCCTCACGTGAATATCGGCATGGTGCGGCTCGAGTGATTCGGCTGTCCGCCCCCTTGCTTCGCGATCAACCCGAAGAAGAGCTTCGACGAACGTTGGCGCATGAAATGATTCATCAATGGCAGTTTGATATTCGGAAGCATCGCCCGTCCCATGGGGTAGAGTTTCGAAAGATGATGCACCGGATGAATGCGGCGGGACTCGGGGTGACCGTCCGCCATCAGTTGAATGTGGCGGTTCAAAGACATCATCGCTATGCCTGGCAGTGCCTGCAATGCGGCATGGCCTATCATCGGCAACGACGAACGATTATTCCGGGCCGACATATTTGTAGCCGATGTCGAGGAAAACTTGTCGAAGTTGAGGTACATCAAACTCAAAAAAGCCATGAGGAAGGGATGGACGAGGGAGGCGCGAATCTCGGAAGACATCAGGCAGAGGATGAATCGACAGTGCAGATGTTGTGTGTGGATGGAATGAAGGAGGCCGAAGCCTTATCGACGAAAGGCGTCTTTACCCCGGATGACTTCCGCGAGAAGTTTATCAGCGAGTTTGGCGGCCCGGCGATGGCGCCACCAACGAACGATTAGAGCATAGATCACAATGGTACTTAGGACGAGCAAAATGCCTGTTGTGATGTTGTCCATAGAGGGAGTGTAGAAGAATAAATTTCCAGATGGCAAGGTGGGGGGGTGTCCTGGGAGCAGTGCCCGGTGCCTGAAGGCACATAGCCTGACCCTAGGGCGCGTAATTATCTGAAAGTATTATGAAATTTAGCATGCCACTTGAAAATTTCTCATAATAAAAAGGGATTGTGCCTTTTTCATATGGACATCCTGATTCTCTTCGCATCATTGGTCGTCATTTTGTTGGGGGCGGAGGCGTTCACAAACAGTTTAGAACATTTTGGAGAGCGTCTCGGGATTTCGGAAGGCGTGACGGGTTCGGTATTTGCGGCGGTGGGAACGGCATTACCGGAAACGATGGTCCCAATCTTTGCCATCTTGTTGTCATCGGGTTCTGAAACCTTGCGGCACGAAGTGGGGGTTGGGGCAATCCTCGGGGCGCCTCTGATGTTGGCCACATTAGCCTTTTTTCTGATGGGGTTCTTTGCCGCCCGGAAAAGAGGATGGCATGGCAGCTTGAATCCTGAGCCAATCGGTTTCGCCCGTGATCTTCTCTGGTTTAATTGGGCGTTTTGTCTGGGAGTGATTGCGGTGTTTGTTCCCCAGGGTTGGAGTTGGGTGCGGCCTGCCATTGCCGGCACGCTGGTGATCCTGTATGTGGTGTATTTGTATCAAACCATTCGATCATCAGACAATTTAGTGGATGATGGACATGGGACCGAGGCGGATCATCCGCTGTATATGACCAAAGTGGGGCTTCCCGATACTTTAATAGTGATCTTGTTCCAAGTGGGATGTGGCCTGGGCCTCATTGTGTTGGGGGCGAAAGGGTTTGTGTATGGGATTGAACATCTTGCCCCCAAGTGGGGCGTTTCGGCCTTAGTCCTGTCTCTCCTCATTATTCCAATTGCGACTGAATTGCCGGAAAAAGTAAACAGCATTATTTGGATCCGGCGCGATCGGGATACCCTGGCTGTCGGGAATATTTCCGGGGCCATGGTCTTTCAGGGGAGTTTATTGCCGGCCTTGGGAATCATGCTGACAGCCTGGGTGCCGCAACATGAAATTCTCATGGGAATGGCGATGACGCTGGTGGCGGCCAGCTATTTGACCTGGGTGGTACGGCGGGGCGTGTTGAAGCCCATTCACCTGGTTATGAACGGTCTGTGTTATGTGGTATTTGTGGTTTCGGTACTTTTCTGGTAATGCCTGGTCGTTGAGTGTTTCAAGCATGATAACCAAAAGAAAAAGAGCATAGCGATGGCCCTTCCGATCGTTATTGTCACCCGACGTCTCCCTCAACAGGCTTGGGAAATATTAGGGGCACAGGCCGATCTTGTGTGCTGGGAGCAGGATTGCCCCGTTGACCGGAAATGGTTGTTGGATCATCTTCCTGAGGCAGAGGGGCTGTATTGCCTGTTGACGGACCGGATTGATCGGAAGGTGATTCAGGTTGGGAAACGGCTTCGGGTGATTAGCACCATGGCCGTCGGATATGACCATATCGATGTTGGTGCCTGTACAGCCCGTGGCATTCCGGTTGGGCACACGCCGGGTATTTTAACCGAAACAACGGCGGATCTGGCTTTTGCTTTGCTCCTTTCTGCAGCCAGACGAATCGTCGAAGGGGTTGAATATGTGCGACAGGGGCAGTGGACGACCTGGAGCCCCGATCTTTTGCTGGGACAGGATGTGCATGGTGCGACGTTAGGCATTGTGGGATTTGGGAGGATCGGGCAGGCTATGGCCAGGCGGGCGCAAGGATTTCACATGGATGTGCTAGCGGTGCCGTCACCGAAGGGTGGGAATGGAGCACCTCAATCTTCGGTCTCACTGGAGTCTGGCACTCAGTCCATTGCCAAACCAACCATGCACCGGAAGGGTTTTGAGAAAGGGACCAGCCAGGGCGAACCGGTCAGGGAGGCATTCCATGAGGTTGACCTGCATGAAGCATTAGCCCGGGCGGATTTTGTGAGTCTGCACGTCCCCCTGACTCCTCACACGCATCATTTGATTGGGGAAGCCGAATTTCAAGCCATGAAGCCATCAAGTATTCTGATCAATACGGCTCGTGGAAGCGTGGTCGATTCAGAGGCCCTGTATCGCGCCTTAGTGCATGGCCATATTGGTGGGGCAGCCTTGGATGTGACGGATCCGGAGCCCATTCCTGCGACACACCCGCTCCTCACGCTTCCCAACTGTCTGGTTATCCCGCACTTGGGGAGCGCGTCTGTGGCGACACGGACCAGAATGGCTTGCATTGCCGCTGAGAATATGGTTGCCGGGTTACGCGGGGACGCGCTGCCACACTGTGTCAATCCTGAAGTCTATCGCCTGTAACGCAGTTCCGGGACCGGGATGGTATGAATCTTAAGGAAGATTGCTCGATGACTATGTACGTTGTGAAAGGAGCTTGATGTTATGCGAGACATTGCAGGTCAATGTGACGGTTGGCGGTTTCGTCAAGAGGAGAGATCATGATCCGCATCACACCACCCGCCGTAGAAAAATTGAAAGCCTTAATCGAAGAGCACCCCGAGGATCCCATTGTGCGTTTATCCGTTCGGGACCGGGATGACAAAGTCCTGGTTTTTTCCATTACTCTTGAAGATGCCGTGACACAGGAGGATTCGGTCTTAGATCTTGAAGGGCTCATCATTGCCATAGACGGCTCTTGTGCACAACGTCTGGAGGGCGTCACGGTTGATTATGAGGAGGCTGCTGGATTCAGCTTCCACCACCCGGAACCCCCCGATCCTTATAAGTTAAACCTGATCCTACCTGAATGAGGCAGACACGAATGGGATTGGGCACCCGTTAAACCCGTTGGCGGGAATATTCTTCATCAATGATTCTTGCTAAGCTGAATCGGTAACCAGACATCCCGCGATTGGTCATATGATGGAATTATTTTTTGCAACCTGTCCTCGTGGCTTAGAAGAAGTGCTGAGCCAAGAACTTCAAGAATTAGGCGGGCAGCAGATTCGATCGACTCCTGGCGGCGTTGAATGTCAGGGCCCTTTTCCGCTCTGCTACCGGCTCAATTTGGAAAGTCGGATTGCCAGCCGTATTTTGTGGCGGGTCGGGCAGGGGTGGTACCGGGATGAGGAGGACCTGTATCGCCTCGCCTCCAGTCTTCCCTGGCCGGAATATTTTTCCGTGGACTGTCACATCAAAGTTCGTGTCATTGCTCAACATTCTCCACTGAAGAGTCTGGAGTTTGCGACGTTGCGAGTGAAAGATGCCGTTTGTGACCGATTTGTCCGGGCGACACATGCGCGCCCCGAGGTAAATAAACGACAACCCGATATTCAAATTGTGGTCTTTGTCGATGCAGAGCATGTGGTGTGGTATATCGACACCTCCGGAGATCCGTTGTTTAAGCGTGGATGGCGAAAGGTGGCGGGAGACGCCCCGATACGAGAAAATTTGGCGGCAGGTATTCTCAGGATTTCGGGTTGGACCGGTGAGCAGGTCTTGCTTGATCCGATGTGTGGCGCCGGCACATTTTTAATTGAGGCGGCGTTAATGGCCAAAGGGATTGCCCCGGGCCGGGGGCGGGAATTTGCCTTTCGGCACCTGCAGAACTTTGATGACACGATCTGGGAGAATGTACGCCAAGAGTCGAGCAAATCGATCCTCCCAGGTCCGGGTCTTTCTATTGTGGGGTATGATGAGGATCCGAATGCCTTGACCATGGCCAGAAGTAATCTTGAAGGCCTGGGGCTTGAGGAGATTCAATTGAGTCAGGTTGATGTATTAGATGTGACGCCTCCTGCACCGAAGGGTTGTCTGGTCACCAATCCTCCTTATGGAGTGAGAATGGGAGACCGGTCGGAGCTGGAGGAGTGGTATCCGAAGTTTGGGAATCTGTTGAAGCAGCGGTTTGCGGGGTGGGATGTCTTTGTGCTCACGGCCGATTCGCGTCTTCCTAAACTGATTCACTTAGCGCCATCCCGCAAAATCCCCCTGTTCAATGGCCCGTTGGAATCGAGGCTGTATGAATTTCAGATGGTGGCTGGAGGTAACCGCAAATCGGCCAGGCAGGCCAGGCAACAGGCCGTGAACAAGTCAGGTCTTAGATGAGAGGTTTTCCTGCCATGTTTAAGAGTGAAACCCAGACGTCTTCAATGCATCGCAACACATAAATCCATTCGTCGCAGGTCTTCGGTCGTTTGAAAAGATGGCAATTGGGCGGAAAAGAAAAATCTTTCGAGGGGTAGGGAGTCTCTTCCGAAAACAAGGCCACCGGAATGGACTGTAAGCGGCGGTCTCGTTGAAGTCCCTTAATAATTTCTTCGCCCGACACATCGGGAAGATGATTGGAGAGAAAAATCAGGTCGGGTTGTGGAGCATCCATAAAGGGATATTCCTGATTTAAAAAGGCCATGCCTTGTTCGCCGTCTTCGGCTTCGTGAATTTCCACACAGATGATTTGAGCCACGGTCAGTGCTTCTTTGAGGGCATCTATCTGAGCGATATCATCTTCGATGGTCAGGATCTTAAATGTGTTTTTAACGGCTCCGCGCATGATCCGATGCTCGTTTTCTTGATTGAAGCAGACTGCCCACACTTCAGTTTGGTGAAGGGTTGACGTCTGATATGCGATAGAAAATACGTGTGTTGGCCTGTCTGTTTTTTCGGTTGAATCTTGCTGAGATTAAGAGAAAGTCGGCGGGGACGGATTTTTAATGAAGAAGAATGGGGAGTAGAGTCCCGATGCCTGGAACATGTTCTGTTGATTGCAGAATGGATCGAGGCTCATGAAGCAGAAAAAATGGTACACCAAATAGCGTAAATCTCACTCAATATGAACAAACATAAAACATGTACGCCAATAGGGAACCCCTATGGGGTGAGAGAATGACACGCCTCCGGCCAGATGTACATTCTAGCCAGGGAGGCTGCCGAGCAGTTGTTGGATCACCGGAATGGCATCAGGACGAGCGGCGATGATGCCATTAACGGTGGGATAAGGTTGGTTGCATTGAATGGATTTCAGGTCTCTGTCTAGGACGACCCCTCCTGCCGTTTGAACCAGAAGGAGTGCAGCCGCGATATCCCATTCGTTTTGTGTGCCGATATTGATCACTCCGTCAATCTGTCCGGCAGCCACCAGTGCCAATGAATAAGCAATGGAACCCATAAGATGGCGGCAATCGGCGGTTTCTCGCCAGGTGCGAATGGTGGAGCGGTCAATGGGGCCCATGTTCACCAGGAACGACAAGCGGTGTCGGGTAGTCCGGCCGACATGAATGGGGCAGCCATTGACGGTGGCCTGTTCACCTCGTACGGCACAATAATATTCCCGGGTGGCGGGGTTGAAGATAATCCCGATGGAAGGCTGTCCATGGTCGATGAGAGCAAGGGAGATCGCAAATTGTGGCAGATTTTTCATAAAGGGTCTGGTCCCGTCAATGGGATCCAGGATCCATACACGGTTTTTTTTCAGCCTGACGGGGTTGTCGGGCGATTCTTCCGAGAGCCAGCCATCATCAGGATAGACGGCGAACAAGGCTTCCTGGACGATACGATTGACTTCCAGATCGGCATTGGTCACCGGAGATCCGTCCGGCTTGATCTGGACGGCTAATCCTTCATACTGGATTCTGTGAAGGCGATCACTAGCGCGAAGCAGAGCTTGTCGGATGATGGAGAGTTCTTGGCGATAATCAGTCATGATCAAAATGGATGTCGTGCATTGACAATAGGGAGTAAATGCTCTTTCTTCATATTGTACCCGAGACTATCGGTAAAGTGTGAATCGGGATTATTAAGGCATTGAGCCTAACAGTTCATAGCATGAGAGGCGCGCCTGAGGCTAGATTGACGATATGGGGATGTGGGGATGGCGATTGAAAGGGTCCGGGTGCATGGAATGAGACGTGGGGAGCATTTCAGGGGCGTACTATGCAAACCGTGACCGTGAGGCTGAATATTTCACCGGAACGCTTTCAGGCCTATTACCAGGGTGTGGTGGAATCTGTGGTGGCCCAGTCAATCGATGGTCGAACGATCCAATTTCCCGCCAGGGTGCTTCGTCCCTTTGTCTCGCATCAGGGGATTCAGGGGACCTTCGAGATCACCTTCGATGCGAGTTTGAAGTTTCATTCGATTCGCCTGGCACAGGACGACAAGTGAGTGCTGCCGCTATGACCGGAGATGAGTATTCCCTTGTCGGATTATTTCTGAGTGCGTTTCTTTCCTCAACCGTATTGCCGGGTAGCTCTGAGGTCGTCTTCCTCATTTTGGCCGCACAGGGGCATCTTCCGGCCTGGAGTCTGCTCGCCACCGCGACGGCAGGCAATACCCTGGGTGGGATGAGTTCCTGGGCGTTGGGATGGCTTATCGGGTGGTGGTATCCACTCCATGAGTTCACCAAGCCGGCCCACCATCTTGCCGTGGAACGGGTTCGCAAGTGGGGTAGCCCGGTGCTGTTATTGTCCTGGGTGCCGGTCATTGGGGATCCGCTGTGTATCGCGGCAGGATGGTTGCGGATGGGCTGGGTGCGTGCCCTCTTGTGTATTGGGATTGGTAAAGGATGCCGGTATGCGGTTTTGTTTGCCCTGTTACCCGCCAGTGGCGGGTGAAGGACTCAGTCGTCTGCCTATAGCATTCAGAAAACGTTGTTGGTATGGTTGGCCTTGCCTCTCAATTACCGCCTTTTTGATAAATTGCTGTCCATACGATCAATTCCTCTAGAGTTTCCAATCTATTATGGAGTCGTCATATCGTGAACGTTCCCCTTCTTGATTTGAAATCCCAATACGCCGGTATTAAACAGGACATTCAGGTGGTGGTGGAAAAGATATGTGCCGAGCAAAGTTTTATTCTGGGAGTCCAGGTTCAGAACCTGGAGCAGAGCCTGGCAACATATATCGGCACAGATCATGCGATTGGGGTGGCATCAGGAAGCGATGCGTTATTGTTGTCGTTGATGGAGGTGGGGGTTCAACCGGGCGATCGCGTCGTGACGGTCCCCTTTACATTTTTTGCGTCTGCAGGAGTGATTTCCCGGCTTCATGCGCGTCCGGTGTTTGTTGATGTGACGCCTGATACGTTTAATCTCGATCCCACACGGTTAGCGGATAGCCTCACTTCGGACGTCAAAGCCATTCTTCCGGTCCACCTCTTTGGACAATGCGCGGACATGGAAACGATTCTTCAGATTGCCGATGCACAGGGAATCCCGGTCATTGAGGATGCCTGTCAGGCCATCGGCGCGGCTCGAAATGGGATCCGGGCAGGAGCCTTCGGACGCACGGGGGGCTTCAGCTTTTTCCCGTCGAAAAATTTAGGGGGATTCGGGGACGGCGGGTTGATTACGACGCGAGACTCGCGGGTAGCCGAGCGACTGCGACTCTTACGTGTGCATGGGAGCCGATCAGAATATCATCATCATTTAATCGGGATAAACAGTCGGTTGGATGCGCTGCAAGCGGCCATCCTTCAGGTAAAATTTCAGCATTTGGCTGAGTGGACGGCGAAGCGCCAATCGCATGCGGCCTCTTATCAGCAGATGTTTCAGGCCTACGGTCTTGATGAGCACGTGACCGTGCCGATCGTGGCACCCGGCAATAGTCATGTTTACAACCAGTTCACCGTTCGCACGCGGCAGCGAGACGAACTCAGTGCCTACCTAACCCACCATGGAATCGGTAATCGCATTTATTATCCTGTCCCCCTTCATCTTCAGGAATGTTACCAGGATCTCGGGTATCGTAAAGGCGATTTTCCGGTCTCGGAACAGCTCTCCCAAGAGGTGCTTTCTCTTCCCATCTATCCCGAACTCACCCAGGAACATCTTCAATATGTGGTCGACACGATTAAAGCCTTTTTTAGATAAGCAGGTCTTGGGCCCGCAAATAATGTGATCATTGGTCGAACAGGTGATGTTTATAATGCCACTACAGATGAATTTATGGGGAGTCTTACCGACAAATTATTAGGGGGATTCAAGTGACAATTGGTAATAAATCCAATTATCAACATGTATTTCCCGTTGTTCGATTTGATTTTCCGATCAATGAAGAAGACCCTTGGAATTCTATTTCGATTGTTAAGGTTTTTGAAAAGGTGGATATACATTTTAGGATTTAATTCAAGGCAGGATTTGTCCGGCATATTACAGGTCAACCGGATTGAAGCAAAAATCAGGGGAGTCCTGTCTTTGGGACAAATTGCCGCATATTCAGGAATTTCAATGGTAATTTCGCACCGGATATTGGTTCGGCCAGGTTTCAATTTTTGCAGCTTCATTTGAATCCTGCTCTTGGGCATGCTGTCTGAATAGCCTGATTTTGAGGAATTAGTGATTTTTCATGCGTTGAAGGCTTCGTCTCCTCATGGTTCAGCAAGGCCCCCAGTCTACCTTTTCTGAAATTTCCGCAACCTTTATGCTGCTGGTTTCCTTGAGAATACCCCTACCCTGGGCTATACTCGCGTGTCATTTGTGGCGTGCTTGGTATTTTACCGAAGCGGTTGTTATTCACCATGGGTCTGTTGAAAAAAGCCGCCAGCGGCGTTCTCGCCATTGTCCCGTGCTCACGTACGACGCGTACGCTCCGCGCGAAAAAACGGCTGCGGCCTTGCTGGACGGACCCTTCGGGAAGACTCAGGGCATGCTTTTTTGAACCGACCCGGAGCCTTTGATGAGTAATCTAATCCTGGGCAAATTTATTCTTGAAAATCGTAATTATTCAACACTCCCACCATCCAAAGGTACCCTGACCCCGATTCTGTGTGTGACAAGGTTTACGTGTCGAAAAATCGGGGGGAATTGTGAGGTCTGTCTAAGGCGATGAGCAGTAACACGGTATTGGAAGCTGACGATTTTGTGAAAGGCCTGCAAGGCATTGGTTTCGATTTTTTTACCGGTGTGCCCGACACGATATTAGGGGGCATTATTGCCCATTTGACGGAAGAACGGTTGTATACCCCGGCGGTTCGTGAAGATGAGGCTGTGGCGATGGCCGCAGGTGCCTACCTGGGTGGGAAAATTCCTGTCGTGTTGATGCAAAACTCCGGATTAGGTAATGCCCTGAATGTCCTGGCTTCTCTCAATTTGATTTATCAGATTCCCTGTTTGCTGTTGGTATCCTGGCGTGGCTTCGAAGGCAAGGACGCACCTGAACATCTGGTGATGGGGGAAACCATGACGACGCTGTTGGATACGGTACGGATTCCCCACAGGACTTTGTCCCAGCAGACGATGGTAGATGATCTGAAATGGACAGCCACCACCTTTATGGAGAAGCGGATCCCTGTCGCGTTATTGTTGAAAAAGGGCATCGTGAAAACCATTCAGCCCTAGGAGCCCGTCGGACTTAGGAAGAATCGGCTGCAAAAGTGTCTCAGCGGTCCATATTTCACCGCTTTCTTGGCCCATAGTCCCACTATGGGCCTGCGAAATCGTCAAAATCTGGCCTCGCTCAGCCGCTTTTTCGCTTTCGATTCCCTAAGTCCGACAGACTCCTAGTGGGATGTTGAAGAGATGTCCCATGGCCCTGTACGGATTTCTCGATTTGGTCTCGTGAGGAAAGGGCCGCCAATCTGCAATTTCTGCCCGGTCTGTGGGCAAGGGGTTGGGTGTGAACGCGAAGAAATAACCATTGTGTTGGAGATGCAACGATGATTGGACCGGAAGAAGGGGTCATGCAGAGCCGGGCGCAGGCGATGGCGGCCATGTTGGAACTGATGACCGATCAACTGCTTATTGTGTGCAACGGGTTTCCCTCACGTGAAGCCTGTAAACTTCGTGATCGGGCTCAAAATTTTTATATGATTGGCTCGATGGGCGCGACGGCGGGCATCGGATTAGGATTGGCTCTGGCCCAGCCGGACAAAACGGTGGTGGTCTTTGATGGCGACGGAAATGTGCTGATGAGTCTTGGCACATTGGCCACGATTAGTGCGTTGCGACCGAAAAATCTCATTCATGTGGTCTTTGATAATGAGGTGTATGGTACCACCGGAAATCAGCCCACCTATTCCAGGGTTGTCGGCCTGGATAAAATGGCCAAAGCGGCAGGATACAAGAATGTTGAGCGAGTCTGGGAACGAGAAGATATCGTGTATGAGTTTAAGGCCATGTTAGGGGATGACGGGCCGAGTTTTTTGTTGGTCAAGGTGAATGAACAGCTTGAAGATGCGGATCGGATTGCCTTGAGTCCAGCTGAGCTGACGAAACGGTTTAAGGGGAGTGTTACCTAACGGCACACATATTCGCGTGAAAGCCTAATCGCCAGCCTGTAAGCGTGTAAAGGAAGAGGATTCATGATTCTATTCAATCCCGGTCCAGTCAATGT
Organism: Nitrospiraceae bacterium; assembly: GCA_020632595.1. Taxonomy (NCBI): domain Bacteria; kingdom Pseudomonadati; phylum Nitrospirota; class Nitrospiria; order Nitrospirales; family Nitrospiraceae; species Nitrospiraceae bacterium. The sequence goes on along the minus strand of JACKFF010000001.1, from coordinate 516,942 downwards.
GTCTGAAAGAGTCCGTCAGGCTTTACTTCAACCGGATATCTGTCATCGGGAGTCCGAGTTTTCGGAATTATTAACAGATATCCGGCAAAAATTGTTGAAGGTCTTCGTTCCTGGTGAAGAAGCCGAGTACACCGCGATCGTGTTGACGGGTTCCGGCACGGCGGCTGTGGAAGCGGCGTTAATGTCCAGTATCCCTACCGGCAAGCGGGCGATGGTGATTAACAATGGGGTATATGGCCAACGGATGTCTTCCATGCTGGCGATGCAGCGTTTGGGTACGCCGGACTTGAAGTATGACTGGGGAATCGCCCCGGATCCGCAGACGATTGATTTGGCGCTGAAGCAACATCCGGAAGTGCATACCGTCGCCATGGTGCATCATGAAACGACCCTGGGATTGATTAATCCGGTAAAGGAAGTTGCGGAGGTCGTGGACCGGTATAATCGGGTCTTTATGGTGGACTCTGTGAGCGGGCTGGGAGGAGAAGCCCTGGATATTGCCGGAAATAAACTATACATGGTTGCGGGGGCCGCTCAGAAATGTATTCAGGGTTTTCCAGGTGCCGCGTTTGTGTTGGTCCGCAAAGGCTTTATGGAGCGGATGATGAAATATCCCAAGCGGTCCTGGTATTTAAATTTGGCTAATTATTATGAAGAACAGGAGCGGGGGACGATTCCCTTTACTCCGGCCGTGCAGGTCTATTATGCGTTCCGCGAAGCGATTAATGAACTGTTAGAAGAAGGCCTCGACAACCGGATCCAACGATTTAAGGGCTATGCCACCACCATTCGGACACGTCTGGAAGAGTGGGGCGTCAAGCCGGTACTGGCCCCTACGATTCAAAGTAATACCTTAACCGCGTTTCATCTGCCTGAAGGGTGTGCCTATCAAAGGTTGCATGACGAATTAAAACGAGCCGGATACGTGATCTATGCGGGGCAGGGACAATTGGAAGAGAAAGTGTTTCGTATTGCCAATATTGGTGCCCTCACCAATCAGAATATTGAAGGATTCCTCTCCGCTTTTCAGTCCATACTTTCGGGAGCCAGAGCGTGAAGGCAGTTATTTTTGCAGCGGGTGTCGGGAAGCGGTTGCAGGGTGTGACGCAGGGGCGACCGAAATGCCTGGTTGATCTTGGCGGAAGGACTTTATTATCCCGGCATGTCGAAGTTCTGGGGCAATTGGGTGTGTGCCAGGTTGTGGTGGTGGTGGGATATGCTCAGGATCATATTCGCAAGGCCATGGCCGCCGACCCGTTCGTTCAAGAGGTCCGATGGGTCGTGAATGAACAGTTTACTCGTGGGAGCATCACGTCATTGTGGGCGGCACGGTCTGAAATGGACGATGATGTTGTCCTCATGGATGCCGATGTTCTCTACGCCCCATCGATTCTGGCTCGTTTGGTTCGTTCTCCCTTTCCGACGGCCCTGTTAATGGATGAGACGGTGAAGCAGGAATCGGAAGAGTGTATGATTGCCGCGAAGGCCGGTCGAGTCCTCACCTTAAGTAAAACCTTGCCATCTGCCTATGATGAGGCCGGCGAAGGGGTCGGGTTTCTCAAAGTGCAGAAACAGGATATTCCGGCACTGTTGCAATCGGTTCAGGCCTATGTTGCAGCCGGGAAGCTTGATATGGAATATGAGGACGCGCTAAAAGAGTTTTTTGAGAAGGTGCCGGTGGGATACGAAAAAATCGGGGGGCTTCCGTGGATAGAAATTGATTTTCCTGAAGATATCGATCGAGCGAAGTCTGAGATCTTGCCCGCCGTGATAAACTTAGAGGAGAATACCAGGGCCACCACACTGTGACCGTAGGAATGAGTGTATGGACGGAATACTTAAACAAGAAGCCACTCATGCGGTCGATACGGCAATTTTATTGACGTCGGTCGGCGTCTTTGATCCGGGCGCCGTCGGGACCGGTGACGCGGTTCCCAGTCCCTTGACTCGTGTCGGCGGCATGACGCTGTTTCAACGGGCGGTGTTCACGTTGCAGCGGGGCGGCATCTCTCAAATTTGGGTGTTAGCCGGGCCGGAAGAACAAGCTCTTCGTCAGTTACTTCGTGAAGATAGCCGGGTACAGGCCGCTGTGCGTTGGCTGCCGGTTCGGGAATTCCCACCTCATGATCCTCAGACCTGGGAAGCCCTTGCGGAGGAAATCAATGGAGCGTGTATGATCGTGGGTTGCCATACGGTGTACTCTCCCGCATTAATCCAGCGTTTGCGAGCTGAAGGATCTCAAGGGAAAGCAGTCGTAGTCGTCGGTCAACCTGAGGAGGGGCATCACCGTGGAAACCCCGGGGTGGCGTTCCGGCCCGAAGGCTTGGAGGGACGGTCAACCTCGACGGTGGTCTTTCATGACCAGGCCGTATCCCAGACGTCTCAGTCCTCAACGAACAGTCAGGCTTCTGATCGAAGCCGGTTACCGCTGGTTGGAGATCTTCTGGTTCTCCCGGCCCGGCTCCTGGGTATCTCAGGCGTGTTGCAGGCTAATGGCACGAATCCGCTTCGGTTGGCATTGGAGCAAGCGGCAGTGGAAGGGACGATTCAAACCATTGGCGGCGCTTCTCATTGGTTCAGAGATGTCCGTGGGCCTAAGGGGCCCCAACTCGCTGAGCGAACCCTGTTGGAAGCACTCCAGACAATGAAGGGGGGCTTGGATGGGTTGGTGGACCGGTATGTGAATCGTAAATGTTCCGGTCTGCTCACGCATGGGTTCTTGCGGTTGGGATGGTCACCGAACATGATTACGATGCTATCCATGGTCGTAGGGCTTGTGGCTGCGGGGCTTTTTGTGCCTGGGTCCTGGAAACTTGCCATTCTCGGGGGACTGATCCTGCAACTGTCAGTCATCATTGATTGCTGCGACGGGGAGGTCGCCCGGCTGACGTTTTCAGAGTCCAAGTTTGGGCAAGAACTCGATATTTGGGCAGATAATGTTGTGCACATTGTGTTGTTTGCTGCCATTGCATGCGGGGCCTTTCTCCAGGGGCCGTGGGAGCATACGCACCTTCCCCTTCTGCTTGGGGCCTCAGCGGTTTTAGCGAATGTGGTGTCGTTGCTGTTAGTCAATCATGCGCGGCAATTGCGATCCCGTCCTCGTGAAATTCGTCAACTCACAGAACAAGAACGGGCCAATATTGAATTTATGTTGGGCAATGTCGCCAATCGCGATTTTTCCATCATGGTGTTACTGAGTGCTGGCTTTGGCTTCCTGCACTGGTTTTTGGCCCTGGCCGCGATTGGCTCGTGGCTCTTTGTCATGTCGATGGCCTGGATGCTTCGCCGTAGTCTCATCCCTCGTGCTTAAGCTGCTTTTCCTGGTCGTCGGCCTCGCGGCCCTGGTCGGGATCGTTCTCCACATCGGCCTCGAACCAATTCAACAGACTGTTTCTCAATTAGGTCTCTTCCATCTCGGGCTCATCCTCCTGCCTATGATTCTGGTATACGGGTTAGAAGCCTTGGGATGGCAACTCACTCTGGGTTCTCAGGCTTACCATGTCGGGTTCATGCGGTTATTTGCCATCCGGATGGCTGGCGAAACCGTAAATGTCACGACTCCCACGGCCTATGTCGGCGGGGAGCCCCTGAAGGCGTATCTTCTCAAACGATACGGGGTGCCAATGGTGGACGGGTTGGCGTCCGTGATTACTGCGAAGACCGCTATGACCTTCGCCCAAGTGCTTTTTATCTTGCTGGGATTGGCAGTGGCTTTTTGGATCCTTGGCGATTCAGGTCATTCCTGGCTGGCGATGCTGGTCAGTGTGGGAGTTTTAGCGTTTGGCGTCGGGCTGTTTGTGCTGCTCCAACGCCGCGGTCTGGGTATGGGGTGCCTGGGCCTATTACGGGCATGCGGTATCAGGTTCTCCTTTCTTGAAAAACGGGAACTTCAACTACAGGAGCTGGACGGCACGATTCGTGGATTTTATTCTCAACACCGTCAGACCTTTTATGCGGCGTTGGCCGTATTTTTTTTGGCGTGGATGATGGAAACACTCGAGGTATATGCCATTCTGTACTTTCTCGGCATGAGGATCGAGGTGTGGGTAGCTCTCTCGATTGCGGCGCTTACGGTGCTTATTAAAGGCGGAACATTTTTTATTCCGGGAAGCCTTGGCGCACAAGAAGGGGGATATACCTTATTGTTGATGACTTTTGGTTATTCGGAAGTGACGGGAATCACTTTTGCGCTTATTCGACGAATGCGAGAAATACTCTGGATTGTCTTTGGCCTTGTTTGCCTGATGTTTTTGAAAGGTCAGGACGGTGAGTCGGACCAGATGACTTCGTTGAAACGGTAGGGGACAAACCGGATGATTTTGTGGAAATAGTGGCGACTTGAACTCTCCGGGTCTATTGTGAATAATCGGACCCTCACGGATGCCCGAGAAAGGATGAGGTAACGATGGATATTGAACTGGGAAAGAATACTCTTCGCAATACCGATGGCGTTTTTATTGCTCACGGGAAAGAACAACTGCGTATTGAGTGGTTGGAAGAGGAGAATAAACTGGCATTGAGTATGGGGGTGTTTATGCCCACGGGAACGGAAGTGGCCAAATTGCAACGCAACGTCTGGGAACACAACCCTGGCGATCGGTTTGTCCTTACGGAGTTGCCCGATAGCGTCAAGGTGGAAGATACGACCTTGAAGACCCTCGTCATGGAAATCCACAAAAAGCCCCACCAGGCAGTGGCCATCCCTGCTGCAAAATTTTATACCTCGAAAGGTATCTTATCTGAAATCTCTCCGGACTGGTGGCGGGTTGGGAACAAAATGGAGCTGACCGGCATTGATGCCGACCTCGAAGGGGGCAGTATCGAACTCCCCGAATGACTGGACGTCACCAGATTCCCTGCGTTTTTTCGGCGACGCGCCAAGTTTCCTCGTTCCTCTTGCTCATTGGGTAGGTGCGAAGCGAAGCCATGGAAAACGTTCCCGGCTCGGGTAGCCAAGTGCTCGTTACTTTTGTGTTGGAGCCAAATTATTCGGTGAGCAAACGGAAGCGAATTTCTGGGGGGTCGTGGCGAAACTGCCGTCAATATTCTGAAGGCCATCGGAAATGGCCATGGCGAAGAATGAGCCTACTTCACGGCCGTTTTGGCGCGTGCCATCATGCGACAAAAGGAGCAGGTTCCGGCAGTCGTGGGTTGGCTGCACACGGTACAGGGTTGCAAGGTGGTTTGGTCGATCTGGCTCATAGATGGGGACACAGAGGACGATTTTTCCTGTCTATCAAGGAATCCCCAATAAAACCGTTGCTTGGTGCCCGGTGATTCTGATTCTAAGCGATTAAGCGCGTCTTTATATACCAACATCTTCGCGCCTTTGGCCATCGGGCATTCTTCGACCAGGTAGTCAATCCGGTTGACCACGGCATAAGCGGCAATTTCCCGTTCGGTCATTCGGTAGAGTGGTTTCACTTTTTTCGCAAAACCTTCCATGGAGGCGGGAAGGCTTGGCGACTGTTTTTGCAAATATTCCTCCTGCCACTGCAGGACATTGCCCAGAAGTCTGGCCGCCTCATCATCTAAATTATGGCCGGTGGCCATCACGTCGTAGTGGTTTTGCCAGGCGACCCGATTAAATTGATACCGTTTAATCGTGCCACAGGCTGAGCATGTGGGGCGCTTGATCAGATTAGCTAATTCCTTTATTCCGGCTCCCGCATCCTCCTCCACGGTATGAATCCTCAGGTGGGATCCGCAGGGTTCAGCCACCACTTTGGCAAACTGTTCGACTTTTTCTTTTGACCGGCTGGAATAACCGGGAATGCCTAAATCAACATACAAGGCATCGGCCCGATAGCCTAATTTCAGGAGAATTTCCCAAAGGGTCAGGCTGTCTTTTCCTCCGGACACGGCAACCAGAATGCGATCTTCAGGGGAAAACATCTGTTGAGCCTTAATGGCTCGTTGCACCTGGGTTCGGACAAATTCAGTGAGACACTCCCCACAAAACGCCGTATTGTGCCTTTGTAGTCCCAGCACCGCCCGTTTCGGACATTTCCGGCAGCGCATGAGTTTACCCTCCCGATATGACCGGGCGGATTTCAATGCTATCACCATCCGCCACGGTTTCGTCTTCGGTCATGAGATCCTGCCCGCGTATGATCAAGAAAGCCTCAGGGATTAAATTGAGTTCTTTGAAAATGTCGGCAACCCGTTTGGGGCCTTGGATGACCAGGTCACGGGTGGGATGGCTGAGATGGACTTTCATAGGTTCAAATCATAAAGACAGGTTCATGGGATTGGCAACTGATTTAATTATCCGACTTTTTGTCTTCGCCCGAGGAAAATTTTTATGCCTTCCCGGCAAGTCCGTTTGCGGAACAACCTAGTGGGCCATAGTGTAGAGTGAAAGAAAAACCTATGATAGGATGCAGGTGCTTACCTTTCTCATAATTAAACACCCGTCACGCGAGATAGCCCATTTATTATGGATAACGAAGGAGCAAGAATGAAACCCGCATGCGATTCCCTGGACCAGCTTTGTATTAACACCATTCGTACCTTATCGATGGATGCGGTACAAGCCGCGAACTCCGGGCATCCCGGTACCCCGATGGCCTTGGCTCCTGTCGCGTATTGGCTCTGGAACCGGATCTTGCGTTCTGATCCGGACGATCCCATCTGGCCGAATCGTGATCGGTTTGTTCTCTCAGCCGGACATGCCTCAATGTTGCTCTATTCCCTGTTGCATCTCTGTGGCGTGAAATCGGTGAACGGGCAATATGAGCAATTGGGTGAACTTTCGGTGACGTTGGAGGATATTCAACGGTTCCGGCAATTAGAGAGTAAATGTCCTGGTCATCCTGAGTATCGTTGGACATCGGGTATCGAAACGACGACCGGCCCATTAGGTCAGGGCGTCGCAACCAGTGTCGGCATGGCAATTGCGCAACGATGGATGGCCGCGTATTTCAATCGTCCGGACTTTGAAATGTTTAACTATAATGTCTATGCCATTTGTGGGGATGGGTGTTTGATGGAAGGGGTATCCTCGGAAGCGGCATCTCTTGCCGGACACCTCAAATTATCGAATCTCTGTTGGATCTATGACAATAATAAGATCACCATTGAAGGCCATACGGACCTGGCCTTTACTGAAGATGTGGCCACTCGGTTTATTGCCTATGGCTGGAATGTGACTCGTGTGGGGGATGCAAATGATCTCCATAGGCTGGATCGGGCATTTGGCACCTTTATAAAGGAATCAGATCGTCCGACCCTGATCATTGTCGATAGCCATATCGGGTATGGAGCTCCGAATAAGCAGGATACGCATTCGGCTCATGGTGAACCCTTGGGTGAAGAAGAAATCCGGTTAGCCAAACGCTATTATGGTTGGCCGGAAGACGCACGGTTTCTGGTGCCCGATGAGGTCCCGGCTCATTTCCAACAGGGTATCGGGAAACGGGGCAAAGAGTTGCGGAGCGCGTGGATGGCCCGTTTTGCAGACTATCAAGCCAAATATCCAGAATTGGCCAGCCACTTGTATCAAATGCAACATAGACAATTGCCCGATGGCTGGGACCGTAAAGTTCCTGTTTTTCCGCCTGATGCCAAGGGACTTGCCGGGCGGGAAGTGTCGGGAATCGTATTGAATGCCCTGGCGGCCGCGATTCCCTGGTTCTTCGGTGGGGCGGCAGACCTGGCTCCATCCACGAAGACGCGATTAACGTTTGAAGGAGCCGGGGATTTGACCGGCAGCAATCCATCAGGACGAAATATCCATTTTGGGGTTCGGGAACATGCGATGGGCGCGATTTTGAATGGCCTGTCTTTGTCAAAAGTTCGTCCGTATGGCTCGGGATTTCTCATCTTTAGCGACTATGCCAGACCGGCTATCCGGCTAAGTGCCTTGATGGAAATTCCTGTCGTGCATATCTTTACCCATGATTCCATTGGGGTCGGGGAAGATGGACCGACTCACCAGCCCATTGAACAAATCTCTTCGCTTCGCGCAATTCCAGGGTTACTCGTATTTCGCCCTGGAGATGCCAACGAAATTGCCGAAGCGTGGAAGGTGATTATGGAATTGCGGCACGAACCGGTGATTATGATCGTCTCGCGGCAGGCCATTCCCACATTGGATCGGGTGAAATATGCATCTGCATCGGGCGTGGCCAAAGGTGCCTATGTCTTGGCGGACCCTCCCGATGGGTGCCCCGAGGTCTTATTGCTCGGAACGGGAAGTGAAGTGCCCTTATGCGTGCAAGCCCATGAGCAATTGGCGCTCGAAGGGATAAAAAGTCGGGTCGTCAGTATGCCTTCCTGGGAATTGTTCGAACAACAATCGGAAGATTATCGGCGCTCGGTTATTCCCCCCGATGTCACTGCGCGGGTATCGGTTGAGCAAGCCTCGGTCTTTGGATGGGGAAACTATGTCGGAACGCAGGGCCATTCGATAGGGATGAAATCGTTCGGCGCCTCGGCTCCGCTCAAGGAATTAGCTAAAAAATTTGGTTTTACGGTTGAGCATGTGGTGGCAGCGGCCAAGGCGCAGATTGCACGGCATCAAGCTCATGCCATCACCGCTGACCGCTAACTTCATCCTTTCAAGGAGAATCTCGCCATGAATCCACTCGTCCAACTTTGTGAGATGGGGCAAAGTCCCTGGTACGACTATATTCGTCGGGGTTTGATTACCTCCGGGGACCTTCAGGCGCTTATTGAGAAGGACGGTCTCATGGGCATGACCTCGAATCCCTCGATTTTTGAAAAAGCCATTGCGGGGAGTACGGACTATGATGAAGCGATTGCACAAGTCGCGTCTCAGGTGACGAGCGTCAAACAGATTTATGAGGGAGTAGCCATTCAAGACATTCAGGATGCAGCCGATCTCATGCGGCCGGTCTATGAGACCTCGGACGGTCGTGATGGTTATGTGAGCTTGGAGGTCTCTCCGGATTTGGCTTTTGATACACAAGGCACCATCGATGAAGCGGTCCGTTTGTGGCAAACCGTGGGCCGGGACAATGTCATGATTAAAGTGCCGGGAACTCCTCAGGGGTTACCCGCCATTGAGGAGCTTCTGTCCCAAGGCATCAATATCAATGTCACTCTTTTATTCAGTGTGGTGGTATATGAGCAGGTGGCCTGGAGTTATATCCGTGGGTTGAAACGGTTGGCGGCGCATAGAGGGAATTTGCATCGTATCGCCTCGGTGGCCAGTTTTTTTGTCAGTCGAATTGATACGCTGATTGATAAAACCTTAGACGCAAAAATTTCACAAGAATCCCGTCCTGCCCAACGAGCGATGATGGAAGGTCTTCTGGGAAAAGTCGCCATTGCCAATGCCAAGCTGGCCTATCAAATCTTTCGGGAAGTCTTTGCAAGCTCCGAATTTCAACCCCTCAAAGCAGAAGGGGCACGAGTCCAGCGGGTCCTTTGGGCGAGCACCGGGACGAAAAACCCCAAGTACCCGGATACCTATTATGTTGATAATCTCATCGGTCCGGATACCGTGAACACGATGCCTGAAGCGACGTTTACGGCTTTCCGGAACCACGGAACCGTGAAGAATACGATTCAGGAGGGCCTGGCTGACGCGAAAAAAATCATGCAGCAGTTGGCCGAAGCTGGAATTTCCATGGAGGAGGTTACCGACACTCTCCTGAAGGATGGCGCACAATTGTTTTTGGATGCCTTTGATCAATTAATGGGTGTGATTAGCCGGAAACGGGCCATCATCTTAGGGGAAAAAGTGGACCGGGTTACCTATTCGGTTGGCCCTCTGCAGCCGAAGATTGACGAGGCGCTCAACGAATTTCAGCATACCAATCTGGTTCGCCGTTTGTGGAGTAAAGATCCTACTGTCTGGCATCACGATCCCGCTCATCAGGAGATCATTCGGAATGCACTGGGGTGGTTGCGAATCACAGAACAACAACTTTCTTCGATACCCCGATTGCTGGCTTTGGCCAAAGAGATCAAGGACGCGGGGTTTCAACATATTCTGATCCTGGGTATGGGGGGAAGCAGCATGTGTCCGGAAGTCTGCCGGATGACCTTTGGCTTAATTCCCGGGTATCCCGAATTACATGTTTTGGATAGCACGGTACCCTCGCAGGTGCGGGCATTTGAGCATCGGGTCGCATTGGCAAAAACCTTGTGTGTGGTAGCCAGTAAATCGGGATCCACGACCGAACCCCTCGTGTTTCAAAAATATTTCTTTGAGCGAATGCGACAGGTTGTCGGGGAAAAGGCGGGCAATCATTTTGTGGCCATTACCGATCCTGGCTCGTTGCTGGAGCAAGTGGCCAAGGAGCTGCGATTCCGACATATTCTGCCGGGTGTTCCGGAAATTGGCGGGCGATATTCGGCTCTTTCTAATTTTGGTATGGTCCCTGCGGCTTTGATGGGCGTGAATATTGAGCATTTCTTGTATCGGGCGGAACGCATGCGGCATTCCTGTGGGGCCAGCGTGCCCCCTCAGGATAATCCGGGTGTGATCCTCGGGACAATTCTGGGCATGTGTGCCAAGGCTGGAAAGGACAAGCTGACGTTTGTGACCTCGCCGGCACTATGGGATCTGGGTGCGTGGTTAGAACAATTAGTGGCTGAAAGCACGGGGAAAGAAGGAAAGGGAATTATTCCCATTGATGGGGAATCCTTAGGAGCCCCTGAGGTCTACGACCAGGACCGGGTGTTTGCCTATATCCGATATGAGCAAGGAATTGATGTCACCCAGGAAGCTAAAGTAAAGGCACTTGAACAAGCCGGGCATCCGGTGATTCGCATCACTGTCGCCGACCTGATTAATCTTGGCGAGCAATTTTTCTTATGGGAAATGGCGACGGCGGTGGCGGGAGCTTTGTTAGAGATTAATGCGTTCGATCAGCCAAACGTTCAGGAAAGTAAAGATCATACAAAGAAATATTTAGAAGCCTTCATCAGGAACGGCACCCTGCCGGATTTCCCCTCTTTCCTTACCGATGGCAATGTGACCGTCTATACCGATGAACAGAATGCCTCTGTCCTCAAAGGCAAGGCTTCATTGGAAGCCGTGCTAGAGGCGCATTTTGCTCGTATTCAACCAGGTGATTATTTTGCCATCAATGCCTACGTGGAACGAACCGATCCGATTCATGCCATTTTTCAACGCATGCGCACCAACATTCGTGAGAACAAACAGGTTGCAACCACGCTAGGCTATGGCCCACGATTTCTGCATTCCACAGGACAATTGCATAAGGGTGGACCCAATTCTGGTGTTTTTATTCAGGTGACATGCGAGGATCATGAGGATCTTCCCATTCCTGGTGAACCATATTCGTTTGGCGTGTTGAAAGCCGCGCAAGCATTAGGCGATATGCAAAGCCTGAGCAGTCGTCACCGACGGGTCATCCGTCTTCATCTGGATGCCGATGTTGAAAAGGGCTTGGCTCGCCTGGAGCAATTGATTGAAGCCAGCATCGGTTCGCATGCTCATTAGGTATGCTCAGGTAGGAAGAGAAGGAGGTTAGGCGAACAGAGGGTAGCTGAATCCCTATTGCGGGCGGTCTCAACCTTGTGAACAAACAACGAAAGATAGGTTGATATTTCCCAATATCAGATAGTCTATGTAGATCCGATTGGTGGAGGTGATGAACGATTCATCCGAAGTTTCGTAAGAAAATTTGGCGCGCCTGGCAGCCGGCTTTCGCTCAAACCGAGATTCCCTTATAACATCATCTATTGTGTGTGGGAACATTACATCTATCTCTTTGCTATTGCCCACCAATATCGATGCTTTGGCTATTGCCTAAGACATGGCCTGAGACATGGAAACTATCGTTAACCACAACTTGCTAGCCCCATTATCTTCATTTTCCAGATTCAGAAAGTAATATGGGTTCACCTAGCTGGGACCATGTGTCCTTTACGAAGAATTCAGAAATCTTTTGTAAGGCATGAAAACTAAAAAGTGGATTAAGGTGTTCTGGCATTCGTTGAATATACTTCAACAGGGAGTTCTATAGGGAATGGGGATGACAGAGGGGAATAGGTACCCGTCACACACTGCGCGTATGAAGGCAAAAAGATGGGTGCCTGCTAACGACATACAGGGATGACCAAATGACGATGGATCCCCGCTGATTACTTGCGGGGCGACAGAACGTGGCTTTACTAGCGTGGGCGGCCAGTTTTCTGGTCATTAGGTGCCACCTCAGGGATCATTGCATACCAAGGGCCGAACGATGAGGAATTTTTCGCCATGCACATCCTCGAATAAATAAAATAGATACCTGGTTCCAGTTGAACGCTTCAGAATATGAGAAGGAGAATCGCATGATGATGAAATGTGCACACCGATTGGCAAGTCCATTTGTCCTAAGTTGCGTGGTGCTCTTAGGAGGCTTTGGCGGCTGCGCCAAAACTCAACAGATGCACGAACCTCTCAAAACTGGGTTTCTTGAAGATTATTCCATGTTGCGCCCGGGCCAAGAAGGGGAGGCCCTATTAGTCTACAAAAACCAAAAAGCCGACTGGAAATCGTATGATAAAGCCATCGTTGACTCCGTAACCATTTGGCGGGATAAGGACTCGCTATTGAAGGAAGAATGGAAGGCTGATCTTCAACAACTTGCGGATTATTTCTGGGATAAGCTCGTGAAGGCTTTAATGCCCAATTACAAGATTGTGAGTAAACCCGGTCCAGGCGTCATGAGGGTGACAGTAGCCATTACTGAGGCAGAAGCCTCAAACCCGACAATGGACATAATTTCCTCCGTGCTCCCCCCAGCCCGGATGTTGACGGGAGCCAAAGGAATTGTAGCAAAGGGAAAACCAGGATTTGTCGGTGCAGCCAGTGTCGAAGCAAAAATCACGGATGCGCAAACCGGGGAATTATTAATGGCGGGAGTTGATCGCAGAGCCGGCACCAAAAGCCTCTCCGGGACAACGAGTTCATGGAGTGATGTGGAGGAAGCGTACCAATATTGGGCAAAGAAGCTCAAATACCGACTATGTCGAGAGCGAGGCGAGATGAACTGTATCGAACCCGAAGAATAAGGTCATCAGACTTAGAACATGTCCCCTCATACAGTAGGCATTCATTGCGAGGGGGGATCCCCGCTGCGAACTGGTGGGGGTGATGACTGGTGTTCTTGCAGTTTAAGATTACAATCTCCATTCTTGCTGTCATTGTCTGTCCACTGAAGTCTATGTTTTTTACACTCTAAATCCTTCTCTGCAGCCAACCAATTTTTTCTTTGCACAAAATGGCGAACGATTCCTGAAGGATGGTTCTAACGAACATAATTACTGTAAGCGTTTCGGGCCAGAGACATCGTGAGGTTTGGCCTGGGTTGAATTTGGCTTAGAATCTTTCCGGGTCGCATTATTCTTTTTCTTTCCCACGTTTTTTCTACCATGGGATGTTTCGAAACCTAGCTGGCACGAGAAACACGAACTACAAAATTTTTAGAGGATTTTCCCCTACTCAGGAAGGGAGAAGAGAGGGAGGTCTTATTGGTCTATCGCATTTGAGAGGGGGCGACCCTAGATTTTTCGCCAATGGTGCCCGCCTGCATGAATCAGTCGATCGGCTTCGACGGGTCCCCAGCTACCGGCGGGATATTCGGGTAACCATTTGGTTTCATAGGCACTCCACCCTTCGAGGATATCCGTGACCCATTTCCACGATGCCTCAACGGCATCCCGTCGCATGAATAAGGACGTATCCCCTGCCATGACATCCAACAGCAATCGTTCATAGGCCTCCGGGGAGGGTGCCTTAAAAGCATCGCCGTAGTGAAAGTCCATATCAACCGGATGGGTTTGGGCTTTAGTTCCCGGTACTTTGGATATAATGCGAAGGGCCATGCCCTCTTCGGGTTGAATACGAAGCGTGAGCAGATTCGGAGCCTGGGGAATTTGGGGATTGGCATTAAATAAAATCTGGGGGATGTCCTTGAATTGGACGGCGATTTCGCTGGCGCGCGTCGGCATGGCTTTTCCGGTGCGAATATAGAATGGCACTCCGGCCCAGCGCCAGTTTTCCACAAAAACTTTTAAGGCCACATATGTTTCCGTGGTGGAGTCAGGTTGTACCCCTTCCTCTCGTCGATAGCCAGGGACTTCCTGGCCCTTGATGTTGCCATGGGCATATTGGGCGCGAACGGTCATCTTTTCGACGTCTTGTCCGCGTATTGGGCGCAGTCCCCGTAACACATCCATTCGAGCATTCCGCACCACATCCGGATCCAGTGAGTAGGGAGGTTCCATCGCGATCAGGCAGAGCAGTTGCAAAATGTGATTTTGCACCATATCGCGAAGGGCTCCTGCCCCCTCATAGTAGGTGGCTCGGGATCCAAGGGTGACGGCTTCACTGACCGTCAATTGCACGTGATCGATATATTTATGGTTCCATAGCGGTTCAAAAATGGAGTTGGCAAATCGCATGACCATAATATTCTGGACGGTCTCCTTCCCCAGATAATGATCGATGCGATAAATTTGCGATTCATCGAAGACATTCCCGATGGCGGTATTAATTGCTCGGGCAGAAGACAAATCGTGTCCAATGGGTTTTTCCACAATGACCCGGGAGTACGCGTCCGCTTGGTCAGGGACGGCCACTAACCCGGCCTTCTGGAGCCCCTCGCATGCGGGGGCAAAGGAGGTCGGCGGGATGGCTAAATAAAAAATACGATTACCGGATAGTTTGAATGGTGCCTCAATGTTCTTCAGCCGGTCCCGGATTTGCCCGTAATAGTCGGAGGCGGAAATATCTCCTGCACAATAAAATAATCGACTTTGAAATATTTCCCACTTGTCGGATTCGAGCGTTTGCCGGGAAAATTGTTCAATGCCCTTACGGGCAATCCCGCGAAAATCCTCATCCGAAAGAGGCTTCCGGCCTAATCCCAGTACGGCGAAATTGTCAGGTAACAAACCGTCCAGGAGGAGATTGTAGAGGGCCGGCAGAAGTTTACGCTGGGTCAGATCGCCCGAGGCACCGAAAATAACAATCGTGCACGGTTGAGTCGCTGCGGTTCGGTTGTTTGTGACGGGGGCTTCGGTCCCAGGAGAAGGTTCAATCGGTGACATGTCGACCTCGCAAGAATCCGGTTATGGTCGGACGCTATGTCCGCCAAAAGCCTTCCGCAGTGCCGCTAACATTTTTTCCGCGAAGGAGCTGTCCTGCCGCGAGCGGAATCGGGTGAATAAAGCGGTTGTCAGAGTGGGAACCGGTACGTCCTTTTCAATGGCATCCATGATCATCCACCGTCCCTCGCCGGAATCCTGCACGTAGCCTTGTAATTGTTCCAGCTTAGGATCCTTTTTGAGCGCTCCGGCGGCTAGTTCAAGCAGCCAGGATCTGACCACACTGCCATGCATCCAGAGATCGGCGATTGTAGCGAGATTCAGGTTATAGTCACTTTTTGACATTAGTTCGAAGCCTTCCGCATATCCCTGCATCATACTGTATTCAATGCCATTGTGAACCATCTTCACATAATGTCCAGCACCATGTCCCCCGACATGGGCCCATCCATTTTCTGGAGCCAAGGTTGTGAAGATCGGGGCCAATCGCTTGACGGGTTCCTGTTTTCCACCGACCATCAAGCAATAGCCGATTTGCAACCCCCAAATACCCCCGCTGGTTCCGGCATCAATATAGTGGATGCCACGGGTGTGAAGGTCGGCCGCCCGGCGAACGTCATCATGAAATTTCGTGTTACCTCCATCGATGATGATATCGTTGGCCTCCAAGATTGTTCCGAGATGTTGTACGGTCTCTTCGGTGGGTTGACCTGATGGGACCATGACCCAGACGACTCGCGGTTTGGGTAATTTGGAGATCAGGTCTTCCAAGGATGAAGATGAATTCGCCCCTTTTGTTGCGGCCTCACTGATCAGGGCGGCCGACCGGTCGTAGGCAACGACCCGATGTCCTCCTTGGCTCAACCGGGTGACCATGTTCATTCCCATTTTGCCAAGTCCAATGAAACCGATATCCATATGCGATCCTCCTGTGATTCCGAATGGTGGTCCTTTCAGTCGTCATAGAGCCTGATGTGAGGATGTTGCTGACGGTCGATTACGCCTCACGACAGTGTGGGCGGCTCGTTTTGTATTGAGAGCCAGATCAAGATTGCAGGCCGCCGTTATGAGACCAAAATGTGTAAAGGCCTGGGGAAAATTTCCTAACTGTTCCCCCGAGTGCGAGACTTCTTCGGCATATAAGCGAAGATGATTACCATAACTTAACATTTTTTCAAAGATCAGTCGTGCTTCCGTCAATCGCCCTGCTTTGGTCAGGGCTTCGACTAACCAAAAGGTACACATGCTAAAGGTGCCTTCTTCGCTGTCCAGGCCATCTGAGGCGGCCTTCCCGTTTTCATAACGATACACAAGGCTTCCTAATGACAGTTGCTCGAGTGTGCGATCAATGGTTGAGAGCATCCGAGGATCAGTGGGAGACACAAAGAAGACGAGAGGCATAATCAGGTTGGCGGCATCCAACGCTTCGCTATCGTACGATTGAACGAAGGCTCCAATATCGGCATTCCAACCCCGTGCCATAATTTCCCTGTAGATCCGGTCGCGTTGCTCCATCCATCGGGCCCGGCTGCCTGGAAAGCCCCGTTTGTCGGCCAGACGAATTCCACGATCCAAGGCCACCCAGCACATGACTTTGGAATAGACAAAATGACGGCGTCCTCCTCTGACTTCCCAAATACCTTCATCAGGTTGCTCCCAATTATCGCAGACAAAATCCAAAAGGCGGCAAAGGTTGACCCAGAGATCATAGGAAATGGATGCGCCGTGTTTATTATAAAGATATACCGCGTCCATGAGTGCGCCGTACATATCCATTTGCAGTTGAGAGGCGGCTCCATTGCCGATACGCACGGGGCGGGAACGGCGGTGGCCATCCAGATGGGGCAATTCTTCTTCGGTCAGATTGCGACGACCGTCGATGCCATACATCAATTGGATGGATCCGTCCGGATTGAGTTCGCAACAACGGGCATTGAGCCAATCCATGAATCGACTGGCTTCCACCGTAAATCCCAGGCGCAAGAGCCCGTATATCGAAAAGGCTGCATCCCGAATCCAGGTATAACGATAGTCCCAATTTCGGGGACCCCCGATATTTTCTGGAAGACTGGTTGTGGGAGCCGCGACAATGGCTCCGGTTGGAGCATAGGTTAGGAGTTTGAGGGCCAAGGCTGACCGGTGAACCACTTCCCGCCATCGTCCATCGTATTGGCATTGAGCCAGCCAGCGCTGCCAGAAGGCGGACGTATTTCGAAAGGCCTCATCGCCGGACTCTGGAGTGGATAACAGCTGGTCGCCGTTTTTGACTTCGATGTATTCCAAAAAAAACGTCAGGCTTTCGCCCTGATGGAGTGTGAATTCTTGATACGCCAAATTTTCCCGCGTTTGAAGGGGAATGGGGCTGACCAATCCCACGGATTGTTCGCCGGATTGAAAAATGATGCCTTTCGGTCTGGTCTCGATGTCATGAAGGTCACGACCAAAATTAAATGCGGGCGCGCATTCAAGTCGAAAGGTGACGGTTCCACGGACCACGGAGAGCATCCGGATGATTTGGTGGCGGCGAGGCCGGTATCCGGCTTCGTCCGATTCGATGGGCATGAAGTCAGTGAGTTCGCCGACTCCATCATGTTGCAGAAACCGGGTCAGCAGGATATTGGTTTCGGGCAGGTACATTTGTCGCGTATTGCCCTTTATGACGGGGGCAATCTTGAAGTACCCTCCAATTTTCTCGTCAAGAATGGCTGCAAATAGACTAGGGGAGTCAAAGCGTGGCAGGCAACACCAATCAATGGATCCATCGATCCCAACAAGCGCAATGGTATGAAGATCTCCAATAATGCCGTAATCACCGATGTTTTTATAACTCATGCATCGCTCTCATCAAGGAATGAATGGCTACATCAAGAATTCCAAAAGCCAATATACCCAAAAGTAAACAACAAGCACTATATATAGAGATGAATTTATCGATAGGGCGCAATATTTAGATTTTGATTTAATTAAGAACGAGAGCCCCCAATATGGTCATTCATCAGCAGCGCATCTGGAGGGTATTTCTTCTTCTGATCAATATCTGAAGGGACGTCCTTGTTTCGGCCCGTAGGAAACATGAAACTTCAAGAATTCATCCGTGCTACACGTGAATATCAATGAGTCGTGTTGACCGATCTATGCGGGGTGGTGGTTCTTCTGAGTGGTGCTCAAACTTCTTTTCTTGTTTTTTTCGGTTGCGGCTGTAAAAACTTCCCTTCTGGCCCACATCTCCGTCCTGGACCGAGGAGGTAGATTGAGGGGAGGGGAGAGTTGGAAGGGTTGGATTGGTGATTTCCATAGAGCACCTTTAGATTTGTGGGTGATTATGGTGACTTGTGAGAATTTTCCCTCTCTTAATCCTACTTATCGTCTAAATGTTCTCAATCTTAAATCGAGGAAAGATAAAAAGATATCGCGGTACTGTTCCCATCCTTTGCGGAGAGACTTCGCCTTTTTGCGCTGAAGCCGCTTTGACGCTCAAGCAAGCAGGCAGGCATTTGGGGATGCAAGGGCTTTTTCTTTCACTCCGTGCATCCAGGCTGTTGTATTTCAGGGAGGTGAATTCGGTTTTCAAAATTAGTGGCTCTTATTGCCTTTTGATGACAAGAAGGTGGTATGCCCGTATAATTGCAATCAATGATGCCTCAAGCTTCCCTGTCTATGACGGGCCTCGATCTCTCGGGTGTGTCCTTTACTCTTCGTAAACATCTTCCGTTCACCGCCGAACTAGAGCAATGCGTGCCGTTGGCGGGGGATGCCTCGAATCGTCGCTATTACCGTTTGCACCTTTCCATGGCTCCTGTTTCCTCTGTGATTCTGATGAAGTTAGCCGACCCGGAAGGGTTTAAAGCTTCTGAGGAGGCCGTAAGTGGAGCCGGAGGAGACGTCACTGAATTGCCGTTCACGAATATTCTGAAACATCTGCAGAAGAATGGCGTTCAGGTTCCCGAGTTATATTTTTACGATGAATCCTCTGGATTGCTCTACCTCGAAGATTTCGGAGACGTGACGCTGGCCCAAGCATGGCAGGGATCTACTCCGGCTATCGGGGAGGATCTATACTGCAAGGCGGTTGATCAACTCGTTCAGCTTCATCTCCGGGCCTCACATCCTTCCAGCGCTCCCTGTGTGGCGTTGACACGGTCTTTTGATGTTCCCCTATATCTCTGGGAGTTTGACCATTTTTTAGAATATGGCATTGTGGCGAGACGGGGACGGCTCATGTGTGCCAACGATTATGTTCCTGTTCGTGAGGAATTTCAGAAAATTGCGGAATGGTTGACCTCGCAACCGCAGGTTTTCACTCATCGTGATTATCATTCCCGTAACTTGATGGTAGATGGAGAACGGCTGGGTGTCATTGATTTTCAAGATGCCCTAATGGGCCCTGTGACCTATGATTTGGCCTCCCTGCTGAGGGATTCCTACATCGCTCTCGATGAAGGGGTAATCGATCGTCTGATTGCTCGTTACGTAGAAGGGATGCGCCGGAATCTCTCATGTTCTCAACAATCCGCTATGCTATTCCATGATCCTGAAGCGTTTCGCCGGCTATTTGACTTCACGAGCATTCAACGCAATCTGAAGGCTGCCGGTCGGTTTGTATATATTGATCGAGTAAAAGGGAATTCAAGTTTTTTGGCCTCTATTCCCCGGACATTAAAGAATGTTCGTGCCAATTTGGAAAAATATCCTCAACTCCATCGACTGCTCACCCATCTGTCTCCGTATATCCCTGAATGGCGTTAGCTTCTTGCATATGAAGGCCATGATTCTGGCCGCGGGTCTTGGCACTCGCCTTCGTCCGTTGACCAACACGATACCCAAACCGTTATTGCCGGTTGCGGGAACACCGCTCATTATTTGGAATTTGTTGTTGTTGCGAACATATGGAATACGTGATGTCATCATCAATCTGCATTATTTAGGACATATGATTGAAGAAGCGATCGGGGACGGATCCCGTTGGGATATGCAGGTGAGGTATTCCCATGAATCGACCCTGTTAGGAACGGGTGGAGGATTAAAGGCGGCTGAGTGGTTTTTTGAGCAACACCCGTTTCTGGTTATTAATGGGGATACATTGATCGAGTTGGATGTGAAGAGATTGGTAGAGTTTCACCGGACTCATGGTGGCGTGGCCACGTTAGTGCTTCGCGACCATCCGCAAGCAGCCCAATGGGGAGCCGTAGATTCGGACGCACAAGATCGTATTTTCAGAATAAATGGTCGGGGAGTGAGCCAAGCTGAATTGCCTAACGTCCTGGTTCAACGGATGTTTGCAGGCGTGCATATTCTCCATCCTTCCATCCTCCACGATGCCCTTGCGGATAGGCCGTTTTCCATCATCGACTCCTATACGGATGCGCTTGCGCGGGGTTCGAAAATATTTGGATTTCTTCATACCGCCTATTGGTCCGATATTGGAACGGTGGCACGTTATGCTCAGGCGCAAGCCGATGCCGAGGCCGGAGTGATTTTCCCTAAGACCTAAGATGGGTCGCCTGTTAGCCCGCGCAGCCTTTCCTTCCATCGATTGATCTGTCTGATGTTCGGAGTACGTCGGTTAGAGATTGGCGCCAATAATTCCACCTCTTTTGACGGGTTGACGTTCAGGAAACCTTGCCAAAAGATATTGATATAGGGTTTATTATCTAAATACTCCCCGTGGTTTTCCCATTCCTAGTGCCAGGGTGAAGGTAATTGTGGCCACTTTTGAACGACTCCATCACTTACTCGAGCAGTCCTTGAGGGATTTTCAAGCTGAATCGAGTGACCTTTCCGATACGCAAGAGCAGGAACTCACCCAGGCACTTCACCGATTGAGGGGCCGGCTCACCCAAATTCTTTCCACCAAGTCCGACCCTCCTCCCATTGCTAATTTTCTTCCTGATGGCGATCAAAGGGTTTTGTTCACGGATTCGATTGCACCCTTAGAATTCTCTCAGATCCATTTCGTGACTTCGTGTGATGGTATGATCCTCATGGCCAATGCGGTGGGGAATAATATGCTGGGGATGAACCTGGCTGAAATAGGGCAGGTGTCCATTGCCGATTATGTTGCTCATGAGGAATGGCAGAATCTTCGAAGCCATCTTTGTGCAATTGAGGCTCCGCCGAAGCTCTTGAATAGAGTGCTGACCATTCTCCCGGTGGGGAGGCCACCGCAAAAGACCCTATGTGTGGTGATGCCCATGTTTGATCAGTCGCAGAAGGTGGTTGCGTGGCATTGGGGACTGACTTTGGAGTCGGAAGGCTCCTCCGTTCAGCCTTTTATCCAATTGGTGCAGAGTCTCGAATTGCAACTATTGGCCGGTCAGAGTATGGAAGGGTGTCTGACACAGATTTGTGAGGGGCTTGTGCGGGTTTTTGGTTTTGCCTTTGTGTGGCTGACCACTATGCGCAAGGGGGCTGTGCCCCAGTTACGCGCGCATGCGATGGCTGAAAAGCTTGATTGGGAGGCGCAAGGGGGGGCTCTGTGGTGGAGCCGGGTTTCCCAGCAAGATGAGTTAATTCAGGCCTGCGAGGGTTCTGAAATATCACTGCTTTCTTCGTGTGATCCTCCCGCAAGTCCCATGGCCTGGTTTCCGCATGGATGTCAGTTTCATCAAACCTGGGGGGTTCCACTGGCTTTGGGTGAGGAGGGTTTCGGTATGCTGGTGGTGTGCTCCGAGGGTCCACAGCCGGTTGATCCGACCGTGCTTGGATGGTTGCAAGTATTAGGTTGTGAGATCGAACGGTTGTTGGCACGTGGAAGACAGCTGTATCTATGGCGGTTGCAAAGTGTGGCTATGGGCTCCGTATTTGATCCCGTCTGTGTGACGGATGCGCAGGGTCGTTTGGAATGGGTGAATGATGCCTATGCCACCTTACATGGTTCCTCGATTCAAGCGATGTTGGGTTCTCCGTTGAGTTCGTTCCCTCATGAGGAACTGCAAGACTGGAAGTTCCTGTCAGATCCATCTGCCCAAGAGTTTGGTTGTCTGAAGACCGAGGTGATGCAAACGGGAAGCAATGGCCAATCTCTGGTTTTTGAGCAAGTGGTTACTCCTTTGTTCAATGAGCAGGGGGACCCAATGCATTTCGTGGTGATTTTACACGATGTGACCGCTCGCAAGACTCAAGAACTGCTGATGAAGCATCATGCCTATTACGATCCGTTAACGGATCTCCCCAATCGAATAATGTTTAACGACCGCCTGGAGCAGGCGTTGGCGCAAGCCAGGCGGAATGGGACCTTACTGGCACTATTCTTTTTGGATCTCGATAATTTTAAAACTATCAATGATTATCATGGTCATCAAACTGGAGATCGGGTTTTGCGTATCGTGGCGGAGCGTTTGTCGACTTGTGTGCGATCGACCGATACCGTCGCGCGGTTGTGCGGGGATGAATTTACCGTGATTCTTCAAGGGCTTGAACATATTCAGGATATTCGTCAGGTGGCCCTGAAAATTTTAGAGTGCCTTAATCCGCCCATTTGTTTGGGAAAAGAAAAAGTCCCGATACAGGTTAGTATTGGTATTTCGGTCTATCCCAAGGATTCCACGGATCCCCACCGGTTGGTGGAAATTGCCGATCAGGCGATGTATCGGGCTAAAGAATGTGGCGGACAGTGCTGGTATTTTGCCACCCCTGAATGGAATGATGAATAAGTGTTGTATGCTGTCTCACTTTTCCTGAATCCGTCCCGAAAGCTAAAATCCAGTGATATTCTAGAAAATATTTTTCTAGGATCTCATTAAGGTAGCTTCCCCAAAACTGGATTTCGTTCATTCCTGTACCAATCCGTCAGTGCCTGTCAGATCTCCTCCAAAAATTCATTGATTCTATCCATGCTTATCCCGCCCAGGGATCTCCCATCTCTGAGCTCCGCGCCCTTCAAACCCGTTGAGGAAATGCCACGATTGTTGAGTAAATGCTGCTTCAGTTCTGCATTCACCTCTTCTTCGTGTATTGGGGTTTTTTGAAATCCTCATTGAATACTCCCCCCTGAATTCTGTGCCATATTGTCAGGAGGGATGTAACGATGGTTCTTAACCCGATCATGCCGCGAGATCTCTAACTCTGCAGGACAATTATGAAATTTAAGGGATTTGAGATGGGCGCTTTTCTTCCTGCTGTTCGGAAATGCTGAGTTTTTCGTCACCGTGACCTCCGACGTGGAGTTCTTCCTGTATTCGGCATGATTCCCTGGCCTTGTTTTTGCAATTTTTTGTGGCGGACGATCTTAAAGGGGGTATTTCATGGTTTGTTCGCTGAAGCTGTTGAACAAGGAGTTTGTGATATGACTGTTCATTCATCGACCCGCAGAATCTATGTTTGGGGGATAGTGATTCTGATAATGGTGCTGGCCACAGGGTGTGCACATCGGTCCACACATGGAGTTCATAAATATGGCAAAAAATCCGGTGCGCCAACTTTGGTGGCCTCACAGGGAGATTTTTCAACCGGAGCCCCGGAACAGGCATTAAACAAAGAGACATCCAATGGGGAAGGGTATTTTCCAGAAGGGTCAGGAGCCTTGTCCGACCTGCTTGCGGAAGATCCTTTGATTCGGGAGGACCACACATTCGGGTCAGGTCTCACGCCGTCTTCTGACTCTCCCAATGATTATTGGGTTAATCGAACCCGTGCTGAACAATTGACCGCCCAAGCCGGATTGCGAGATGTGCATTTTGATTTTGATAGCTTTCAACTGAATGAAGAGGCTAAGGCGACGTTAGGGGCCAACGCGGAATGGCTAAAAGCTCATCCGCATGCGGAGATTACCATTGAAGGACATTGCGATGATCGTGGAACAGCTTCCTATAACCATGTTTTAGGTGAAAAGCGTGCACTTCGCACCAAAAACTACCTCACCAGCCTGGGAGTCCCTGCAGAGCGGCTTCATGTGATGTCATTCGGCAAGGAGAATCCCACCTGTTGGGATTCAACCGAACCGTGTTTCCAGAAGAATCGGCGTGCTCACCTCGTCCTAGATATCAGTGTGGCTTCGACCCCGATGCCCTATGTCGCTGACCGCCGGGATTGGTAGAGGGCTGTGCCGGGCATGGCCCGTTTATGGTTTCTAAGAGGATTAAGGAAGACTATGCTAAGCCCTCATTCATTTTCGTATCGTTTGAGTGTTCGATTTGTCATGGTGGGGTTAAGTGTGATCTTGGCAGGGTGCGTGGCTCAGCAGGCGGATGTGGTACGAATCAAACGAGAATTGGACGCAAAGATCGGCCAGTTGGATAAGAGCAAAACCTCACTCCAGCAAGCTGTGAATGAAGCCAATGCGGCCTTGGAGAAAGCGAATTCCCTTATTGCCAAACAGCGGGTTGAGATTCAGGAGTTACTGCATGCTCGGGCCGAAGTGATGGACCAAGTTGCTACCTTAAAGGAGACGGACCTCTCTCAGGTTCGTGGAGGGCTTGAAAGCAATCAGAATCAGGTCAACGAATTAACAAAAAAAATGGCCCGGTATGACGCAGATATGAAAGAAGTCAAAACCCGGCTTCAACAATCTGAGCCTCTGGTCCATCAGCTTCGAGATCGTTTAGCAGGGGAAGAGCAACTCCTGACAGAGCAAGGAGGTAAGTTAGGCGAATTTCGGACTTCGTTGGTGGATTACCAACAGGTGCTGTCTTCTCTTCGCCAACAAGTTACCCAACAGGAGCAGCAGGTCGCAGATTTACGTAAACAACTTGATCTCAAATCTCAACAACGTGATGCCAAGGCGCAGCAAGTTCAGGCAAATTTTGAAGAGGTTCGACGAAGTATCCAGTCGGTGGTAGGAACGTTAGAAAAAGTCAGTGTCACATTCGGGGGGCGATTAGATGAACACGAGCAAAAACTTTCTCGCATGGCTGGACAATCCGGTAGTCCCCTTTCCTCGAATGCTCACATGCACGAAAGCCTCGATCCGTCTGCAAGGGCTGGGATAAACCGAGATTTCCTTTCGCAACGCACTCCCCTATCGCCCCGGTCGGATGCGATGACCGGCTCACTATCCCCAAAGGAAGGTTCCCGTCAGGTTGTGACGGGGTCGATTGCCGTGAATGCTCCCTCATCCCAAATATCGAGAACGTTGCCGGCTCCGGGAGGGCCTTCAGAAAACAGTTCATCCGGGCATGTCGATTCGCGAAACGCTCAGGTGTCATATGACCGTGCGATGTCGCTACTTCGTCAGGGAAACTTTGCGGAAGCTTCCACCGGGTTTTCGACATTTTTGCGGACGTTTGCAGACTCTCCTTTAGCTTCGAATGCACAATATTGGTTGGGTGAATGTTATTACGGCGAAAGGCGATTTCAAGAGGCCATTGATGAATTTGAACGAGTATTTGCCTTTTACCCTTCCAGCAATAAAGTGCCCGCATCTCTGCTAAAAATCGCCTATTCGCATATGGAATTACGCGAATTACCCATGGCTCGGTCTGTCTTTCAACAACTTGTACGGACCCATCCGCAAAGCCCAGAAGCCGGGAAAGCGTATGATCGTCTTCAAGAAGTGAATGCCTTCCTCGATAATCCTTCCTAATCTCCAAATTTTTCCCGTATCGTTTTCTCGCATCTTTTCTCACAAAGACGGTACAGGTATTTTTCTCTTTGAGCGGGGATCGTTGCCTGCCCAGAAGAGAAGGTATCTGGTGAGCGTATCCCTGTCATAACTCCAGAAAGAAGTGTCTGGTATTACAGAAATGCTTCAAAACATCCTCGCCCCATAAATTATCGATAACCGTTAGCAGCTCTGTTGTTTGTTTCCCCGCCGGTCCTCAAATATCCAATTCAAGAATTCCTCTTCAGTCACCGAAGCTTCGCTTACGGTGAAATATCAATTGTGGGAATAAGACTATGCTGGCTTCGGGCAGGGAAAATATTCAGACGTTAACGGGCCTCAGGGGCGTTGCGGCGATATGGGTTGTGCTGTTTCACGTGTGTTTTGGGGAACCAGACGGGTACTTGCCTGGATTCTACGAAAAAATTCAATGGGGGTTTGGAAAAAATATTATTCTCCACGGAGTCTATGCCGTTGATATATTTTTTATCCTCAGCGGATTCATTCTGACGTATGTGCATCGGCACGAATTTGAAGGCCGATTGACCCTGCATGGAGTCGGGAACTTTCTTTCGCTTCGATTGGCAAGAATTTATCCCATGCATCTCGTTGTCGTCGGTGTGCTCATTGGAGCCGCCTTCCTTGGGGTTTGGGATCGGAAGGTGATTTCGTTTGGGGAAGTTTTTCGCAATGTCACTCTCACCAATATGTGGGTTGATCCTTCGTTGAATACTCCCGCCTGGTCTGTGAGTGCGGAATGGCTCGCCTATCTCTGCTTTCCGATCATCATAAAACTATTGCTTCCGATTCACAGAAGAGACTTTCAACTGCTGGCCATTTTCCTCTTGGTTACCGTGTATCCAATGAGTATTCTGTTCTTCCAATGGCAATGGGAATGGCATTATAGCTGGGTTGCCGCGGGCCGCGTATTGAATGGATTTATATTAGGGTGCATGATGTTTGGTGTTCAGGAACATTTCGACATACTTAACGATTCGTTCCGCGCATCTCGTTGGTGCCTGGCTTTTGTGTTGGTATTTATGGTTCTCCTGATATTGGGCCTTCAAATAGTGTTTCTCTATCCCCTTATTCCGTGTATTATCGTGACATTGGCAAATGCACAAACGGGAATTGCTCGCGTATTTCGGAATAAGATTGTTGTATTTTTGGGAACCATCTCATTTGGGATTTACATGGTTCACTATCCGGTATTGGAAATTGTTCGATACGCACTCAATGATTACTATGCCGGAGTGAATTCGGAGCTTCATCAACCTCTATTGTGGGTTCATTTAGGCGGAATTCTTGCCTTGGTGATTGCGGTTGCCTCCTTGTGCTATTTCTGGATTGAAAAACCAACCAGGGAATATCTCAAACGGAAATTAGTTGATCGAAAAATACAGTCCCACCAATTTCTGCCTCAAAGTGTCAATGGATAATCTGCTTCCATGTCTGTGGCACCAAAAGATCATTTTCTAGTTTCCCAAAAACGAATTGGGCGATCTTTTGTTGAACGGATAAGAACCGGTTCTGCGGAATGGTGACAATGTTGATCGTCAGGCTTGTGATTGAGTAAATGGTGTCGTCTTGCATACTGAAATTGTTGACGCTCTTTGATAAGACGATTCGTCAATACCATAGGAGGGTATACCTGATATTTGCACTAATGAGTCAACCCGAGCCAGGGTAGACAAGTCTTGATGATCTCTCAAAAATCTTTTTGTGTTCGCTAGGCGAGACGAATGCCTTGGTGGGCGAGAATCTCCGGGACCAGAGCAAAGGGATGGTATACGTGTTCCCAGGATTCTCCGCGTTGTTCAATCAACGATTCGTGAATAGGACCTAACCACTGGTCGGCTTTTCGAAGGTATTCGATTTTATTTGGATTAATTCCCATAATCCGGCAACAGGTGGCATCGACGGCCGGGAGATTCCTTCCCATGACCAGGACGCCGGATTGGACAGGTGTCCCCATTATCGGACCATCCCCTTCCATTCCGATTATCCCGTCGACAATGGCGAAATGAGGTTTGAGAGTCGCATTGATATCCAAAATGGACTGCGGGATTCCAGCCTGGTGTAACACATTCTTTGGCCAACCGTAATAATTTCCAGGCATCACGCCAAAAAAATTTTTCATAGACAGGGTCGCACCAGCCCAATGGTGCGTTTTCATCTTGGCCAGCGAGACAACCCAATCGATCTCCTTGACTATCCGAGGAAAGGTCAGGGAGGCTAGCCTTGTCTGACCCCCCAGGTTAGGCATGGTTACCCCTTCCATTGCATTCAGGTCCTGAAAGGGGACGCGATCTTCGTACAGCACATCTGCCAAGCCGGATTCCTCCAAGACTAAAAGAGTATCGTGGCGATGTCCTGGCCCTTCAGCCACGACGACAGACGCCGCACCCAGGGAAAGGAAGGCTTCGACGGCTCCTCGAACGACAAGGGGATGAGTATTGATATGGGACAACGATTGATGGGGTTCAACCAAATTCGGTTTTAACAGAATGCGTTTTCCTTTGATCTCTAATGGGGTGATTCCCAATTCCTGGAGTCCCCGGCGAATGAGGTTCGCTAAGTCAGCCTCGTATGTTTGTGCTTGACCGATGAAGGTCTGCGCGGTCAAACGTGGACCCATAAGCCAATGCAGGAGGGAGAATCCCGAGGCTGCCAATCCCCCTCCAAGCAAACAAGCCTGCAGGCATTGTCTTCTCGTAAGCGTAAGTTTATTCGTTTGCATGGGGGCAGTGGTCATGGCAGGCGAGTTTTTCATTCTTGGTGGTGGATAAACGAAGCGGGTAGTTGTGGCGGTGATGCTGGAAATAATGAATACAGTCCTTCTTCGGCTTTCGCACCGCATAAAAGCAATGCCAGAGAGGGAAGGGCATAGGGTCCGTATCGCTCTTGACGTTGAAAGCAGGCTAAGACCAATTCCTCGGTATTCGTGGGTTTTAATCCCCAGGCACCGAGCCCCAGAAGTGTCCACCCGAGTGAGATGGGAGTCCGAAGCTGAGCAAGTTCGTGAGAGACATATTGGAGGCTTCGTTCAATTGTGTGCAAAGGGGTGTTTCCAGCCAACGCCTGTAAGGCAATGGCCGTGCACTCTGGGAGGGGACGCAGTTCCCGGTTGAAGACGGTTGTACTTCCGTAATTCCAGCCACCTCTGGGCAATTGACGATTAAGAAGCATCTGTTGGCCGGCTATGGCTCGGGAGTGGGTACCCAACCCCATCTTGTGCAAGGCCAAAAGGGCGAGTGCCGTTGGTACGACCCAGCTATGGGTGTCAGCAATCCATGGCCAGCCGGGAATGGCAGTGTCGTGACCAATAATTGCAGGATCCGGATTTGAGAAATGTTGTCCCGTAAACCCTATCAGATAGTCCACAGCCCGTGATTGCGCTTCACGATACTGGGGAACGCCTTCCCAAGCGAAGATGGCGAGAGGTGTCGGCCAAGATGCTTCTGGATGTGAAGGAGAGATGCTCACGCGCCCGTCGTTCGCCTGTTGGGAAGCTAAATACGCTCTTCCCCGGTTACAGCTTTCATGGTTGAAGGCATAGGAAGACAGTGCCAAAACAGCCCAAGCGGTGGCATCAGGTCTGGACTTTTCTCCTGAGTGATAGGGAAATCCTCCATTTGGTTGTTGTCCCGATTGGAGAAGCTCAAGGAAATGATGAAAGGGATTTTGAATCATAAGAGAAAAAGGGAAGCTTTTTATCCCATTCAGTAGGGATGCGGTTTCCCATGTTGTTCGGTAAAAACAGGAAGAACCTTAAAATTACAAGTCCTTGCGAATTTATTTTCTCCGTTTGTGGATTTGCGGGGATTCCTAAGAGAGATCAGGATACCCGCTTTTTTGCTGAGCTTCTTAAGCGAATTCTAGCTGAGAATTGAGGGGATGCTGGGCGGTATAACGCCGAGCGCTTGTCCTGGGTGGATAAGGAGAATTGCAGATTCATTGCCGCTGGTCCGCGGCAAGGCGCCCCTTTTTTTGACAATACTTCTCTGGAAATTTTGAAAATTTTTTAAAATTTATCCTCGGTAATCAACAAAATCAGCCAACCTATCTTACTGTGAACCAAGGTGAAAGATATTCTCAAAAAATCTTCGGCAAGTTTTTCCTGTGGAGGTCGATAATGAAGCATGAAAACGAAGAGCCACAGAATACGGAATGGAAAATTTTCCTGGGTCTACGAACATTTATTCATGACCATGAAACATGGATTCGGTCGGGTGCCCCTTCCCGATAAGGGCGAACACGTCGAAAGGCGTGGGCGCAAAACCACGGGTCAGGGTTGGTCCCTGATAGCCGGGTTGCCGAAGGCACGGAGAGCCAAGGGGCAACGTTTGCGTCAGAATTTTCCGGGCAGTCTGGCGTAACGAAAGTATTTACCTTCGCCCGTTAAGGAGATGCGCTATGGTTAACCAAGTTATGCGTTTCGTGAATGATGATGAGGGAGCCACCGCTATTGAGTATGGGTTGTTAGCCGCTTTGATTGCCGCAGTGATCGTCACGGCCGTGACCGCTGTAGGGACTTCTCTCAGCGGTACTTTTAACCAAATTGCCGGAAACGTAGCGGCGAGCTAAGAAAAACCTTCATTCCGCAATGGTACGGGGAAGTCCCGCCTGATACAGAGTATCGGGCGGGACTTCGGCGGAATGTAAATAGTGAAATCCAGAGTTGTGTTGATAAATACAAGGGTTGAAGTTCAGATAAAATGATAGAGGAGGCCAGTATCATGCAGACAATACTCCTGAATCCCTATCACCACTGGTTAAAGCATTTCCTTCAGGATGAGGAGGGCGCGACAGCTATTGAATATGGCCTCATGGCCGCACTTATTGGCGCCACGGTGTTAACGGCTCAGGCTGCCTTGGGCAACGCGGTCAATGCAATGTATGTGGACGCCATGGGAATCATCAACGGAGCGTTGGGGAGCTAAATTGATACTTGGCATGCCTCCTGTGAGCGAGGTTGAAGGGTTTTCCCTCGGAAAGTTCTTTACTCAACTCTTCACCGACCTACCTAAACACCCCGGCGTCCTCGCTAAGGGCTAACGTATTTGAACGTAATATGATGCCCGTGAGGAGCAGTCAACAGTCCTCTCGGGACGTGCGTTTTCTGAACATTGGAGTTGTTCAAGGCCATGCGAATCACTTCACTATGGCTGGTATGGGATCAGATCGCTTTTCAACTGGCCTAAAGATGCAATTGGGAGCAACGGGCTGATCGCTACCTCAAAACCATTTAGCCTGATGAGGCAAAGTGTTATGAAAACAGGTCCAATTCCAGGATTTCCAAGTTTAAGCCAATCCGAGCGCGGCTCGACGGCGGTAGAGTTTGCCCTCATTCTACCGATTCTTGCGTCACTGGCATTTGGAGCGATCGACTTTGGGCGCATGTTGTGGTTTAAGGAAGTTCTGGTGAATGCGACCCGTGTGGGAGCCCGCCAGGGGACATTATTTGCTTCGGGCAATGGCCAGGCAGAAATTGAAGCAGCCATCACGGCTTCTCTGGCTGCGGGAGGGGTGGATCCATCAGGGCTCTCGGTGGCGGTCAATGGGATCGGAAGCCCACAGGGACAACCGTTAAATGTGGTCTCCACCATCCCCTGGAATTATTTTGTCATCGATAAACTCATTCCTGCGATTTCGACTCCTACACTACAAGCTTCTGTGACCATGATGATGGAATAAGACGAAGGGGAAATGTCCTGTTCAAAATCTTCAATGTGACGGAGAAGCCAACATGTGGAAACAACAAGGATTGTCCATTGTCTCACCGCTCCTGAACCAACGGGGCATTGCGGCTATCAACGGGGCATTTATGGCGGTTGCAATGGGTATCATGGCCGGTGTGACGATTGATGTCGGGCATGCCTTGCTCACACAAAATGAATTGCACAATGCCTCGGATGCCGCCGCGCTGGCCGCTGCGCGACAATTGGGTGTGACGTATCTTACCTTGCCCATCGCTGAGCAACAGGACATGGGGCGGGCACTCACTGGCACTGAACAGTCACAGGTAACTGCTCAGGCGACAGCTGCGGCATTTGCCAACAGTGCTTCAGATGTCAGTAACTTGTCGCTTTCGCAGGGAGATGTTGAATTTGGCGTATGGGATTTCAACGCGCAGACGTTCAACACGACGGTGAATCGGCCGAATGCCATTCGCGCGACTGTCCGACGTGATGGTGCGGCAAATGGTGCGATACCGACATTTTTTGCCGGTATGTTGGGCGTGAGTACCATGAATGTTTCGGCAAGTTCGATTGCCGCATTGGGGACTTCAGGAGGACCTGTCCCACCGGGAGTAGCCGATGTGCCGTTTGCAATTTCCACTAACTGGTTCAACGGAGTTGCCAACTGCGATGGGGGTATCCAATTTTCTCCAACCGGGGCCAATGGCTGTGCGGGATGGCACGTCTTTGATCAGAACCCGGCCAATGCGAATACACTCCGTAATACTATTGATGGGTTAAATGACGGGAGCTATCAAAGTCCAGGGATCATTCCAGGGCAGACTAAATTTACGTTTACCGGTGGAGAAGTGGCTTCCGCCTTTCCCAACCTGATAGATCTCTGGGATGCGAAGAAGCAATGGAATAATGATGCTGGAAGGTATGAATGGGATATCAATTTACCCGTATATCAAGATGGAGGCTCTTGTGGTAATCCCAGTGGTTCTATCACCATCGTGGGATATGCTAAAGCGGTGGTGACCAACGTCAAAAAAAAGGATATTCAAGCGGAAGTGAAATGTGATGGTTTTTTCGATGGAACGCCCAATCCCAATCAGGCCGGTGGGGGCGCTGGTTCCCTTCAGCCCTTATCGGTTTATCCAAGATTAGTGTCGTGATGATGGGTGAATTGACGGGAGCCTGAGAGGGGCTCCCAGGTACTTTTGTCTGCGTAATTAGAGAAGTCATGGCCTGCCAACGGGGACTTGTTTAGGGTCCCTCCCTCAATGAATCGCACGAGTCAAATTGTGAGCTTCCGCTTGTATGCCACATGCCCATCCTTCTTGGGAATCTTCTAACAGCAAACTCATTGTCGTTGAGTTGCTGGTCCCGAGCCAGTATTAACGCCAATGTCTCTGTTCCTCCCTCTCGGCCTCTTCATTCTGGCTAATCGTTCTCTGGAATCTGTCCTTCCCTCATTTGCGCTTATGTGGGAATCCATACTCGCAGAATCGAAGAATTCCTTTTTGCAGCATTTTTGCCCAGAAAAAATAAAAGTGAGAAAGAATTCAGGGCGTGACTCTTTTCAAGCCAATTCCTGACGCCTCGCTTAATACCCATCACTCTGTGCCGTCATTTTCAGACATAGTTAATTGGGCATTCATCTGCCCACGTCAGCCACGACATTTGTGATCGGGAGTCATCCTTCCACTGCTTCTGATGGATCCTCGCTAACCCCAGGCGGAAATAATAGAGAGGGGTGGCGGGTGATGAAAGGAAGGCGTTCACGTGACGGAAGGAAAATTGATTCTTGCTGGGTGCCCGTGAGGATGAAGCGAAGGAGCGCGTGTCGACCATGCTTATGAAAGGGGTTGGCTGTTTTACACATAATGAGAGCTTGTCAAAGATTCACCACATGGTTGTTCAATAGCCTTCTCCTTCGCTCAACGCAAAAGAAAATGCTTGAGTTCCATCTCCAAGAAACTTTCGGGGAAAATTGCCGAAATGCAATGCCGTATTCAGGTTCGGCATGACCAAGTCATTCTGTATGGCAACATTGTCTGAGGGCCTCACTGAGCCTTTATGTGTTCATTCAATGTCTGAAAGATGAACGCAAAGTTTTGATAGATGAAATTCAACGGTTCTAGGTTCCCTGAATACCTTTTCGGCGCAAACCTTAAGAAAGTCAGGCAACCGACCGAAACAGG
Source organism: Nitrospiraceae bacterium (assembly GCA_020632595.1). Lineage (NCBI taxonomy): Bacteria > Pseudomonadati > Nitrospirota > Nitrospiria > Nitrospirales > Nitrospiraceae > Nitrospiraceae bacterium. Next base: position 483,481 of record JACKFF010000001.1, on the reverse strand, counting down.
AACTGTTTGTGGAATCCTGGTTCATTTATGTTTCTGACATGAATGAAACGCGGCATCTCCTGTCCATGAGTCACTCGTCTCGTTACTGTAGATGACCTGATAGAAAACCTAATTTAGGGTTTATTAATTATGGGGACATTTTTTCCATTATTTGGATTAGCAATCGGGTTAGTGATGGCAGCGGTCATTGATGTCCGGGAAGGGCGGATTCCCAATTGGCTGACGGGTTCCTTAGCAGTCTTTGGAATTGGAGTGAATAGCTTGGAGTATGGTTGGGACGGATTCCTGTTTAGTTTGGGGGGGCTGATCATGGGGTTGGTCTGCTTGATATTTTTTTATCTTAAAGGGGGGATGGGCGCCGGAGACGTGAAATTGCTTGGAGCCATTGGAACAATCCTGGGTCCGGGTCAGGTAGTCTTTGCGTTTGCATTTGCAGCCATGTTGGGTGGGCTGTATAGCCTCGCCCTATTGTCCAATCAGGGTGGCATGCGTCATGCCTGGGATCGCATGTTTCTGCTTCTTTCAACTCTGAAGGTGACCAGGACTATTCCAGTTTCTGGTACCCAAATTCCCACCGAACCTAAGTTACGGTATGCCCTGGTGTTAGGGCTGGGAACCGTGATCGCCAAAACGTTGTTTTATTATGATGTGTTGTAACTCAGGTTCGCTTAGGTCCAAGAGTTGAAAATGAGCAATCGGAGAAGATTCTTTTTGTTGTCTATTAAGAATGGCCTTTGCCATCCGATATGCAGAGGTAGGTAAGTTGAAACCTCAGGATTGCTAGGCATGAATAAAAATTTCGGTCTGGATTTGGTGAAGAAGGGGGAGGAAGTCTCATGGGACAAAAGCGGCCACTCGTATTTTTAGGAATTGCGATGATTATCGCTCTGGTGACGACCGTCATGGTGTATCGGTGGCTACAGGGGCAACGGATGATCGAAGTCGATGCCCCCGAAGTGGTGATGGAAGGTGTGAGTGTCGCAGTGGCCAGCGCCGATATCCCCTGGGGGACACCACTCGGTGAAAAAGCCGTTCGAGTGATGATGTACCCTGAAGAAGGGGTTCCTGTGGGACATTTTAAGGATACGGCTTCCTTAAATGGTCGAGTCGTGCTGACGAACCTGAAAAAAAATGAGCCCATTTTAGAATCAAAATTGGCTCCTATTGATGTGAAAACGGGCGGAGTATCTGCGGTCATGGATCCCAATAAGCGGGCGATGGCTGTAAAAGTAAATGAAGTGGTCGGGCTTCCGGGTTTTGTGCAGCCAGGGGATCGGGTGGATGTAATGGCGACCTTTGAGGATCCCAGGGCTAAAAAGAAGGATAATGGCGGTACGAAAGAGGAAGTGACCAAGGTCGTCCTGGAAAATACGCTCGTGTTGGCAATCGATACGCAAATGGAACGATCGGCTGGAGAGGAAAAGCCCACTCCCGTAAAAGTCATTACGCTGGAGGTCTCGTTGGAAGAAGCCGAACGGTTGGCCATGGCCGAAAATGGTGGGAAGTTACGATTGGCCTTACGGAGTCCACTGAATCCTGAGGTGAAGAAAACCAAAGGTGCAGATTTTAAGGATTTAATGCGTTCCCACCAACTCATTCCTCCACGGCCTAGAGGGGGAACGGCAAAGGAGCAGGTTGAGGTGATCCAAGGGACAGCGCGAAAAACGATGAAATTTTAAGGGGTCGTCGAGGATGACGCGATGATCGTTAGGAAAGGTAGGGATATGAAGCAGACTCACGGTTTTCCATTCAGGAGCATGGTGTTGGCTCTAAGCCTGGTCCTTGTGGGCTACACGGGAGCCTTGGGGGAAGGTCTCACCACTCAGGCGATCCAGGTCAATGAGCCTCAAAACCTGCGGCTCACGGTCGGGGAATCAAAAATTGTGGAACGGGACACGGCGTTTAAACGTGCCTCGATCGCCAATCCTAAAGTGGCTGATCAAATTGTGCTTTCCAATAAGCAAATTTATCTGACCGGGATTGAAGTTGGGACGACGACTTTGACCCTATGGGGGCAAGATGGCCAGGTGGCGAATGTTTTTCAGGTCCAGGTTTCTCCCGATGTGACTCGTCTGAAGGAGCAGCTTCATACCATACTCCCGAATGAACCCGGCCTTCAAGTGATGAACAGCCACGAGCATATAAGCCTTACGGGCAATGTCTCGAATATGGAGTCCCTGACGAAAGCCCTCACTCTGGCCGAACCTTATGCTCCAAATAAAGTCATTAATCTGGTTCAGGTCGGTGGAGTTCAACAGGTCATGATGGAAGTCAAAGTTGCGGAAATGCAGCGTGGACTCATGAAGCGTCTTGGAGTCAATTTTAAACGGGCCCAAAAAAATCACCGTGATTTTTCCATCGGACTCATTAATAAATTATCCACGATTGATGCGTATGACCCATTTCCCGTTCAACAATCTTCGCAAACGACAACCCTTGAATTTCCTGATGTCCGCACGCTGGCCTCAAATTTAGTGTTGGGATTCGGAATCGGCCAGGATTTATGGACCCTCTTTTTAGATCTGTTGAAGGAGCATAGCCTGTCAAAAACATTGGCCGAACCGACCTTGATCGCCGAGAGTGGGCAAGCCGCAGAATTCCTTGTTGGGGGAGAATATCCGGTTCCTATTCCGCAGCAACTCGGTCAGGTAACAATTAAATATAAGGAATTTGGTGTGGGATTGAAATTTACGCCTACTGTTCTTTCGGAGGGGCGGATCTCCGTCATTGTGAATCCTGAAGTGTCAGAATTGGATTTTGCAAATGGGGTTCAGTTAAACGGATTTATTGTGCCGGCTCTTACGACACGACGGGTCAAGACGGTCGTGGAATTAGGCGATGGCCAAAGTTTCGCCATTGCGGGTCTCCTTCAAGATAATATTAAGGAAACGGTGTCAAAGTATCCCTTCTTAGGTGATATCCCGGTCTTGGGTGCGTTATTCCGAAGCACGTCGTTCCAAAAAAATGAGACCGAACTGATTGTGATTGTGACCCCTCATTTGGTGAAACCTCTGGATATGGTGCAGCAGACCTTACCCACTGATCACTATCTGGAGCCTAACGATTTTGAGTTAATGCTGATGGGGTATGTGGAAGGGGTATTCCCGGAGCCAAATATCGCCAGGCCTGGCGAGGGCTACACTATGAGATCACCCAGCGTGGCCCAGAGAATGCCGTTTCGCAAAGGTGGGATGGAAGGAATGTTTGGTCATCTGGCCCCATAGGAAATTTGATGAAAAAGGAGCAGAGCATGCAACGCCAATCAATTGTCACAATGGCCGCTTTAATCGGCCTGGTTCTGGTGGGGACGGGTGGTTGTGGAGTGTGGCCGGTCATGACGGAAGAGAATGGTCGTCGGCCTCATGCGATGGGGAAAAGCGATCAGGTTCTCTTGCCGTGGGCGCCTCACCCCGTTCATTTAAATGAGGAATACGGACTGGCCTACCGTCAATCACTTGAGAATCAAATCGTGAATCCCGCTGCATCAAACAATATTGATCCCATACCTGGAGCGGCCGATTCACGTGCTCTTCAAAATAGCATGACTCGCTATCAGTTGATGTTTCAAAGTCCGCCATTTTCAGAGTTTAAACTGCAGGGTGGGTCTGGTAGTAGTGCGTCAACTGGGTACTCATCGACAGGCATGGGGGCAGGAGGAACGACAAAATGAAGGATAAAGCTTGGAAGCCAAAACGTGTAGGTGGAGAGTCCTCCGGTATCTCATCTGATGTGCCGGTCATTGAGATTTCCATACGATCGACAGAGTGTAAGGTCGCTCTTGAGGCCATAATTCGGGAGATGGATGGCGTGCGGCTTAAGGAGACTCAAGATCACGGCGTTCCGGCACTCATGATTATGGAGCTTGAAGAGAATCCTGAGGACACGTTCTCTCTTATTCGAGAGATGATGAAATTGAATAAAGGGATGGAGATATTTCTTACCGCTGCCCGATTGGAGTCAAATATTTTATTGGAAGCCATGCGGGCCGGAGCCAAGGAGTTTTTGGCTCAACCGCTCCAAAAGCAAGAAGTGAGTGATGCCATTATGCGATTTTTGGAGCGCGCCACGGCTCCGGTTCGTCAGGGTGACGGGCAACGGGCGGCGGGAAAGGTCCTGGCATTTTTTGGAGGAAAGGGAGGAGTGGGAACGACGAGTATCGCGGTCAATTTGGCCGCCGCGATTAAAAAAGGCCCGAACAACCCCTCTGTCGCATTAGTGGATGTTAATCAGCACGGGGGAGATCTTCCCTTGTATCTCGATCTTCAACCGAACCATAGCTTCCGGGATATTGCGACCGATTTGTCCAGACTAGACCAAGCATTTCTCATTCGTGTCCTTACCAAAACGGAATTGGGCATTCAAGTGCTCCCTTCGGGGTATGACGATCTCAGCACAGGTCGGTTAAGTCCGGATTGTGTGGAAGCGACCCTTCGACTGCTTCAGGCCAGTTTCGATTATGTCATTCTCGATTGTGGACATGTGTTGGATTTGACGACAAAAAAGGCACTGGAGCTTGCGACATTAATCTTGGTGACGTCTACGTTAATGGTCCCCGTGGTTCATCGAACAAAGCGGATTTTAGAATTGCTGCGGGGATCCGGATTTCCTGCTGAAAAAATCCGGTTAGTCATGAATCGTTTTTTGTCGGCAGAACAGGATGTGTTGAAAGAGACTGAAGAAATTTTAAAACAAAAAGCCTTCTGGCTGCTCCCAAACGATTATCCTTCAGCAAGTCAAGCCGTAAATAGCGGGAAGCCGTTGATTGATGTGGCCCCCCGGTCGGCCGTGGCTCAGTCCTATCGGGATCTGGCCAGTTCCTTTAACGGGCAGCCGTCTAAACCGGCAAGCAAAGGTTCCTTAGCCGGATGGTTAAATCCCTTTAAAAGTCGAAATGTCCAATCATCCCCGTCAGGGGCATAATATTATTCTTTTCATGTTGTTGAGGTAAGCCGGTTTATGTACGAGACAAAATGGGATGAAGTGGGGGCGGGGACGGGCATTGGAGCGTTAAACCTGGGTCCATTGAAAGAACGGCTTCACCGTCAGGTGATTGATAGCCTCGATCTTTCAGTTGTAGCGAAGTTGGATAACGATCTTCTCAAGATCGAGCTGACTAAGCTGGTCCAGGAAATGTTGGAGAAGGAATCCGTCCCTCTCAGTATGAAAGAGCGGGAAAGTCTGATTGCTGACATTGAGCATGAAGTCATGGGTTTAGGCCCACTTGAACCGTTGGTGCAAGATCAAACGGTAAACGATATTCTGGTCAACCGAGCCGACCAAATTTACGTGGAGCGGGCCGGAAAACTGGAATTGACAAATGTAAAGTTTCGTGATGAAGCCCATCTGCGAAAAATTATCGAAAAAATTGTTTCTGCCGTTGGGCGACGAATTGATGAATCCTCCCCAATGGTAGATGCTCGGTTGTTGGACGGGTCTCGCGTAAATGCCATTATTCCCCCATTGGCGCTGAATGGATCTTCCATTTCAATTCGAAAGTTTTCCAAGGACAAGTTGCAGATTGCGGATTTGGTGAACAAACGTTCCCTGACTCCTGAAATTGCAGAACTCCTTCGCGGGATTGTCGAAGCGAGACTAAATATCCTGATCTCGGGAGGAACGGGCTGCGGAAAAACGACCATTCTGAATATTTTGTCAGGATTTATACCCTCCGACGAACGCATTGTGACCATCGAGGATTCAGCGGAATTGCAATTGCGGCAAGAGCATGTGGTCCGGCTCGAAACCCGCCCTCCCAACGTGGAAGGGCGAGGAGAAGTGAGTCAGCGGGAATTAGTCAAAAATTGTTTGCGTATGCGCCCGGATCGAATTGTGATGGGTGAGGTGCGAAGCGGGGAATGTCTCGACATGCTTCAAGCTATGAATACGGGGCATGATGGATCACTAACTACGATTCATGCCAATACCCCACGAGATTGCCTGACGCGGGTGGAGACATTGGTGGCCATGGCCGGGTTGAATCTGGCTACGAAGGCTCTTCGCCATTATATCAGTTCCGCGATCGATGTCATTCTCCAAATGACTCGCTTGTCGGATGGATCCCGGAAAATGACCAGTTTGTCGGAAATTGTGGGGATGGAAGGTGAAACCATTACTCTCCAGGAAATATTCTTGTTTCAACAAACCGGACTGGATGAAGAACGAAAGGTGCATGGCCAATTTAGAGCAACGGGAGTGCGGCCGAAATTTGTTGAACGGTTTAAAGCATTAGGAATTTCTTGTGATCCCAATATCTTCGACCCCGAGAAAATTTATGAAGTGTAATCGCCGTCATTTCAATTGCTCCACTTTTACGATGGCCTTATGGATGGTATGTGGTCTTGCTGATTCGTCGATTTGTTGGGAGGGCGTATCATGACCGTGGCCATTAGTATTGGAATATTTCTGTCTATTATTCTATTTGTGGAGGGAGCGTATTACTGCTACCACCAATATATGAATCCCCACAACAAAAATCTCAAGCGGCGCTTGCGTGGTGGATCAGGAAAGCCGGGAGACCTTCAAAAAACCCAGGAAGCACCTGGAATCCTTCGAAATCGGAAAATGAGCGACATTCCGTGGATCCAAAATTTACTGGGTTCTATGACGTCGTTGGGGGGATTGGAACGATTACTCCAACAGGCCAATAGTCAAATGCCTGTTGGCGTGTTTTTTCTCTTATCCGGAGTGCTTGGAGGAGCAGGGTTGCTGGTCGCCACCTTTCAGGACTATGGGATGTTTGCTGCTCTTGGTCTGAGTCTAATGGGTATGAGTCTTCCTTTGCTTCAGATGAAACGGAAGCGGAAACGTCGCTTTAAGGAATTTGAACGCCAATTGCCCGAAGCATTAGATTTGATGGCTCGGGCCCTTCGGGCGGGACATGCCTTTTCCGTGGGTATGAAGATGATCGGGGATGAATTTCCGGATCCGATCGGTCCTGAGTTTAGCCGGACCGTGGAGGAAATTTCGTTTGGAATCGATGTCCCTCAAGCGATGAATAATTTAAATGGTCGGGTAATCAGTACTGACCTGAAGTTTTTCGTCACGGCCTTAGTCGTCCAACGAGAAACAGGGGGGAACTTAGCAGAAATCATTGAAGCGATTTCTCGACTCATTCGGCAACGATTTGAATTACTTGGTCGAGTCAAAGCGCTTTCGGCCGAAGGCCGGATGTCGGGGATTATTTTATTCTGCATGCCGATTGTAATGAGCATTCTATTGTGGTTCTTGAATGAAGCCTACATGCGAATTTTGATTGAAGATGAGATTGGTCGAATGATGGCTCTGGGTTCAGGTCTGTTAATGCTGGTGGGAGCCTATGTGATGAAAAATATGTGTGATATTAAAGTCTAGGGGATGGCATGATGGATCCATTAGTCCTAATCAGTCTTTTGGTCTTTTTGGGTGTTCTTGTTATGGGCTGGGGTGCGTGGAGTTATATGCAGTCTCAGGAAAGGGTCAAGGACTGGAGTATACGGGCGAAGGGCCAATCTCTCTCGCAGAGTTCTTCGAAAAAAAATGACAAGAAAGTTAGCTTAAAAGACCAAGGGATGAAGCTTCTTGAGCGATTGGGGCAGGTCAATAAACCCAAGGATCAAGCCGTTACCACTCGTTTGCGAGCCTCATTGGCCACGGCAGGGTATCGAAGCCCTCGAGCGATTGTAGTGTTTTTGGGAACCCGGATTTTTCTGGCCATTCTGCTAGGCCTGACCTTTCTGATTTTTGGTTCCGAGGTGATGCAGGGGAAAGATCCCATGTTTTTCCCCATGGTGTTGATTGGTGTCATGATGGTGGGATTTTATGGTCCCCAGCTGTGGCTGAGTAGTGCCATCACTAAACGAAAAGAACGCTTAGTGAATGGGTTTCCTGATGCGTTGGATTTGATGGTGGTGTGCGTAGAAGCAGGGTTAGGGCTGGATCAAGCCATTGCCCGCGTTGGGCAGGAAGTCAAGCAAGGCCATCCCGATCTTGGTGATGAATTTATCTTGTTAAACTTGGAGCTACGTGCTGGCTTAAGCCGGGAACAAGGCCTTCGGAATTTGGTTAACAGAACGGACCTCGACGATATTCGTAGTTTAGTCGCCTTACTGATTCAGACGGATCGATTTGGCACGAGTATTGGCCAGGCGCTTCGCGTTCACTCCGATTCCATGCGATTAAAACGAAGGCTTAAAGCTGAAGAGCGAGGGGCACAGCTTCCAGTGAAATTGATGATCCCTCTTATATTATTTATTTTCCCTGCATTAATGGTGGTGATTATTGGTCCTGGTGCGATCAGCCTGCTGCGAAATTTAATGCCGGCTATGGGAGGGTGAACGCGTCAGAGCCAGGAATAAAAAAATCGATAAACATTTCAAGAACATAGAGGAAGGCAAACGATGGGAGTTTTATTTCACAAAACATCAGAACAGGGAATTTCAACAGCGAATATGACGGTCGCGTGGATTGCGTCACAGGTGGTAAACGAAACCTTTCAGATGAGGTACACAATGATGAAGGCGAGCCTCCTCGTATCTGTGTTCATAGCAATGAATTTGGGTGCCGTGGGGTGTGCCCAAAAAGAACAGTCCATGTTTACCCTCCAGGATGAACATTACCAGCAAATTATGGAACGACAGAAGGCGGGGATTAATCCGGAATCTCAAGCGCCTGTGGATCTTACGCAAGTCATGAAGGGCGACGAGTATGAAAAACTGGGCGATGCCCATCTACAACAAGGCGATTTCCAGACGGCAAAAATTCAATATGAAAAAGTGCTAGAGGCCTCGCCCGAACAGATTCCTGCACGGTACAAGTTGGCGGTGATCTATTTGGAAAAGGGATCCCCTCAGAATGCCTATGACCAATTTCACCAAATCCTGGATTATGATTTGAATTTTGCTCCAGCCTATGAGGGGATGGGCCGGGCCTTGCTGAAAATGGAAAAGGATCAGGAAGCGGAGAAGGAATTCCAGGCGGCCTTATTGTATGACGCTGAGATGTGGACCTCCAAAAATTACCTGGGTATTGTGGCGGATCGACGTCATGATCATAAAGCGGCCATTGGCCTGTATGAAGTCGCCTTGCAAAAGAAAGCAGATGATCCTTCGATTTTGAACAATTTAGGTATGGCGTATTACCTTGATAGCCAATATGAAGAGGCAGTCAGAACTTTTCAACATGCGATTCAAGTTGGTGGATCCAACGACAAAATTTCGAACAATCTCGGGTTAGCTCTCACCAAACTTGGGCATTTCGATCTGGCCTACGAAGCCTATGCCCGAGGAATGGATTCGGCCAAGGCCTATAATAACTTGGGTATGGCATTTTTGGAAGTTGGGAAGTTTGCACGAGCTTCCCGTTGTTTTGAGAAAGCCATTGAAACCCAACCGACCTTTTATGAAAAGGCCAAAGAAAATTTAATGCTCAGCAATCGGATGCTGGCGAAACTTCCTATGGTTCAGCAGCAAGCCTTAATCCGACGGGACCCTGTGTGTGTCGGGGCAACTTGACCGGTCTCATTGATGGAATCGTCCCGGCAGGGTTTTCTGCCCAGCATCGATCGTCCGACATGAGTCCTTCTTGGCTGGGGTGATCGGGAGTGCATTGGTTGTGTAGGAAATGGACATCCTCCGACAATTAGTTGAAATGATCATTACGAGGATTTTCTTCGACTTACCTCCAGGGGGAATTCGCTTCTGTCAGGATAAAAAATCCGCTCGTGGTCCTTCCATCCTTTCAACTCTTCGTGTTGAAATTCTATGATTTCAATTGCGCCAGACCTGTGGGTTTGTGGGTGTGCCTTTCCTGGTTTGCTTTAGACCGGGGAAAAGGTGGGACACGATTACGTGTCGAAAACCACATGGTTGGATATTTGCTTTTTCTTAATTTCCCTACCATCAATGCATTCTTCTTTTTCTCTTTCAAAGTTATTAAGTTCATCCAACTTAGAGATGGCCATGAACTCTAACTTGAATAGAGTGACGTTTAGGTCGTTGACAAATCTGACCATGAGCGACGACTAGTAGAAGGCTCACTGGATGCGGCCGAACCTAACTAAAGAGATATTCGGGACGAACATGAGGCAACAGATATTTTGAATGCGAGGGTCTGGCCGTCCATCGTTCAGGAGGCGACTTGAGCCGGATGACCTACAAAATACCATGAGGGACTTGAAGAGGCCAGTGGCTTGTTTGAGGCTAGTTTCGAGAAAACATGGATTCAAGAGTTTTTGCGAGGTCGAATATTTTATAGGGTTTGATCAGGATTCCCTGGAATCCATGGTCTTGAAAATGGCAAATAATGGGATCGTCTGAATATCCGCTGGTGACAATAGCTTTAACGTGGGGGTCTAAATTTCTAAGATGCTGAATGGCTTTAACTCCTCCCATCGCGCCAGGGATGGTCAGATCAAGGATGACCACTTCGAATTTCATTCCGTCCGCTAGTGCTTTGGAAAACAGGTCGATAGCGGTTTGGCCATCCGGGACGCTGACAACATCATAGCCGAACTGCGTCAGTGCATCCTCAACCATACGGCGAATGCTGTGTTCGTCATCCATAACCAGGACCCGTCCTCTGGATTTTCGGGGAATGGCTGGAATGTGCTGTGCCTCATTTTCAGGGGTGACATAAGTGGATGGGATATACACGGTAAAGGTCGTGCCGACTCCGACTTTTGATGTCACGCTGATGTGTCCATGATGCTGCTGGATGATGCTATGGGCGGTGGCTAACCCCAACCCGGATGCGCCCGGTTTGGTGGTGTAATACGGATCAAAAATATTTGGCAGTTGACGGGCTTCAATCCCGTTCCCCTGGTCTTCGAAAGACACTTCCACATAGTTTCCAGGGATGAGTGAGGATGAAGGAAGGGCCGAGGCATCTTTTAGTCCTACGTTTTCTACTTTGACGCTTAAGTGTCCTCCGTGAGGCATGGCCTGTCTGGCATTGAGGGTGATGTTTTGAAAAACCTGCCGGATTTGACCGGGGTCCGCATCAAGAGGCCAAAGGTCATCGGGGATGTCAAAATGACAACTGATTGAAGACCCTGATAGGGCAAAAATCGTACTTTTTCGCAGCAGATCTCCTAACGCGATGGATGTCTTTATCGGCGCTCCGCCCTTGGCAAAGGTCAGCAGTTGTTGGGTCAATTCTTTGGCACGCAAACAGGCCTGCTCGGCTTGCTCGAGGTTTTGTGTCAGGGGGTCGTTGGCCACCATTCGCAATTTGGCCACGAACACATTCCCCAAAATCGTCGTGAGAATATTATTGAAATCGTGAGCCAGCCCTCCTGCCAACACCCCTAAAGAGTTGAGTTTGCTGATTCGTTGTTGTTCTTCTTGGTGACGAGATTGGTCGGTAATATCTCGGAAAACGATCACCGTACCTACGAGATGACCGCTATGATCGCGGATCGGTCCCTCTCGCAGCGTAATCTTCCGCTGCCGGCCATGTTTGGTTAGTAATTGATGAGGGGCATCCACCTCGGAAAGGACAAGGGTTCTGGAAGAAAACTGCAAAGACGACTCCTCATCATTTTTTTGGCTATCACTGGTCAGACGGAAAATTTCTTGGAATGGGCGATGCAAGGCTTCCTGGGTTGTCCATTCGGTAATCTGCTCCGCCAAAGGGTTTAAGAAAGAAATGCGTCCTTCTCGATCAGTCGTGACGATGCCTTCCGCGACTGATTGAAGCGTGGTAACCAGATGATCCTTTTCAGCAATGAGGGCATGTTCGAGGCGTTTTCGTTCTGAAATGTCTCGAAGGATAAAGCCGTAATGGGTGTCCATGCCGATTTTCCAACTTGTGGACGAAATTTCCAAAGGAAATGATTCGCCGCTTTTCCGTAAGCCGGTGAGTTCTAAGGGCTGCTGAAGAGGAAAAGTCGAAGATCGACCATAACTGATATCTCCCAGTCCTTTTCGGTACATGTCTCGATAGCCTTCTTCCAATAAGGTCACGATTGAGTGTCCCAGGACCTCGTCAGGCTGATAACCGAAAATTGACTCGGCTGCAGGATTCCAAGAGACAATGGTTCCGTGTAAATCGGCAGAAATGATCCCTTCATGGGCGGAGTCCACCAGTGAAGAAAATTGGGAATGGAGTTCGGTCATGGTTTGGCTGACCCGCACATGATGCGTGATATCCAGGCCATATCCCCGTACGAGACTTTTTTCCTGGAGAGGAGAAAAGGTCCAATCAAAGTGGTGGTGTTCAACAATGACCGTGAGACCTCTGACGGGGGTTGCGGTTTTGAGGCATCCCAGGGCGAGCTGTGTCAGTGTGGCTGGAAGCACCATTGGCACACCGTCTTCCCGGAATCCATAGGTGTCGAGGAGGCGGATCATGGCAGGGTTGGCATAGGCCAGGTGTCCCTGGGCGTCCACTTCCACGATGGGATTCGGGCTTTCTTCCGGCATCGACGCCAGGTGCTGATGCGCTTCGTGTTGCCGGAGTTCCTGGCTGAGATCACGAAAAATAATCAGCGCACCTGAGTGGCGCGGATTGGTCAGTGGCGTGGATTGGAATTCCACCCAACGGGTCTCCCCACTTGGCCGTCGGATCAAGAGTTGAGGCCGCCAGATGGATTTTCCCGTGGTGATTGATCTCGTGATCGGGCAATGTTCCTCCTGTGTGAGAAGATCAATATGGAGACATTCCGCATGTGCATGAAAGGATTGCCCGAGGCATGAGGATTCGGTTCGATGAAGAATTCTGGCGCCTTCCAGATTGAGGGAAAGAATCTGCCCTTGAGTATTCACGTGGCAGATGCCAATGTTGATGGAGTCCATCAGGGTATGCACAAAGGCTTGAGAGGAACGTAAGGCCGTCTCTAGTCCAGGGATGTCCATTTGTTTGAGTTCTTGAAAAAAATGTTGCCGATCCACTCAGCGATTCCTTCCTATCATAGTGACGACATCGTGTGAACGATACCTCGTCTTACCATAAGGCTTCAAGGATTTTCGACATATCCCATCCTTCCCGAATAGGGTCCAAGGCTTTTTCAATCGATCGATGAGGTGTAGTTGGGCTTTGTGCCGCCAGATCAATGATTTCCTGCTCGGGATAGAGTTGGTCCGAGGAGTCCTTGAGTAATTTGATGGTCGGGGTCATTCGACTATGACTAGACACCCACACGACGACCGCCTGTTCGCCGGTATTCAGCCGAACCAGGGAACCAATTGGATATACCCCTAAGAGTTGAATTAATCGTTGGACCAGATACAGATGGTATTGCCCTTCGACAGCAGCCTGATACAGCTCGGATAAAGCCCGGGCAGGTGGCACGGGCGGACAGCTGCATCGTCCACTAATTTGCGCGTCATACGTGTCGGCAATGCTCAGTATTTGGGTGAGTTCCGAAATCTGAAGGCCTCGTAATCCCTTAGGGTAACCGGAACCGTCAAGCCGCTCATGGTGTTCCAAGACCATCCGTTTCGATTCGTCAGGAATATCGGGGAATTGCTTAAGAATGGCCACGCCCATTTCACAATGCGCCTGCATAAGTTTCTGCTCTTGCGGTGTGAATCGTTCCACCTTACGGATCATATTCAACGGGAGACGAAGTTGTCCGATGTCGTGGAGTAGAGCGGCAAGCCCTACGAGCTTTAACTGTGTCGGATCGCAGCCGTGTTCTTGTCCGATGGCCATGGCTAACATTCCCGTATCTACCCCATGAGAGGCGAGGTTAGGATCGAATCGACGCATTTGAATCAGGGACACCATGGCCGCCTGGTGGTCTAAAATTCCATCAAGCAGGATGCTGACCACACTTCGGACTTCCTGGAGGTGTTGGGGAGTGGGCGTCTCCATTTGACGGAAAAATACCTCCATGGTGGAGATAGCTTCTGCGCGAAGGAGACGCGCGGCCTCAATGTCTTCCGGATTGGGCCCTGAACCCACCCTGGGGGATGGTAACGAGGTTGAGGGAAAAAGATCATGGTCCTCCGACGTGTGCTGAACCTCACTCAACCCGGCAAGATCGCATCCCTTTTCCGTGTCGATCTGGACTTCCTTAATTCCATAATTGCGCAATAGGGCAATCTCATCTTCTCGTTTGATCGTCCATTTGTGACGGAGAAACGGGGTTTTAAACCATGATCGGTCCATACCCGTAATATGCATTCCAGGCCGCAGATCATGAATCGAAATACGTTTATTCATGGTGCAAGGTTGGGCAAAAGGGGATATAAAACGCACCAGATGAGACGTGAGATGTACAGATGGGTACCAATCAACCGGGGACTGGATAGAATGGCGCCAATGGTAACGATATTCCCGTAAAAGGGCAAGAGAGGGCGAAGCCGATCCCCCTCCCCCCCCACGGATCGTGTGAAACCATGGATTACTGCAAGATCGAAACGACCGGCAATTTAGGAGGAAAACAGGAGAAGGATTAGGAGGAGCGTTTGAGAATCCGATCAATGCGGCCGGCAATCTCCGTCGCTTCTTCCGGGTGATCACCAGCCAGTAGGAGGGCATGGTAAGTTTGCAGGGTGGGGAGTAATTGCGGGTCAGAAAGTCCCCAGGACTTTTCGCGAATGGCTAAGGCTCGTTTGAGAAGCGGGCGGGCCATCTCCAATTGGTTTTTCCGCTGATATAACACGGCAAGGGCAGCCAAAGGGTCGGCCATTCGAAGATGTTCAGAACCCAAGGATTGAGCCAACAGGGGCAAGGCTTCCCAGTAATAGGCTTCGGCCTGACTCTCTTGTCCTTCCAGCCGGGCGACCTCTCCCAGCTGAAAAATCACCAGGGCATATCGTTCATCGGTCGGCCCATGTTTTCGTACCGATGGTAACAGACGATGAAGCAGGTCTTTGGCTTCTTGCAATTGTCCACGGGAGAGAGCCGCATGGATCTGTTCCCATTGCCGATCCCATTCGGACGATATCGGGCATCCGGTGAGCAGACAAATCAGACCTGCAAGGAGGCACCCGACAGATAAGACAGACAATGTTCGGTTTACGATGTGGTTCATATATGTCGGAGGACGATTTTTCCCATCTAACAAAATGGCCAAGATAGTGAAGGAACCCTCGCGTTAGAATGTGGGAACGATCATGGGAAAATTCTGTAACATTCTGGACATTTTCTTCCACTCTTTGTAGGGTACCCGCGTGCAGAATCCATGACGGAGAGGAAGATGCTTGACCAAGTATTGCGATATTGCCAGCATGACGTGTGGAAGGAAGATGTCAATGCGTTAACTGGTGTTCGCCAGTTCGGCGTCAAAGCTCTGCGTCTGGTATTGGTGGCGGTCGCCGAATTTCAGGAAAGCTTCCTGAGTATTCGAGCCACCAGTTTGGTCTACACCACTCTCCTCTCCCTGGTTCCGTTTTTGGCCGTTACCTTTTCGGTCCTCAAGGCCTTCGGCATTCATCAAAAAATCCAACCGATTCTGGCGCAAGCGTTGGATCCTCTCGGCCCCAAAGGAATTGAGATTACCACGAATATCATCCAGTTTGTCGACAACATGAAAGTCGGGGTCTTGGGAGCTGTGGGGATTGCGGGACTGTTTTATACCACGTACTCCCTGATTGAAAAAATTGAAGAGGCCTTGAACTCGATTTGGCGGGTTGATGCAGGGCGTCCGCTGGCCAGAAGGGTCACCGATTATTTAAGTGTCGTCCTTGTGGGTCCTGTGTTCGTCTTTACGGCCTTCGGACTCACAGCCTCGGCGCAAAGTCATTGGCTTGTCCAAAAAATTCTGGAAGTGCAGCCGCTTGGGCATCTGATGGTCGTGCTCACCAATCTGCTGCCCTTCTTTTTTATGTGCCTGGTGTTTACGTTTATCTACAAGTTTCTGCCCTATACCAAAGTCAATTTTAATTCAGCGCTGATCGGGGGGGTAACGGCAGGACTGCTCTGGCAAGTGGCCGGATTGGCGTTTGCATCATTTGTCGTCGGGACAGGACGGTATAGCGCCATATACTCAGGCTTTGCCGTGCTTATCCTCTTTCTCATTTGGCTTTACGTCGGGTGGCTTATTGTGCTGGCAGGGGCTCAAGTTGCCTATTATCATCAGCATCCATCCGCATACCTCTTACATTTGGGTCGAAAGCACCAGACTCCACTCTTTCGAGAATACCTCACCCTGTCCTTGCTCACCCATATTACCCGCCGGTTTTTATCGGGGAAGCCGCCTCTCAGGGCAGAGCAGTTAGCCCGCGCACAAGGTGTGCCTCTTACGTTGGTGGAATCGCTCATGGATGATTTGGTGAAAGGGCAGATGGTCGTGAAAGGCGATAAACCCAAAGGGTTGGTATTGGCGCAGGCTCCAGAAAACATTCCGGTGGTCGAGGTGTTACGAGTGGTGCAGCATCAACCCCATGGCGGGCCCCAGGCATTTACCGTGGGTTCAGATTCCATTAGTCGGGTCCTTATTCGCCGGGATGCGGCGGTAGAAGCTGCGTTAGAAGGCATGACGTTGCGGGATTTAGTACGACGTCAACCTGAAGTCCTTGAAGAAGAGAACGGAATGGACCATGCTCAGAGTCAGGATCCCGGTGGGGCTTTTCACCCCGAGTCGGAGGGCGAGGCTTGCGGTCCTTCAGACTTCCTCCAAGAAGCCACACAAGCCGATCCTTCTGTCGTCAGGAAAGGGAGGGTAAGGTCATGAACGTATGCTGAAAAGGGTAAGAAGATGAATATGTGGATTGTTCCGGGTGCCCCGTTGTTAGATGGGCGGGGCTGGCGGATTTGGTGTTCGCAAAAAGGGGAAGGCAGTTTTGTTCCACCCGCTGTTGCAGTCCGACAAGGTGGTACCACGGTTCCCGTTCACTCTGAATGGAAGCTGTTGCCGCCATTATCAGGGCTGAAACGACGGATGGGGATAATGTCCGTGCGGCTACAAAACTCCCCGCCACCCCAAGGTGCAATCTTTGAGATCCAGGTAGGAACTAACAATGACGCCGAGGTTCAAACGTTTTCCTGGTCGACCCTTCCTCAGAGCGTTACGGATAAAGGGGTCACGTGTCTCTTTTCCTCCTGTTTTTGGCAGAACAACGACCGGGATGGATATTACCGCGCAGGCATAAGGGAGTTGAAAATATTATGTCAGCCGCATTTTAAAATGCTGATTGGGGACCAGGTCTATCTTGACTGGCCTCTTTATTGGGATATTGCTGATAAGGAGGCGATTCAACTTTTTGGAAAACGATATCGGCAATATTGGGAAGACGAACAGTACCGGGAAGTCCTTCAGCTCAACCCAAATTTTATCACGTGTGATGATCATGAATATTGGAACGATTATCCTGAAAAGCAAAAACATTTGATTCAGGCATGGGATGATTCCCATCGCAATATCTATGGTCCTGTTGCTGATCAACTCTATTATCAATATCAGCAATGCCTGAATCCTGATGAAGCCCGCTGGTATTCTTTTGTGATCGATCCGGTTTCCTTTTTCATTACCGATACTCGATCCACTCGGGGGGAGTGCCGCGACAATGGAGCCGGACATTTCATTTTGGACGATCAATGGCAAGCACTGGAAGACTGGCAACAAGGGTTGCAGGGGCCTGGCGTGCTGGTATTAGGTCAACCTCTTTTTCAAAAGGACGGGAATTACAAAGATCATTCTTTGTCTAATTTCAAGGAAGATTACGCTCGTCTCTGGCGCGTGCTTGAGCGGAGTTTAGGCGGAAAGAACAGGCAGGGAGTGCCACACGACATTTTGATCCTTTCGGGGGATATTCACACCGGCCGATATGCTGAAGCACATGGTCCTTTCCCCGATGCGCCGTATGGTGTGCCGGAATTCATCGCCTCTCCCGCTGCGATGATTAGTCCGGGTAATACTCGACCGGAGGCGCCTCCTCAACGAATTCGGGTCAAGCCGAATGCCCAGGGCGGTGAATCTGTCTGGAATATTGATCCACAGAAACATGTCGAGATCATGACCATTCAGAACAATGTCGGTATTGTGCGGATGTTTCCCGGCAGCCAGGTTGGAGGAACGCCACGAGTGCGATTCGAGCTGGAATTGTGGCGATTGCCGGCTAAGCGCCTTGAATTGGATTGGGATGAAGTCCCTCCTCCTCAAGGAGTAGGAGGTCCATTAGCGTGTGTCTTTAAGAAGGAGTTGCTGCTTCGTTAGCAGTACGGAAGATTTTCACAGAACCAATTCATCCATTGAGATCGTTCTTCGAGTGATGTGAAGAAAGGAATACCTCATGCGCCATTCTCAAACCTCAACCAGAAATCCGGCTATTAAAGATTGGACCAGCAAATATGGCAAACGCACCAACCTGCAATTTTTCAATGATGCGTTTGCGGCCTTGCAAAAACAGGACAATGGCAACCGTGGATTGATGACCGTGGGATTGATCGGCAGTCGTGACCTTCCCGGACATACCTTGCGAACGGCACAGTCCATGTTGCGTTGGGATTTACGCCCGAGTTTCTGGTCGCATGTGTTTGTGGTGGCCGAGCCTGTGACCTCTCGCACATCGTTGCGGTCTCTGCCGATTCTTGAAGTTCCGCTGCATCCACGCAACGGGATGTTCCCAAGGCCGGAATGTAATGGTATTAATGAAGGCACATTAGGGCTGTATGAGGACAGGGACATCGATGCGAATGTCGGACTTGTGGCGGTCGATATGACGGATGAAGAGGCCAAAAAGCTTAAAAAACGTGCAAGGGACTGGAATCAGGATCGTGTGCGTTACAATTTTTGGGAGATGTTGGGAACCTGGCAAAGCTATCTCTGGTCGCAAGGGTCCAAGCGCAACCCGTTGCGAGAGGGTATGCCCATCGCTGCCTCGTCGTATATTGAATTTATTTTTGAAGGGCTGGGTTTGGGTGTGACGCCGGGTTCTTCGGAACGTAATAGCGCTCCCGAGCATCTCTGGAATGCGGCCTGCTGGTGGCACAAGGCCTTCAAGGAGCAAGACCGGAAAGTGGCCGGGATGTTTGTGGCTCGTGATCCCGGCTGTGCTATGCTCCGTCCTAACGAATAGGTTCCCATCTATAGTGACATAACCTTGACGGTCGTGTTGGGTATCCCTAAATTTCCGGAGATCCATTCGAAAAAAATGAACATCGATTGCAGGTGGAAGCTCTTGGGACCGATACCCTGTTTCCTCGTATCTGGAAAGTAAAGCCTGCTCCCCTCAGTGCGGCTGATTCCCAAGGTTTTTTCCTTTCTTGAAAGGGGGGTGAAGGAGACAAAGCCGCCAGGTGGTTCAGAAGTGCGATGTGGCTTATGAAGTATTAGTAGGATATTTTACAATTGTTGATGGTCCGGCTTTGATATTTCTATTTTCCTCAACTGAATTATGCATTCTGCAGGGGGGAACTCTGCTCACGAATGAGGGGGTATGAATTCGTAAAAATGAGGATAAAGACGTGGTGAAAATCGGATTGATTCAAATGGCTTGCTCCGCCGATCCTCCTGAGAACCTGGAGCGAGCGGTGGACAAAGTTGAGATCGCCGTGCGAAACGGAGCGCAGGTTATCTGCCTGCCTGAATTATTTCGCTCCCAATACTTTTGTCAAAAGGAAGATGCGGCTCTGTTTGATTTGGCAGAATCCGTTCCCGGGCATTCCACAGAGGCCTTTGCCAAAATTGCCAAATCTCATCGTGTGACAATTTTGGTGTCGTTGTTTGAGCGGAGGACGGCAGGGGTGTACCACAATTCCATTGCCGTATTGGACGAGCGGGGAGAGATAGCCGGCCTGTATCGGAAGATGCACATTCCGGATGACCCGGCCTATTACGAAAAATTTTACTTCACTCCAGGGGATCGGAGTTTTCAGGCGATCAACACCACGCACGCAAGGGTCGGGACGTTGATCTGTTGGGATCAGTGGTTCCCTGAAGCGGCCAGGATGACGGCCCTGCAGGGAGCGGATATTTTATTTTATCCCACGGCCATTGGCTGGCACCCCAAAGAAAAAACTGAAGAAGGCCAGGTCCAACGTGACGCCTGGATGACCATTCAACGCAGCCATGCCATTGCGAACGGCGTGTTTGTGGTGGCTGTGAATCGTGTCGGCCATGAGGCTCCGGCTGGCGGTGACGGGTTGGAATTTTGGGGCAGTTCTTTTGTGTGCGATCCGTTTGGTGTGGTCTTGGCGCAGGCGTCTGTTGAAAAAGAAGAAACGCTAATGGTGGATATTGATCTCAAGCGCATTGAAGAAGTTCGCCGCAATTGGCCTTTTCTTCGCGATCGCCGTATTGACGCCTATGGGGGGATCACCAAACGGTTGTTGGATGAGTCATATTAATCCGGCCGTGGAACAAATTTGCGGAGTTGACCCTCGCCCTAGCCTTCTCTTTTCTTTGAGGCCGAGCTCTTCTGGGAAAAGGGAAGCGCTGTACCTTTCAAAGTGGTAGCCTGTTATCCAATTTTGCAATATTCCTCCTCTTTTTGGGGAAAGGATGAAGGTGAGGGAAGGGATGAAGCGGATTGCACCGAGATGGCGATCCATTGCGGCCAGGTTACGTGGGAATCAATCGGATGCTGAACAACGGCTCTGGGGTCGGATTCGAGATGGTCAGATTAAGGGATGGAAGTTCAGGCGGCAACACGCTATCGGTGGGAGTGTTGTTGATTTTTGTTGTTTGGAAGGAATGCTGATTATTGAGCTGGAAGGGGAACACCATCGAGAACAGAAAAAACCTGATGAGGCGTGCATCAATTATTTGACGAGGTTGGGATTTCGGGTTCTTCGATTTTGCAATGATGATGTTCTCACGAAGATTGATGATGTGGTGGAGGAAATTGTGAGAGTCATGGAACGTTCTGAAGGCCTTAACCCTCTCCCTGACCTTGCCCTCTCATCGAGGTCAAGCTCTTCCAGGGAACAAGAAACGGAGGTTTTTCCGCCTGGTACTTTTTCCTTTCAAGAGAAAAACCTTCATAGAGAGAGTAGGGCTGAATTAGGATTGAGAATGCCCGCAGAGTGGGAGCGACACGAGGCGACTTGGCTCGGATGGCCCCATAATACGAAAGATTGGCCTGGGAAAATGGGAGCGATCTCCTGGGTGTATGGGGAAATGGTTCGGAGGCTGTCTTTAGGAGAATCTGTTCGGATTCTTGTGAATGACAAAGATCATGAATTGAAAGCCAGGCGGGTGCTGGATAAAGTTGGGGTCGATATGACCCGCATTCAATTTTTTCGTGTTCCGACTAACCGGGGCTGGGCGCGTGACTTTGGCCCCATTTTCGTGAAACGGGATCAGCCTGATTCGCAAGTGGCCATTGCCCGTTTTCGTTTTACAGCCTGGGCCAAATATCCGGATTGGCAATTGGATGATCGTATCCCGGTTCGGTTAGGTCCGAAACTGAAGATTCCCGTATTTCCTGTGGAGAGAAATCGTGCCGGGGTTGTTCTGGAAGGTGGCGCTATTGATGTGAATGGGCAAGGAACGTTGTTGACCACGGAAGAATGTCTGTTGGATGAGCAGGTGCAGGTGCGGAATCCCGGGTTTTCCCGACAGGATTATGAGGAAGTGTTTGGGGCACATTTAGGTATTTCCCAGGTTCTCTGGTTAGGACATGGCATTGCCGGTGACGATACGCATGGGCATGTGGATGATGTATGCCGGTTCGTGGATCCTTATACGGTGGTGCTGTGTCAGGAATCCAATCCAGCTGATCAAAATTATCGTCCCTTGGCTGAAAATGCCGAGCGATTAGAGGGCATGCGTGTGGAAGACGGGAGAAAGTTACTGGTGGTCCCCTTGCCGATGCCTGAGCCGCTCTATTTTGAAGGACGGCGGCTACCTGCCAGTTATGCCAACTTTTATATCGGGAATACTGTCGTGTTGGTGCCGACCTTTAATGATCCCCACGATCGGGTGGCGGTAGGGATTATGTCTGACCTGTTTCCTGATCGAACGGTGGTCGGTATTCATGCTGTGGATCTGGTCTGGGGATTTGGGACGATTCATTGCCTGACGCAACAACAGCCTGCCTCTGATTCATTATCCATGCTCAAGGAGCGTTCATGAATATCCCTTCCCCTGCGGCCGATCCTCTTAGGCTTTCTTCGCCTGTTCGAATCGGATGGATTGGTGCCGGAGTGATGGGTGCGCCAATGTGCGAACATCTCCTTCGTGCAGGGTATCCGTTGACGGTATTTACCCGCACGCCTTCTAAAGCGCAGGTGTTGTTGGATCAAGGCGCCCGGTGGGCAAATTCTCCGTCCGCCCTAGCTGCGGAGGCCGATGTGGTTTGTACAATGGTGGGTTTTCCGCAGGATGTTCGTCAGATATATCTTCACGCAGATGGGCTGTTGCCGCAGGCTCGACCTGGACAGGTCTTCGTGGATTTCACCACTTCTGAGCCGACGTTGGCTCGTGAATTGGCCAGTGTGGCCGCTTCAAATTCCGCATTCGCTCTGGATGCGCCGGTTTCCGGCGGTGACGTTGGGGCCAGAGATGGCACATTGTCCATTATGGTGGGTGGAGATTTGATGGTATGTGAAGCGGTCAGGCCGATCTTGTCCGTGTTTGGAAAAACTGTCGTATATCAAGGCCAAGCCGGATGCGGGCAGCATGCCAAACTCTGTAATCAGATAACCATTGCGGGCACGATGATTGGTGTGTGTGAGGCGTTATTGTATGCCCACAAAGCCGGGTTGGATGGCGAAACCTTGTTGCGTTCCATATCCAGTGGGGCTGCGGGATGTTGGACTCTTGACCATCTGGCACCCCGGATATTGAAACGGGATTTTGAAGCCGGATTTTTTGTAGAGCATTTTATTAAGGATATGGGTATGGCATTAGATGAAGCCAAACGAATGGGCATACTTCTCACAGGGCTTTCACTGGTTCGAAAGCTGTATGTTGCGATTCAAGCCAATGGTCATGGGCGTTCCGGGACGCATGCCTTGTTGTTGGCGCTGGAAGATTTATCTCCGACTTTTTTCTCTGCAGATTCCTCTCCTCACACTTTATCAACGTAGGGCAAATCCAGATTCGTATTCCGTCAATGGTTCGTTTCTCTGGAGAGGAGGCACGCTTCCCATCCGGACTAATGCTGGGTCGTTACGAAAAACCGTGCGAGCTTTTTTCGGCCAACGTGCCTAGAAATAAAATTGCCAACCCGAATCTTTTCTTTTGTATTTTATCTTTGTTTTCTCTTTCTCTTGAACCTGCCTCACTGTTATTGGTGAATTTTGTCGGTTGGGAAGTTCGATGTTTTTCCAAAATGTGGGCCGTTGATGGCATGTTGGTGGGGTGAGTCCCTTGGGCGTTGAGGGAGGGAATGGAGGAAGGCATGGACAGCCCCCGGGCTTGGGCTTCATTCAGGACGAACGCGACCGAGAGGGCCAGGCCTGCGAGGCCCAAGAGACGCCATGTTTTTGTGGTCGGATGCTGGCGGATCTGTTCCATTTTTGAGCCCTCCGTTCCGCCCCTGATGTGGTGAAACATCCTTGGGTCATGCTTGGGCCTGTATCGACATTATTGTTTGAAACTTGCGGAAGGGCTCAGTGGTGTTTCTACTTTGACATTGCTGTGGATTCCGGTTGATTTCGGCGGGAATTTGTTCTTCCGGGTTAGGGCCAGGGAGTATTGGCTAGCTGACCCACAGGCAGGGATGGCTAGAGGGTCATCCAATTTTCCAGAGCAGAGTCAAGGTCAATGCCGACTTGTTCGGGAGCAAGGACTCGCACAATTTCTGGCCGTGATTCATGAGAGGAGAGGACAGAGAAGTTGAACGGGATCGGTTCAGGCAAAGCTTGATGAATTGCATCCTGGATGAGGAGGATCGTGGGTTGAAGCAGATTATCTCTGGAGTTTGCTGTGACGATTCCCCGTTCCCCTGTACTCAATTCTACCAGGGCATAGGTGGGATAGATTCCAATAAGATTAATGAAAGTCGCCACTAATGCGCCATCTAAGAGCCCTTTCTTGCCTTGTTGATACAACGATTGGAGGGCGTTTCTGACCGGGAGGGGATTCCCTGTGTGGTGACCGGTTAATAATTCATCATACTCGTCGACAATTCGAAGGATTCGGCTGGGTGTGTGAATTTTGTCTGGATCACTATTCGCAGGATATCCTGTGCCATCACGGGCAATATGATGTTCCCGGATTAGCGTATCCACCTCGTCCGGAAGACTCGACTGTTGAGAAAGCATTTCAACTCCCCTATGGGGATGTTTCCGGTAAAGGACTAATTCGGCGTCAGATAACTGGTTGAGCGGTCGGTGAAGAATTTGCGGAATGTTCAAGAGCCCTGCGTCATGGAGAAGGCCCGCGCTTGCCAGGTGTTGTAATGCTGTATTGTCCAAACCCACCGCTCGTCCTAGTAAAACGGCTAATGTACTGACTGCGAGTGCGTGATCAAATAAGGCCGGAGAAAAGTCTCTGGTCCGAATCATGGCGATACAGGCTTCTTCATGTCTGAGGGATTCAGCCATAACGGATTCGGTGATCTGATGAACCTGTTCCATGGCGAGCCGTCCGGTTTTCTGCAGTGTGCGGAGAATATCCTGGACGCCTTCGAGCATATACATCCGTACCATCTTCATCGTAGTGAGTTCACCGGATAGTGATTTTCCATGAACGGAGGGTGAAAGCTGGCCAAGTCGTGCGACTTCGGGCGGGCCGGGGGAATCAGGTATTGGTGCATTCGGTGTGGATGAGACATCATCACGGGTGTGCGGCGGTTCAGGATTTTGGACTATGTCACGCCCGCGGTCAGTATCAATGATGATTTCTTGAATTCCGGCCTGCTCTAATTTGGCAATATCGCTGGAAGATTTAATGAGAAACCGGTGCACGAGAAATGGAGTCTTCAGCCATGAGCGGTCGATTCCACAGAGGTACATTCCCACTTGAGCGGAAGTTGTTGGAATTCGTTTGATGGCCATATGAAAACCGATGCGGGGTTCTTAGGAAGGAACTTTCATTTCTTCATTGTGGGGAATGTCTGGTGTCCTCATCGGCGTTCTTTCGGCCGTTCTTAACCGCATCCTCGGTAGTGCACACGCGATGAGAGTGGAGGGCTTTTCATCTCCAAGGATGTGTTGTGATCGGGAAGATGTTTCTGTTCTGCAATGACAGAAAATTCTTCGAATTGGTAAGGCTCGGGACCATCAGAGCCAATAAAAACATAGTGCCTGACCTCATGGAATTTAAGTGTTCTCCTTGCCAGGCCGAAAAGGAGAAGACAGCTTTCACGGGGGATGGCGATGGGTGGATGTCGAGCATCATCAATTCACGGGGGTTTTTCAGATTCCTTATCTGCTAGGCGTGGTACTCAACGGGGTCTTTTTTCGACATCATGGTTTTTCCTCATAGGTAGCCTCCTCTCGGTGTTCCTGACCTGGGGGGGTCCTTCCGCCGGCCAGGCTGCTTCAGAATCGAGTCCACCAATCAAACATGTCCGAACCGTGATTCCCATTCTTGGGACCACGATGAATGCGCAATCCGAACAGGTTGGCATTGTTGCGGAAATTCAATTGGAATTTCTTCAGCGCCGGGATCACAAAGGTTTGGATCTTCAATTTCTGTCCAGGCCAGGAAAGTTTTCACCGTATGCCCAACAATCGGTCAAAGATGCTTTAGTTCTGGTGGTTGAAGCCGCGGGGCTGAATCCTGATTCCTGGACGGTCAAGTTTATTTTGCCCTATCCGGGAGTCACGTTGTACGGGGAAAGTTTATCGGCCATGGCGGCTCTGAATGTCGTTGCTCTTGCTAAAAATGAGCCCGTGGACGAGGAGACGGTTTTGACGGGCACCGTCACGGCAGATGGACATGTAGGAACTGTGGGAGGAGTCCCGTTAAAGATTTTAGCAGCATATGAACAACGGTATCGACGGGTGCTCATTCCGGAGGAACCGGACGTGGCGGATGATGATTGGGAAACCCCGTTTCTGATGGAAGTGACACCGGTGGGATCCATCAAACATGCCTATCTCGCGTTAACCCATCGGCCTCTTCGAAGCCATCTGAACGACCAGTCCTTCGCTGCCAGCCTAGCCCACTAACCTCCCTCCAACTGAAAATTCCCTCTAGGGACTGGTAAATATTGTAAAAATCTTGGCGTTTCATTCGCTTCTGAGTCTCAGGGGCTCACCAGAGAAAGATAGTGGAGTGTTCAAAAATGGCCGTTCCAGCAAGGCCCCAGCCGCTAGGGCGAGTGGATCGTACGGAAGAGTATGTGAGCACGGCCTAGGGGCGAGAACGCCGCTGACGGCATTTTTCAACACTCCCCTCCGGTGTATGTGATCCCTGTGAGGGAGGAGAGCTATATTCCTCTTGTGTGATGGGTGAATGGGTTTTGCCGTCCGCTTGCTTGTTTGGTTCGAATATTTCTATGGTAGAAGAAAGGGCAGGGGACACCTTCTGTGTTGGGGCTTTCTCTTTTCAGGGTTACGTGTTGAAGGGAATGTCGATGGAGTAATCTTCTATGATCAGACCATGTTTTGCAGTTGATATTGATAATGTCTTAGGCCGCGCGGAGCCTGAAGTACAGCGTTTATTCCAGGAATTGACGGGAAGGTTATGGCCTGTGGGTCTGTATGGCAGTGCCGGTGGATTAGATGCCAGCCAATTAGATCCTGAGCTCCTTGAAGAGATTTTCTCCCGGTTTCATCAGGAGTCTATCCCACGGTTGCCTCTGTTTCCTGGGGCAAAACAGGCCTTGACTGTTATTCATCGTCGCTATCGGATTATCATCGTGACGGCGAGGCGTCCGCATTCACGACCTCAGACTCTTCGTTGGTTAGAAAGGCATGGTCTTCCTTTTGATGCGCTTTATCACACTGAGGAGAAAACCGAAATCCCAGAAACGATAACAGCCGCCATTGACGATCATCCTCACCATATACAGGCCTATCGTTCCCTCGATAGACAAGTCTTTGTCATGGATCAACCCTGGAACCGTGCAATTCCTCATGCCGATGTTATTCGGGTGAATGGTTGGGATGCTCTGGTGCAGTGGCTCCACGTCCGACATCTTCCTAGTTGGCCCAAACATTTTCAGGAGTCTCCTCCCTTTCGACAGTTGTTCTCAGTTCATCGGAATGTTTCCTCTTTGACTGCGGCCGGTGTTTCGACCGGATTCGCACAGCCGTAAGCCTGCGAGGCTTGGGCCCAGGAAAGTTTCTAAAGCACATTGCCGATAAAGGTGAGAGGTTATTTGCTATTGAGAAGCAGTATGACCCCGCACAGATTTTGATCTCCTGTTTCCCTAATTTCAGAAAACTGATGATGACGCTGCCTATTCATACGGTTCTGCTTGTTGATGATAATCCCGACGATTGTGAGATTATCAAAGAGGCATGGGACGAGATCCCGGTGGGACAGGAATTACGGTGTGTGAATGATGGCACGGAATTGCTTGATTATTTGTATTGTCGTGGTCCATTTTTGAGGAGAGAATGCGCGCCACGTCCCAGCGTGATTCTCCTGGATTTGAATTTGCCTCACATGACCGGAGGGGAGGTTCTCACCGAAATCAAGAAGGACCCATCTTTGGCATCCATACCCATTGTGGTGTTGACCACCTCAAAAGCCCCAAGGGACATCTGTCATACCGCCGGGATGGGGGTGAATGGATACATACAAAAACCCAATTCTTATACCGGGTATCTTCGGATGTTTAACAATTTGAGAAAGCATTGGGCGGAAATTATTGCACAGCCATTGACTGGGAGTGGCGGGGGTTCCTCTGCCAATATTGCCTGGTGTTAACTGTCTGTGTCGTGGGGTATTTGTCAGTCTTTCAGTCAAAGTTTAATGCCTGTTCTTTCTTCTCTCTTCGTCCCATGTGGCTGCTCCTGTTCTCGATAGGTTTTTCACCTCTGGTATAGCTTGGGTAGGCGAAATGACTTGAACCGAATGCTCAATTCAATCTCTTCAAAGCTGCACGTTTTCTACTTTATTCCGTAACATGCATTCTTCTCTTCCAATGGTCCTGCTTTTCAATAATTCGCATCCTAGCCGGGATCGTGAAGGCTCGCTCTGGTCTGATAAGCGGTTTCAGCTACATCTCCCTCAAGTTCTCTTCTTAACAACCGACACTATCCTATATTGACGAGCGAGTCGTGATAACGGGAGATCCACCTGTGTATTCATCCTTTCAGGGATCCTCTGATCATTCCTTGCGATTGAAAACCTGGGGAACAATGGGAAACGCTATGAAAACACATTCTATTTTGACGGGCGCAGTTATCATGATGGGAACAACACTGTTGACCACAAGTTTTGCCTATGAAGCCTCAGAATATTTAGTGTTGACCCGTCACCGGGATTCCAATGGTCAGTTGCTGGCGGGACCAACCCACCATCAATCGCCACCTTCCGTGATTCAAAAAACGGTCGTTCCCGCCCAACCTCAGACGTTGGAACGGCGGAGTACGGAGTGGGGAATGAATGCCCAGGAAGTCAAGCTGAATGAACCGGTGCAACCAATTTGGGAACTCCAATCTCCGGTATTGGAGTCCTACGAGCAGCGGGTAGGATATCGTCGTCAAATCGAAGGAATTGACGCGTCGTTAACCTACACGTTTTATGAAGACCAACTTGCTCAGGCAAATTATTTATTTGAACCCAACCATGATGATGCGGCAGACTATGTGAAAGATTTTCATACGTTGCAAAATTGGATAACCCAGTCCTATGGTATGCCGACATCAGTTCAGGAAATCTGGCTAGATTCCTTGTACCAATATGATCAAAGTCTCTGGGGACAAGCCCTGCTTCGTGGCCATCTAAAGATGGTGGCGGAATGGCGGAACGATACCACGAATATTACGCTCCTGTTAGACGGAGGAGAGGATACGATAGGGTTAATGGCTGATTTCGATAGCGTGGCAGTCATCGCTCCCGCTTCAATGGAAGCCAAGGTCGTGGAGGAAATTCCTCCTATGGAAGAGACCACAAGTGAAAAAAACTCTGTCAGCGAAGACCCTTTAGTGGAAGTCCCGTCAGGGGAAGAGATGCCAACTGAAGCCACATCCCAGGACAATCAACCGGACACAAAGTTGTAAATTCGCTGCTCGTTTTTCAACTAAGTTGTGATACCCGAGTATTGTGGGAGGAGGCCATGCCTCCTCCTTTTTTTATTCTAATATTTATAAATGGTGAATCGGGTTGCCGTGGCATAGTGGAGTTCTTGGACGGTTCCAATCTTTCAAAATGATGGGGTGCTTGAAAACCTGGGCCTCTTTGGAAAATCAGTGGAGAGAGAGGCTGAGGGTTGGAGAGAGGGTCTTACCAGTATCCAAAAGGATAATAGGGATAAAACCGGCCATATCCCCCCCAGTACGGAAACCCGTAGGGATAGAACAAGGGTTGAGGATAAGGGCCATAACGGGCGTAATCAGGCGGATAGGTTGGCCATATTTTGAAATGTTTAATGATGAGAGTGGGATAGGTATATATGGTTTCATCGAGACTCCGTTGGACGGAGCCGGACAGTTCTCCGGTCAGGGTGATTCGGCTTCCAGGAGGGACTGTGGCGGGATCTAGAAATTGTTTCTGCTCCGCAATAAATCGTCCTTGGGATTGTGTAAGTTCGGTTGTGGGTTCCTGATCATTGATGAGGGGTAATTGAAGGATCGTGAGTTGGGTTGTATCTTTTAATCGTTTTGCCGACAGGACCTGTCCTCCAAGTATGATCAGTTTTCCCTTGAAGCTGGCAGGATCCTCTTTGATGCGTGGGAACACCAATTGTGGGTCGATTTGTTCGGCCAGATCTGGAGGAAGGGTGCTACTGTAGGGGGTAGAGCATCCGGTGCCAGAAAGCAGGGTAAGGAATACAAGAAAAACCAGTTTCTCCTTCATCATCTTTTTACAGCATATTCCTCTACCATAAAGAGATGCAAATATACCAGATTCATCTGATGATTCTGTTGACCCACGAGTCTTCTTTGGTAACCGGACTGGTGCCATTTCTCCCGTATGAGATCTCAGACCGGCTTCCATTCAGGTGAGTATCCACTTCGGCCCATTTGCTCAATCTCGGCTCCCTGTTCTGCTTGTTTTTGGGGCTGTTCGTCAAAGAGTTCTGATGCATGGCTATAAATCTGTGATTCAGTCATGGGCATGAAGTTGTTATGGGTATTTAAAGGCAGGGAAATTGATTAAAATCCTGGGGGGATCGAAAAGGCAATTATCTTCAAAAGATGTTGAGGATATAGAAAGGATTAAGTTTTTGTTCATTCCGTCAGGGTGGGAGCATAAATTTGCCTTCGCCTAAAAAAGCGATTGACTTGTATTTCTCATTCTTGGTCATGATTTGTATTTAGCAATCAAGGTTTCTTTTTGGGTGTGGAAAACGTGATTTCGGTCGCAACCCAGTCTCGGTTTTCAGGGACGCCCTTTTTTGAAACCTCGGCCACCAGTCGGTCCCCAACCTGCGGCCGCGCATTCTCGACATGAATGCCATTTTGTTGAAATATAATTTGGGGATGAAAGGCGAGAGTTAGGGATTCCCCTTTTGGAGTTGTGACCACCACATGGTCATTTCCCAATTCGGTGACGGTTCCCATCACATGAGAGGCATCGCCATGGGCCCAGACGGGGGCGGCCAGAAACATGGAGCACAAAATGGCCAGAATGCTGAAATATTTCATGATGGTGACTCCTTGGATGATAAAATCAATGATGATGCTCTTGGGGAGAGATATCTTCTCCTGATAAAAATCGATCAAGGGCTTCTTGTTGCTCCCGTTCTTCCCGGGTAAGAGGATTATATTGTTTCATCTCCGTGATTTCTTCAGGAGTGATGTTGGGGAAATGTCGAATAAGTAGTACTAATTTCCAACTGTCGAGATCCTCTTCCGGCAGACCTTTCCCCCAAGCCGGCATTCCTGTAAATCGAATGCCGTAATGGATGATATAAAACAATTCTCCATCAGCCATAGCTTGAATCGCAGGGTCCCTGAGGTCAGGGACAGGAGGATAGAAATTCGGACCCATATGGGTTTTCCCGCTTCCATCATTGGCGTGGCAGGTGGCGCAGTGATCGGCAAAATGATGTCGAGCTTGTGCAAGATTATCAGGAGAAAAAGGGACGGGGTTTGACATTTTGAGAAAGTGGCTGGGAGTTGCCAGATGGCGAATGAACCTGGCAGCTTTCACTTCCCACTCAGGCGGCGTGCCTTTGGCGGAGAACGTCCCCGGTAAGAACCAGAGGGCAGCCAAGGTGGACCCGACCAACAGGAGAAGAATGATAATAAAAAAGATTTTGATTCGTCTCAACATAATTGGTCAGTTATTCCTAGTGTACCTGTTCGGGGATTTTCTTCACAAGTCAAATGAACGTTCATCATCAGTGGATGCTTTTTCCTGGTTGGGGAAAGACGTGAAATTGGGTAGTATGGGCAAGTGCATTCAGTGGTTTTGATCCGAATGGATGTAATGTTATCTCCTCTCATGTGGCCGATAACCCTCATTCAATGGCTATGACTTCTTCTCAGCTAGTGGTATCGCTACAGAATCCGAAATGTTATTCACACCCTGTGAGTCAGATTACAGTGGTGGAAACGCATATTTCATGGGTGTTGCTAACCGGTCGGTATGTTTACAAAATTAAAAAGCCGGTGTTGTTTTCGTTTGTCGATTTTTCGACTCTTGAAAAACGGAGATGGTTTTGTGAAGAAGAGGTTCGTCTCAACAGACGGTTAGCCTCACAGCTCTATCTGGGAGTGGTCTCCATCACCGGGTCTCCATCAGATCCTCGGATGGATGGCGACGGAAGCCCTTTTGAATGGGCCGTCAAAATGAAACAATTTCCTCCCGATCAGGAGTTTTACCATCTCCTTGAGACGGGTAACCTGAATGAATCTTTGATCGGTCAACTAGCCATAGATATTGGCACATTCCATGGCCGGATTGAATCTGCAGGAGACCCCCTTTCCTATGGAGAGCCGGATAGGGTACGGGGACCTATAGCAGAGTGCTTTGAGGATATTCCTATTGCAGCCCTTCCTGCGCGGATTCAATTCTGTATGAAGGATCTCGAGGAATGGACAATCCAGGAATGGAAGCGATTAAGGCCAACACTCAAAGAACGTAAATCTTCAGGGCAGGTTCGAGAGTGTCATGGTGACCTTCATTTGGGAAATATTGCCCTATTTGAGGGCCGAATCTGTGTGTTTGATGCTTTGGAGTTTAAACCAGGATTGCGTTGGATTGATGTCATCAGTGAAGTCGCGTTTTTGGTCATGGATTTAGAGAGCAAAAACCGAATGGACTTGGCCTATTGGTTTTTAAACTGTTATCTGGAAGTGACTGGTGACTATGCTGGAATGAGTGTGTTCCGGCTGTATGAGGTGTATCGGGCACTCGTTCGAGCTAAAGTGGCTGGCTTGCGTCTGGCTCAGGTCGAAACAGGAGGCCCGGTACAGGAGGATATCCTTAAAGAAATAATCCGATACGTGGAGTTGGCCCATCGATTGATGATGCCTGCTCCTCCCATGTTGATGCTGATGCATGGAGTATCGGGGACTGGGAAGACGACGGTCTCCACTGAATTGGTGAAAGCCTTGGGTGCCCTGCGGATACGGTCTGATGTGGAACGGAAACGGATTCATGCCGAACAATGTAAAATCGTCGTTGATCATACAACCTCAAAGAGCTTGTACGGGTCAGACATGACTCGTGTGACCTATGTGCGGTTAAGGGATCTTGCAAATACCATCTTGCAGGCGGGCTATTCCGTCATTGTGGATGCTACATTCCTTGAGGGGGCCCAAAGACAATCATTCATCCGACTTGCTCAGGAACGGCACGTGGATGTTGTCATATTTGACGTTTGGGCGCCGGACGAGGTGTTGGTGGATCGAATAGCAAGTCGGGCCAAGCAACAGACTGACGCCTCTGACGCAACGGTTGGAGTCATGGAGGAGCAAAAAACCAAAGAAGAGCCCTTAAACAGGCTCGAACATGGCAAGACTATTCGCGTGGATTCGACCAATTTGCAGGTGGTCAGATCTACGATTAAGAGTCTTATTGAACAACGAAGAAATAGGGCAAATTAACCCCAACATTGTGAAGCGAACCCATTTTTAATGCTTGTCCTTGCCAGGGGTTCTCAGGCTGTAAACCATTTAGGGGGTGTTTGGCTGGCTTGTGCAGGGTCGCATATCGTTTAATCTTTAAAAACTTCTTAAAGATCTGAACGGTAATATTTCATTACTGACCTGGGTTTTACGCATTCCCATTTCAGAGGCGAAAGGTATGAGGAAGGACCGAGAAGGGTGCGTCAGAATGTTCCTGAATAAACTTCTGACGGGATAGATTAAAAAATTGCCCGGCTAAACAAGGTCACGCTATCTCCCAGATTGCCCGCCCATCCAAATTGAGCTGCTAGTGCCCCGACAGGGGTCATTGGATCATGTTCATAATAGACTTTTACCACGGTAAATTGTTGAACTGTTGCACCGGTACCGGGCACATACACCAAATAGTCATAAAGATTTTGGGGTAAATCACAATTCGGAAGGGCCGGAGGCGTAACCCCGGCTCCATTAAAGCCCCCTTGCTCAACGATCGTACAGGTTGGGTTATTGTTCGCGACGGTCCCAGCGGTGATTTGGGCTAGGTAGATATGATATTTGGATGGATGATTTTTAAAATCCAGGGCATTGTCGGTGGAGCCGAGAAGGTCCATCATGTTCTGGTTGGTCGTCAAGTTTCGCGAGGCTAAGCTTGCCCCCTCTCTGGCAAGCTGTGTGAGGGCATTGCGTTCATTAATGATGCTTCCGTATTCGACGATGCCAAATGCAACGAAGAGGAAAATCATGAGGGAAAAGGCGAGTTCGATGGAAGCGGTTCCCCGTTCATTCCGCCCTGTCTGTAACAATGATGCCATCATGAGCCGCCTCCTAAGATGAAATTTTCATTGCGATAGGTTCCCTCGGACGAAATGACAATGGTATCACCTGGTCCAAATAAACCACCGATCAATTGTGTGAAAAATTGATGGGTGAAATTTACTCTGACCCGCATAAAAGCTCCAGCAGCGCCGGCACTTGCCGTTCCAACCACAGCCGGATCATCGGGATCGGTCCAATCGGCATCAACGGGGAAAATGAAAATGTTTGACGGGTCGATATCCATGACTGCTGAGGCACTTTGCTGAATTGCCTGTTTAATTGAGTCCTCCCGGGATAAGGCATTCCCATTGCCATCGACTGAAGTCGCACCAACGGTTCCAATACGAATGCCCTCTCGTACTGCAGACGTGAGAGTATTCTGGTGCACAAAAAACCAACCCATTTCCGCTACGGCAAAGAGAGCGGTGAGAAACACCAGCATGGTCGCTCCCACTTCCACAGCCGAGATTCCCGATTCGGTCTGGCATGGAGACATCAGTTTCCGAAAAGACCTGATCAAGCTGTTCATTGGGGAACCCTCCTGCATGTGGACCCACTATCCCAGTCCGTGTTGTGTCTGCCATTGTGTGGCATCGTGGTTGCTTAACTAATAAGGACAAGTTTAAGGATATTGGCAATTTGTTGGAAAATCCCTTCCAGTTCTGATGAGTCAGGGGTGTAATAGACAAATTTCGGCCCACTGGAGAGAGCACTCAAGAAGTTTTGGTCTATATTCCCCAAGCCGATGGTATAAATTTCAATTCCGTTGTTTTTGATGGCCTGTGCATTGTCTATGGCCATTTGACGAACCAGGTAGTTCACATAGTCTCCCAAGGGGGTAGGATTGGTCATAGCACAGTGTTCAGTATTCATCCCGTAAGTTGGGCCGAAGCTATTCAATCCATATGTGCTATCTTGAAAAATGTACCATTTGACCGAGTAATACCATACGTTATTTATCTTTTGCGGAGAACAAGATGTTCCTGTTTTTTTCCCATCCCCGGTCAAATTGATTCTAAATGAACTGTCGTAGGATGCCTGTGGATTAGGATATCCCATATAGGAATACACACTGGCATAGCCTCCGTCCAAAGCCGCCACTCCATCAAAAGTCACCCCTTCATGTTTAAACTGGCCTCGGAAGGCTGATGGATTTCCATCGGAGAAAAAAATGACAACTTGTTTGGTGCGCTCATTCGCAGGAATACCGGATTGATCGGACCACGGAAGGGTCAAGGCTTGAGCTAACGCATCTTCGGCATTGGTTCCCCCACCGGCACTCAATCCGTTAATGGCTGAAGTCATAGGGGAGACGTATCCGTGGTCCATAGGAAATGGTTTTTGGACGCCTGTGGCAAAGGTCAATAATGCGAATCTATTGTCAGATTCCTGATCGGTGAAATTTTGTACAAAGCTATTGGCTCCATCTTTCAGATCGCTGATGGGGCTGCCTCCCATTGATCCCGACACGTCAAGAACTAAGGCGATTTCCGCGTTACGGAGTTTGGCGGATCCGTCTGCTGCGATTGCAGTCGTACCATGGCTTCCCTCAACGACTCTTGAGAGTGAATTGATGGAATTCGTGGCGCCTTGCACAGTAATTTTCCCGTTTCCGTCGTCGGAAACTAAGAACGTTGGTGTGTCCGTCCCTAACAGTCCTGGAGGAAAGTTGGCTTGAGCCACTTGTTGGACAAACCCGTGGAGGTCCGTAATGTTGGGATTGTTCACATTCTTGGCACCAGCAAAGGCGGCCCCATCGATCGCTTTACTCATTTCTCCCTGGATGGCATACCACCGTCCAACTTCAATCCCCAGGGCTGCAAACCCAAACAGAGCCACGACAGTGATACCTGTAATCAGGATGTAGGCACCCTGTTGATTGCATAACGGATTCTGTAATCCTTTGATTGATTCGCGTCCCATTTTCCATGTCTCCCTGGATAAAAGGATCAATAACCTCCCAAACCTCACACCAATTTCCCATTTTTCACTGATTCAACGCGGAGGTTCTTTGGTAGGAGAATATCGACTGAATCTTGAAAAACTTGCCGATTGGAAATACTGCACAAATGGCTAGGTTTTCACCTTTTGTGGCTATTTGTGCTTGAAAAAGAGTACTTTTCGAAAATTCCAAACAGGTCATTTTGAAAAAAAACTTTGTTTCCTGCCCCTTGTTTAAGGCCAATTGTGGTCATCTGATTTCAGGAGATGAATTAGATATATGGTTTGAAAAGATGAGATGGTTGTGAATGAACTTTGGGCATCTCTAAAAACTGCTGACAATTTTGTGAGATTCTGGCATAAGTCTGGTCCAAGGAGGATCGCACATGGATACATCGGACCAACTTGGTTTCTTTGATTTAACTCACCGCTACGATGCGCTTACGGCGAAGGGCGATCCCTTAGAACACCTCGCCCAACAGATCCCCTGGGCTGGCTTTGGCAAGATGCTGGAGAAAAGTCTTCGTCGGTCAAAGCGGACCAAGGGAGGCCGACCACCGTTTGATGCGATTCTGATGTTTAAAATCCTCGTGCTGCAAGCCCTCTATAACTTATCCGATGACCAAACGGAATACCAGATTCGCGATCGGCTCTCCTTCATGCGCTTCTTGGGCCTCGACCTGCATCAGCGGATTCCCGATGCGAAGACCATCTGGCTATTCCGGGAGACGTTGGCGCAGGCCGGCGTCGTGGAGAAGCTCTTCAAGCAATTTGACACCTATCTGGCGGCCCCGGGGGTACAAGCCCGCGGGGGCCAACTCATTGATGCCTCGCTGGTCCCGGTGCCCAAGCAACGGAATACGCGGGAGGAAAACGCGACCGTGCAGGCCGGGGAGTGCCCGGCAGAGTGGGAGGCGCAGCCTGCGAAGCGACGGCAGAAAGATACGGATGCCCGCTGGACGAAAAAGCATGGGGTCAGTCACTTTGGCTATAAGAATCATGTGAACGTGGATAAGACGCATAAACTGATTCGACGGTATACCGTGACCGATGCCGCCGTGCATGACAGTCAAGTCCTGGAGGACGTGTTGCAGAGCAAGGCCGCCGGACGGGACGTGTGGGGCGATGCGGCCTATCGGTCGGACGAGATCGAAGCGCAACTCAAGAAGCGGAAGCTGCGGTCCAAGATGCAGTACAAAGGCTATCGAGCCAGCCCCTTGACGCCCGCTCAACAGCATACGAATCAGCGTCGGAGCCGGATCCGCGCCCGCGTTGAACATATCTTCGGCCACCAGGCGATGGCGATGGGCGGCACACTGATTCGAACGATTGGCCAGATCCGGGCCCACGCGAAGATCGGGCTGAAGAAGCTCGCCTACAACTTCCAGCGATTTCTGGTGCTCACGACCGTCAGTCGAGAGCAAACGGTGTAACCATGGGGTGGGGAACGATCATGACGCAAAGAAAGCTCAATCAGGAGGCCCGCTCTTTTCTCATGGTCCTTCCCGATGGCATGCCTAGCCCAGTGACAGCGGAGCAAACACGCTACCTCGACTGTTTTTAGAAGTGCCCCTTTGAGAATTTGTAAGGGTTTACGAGCGAAGCCCATGAGCCTAAGGAGGTAGAATACGGGATGACGAAGATAATGGAGTGGATCGCAAGTGGTTCGGCAGGAGAGGTCTTGAAGAAGAATGCGGGAAATTTCTTGAGCGAATGGGAATGATCTATTGCTCAAGTTGGTTAAGCAATTGTTGGATTCGAGTGTCCGTTCCGCCAAGGTCTAGGTATTTCCGGTAGTGGATTCGTGCTTGAAGAAGATCCTTTTTGTGGAATTCGTAAAAGGCGCCAAGATTAAAATGGCCCTCAAGGGAATTCGGTTGCAAGGCGATTCCTGCGAGATATGCTTGTTCTGCCTCCACGAACTGATGGTTTCCTGCGAAAAGGACCCCAAGGTTGAGAAAGGCCTCGGCATCCTGGGGCTTGAGTTCACTGACGCGTCGGAAATGCTCAATGGCTTTTGACGGGTTTCCTTGTTGCTGGTAAAGAAATCCAAGATTGTAGTGGGCTTCCGGCTGTTCCGGATTAATTTGAATCACTTGTTGGTAAGCATCTAAGGCCTGTGAGGGTTGATTCTGCCGCTCCGCAATCCGGCCAAGCAATAACCATCCGTCTGTCTGGTGTGGGTGGTGTTCTGTCAATTGGGTAAGGAGGGCCTGTGCCTGGTCGTAATCCTGAGCTTGCATGAACTGAATAGCCAGATGATACAGCGCTTCTTCCTGGTACGGTTGTTGAGTGAGAACTGTCTGGTATTCCTGAATAGCCTGATTTGTGAGTGCCTGCTTATCCAGGAGTTTTGCCAGTGTGAGCCGAGCCTCCCAAAACCGTGGATAGACACCGAGGGCCTGCTGAAGGGCTTTTTGAGCTTCTTCCATATCGTTTTGCTGAATGAAGAGCAATGCCAAGTCATATTGGGCTTGAGCTAAATTCGGATTAAGGCGGATAGCCTCTTGAATGGCGGAAATCGCCTGTCCAGGCTGTTGGGTGAGTTGAAACTTCATCAAACCATACAAATGATGGGCTTCGGGAAAACCAGGAAATTCCTGGATGGCCTGTTCAAGTAAGGATTGGGCGGTCTTGAAATTCTGATTCTCAATGGCTGCAAGGGCGTCACGATAAAAATTTCCAGCCTGGTGCCCGGACGCTGGCAAGGGCCAGAGAAATAAAAGGCATAGGAAGATGCTCTGCCACGGTATGCTGTGCGAGTGAGTGAGAGGGATAATGCCATGACTCGAATTCAGCATGAGGATCTTCTTTCAGTCGAAGGGTTTTCAATCGGGCAGATTCAGAAAAACTAAGATTGAAAATTGTATCGTATTGCCTGCGGATTTGCCAGAATGTGAATCAGGGGATGGAAAACGAAAGCCACGCAGCCAAGGGTATTGCCCTTCTGACAAATAGGCTCGAACAGGAGAGATATCATCTCTTAATTATTAATGTGTGACCATCTTCTGTTGCTCACGCAGATAAGCCCTGCCTTCATGATGAAGGGCAGGGCTTATCTGCTGTATGGGTTGCCGGCCCTCACTGGGACTTATCGGATAACCAGTAATTGCCCGGAAAGGCCTCCCTTGTCTGCTGGATTGCCATAGATTAATAAATTGTTGGCCGTGATATAGGTCAAATCACTCGTCGGAATGCCGATATACTTTGTTTCTCCTGGTTTTAAAACCAGGGAGACATTTAAGGATGTTGGCCCCGCCATTGCCGAGTCAGCTGAAAGATGAAACGTATAGTCTGTGGTCAGTGTATTGGTCACTTGAAATAATACCGGTCGTCCGGCTCGTCCTCCGGTTCCCCCTGCAACAAGGCTAAGAATCGCTGTCGGCGGGTACCAGACATTTTTCCCGGCAATCTGCATCGCCGTAAATGCGAGATCTACATCAAGACGTTTAAAGGGTTGTCCTGTCACAGAGCCTGTTTCGAGATCACCGATTTCAACGCCACCCGATTGAAGCGCGAACACAGGTGATCCGGCACACAAGAGGCCGAACAAAAGAAACCCTGAAAGAATGACAGACCCACGCATCATAAATCCTCCTTTGGAAACCATATGGTGATAGAAAATCACGTCAGTAGATTCATGTATCGGTATGTATTTTATGCTTCCGTGTGCGGGTTTCAAGTTCCGTGAAGACCGGGATGAAAAGCGGAGGTAGGCGATACCAGGCTTCATCCCGATCGTTCTCCACAGAAGGAAGAAGGTTTTTCTAGGGGGTCAGGGTTCCCTATCGCACCTTCCATCCAAAAGAGCAACAGACTTTAACCTCCGTTCAAATTTTCTTGTGAGTCAGGTCGCAACAGAAGCACATAAAGAGCTGTCCGACTTGGGCGGAGTATAGGACTAGCCATAAAAATCGTCTACAGATGGTTGCTCATGCATGCAACACATTTTCTATTGCATTCTATGAAAATTCAGAAAATCTGATTGGGGTGGACAATGATACATACGCCGGAGCGACGCAGTTATGAATAAGGGGTCCTTGTGGCACAAAATTAAAATTAGCTTGCAGTTGACATTGTGTGTCGGGTAAAGAGTCATACATGTGGGTTGATGTACGTGGCATAGAGGATTATGACCAACATGGTGTTAAAAGATAGAATGGGCCAAATAGGCTGGTGAATGGTGGTAACCTATTAATTAAAGGAGGGAAGACATGAGCAGTACAGTCTCTACATTTATTCGAATTGTCGGTTATGTTGGAGTATTGGGCATTTTGGCGGTTCCGGCTGTCACACTGGCGGAGGCCGACAAGCATTTGCACGAAGCGATCGGACATGCCGGTGAGGCCAAAGCTCATGGAGAAATGGGACATGCCGGTGAAGCGACCAAGCATGCAAAGGAGGCCCTTTCGCATGCCGATGCGGCCAAGCAAGAAGGTGCCAATGCCCATGTCGATGAAGGCATTAGTCATCTCGGGGAAGCGGTGGACCATGGCAAACAGGGACACGGCGAGGTTGCGGGCGAGCATAGTCAGGAAGCTTTGAAGCATCTCCAACAGGGCCATTAAATTTTTCTCAATTTCAGAGATAAAAAGACGGGTCATATCCAGTGATCCGTCTTTTTTTTTAGCGAAAATTCAGGTGAAGCGTTGAGGTCGGCGATCGGCCAGGGGAGGGGGCACTCCAGCCTCCCTCACCCATGACTGACCATCCGGAGGCAACGGTGGAGTATCTAGAATACTCCGATTGTCACGCCTCCGTAGAAAGAGCGCCCATACCCGGCAAAAAACAGTTGCTTGTCGGCATCGGGTGTGGAGTCCGACACGACTTGACCGGACGCTGCGTAAGTCTTGTTCGCGATGTTGTTCACTTCGAAAAAGAACTTCGCAAAGCGAACCCAGTCATTGTTGAAGGTAAAGGTCTTGTGAAGATTGACGTTCAGGACCCAGTAGGAAGGAATTCCCACGGTATTGCCATTGTTCAGAAAGTAGCTGTTGTAATAATTGGACTCGACCCAGGCTCCCCAATCGTTCTTTGCATCATCATACATGATCTTCATGTTGAGGACATCCGAAGGAACGTTGGGGACGTCATTGCCGTCCTGTTTGACATCGGTGGCCACCCCATTCACCAGATACCGGTCCGTGAAATTGATGTACTTGGCATCAATGTGGGTGTAGGCACCGTGGAATTGCCAACCGGGTATCGGTCGCCAATCCGCAGAGACCTCGACACCCCGATATTCGGAAGAGTCGGCATTGGTGGAGGCCGTGTTCGTACCTGAAATGTTTTGCGAAATAATTTCATCGCGAAAGAAGATCCAGAAGCCCACAAGTTGGACATTGAAGGTATTATGAAGCTGGGCTTCGTGACCAAATTCCACGTTCACATTTTTTTGGGGCTTCAAGTCAAAATTGGAGCCGGGAAGACCTGTGAGGGGGTTTCGGGTTAAATTGCTGAATTGCGGGATGCCATATCCGGTGGAACCCCTGATCCAATGCCGATAGCCTGCTCTGGGTTTCCACGTCAGTGACATTTCAGGAGCCCAGTTATAGTAGGTTTTGGTGGTGCTGGGACGGCTGGAGACCTGCCCATTGGTATAATTAATTGTCTGGATGCTTACGATTGACTGTTCAAATCCCAGCCCGGCGGCGAGGGTCCAGTTCGGTAAAAATGTCAGCTCTTCGCGGAACCGTCCCCCGATATTTCGAATGGTTCCCCGGTTATTCTGGATCAATGTGCCTCGTGTCCCCTGGCCGTTATTTAAATTTTGGAAGGTCTGACCCTCCTGTTCCATGTTATTGACAAAAAACCCGAGATAGCTGTTCAGCGGCATGCCTGAGATGTGGCCGGTATGGCGCAAATCGGTATAATGTTTCCAATTGGTATTCACATTATCGAAGATTTGATTGAAATACTGGTTGATATCCTTGACGTCATAATCCCCTTCTGTCGTCAAGATGAGGTTGGGTGTCAACTGCCGTTCATACATTAATCCGATAATAGTACGGCGGTCGAGGCGAGATTGATCCCTTGCTTTCGTTCCAGTTCCGGCCTGACGATCGTTTGCATTAAATTGGCTCTTGGTCAGCCGGGTCGGCACCTTCGTGTCCAGCCAGTTGGTGATGGCTTTGACGTAAAGACTCTGTTTTTCGTCAATGGTAAAGCGGAAATTCAAATTCAACGTTTGGGTGTTATATCCACTATGATCGATATACCCGTTTTCAGCGGCGTTACTGGCAAATAACGATACATCAAGATTCTTCCAGTGTTGGCCGAACGCGCCCGCCTGTTTGTTATATCCGTATGATCCTCCGGCAAAAAACCCCTCGACTCCATTGATGTCACTTCCCCGCCGGGTTTTAAAATGCACCATCCCGCCGAGGGCATAATTATCATACAGCGAGGAAGCCGCTCCTCGAATCACTTCGGTCGATCGCATAAACCACGGGTCCTGGATATCGAGTCGTGACAATCCGTCCGACTGCGTTTGCTGAAAGCCATCTTCATAGACTTTGATATCCCGGATGGCGAAGGCCGTTTTAATTCCGGATCCTCGAATGGAAATACTGAAGTCCCTGGGTCCATTAGCCTGGCGGAGTACCACGCCGGGAAGAGATTCCATGGATTCTTTCATCGTTCGGGTCGGTTGGGATTCGGTTTCCGATTGAGGGGTGGAGGATAGTGTCAGGCCTTCGGGACGTTTTAAAATCCGGGTGCTGACAATACTCATCTCTTCGAGTGTCACCACTTCCTCCTCCTGGAGGGTCGCCTGTTTCTGGCGTTGTTCATCGGTTTGTTGGGAAGCAGGTATGTGATGTAATTCCCTAAGTTGTTTCCTGATTTCTTCTAGCCTGCTGTTGACGTGATCGAGTTCTCCCTCCAGCTCCTGTTGTTGCTGAAGAAGGGATTCTTGGCTCACCTGAGAAGTGTCGATTGATGCAGCGAACGTTGGGGATGAGACGCTAAGAATTTGGGAAAGGCTCAAGAGGACTATGCAAAAACGCCATGACCAATTCCACTGACAGACTGAAAGAAACTGTTTCACAAGATACTCTCCTTACAAAAAAATAAATAGAACATGCATGAGCCAACCGGCTATGCATGCGGCCAGCAACTAAAAATTAGGCTTCCTGAAGGAATTTGCGGGTGAGACCCAGGTTCGGATTCATGAGTATGGGGAAGGAGGCGTGAATCTCCCGCAACTCACAACGGAGCCTTGAAAATCATTTAGAAAAAACGGGACAAGAAGATGCGTGGAGGAGCTCTGGCAGATTTATTCGGAAGAGAAGGGCGTACGCCAGGTTGGGCATAGACAGAAAGGACGGCGCCCACTTCCTGTGATGGCGAATGCCATGATGGAGAGGTGATGAGTGACGTTGACGAAAGTTTTCCGATGTGGCAGGCCCAGTTGCAAAGCATCCCATGAAGAGGTTTCGTATTGCTGTGATGGGATTGCTGCGATTCGTGAGAGAGGTCCTGCACGGACATGCACACCGTGGAAGCCAGGAGCATGGCGAGAAACAGGCTTGAGGTCAGGAGGGCAATCGGTTGAAGGCGTTGGCGCATGGACTTCGGGTTGAAGAGGTGTTTGATGAACGGGAGGGATTCAGGGCTATCCAACTCCCTTGGTCATAGGATTCATTGGTTCAGCTTGGCTGTGGGTATCTACGATCACAGTTGTGGCGCGATTTCTGGCCATTCGCGTTTGAGAGCGTTCATCCTGTTCATCCAGGAGGAGATCGAAATGTAAGCCGAGTTGCTGCCAAAATGATTCCATTTTTCCTGGGCGAATGTCGGTGGTGACTGCCAGAATGGCTCATTGATTTGGAGAGCGCTTCTGACTAAGACGTTCCAAAGACGGCATTTCTTCTTTAAAAGGTCAACATCAGGTGGCCAAAAATTCAAGATGGGAACTCGTCCTTCCCATTCATTCGGATGGATTTTTGCGCCCTGCAAGGTGCTGAGCTGGAAAGGCGGGAGGGATTGACCGGTATTGAATTGACTAAGAAGGGTGGGGGGGATGAAGGATTTCCCAAAGCCACGGCAATACCCACGATTCTTGAAGCGAGCAGAGAAGGCCCGATCATAAATTTTGGTGTCATTGAGCTGTTCGAGAGATGGGAAAAGAAAAA
The DNA here is from genome assembly GCA_020632595.1 of Nitrospiraceae bacterium. Lineage (NCBI taxonomy): Bacteria > Pseudomonadati > Nitrospirota > Nitrospiria > Nitrospirales > Nitrospiraceae > Nitrospiraceae bacterium. The sequence goes on along the minus strand of JACKFF010000001.1, from coordinate 439,637 downwards.
TGCTGGACCACCGTACTCCATCCCGGGAACGCCACCTGCTCCGACCAGGCAATGACGGCTTGCCCTTGATCATTTAAGGCCACAGCCGGACTTTTGGCTTTTTTCTCATTCACCTTTTTCGGGGGACTGAAGGTCTGTCCTCGGTCGAGGGAATAGGTGAACACGACTTCCCTCCGCACTGGAGACTGCTCCTCCCAGGATACGAGTAGATGACCTTCTCGATTCACCGCCAGTTGAGGATGATCCGGAAACGTTCCTTTGGACATGTTCAACACACGCCGAGGCGTGAAGGTTTTTCCCTGATCATCGGAATAGGCTAGATACACACCCGGAGTATCATCAGGGCCCTCCGTATACCAGGTGACATAGAGGCGCCCTTGCTGATCGACTCCCATGGTGGCGGGACGATGGGGACATCCCTCATAGACCCATTGATCATTGCCCACGATGACCGGTGCAGAAAACGATTTCCCGTTATCGGTGGAACGGGACACCACCGTTTCCCTGACCGCACCGGCTAAGACCTTACGCCAGGCCAGGTAGACGGTGCCATCAGAGGCAGTAGTCATATGGGTCCGGCAACAGACACAACTGGATTCGTCAATTTTCAGGTTTGGTGAAAGGGTTTTGCCCTGGTCTTGGGAGAAGACCGTGTAGGTGGCCGGATCTTTCTTTCCTTCCCGGGCATCAAGCCAGGCGATATGGACGGAACCATTCGGGCTGACGGTCAAATGGTCAAAGGAATGGCCGGTGACTACGTCGTCATCGTTGACTCGAACAGGAGGAAGAAAGGTGTTCCCCCCATCAAGTGACCGGCTCAGGAGGAGAAGATTGGTGAATAATTTACCGCCGGCATCGGGGTGAGGTGTTGTCCAGGTGATGTATACATCGTTGTTGCGGCCTAACGCCAGGGCCGGTGGTTCGTGGAGGGATGTGGCCGGAGGACTGGATGGATTGACTCTGATGGGTTCTGGATACTGTTCCTGTCGAGGTGGAACCTTAAGATAATAGACTCCGCGATCTTCCTGCTTTTCGCCCCCCCAGGCGAGGTGAAGGGTCCCGTCTTTATCCAGTTGGGCGGCTGGGCCGGTGGTTTGCATGCCTTGATGGTCGATGATGTGTTTCGTCCCCGCCTGAACCATCGAAACAGATGGGTCTGCCCCGAGGACTCCCGATATATCACCTCCAAGGCCCATAGAGAGGACTAGAGAAACGGCTCCAAAAAGTACCAATCTTATCATGGGTGCCTCCACGGATATTCGAATGTTGGAAGAAGAATAACGTTCATAATCTCTCAATGTGAGAGTATGTATTTTTACCAGAAGGGTGAAAGCCTACGCTACTTTAAGGATGTGGAATGTGTGTCAGCGCCGCACCGGATGCATGTCGATACTACAGTTAATTTGTTAAATAAAATAATTCGAGCCACTCAACCAACGTTTCCGGAAAAATCACGAATTGATGAACTTCAGACTTATCTCTCAAGCCCAAGCCAATGGGGTAGTAGAGGAACCCGGCGAATGAGCAGTTTTTCAAAAGGCAGTATGGATGCCAGGAAAAATGATTGTTCAAGAGGTCGAGCATCATGGAGAGCAAAAAAGAATATCAAATTATGCATTTTGGAATAAAAAGTCAGGGTGAAGGCCAAGGAGGTTGCAAGTCCAAATGCCTTCACCCTGAGATGGAGCGGGGTGGGTCTGGGAGGAATCACGCCGCTCCGATTGATGCTGAAAGAGCGCAATGAATTTTTAGAAACAACAACAGATATACACGACTTGCGACTTCTGAGCTACGGATGTGTGCCGATGCTTGCTACATTGAGGCGGTTTAATGGCCGTATGCTTGGAAATCATGGTTGAATGACTTCCCTGCATGGTGCAGTTTTTAACCCTCTACCGGAGTTCTGGAATGAGTGGAAGCAGGAAGGGAACGAAAAAGAGAAACCAAGTGGTTTCTGAGTTTCTGAAAATAGTGGATGGACTTTCTACTTACTCCTGCCAATCGAATCCGGAGGCTCGTGCCAATTCTTGCGGGGTCTTGAGGCCGGTTAACCGGCGTTCACCGATAATCCACGTGGGATAGCTTTTAATGTCAGCCTTGACGCAGGGAGCGGTGAGAGCGCTTCCTCGTCCCCCAGAACTACATTCCACGTAAGGAAGCCGTTTGGCGGACGAAAGAAATTCGGCTTTTTGTTCCTGGCAGCGTGGGCACCAATAAGCACCGTAAAACTTGGCCCCGCTTTCATTGAGATGAATGGCTAAGGCTTGAAGTTGGGGATCCTCCGGGCCGGCAGCTGCATCGAACACCCCGCTATAATGCAAATGAAGTCCGCCGACGATGACAAGGCCGATCACGGCTGCCTCTTTCAGTGATTTCGTCCAATCGGGAGGCCGTCGAGCGAGAGCGAGAGCAAGAATTGTCGTGATGATGGCAAATGAAGTCAGGCACCATGGACATGTGGCTTCGATCTCCACGACCGAGACGATGGTCAAGTAGGCGCTGACGGCGAATCCGCTCATCGCCACGTAAATCAATACCGTTCCGCTACCGGATTTGCCACGGCCGGACCAGCCCAGCCCCGCAATCACCACATAGGTCACGAAGCCCCACAAGGCCATGGGGATACCCAGAAAGGTGGCCCATCGGCTGCTCTGCACAATGTCGCAGCCCGAGCCTTCGCTGCAAAATGCCGGGTGAACCTCGAACGAGGCGGTATAGGTCAGGTAAGCGGTTAACAATAGTCCGGCACCGGCCAGAATAATGATGAAGAGTTCAAGGAAGGTCTTCGATCCTGAGAACATGGAAGACGGAGGATTCGATGTCTTTCTTGTTGTTTCAGAGCCGACTGATTGTGTCTGTCGTTTGGATTTTGCCATTGCGTGCCTTTTGAACGAGTGTATCATGGGCTTCTTGCCATTGAAATCCCGACAATCTATCAAATACTCCTGACCCTAGCGGAGACTTTTGCCAAGGCCATCTCAGGCCGGTATTTCTCACGAGAGGTTGCTGGTCACATTGTCAACACTTTAAAAGGCTTATGTGGTTTCAAGGTCCGACGTAAGAGAGGGATTTTGAGGTCTTTTAGGAATCTTGAGGCCCTACGCCGAAACTATGTGCCGCGAAATTTATTTGAGCCCTGTTCAACTGAGTTGAGGAAGAAAGAGGTGGGGGCGCATAGAAGCAGGGTGAAGGCCTAGGAGGCTGCAGATACGCAAACCACCTTCACCCTACTCGTCCAAGGTTGGAGGCCGGTCCGTCCCTGGATGTTCTATGCCGATTCGTTCTGCCCGTAACCAGGAAACGATGAACGGGCTTGGTTAGTGAGCCGCCTGCACTCGTTTCTCAAAATATTCATCATACCGGTGCACAAAGTCTTTGGATGCTCCCAGAGGTAAATGACACCCTCGGCAGGTCGTATAATCGACATCCAAGCGTTCTCCATTTCCCTTGAACGCTGAATAAATCCAGTCGCGGTTTCTGACATTTTCCGGGGCGTCTTTTCCCCATCCGGCTTCTTTTTGCATGACAAAGACCTTGGCTAAATCCGCCTTCACCAGATTTCCATCCGCCCCTTTTTCGAGTGTCCCTTCGGCATTTTTCTTGGCGTTGTAGATTTCCATGACGAGAATGCTGCCATTGGCAAACGGTTGGCCCGCTTTTGCGCTCGCCCCGGTGGGGTTGATATAGAGGTCTCGGACGGCGTCCGGTTTTTGAATCCCGTGGAGAAAGGCGGCATAGGATTTGTAACCGGCCGGAAAGACTAACTCGCCGTCTTTCGGTGTGGAGCCGGATTGGGCCGCAAGAGGCATGATGGTGGATGCACATACTAGAATTACCAAAGCCAGAAACGTGATTCTCATTCTCTCCATGCTTCTTCCCTTCCTTTGTTGATATCTCGTCCGGTTGACCGGACCGACACATTGTGGCAAGTCAGCTTCAGAACGTTGACACGGCGGTTCCAGCATACGATGGACCCTATGGTCCGTCTACAGATGGGTACTACCTGTTGCTACAGCGAGATGGTCCGTATTGTATACCGCCCTCATTTCCAGAATGTTTGGGGTTAGGGATATTTCGATGGCACATAAAAGTTTAGTGGATTCATCGCCTGGTAGCTGACATTTGTGCCCATGCCCGCATCGGGATCGACAAATCCATCGGACATCCCGGTTTCGTGCCAGGTGAATGCAGACGATGCGGTGGGATCACTATTGAATTGATGGACCCGTTGGGAGAATGTCCGTCTGGCGGCTTCAATCCGGTCAATTTCCTCGTCCGTACCGTATACGACAAATGGTGGATACGAACGGCAGGAGTCGATGGCCGCATAGAGAACCTGACGGAGGTGTAAAAACGTATTAAGGGCGGCGTTCCCTATTCCTTGTTGTGGTTCGGGGAGTGAGGTGAGAAATTTGGTCCGTGCTACGCCGTCGGGATGCTCCGCCGTAAAGATCACGGCATAATTCCGATCAAAGGCAATCGCTCCCTGGTTGACGACTCCGTCGGTTAAATCCTGCAATCTGATGAAATGGACATACTGTTTGGTTCTGGCTTCACCTGACTCAGAAGGGATAAATTGTCCGGGAACCCGGCGAATGACGAGATCCCGATATTTTGCCACTTGAATCCTTATGGATTTGTCATGGCCGCTGCTTTGACAGAGGGCGGGGCTGAAGGGGCGTGGATCGAGTCGAAGGGGAAGTATGTCCTGATCATTCGCGAACCCGTGGCCTGGACAGACCATCAGAAGGACGATTAACAGCATGAAACGGAAGGGTGGTCGGGAAAAGTTAACGTAACCATACCCCATGTGAGAGTGCCTCCATTCCTATCCACAAGGAGTGCATAGAGGGAGTGTTGAAAAATGCCACCAGCGGCGTTCTCGCCGCTTAGCCATGCTCACGTACTCCTTCGTACGCTCCGCTCGCCCAAGCGACTGCGGCCTTGCTGGACGAGCCTTTTTGAACGCTCTCCTATTTTTCCTATGTGGGTTTCTTTCAATCATATGTTGCTGAAAAGGCAAATATTAGAAATATTCAACTGTCGCATAGAAGAAATGAGCGGGTCTCTGAGTTAGTTCGAGACACACAATTGGATTGAGACTATGCGGGAACCGTAACTTCTTCTTTCATCAAAGAGGAGCCGTTATGGATCAGACGACAAATCTAGGCGGAGAGAAATCGGGGAGGAGCACGAGAAGGTTTATGGTGATGGCGAAAGAGATCCGGTGCGGTTGGTTTGAAGAGCGGCAGAACGCCCAACAGCGAAAACGTGCGGGGAATGTCAGCTGACAGCGTCTGAAGGCCTTGCCCGGCTTGACACGTCCAGCTACACCAACTGTTCCCATGAGTCTGCTGATCATGATTCCCGTGGTGTATGTGGAGCGGAGTCGTATAGGCAAGGCCTCCGGTCACGAGCAGGAAGCATATGCTGAGCATGCACGCGGCAAGCGACTGTGTGGGAGTGGTTTTCCTCATCGTGGGTGATGTCAGCATAAATGTCGATGACCTTTCCCGTCAGGCTAGCTCTTCATATGCGGGGTGTCTACGGACGGGTACTCATCGATGCAACATTTCACTCCATGCTCATTGGCATTCTGTGATTGCAAATTCCCAATGGTCTTTTCGATTTTGTTGAATCAACGCATCAATGGAGTCCCGAAATATTCGTAAGCTGCCTTTTCCGATTTTGGTCGCCTTCAGGCGATCCTCTTCAACCCATCGGTAAATAGTCCATCGGCTGACATTTAAGGTTTGAGCGGCTTCACCAACACGCAAGAGTTGTTTGTCCATGGGTTCTCCTTCCGCAGCATATATGCTGTGTCATACGATTAACATTATGTGATCGTGTCCGGTTGTTGACAGAGGAGTCCGGCACGAAATGGTTTCAATCGGGTTGAGCGTGGTTTCTTCTGGAGCGCCAGACAGTGAATCAATGGGGAATGGAGATCATTCCACCATCAACCATATTGCTCACGGCGAAACGCCGCTCTTACGGTATGTGTTCAAGGATGGACTGGTTGAGAGTCCCAATCTATCCATGAAGCCACAAACGAACGGGCGGGCCGCGAGGAGAGAAGATGTATACGGGGAAGGTTCGAGGAAAGCTGAATGCCGGTGTCAGAGACCAGAGAAAAATGGGAAGAAATGGTGCTGCCCATTGAGTAATCGATCCGGCGCCTGAGGCAATTTGGGCGACATGACAGGCCCATGAGCAAAGAAGAGAGAAAGATTCGGCGGGGTGGGAGTGATGGGTGGGATTGGAATCAAGGGACCTTGAAGAACAGAAGGCTCCCGCACCCAGGAGCACGACGTGTAATCCAATCAACAGCACGATCAGGCCAGGTGCCAATCGAGAGTATAGATTGGTGAGGGGGATTGATGAGGGGTGCTTCATGGGGTCCGGGCGTTTAAGGTTCCGAGTTAGGTTTTGTGGCAATTGCCATGTTGGGAATGCCGGCCAATCGAATGATATCCATCACCTTGATGACCTGGCCATGGGGAACTTGTTCATCGGCGTTTATGACGACCGAGGGGTCCGAGTCGGTTTGCCGAAGGCTTGTCAGCCGTATTTCCAGTTCCGAAAGTTCAATGCGGTCCTTATTATAGTACAGCGTTCCTTCATGGGTCAGTGTGAGGGAAATTTGATCGGGAACTTTATCCGTTGCCGAGTCGGCCGTCGGTAAATTCACCGGCATCCCATGTTGAATGGTCATGGATAGTGTCGCGATCATAAAAAACACCAGGAGAAAGAACATCGTGTCAATCATCGGAATGATTTCGATGCGGGCTTTCTTCTTTGTGGTGGCAGATAGTCTCATGAAAATCTCAATGCCGGTTCGTTGTACTGAACAGGTTAGTAGGGTGAATTGGAAATTAAAAAAAACATCTTACCTTCAGTTGTGGACCTATTGAGCGTCACACCTAGAATAACGAACTAGGTGTGACAACCTCAATATTCCCTATACATGCAGGATGGTGTCTAGAATGAATCGATTAATTGAATTTCCATTCGATTCCCCCGAACCCGCTGATCCCCTGACCGGGGTTGAAATACCGGCCCAGACTGTCATTGACGACGACAGCACCCGCATAGGTTTGATTGGACAGGTTTCGTCCCTCTGCGAAAATTGACAGGTTCTTACTGTAATTATAGCCTGCCTTCAGATTGACGATGAAATAAGCCGAGTTCTTGGCAGTGTTCAAGCTGTCCACGTAATATCCAGCGATGATCCATTCAAAATTCGGCGCGATAAAAAATCCCACCGGATGGTCATAACGTATTTCCCCGGCAAGTTGGTGCTCGGGCGCGCCGGGAACCCGATTGCCGTCCTTGGCCACCAAGAACTTTTGAGTTCCATTTTCTCCTCCGCCGTACACGTCATCTGTGAATTTAAATAACGACCACGTATAGGCGGTTCGAACGGTGATCGTATCGCTTTGGTTTTTGGGACCCTGAGCCAGCAGTCCGTTGGCCACCACCATGCTGCCTCCTGCTTCAATTCCTGTGTGTCGCGTTCCTTTGGCATTTTGATAGGTGGGTTGGTTATTAACATTAAATGTCAGGATTTCCTTTTGCATTTCCAGGTTATAGAAGGTGAGGTCCCAGGTATAGCGGTTATCCGCCGTGCTGCCTCGGGTCCCGATTTCAAACTGCCAGGCCCGTTGGGCATCCAGGTTGATGAAGGGGCTTGTGGGGACTGAGCCGTCGGGGTTGATCGATGAGGTCAATTCGACATTGACGGGAGGTTCGTAGCCGCGGCTGACGTTTCCGTAAATTTGTGAGGTCGGGGTGGTTTGGTACACGAGCCCCATCTTGGGGATGAGAGCATTAAAATGACGTACACCGGTATCGCTGGTATTTAAATTTCCCGTAAAGGGGCTGTAGAGTTGATTTCTGCCCTGCCGGATCCCGTATTCCCATCGTCCGCCTGCAATGACAAGGAAATCATCGGTTACATTGAATTGGTCTTCCAGGTAGGTGCTGAGATTGGTCGTCTCCAACGTGAGATTTTGGGTCTGATTTCCCCGTTTGCCTAAATTGTTGACAAAACGCCGTTGATTCGTGTCCCCGTATCGTGGCTGATTGCCAATAAGGAACTTGTTTGCATGCCCGAAAATAGGATGTGAATTGACGTATCGAATTTCCCCTCCCACATTATAGTTGTCCTGGACGATCGTTTGAAAAATAGGATGATCCAGATACTGGTAGGAATAATAGGGGATAATTTCAAAAAACTGGTGGGCAGCGAATTCATTGCGATACGCGGCCCCGACCCGGATATAACTATAGTACCGCCCCCATTTACAGGGCTCGTTTGGACCGCAGGAGAACGGACTGATTCCCCCCAAGGTGTTCGCCTGTCTTCGATTGGAATCCAATTGCTCCTGGGTGATCGATCCTGGAAGTGCTTCTGACACCTCCGCTCCCAGGATATAGGCGCGCACTTCCTGGTGATCACCGATCTGAAATCCGAAATTGGCATTTAACCGTCCGCGTGCCTGCTGGCTGTTATCCTGGAAGCCGTCCTGATGATTCCCCGAAGCGCTGATATAGTAATCGGCTGTGGTGTCCATGGTGCCCACCTTAAATGGTTTGGTCACCTGGCCGCTGGAGACTTGTCCTGAATAGAGGCCGAAACTCCCGGCCAATCCACGTGTTTGGAAGAGGGAGGCGTTGTAGCCCGTCCGGGGTACAAAGTTGATGGCTCCTCCCAGGGTATTGGCTCCATACCGGAGGGCGTTGGACCCTTTATACACCTCGATACGTTCATAGGCCATCAAGTCGATGGATTCGAAATCGGAGAACCCGTCCGCATCGCCGAAATAAATCCCGTTGATGAGAATGTTGATTCCACGATGGTGAAAGTTGTTCCTGAGGGAGGTCCCCCGGATCTGGAATTGTCCCTCGTCGGCACCGAACCGGGATTGGAATCGCACGCCCGGGGCAAATTGAAGGACGTCGGTTAAATTAAACGCACGGGATTCCTTGATTTCCTTTTCGGGGATCAGGATGGTGCTGGCAGGCCGACGAGCCAGTTCTTCCTTGACCGCATCGATGTTTTCAATCCGTGTTCCTTCCACGGTGAGTGTCGGCAGTGTTTCAATTTGCTCGTCAGCCCTGCTGAATGGAGGTTGGATCAGAAAAACCCCCGTCAACGTAAAAATCATCACGCTTATGATTACATAAGGAAATATCATACATTTGTGGTTGTTCATCGGTGCATAAATCCTTTCCGGAACCTATGAATCATGATCAGAGCAAACAAAGCCTTAGCCCTGATGGAGAAAAATTATGGATTGGTTGTGAAACGCGGGACTTTGGTTAAATGGGAGGGCCCCGAGCGAGAGTGGGATTCAGGGTCGCCTGCGTGGGGATGACGAAACAGAGATAGACGACTCCGACAATGAAGAGGGTGAGGGTAAGAAGTGCCGTGTGGGTTGTGTCGGCCGAGTTCGCCTTCGAACTGACCTGACAGGCCCATGAGCAGAGCGAGGAATGGGAACTGGCGTTTTTGGAATGATGAGTGATTGGAGAATGTTGGATCTCATGAGATGCCACGCAATATGTGGCTATGCTCACCAGCGCGAGATACACCACTGCCAAGATGATGGAGGGCAGTTTAAGTTGACGCGGCATTATGGAAAGGCTCGATGGCTTGTTAGGCATGTGAAAGCTGGTATGTCTGGTGCCTTAAAAAATCCCGGTTATCTCAGAACGACTCGCAGGTTAATGCGCATGTTTGCCTGTGTCATCTGCATTCTGAGGTGCGCTCCATGAAAGAGGGGAACCTTGCTTGAGACGAAACATAATGTTTCGAACCTGTGTGAAGTCCTCAAGCGGATTGCCCTGTAAGACAAGAAAGCTGGCTTCATATCCCTCGTCTAATCGTCCAATTTTCCTTGAGGGGAAGATCGTCCGAGGGGTGGTCTCACTCCACATTTTCAGTAAGGTCAGGTTGTCAAATATCCCCATTTGATGAAGGTGCAGGGCTTCCGCCAGGGCCGTTTCCGCATGATCGCTTCCGATGGCAATGGGGACCCCCGCTTGCTGCAGTAACCTGAGATTTTCCGTCTGAATTGCACGGGCAACCTCACGGATATTTTCCGCTGCTTGCCCTTTGTGGTCAGTGGTATGCGCAGGCGAGTGGGGATGTGCCTTCGAATCAGACTGATGGTGTCCTGGCGGATGAAAGTGCTCTGCGACAGTCGTCGTGATGATCACGGTCCGGTGTGCGGCGGCTAGTTGGGCATCCTTTTGAGTTAACAGGACGGCTGATCGTTGAGCGGGTGAAGGGAGATACCACCCGGGAAGATGGGCGATCTCATCGACCTGTCCCTGGATGGCTGTCCGAAAGTCAGCGGCTGTTTCAATGTGTGCGGAAACTCGTAAGCCTTGCTGATGCGCATGTGCGACAATCGGGCTGATAAGCTGAGGATCCAGCCCTTTCCGAAACCCATGCCGAACGGGATGGGGTTCGGTTCCGAAATGTTCTGAATCGGCAAGATACAGCTTCAGGAAATCCGGCTTGGTGGCCATGATCGTCGGCCACTGCTCTTCGAAATTCTTTAGTGAAGAGATAGAGAAGTAGGCCCGACCGTTGAACCAACCTTTTTCACGTTTACCAATGACCGGTTCATATCGATGAGTGCGAAGCATGTTTTCGTAAAGAACGATGGGATGGCCATTAGGCCCGGTGAGGCCGGCATGAGCAAAGACGACATCAATGGTCGTTGGGGTGTTGAGTGTACCGCGGATTTGTTCCACAAATTCAGAAATGTCATTGGGATTTTTCACATAAAAAATACCATCCCGCACATAATGATTGATGACCTGGTCGATGTTCCATGCGCCTTCGACATTATGGGTGTGGGCTTCACCAAACGGCGGTACGACAAAACCGTCTTTCAGATCGATGGTCTGTTCAACGGACTCGGGTCGTACGCGGGTGAGTGAGCCCTGCACGGCATACCATGTGTCCCGACTAAAGCCTTGCCCATCAAACCATTGCCCATTGATAAATGCATAGGTCCTGGCCGTATTCCCGTTGGGTACTGGTTCGAAACTTGGAGTTGGTGGCGGGTGAGTGGTCGTGCGGCATCCCACCAATCCTGGTCCAACCATGAGGAACAGGGTGGTCATGTACAACATGGCATGAGTCACCTGTTTCTTCAGGTCCCATTGTCTTTCAGGCTCAATGGTTGTCCCTCGGTTGGTTTCAGACATGAAAATTGAGTTTGAGTGAACTTTCGGATGGCCGCCCGGGATCCTGCTGCGTTGGTGTCCTGGGTTTTTCATGACCGCACGTCTTCTGAACGGGAGAGTTAGGAATGCCCCAGGAACGACTGGAGTTTTGTGGCATATTGTTCAATACGCTCGGTTTCACGTTCGACCAGGGAAAGAAAAAAGTTGTAAGGAATGAGCGTAATGACGGCAACCCCGATTCCTGCCGCCGTGCAAATGAGTGCTTCAGCCACTCCCCCTGTGACCGCGTGGGGATTGCCGAGGCCTGTTTTGGACATGATGCCGAATGAATCAATCATTCCAATGATGGTCCCTAGCAGGCCCAGTAAGGGTCCCAACGTAATGACCGTATCCAGGACGGGTAACCCGCGTTTTAAACGAGATATTTCGGCGATTCCCGTGGCCTCCATGGCTTTGTCAGGCTGTTGGTCTCGATGGAATATCCCTGCCGCAAGCACGCGGAGTGTGGGGCTCTGACGCTGTTCAGCCAAGGCCAGCGCATCGGTCCATTTTCCCTGTTCGACCAGTTTGATCATCCGGTCCGCCAAGCGGCTAAAGCGCAACGAGCGGAATTGGAATCCCCGTTCGATGCTGATGGTCAGCGCTAACAATGAGCAGCCTAGGATGGGGATCATCATCCATCCGCCACCCATGAGTAATTGAATCATGCCGAGGTTCCCTTCTTCTTGCGTGGCTTAACTGTTCAGGTCAAATTTAATCGGGATGTCGACCCATTTGGCGATGGGGATGTTCCCGTCTTTCGCTGGCAGAAATTTCCAGTTTTTAATGGCTTCTTGCGCAGCCAGATCTAAGGCTTCATGACCGCAGCTCTTTCGAATTTCTACCTGGCTGGGAGCGCCATCGGCGGTAATCAATGTTCGGACAATTACCGTGCCTTCCCAACCAGACTCCCGCGCCACACGGGGATACAATGGCTTGGATGAGGCCACGATTTTCGGTTTTGAAGTTGAGGACCCGGCCGCCATTGGTGGCGGAGTTTTTAATGCGGGGCGAGCCGCCGGGCTTGGCGGTGGCGGCAGTGTGTGTTGGGCTCTTTGTTTGCGATTGTTCATGGGTAAGGGGGTTCTGGCAGTGGGTTGTTCCTGCTGCGGTGGTGCTGTTGCAAGCGGAGGCCTTTGCTGGTGTTGAGAAGGCACTGCCATTTTCATCATTTGGCGACTCTTCATGGCCTGCTCTGTTCGCGTGTCTTTGAGCATTGGTTGTGCCTGAGGAAGAGGCGGCGGCGGAGCCAGAGGTTTGGATGGGGTCTGTTTGATGGATGCTCGCATCGGTGGCGCCGGCATGGACGGCGTAGGCTGTGTCTGAGGGGACGGTGGTGTTGGCTGCGCAAAATCCGGTTTGGTTGGCGTGAGGGGTTTCGTGATCGGTTGTGGGGTGGGACTGATCTCTTGGAGAGCCGGAACCAAAGTTACCTGAACCGTTGGCGTGGGGTCCTTGAATGTGGGAGGACTTGGAATATAGGCCAGGGCTGCAAGAATTGCCGCATGAAGAATGGCGCTGCCCAGGGCGCTCAGGAGAAAAATCCGATTGTTCACATGGGAAGAGGATTCTTCAAACGTGGAGTTCACGATTTGCTCCGTTGTAATAATGTTTGAATTCGTTCGTCCTGTCCCCCGAGCTTCAAGAATTCTTCGTAGTGTTTGAGAGCCTTTTGGGGAGCATTGCGATGAAACTCATACAACATGCCAAGGTTATAATGGGCTTCGGCCAACTGATCATTCAAAGAGAGGGCTGTTTGATATTCCTTCTCTGCTTGATCAATTTTTGATAAAGCTGTATAGACGACTCCCAGATTGACGTGTGCCTCTGAATTGTTGGGATTGAGTTTCGTGACCTGTTCAAACGCTTGCGCCGCTTCCTTGAAGGCTTCCTTTTGCTGGTAAAGGATGCCTAAGTTGAAATAGGCGCTGACTAAATCATGGTTTAATTTGACGGCATGTTGGTAGGCCTGAATGGCGTTGTCCACGTGATCGGATTGTTGAGCGAGCGATCCGGCCATTAACCATCCATTTACATACGTGGGATGAAGGGAGACCAGTTGGTCGACGTACTGTTGGGCTTCATCAGGCTTTTGTTCCTGGGCCAGCCAAAACGCGATGCCGTATAAGGAATCGACGCGATGAGGCTCGAGTTCCAAGACGGCCTGATGGGCCTTGATGGCCTGCTGCGCCTGTTGTTGTTGATCATAAAAAGCTGCCAAGGCGATGCGGGCCTCTGCAAACTTGGGATACGCCTTTAAGGCAAGATTGAATGCTTGCTCGGCTTTTGAGAATTGGGATTCTTGCTGGTAAATGGAACCGAGATCCACATAGGCTTGAGCAAATTGGGGATAGGCCTCCACCGCCCGTTGCAACTCCATAATGGCCTTAGCAGGCTGATCAAGATTATTGAGAATTAATCCCAACAGATGGTGGGCCTCGGCGTATCCCGGGTATAAGTTCAGCGCGCGCTCCAAGGGGGCAATTGCTGCAGTCCATTGTTGGTGTTCATAAGACGAAAAGGCCTGAGCGAGAAGGTCATGTGCTTCTCCAGCCTGACTTGAGGGGCTGCCCATGCCGATATGGGTCAGGAAGAGAAAAACCGCGATGAGTCTGATTTTTTGGAAAAGAGGTGTCATAGCCTAACCTTATTAATAATGGCAATATTCCAAAAGCTTATTGAAGCAAATCAAATCGAATGGGTAAATCTACGGTGGACGCAATCGCAAATTCTCCATTTTTTGCTGGTTCAAACAACCAGCTTTTCACCGATTGTACGGCACTCTCATCCAGGAGAGAAAATCCTGAACTTTCCTGAACGGTGGCATTTTTGACTATGCCATCGGCGGTTATCTGTGTTCGTAGCACCACCTTCCCCTGCCAGCCTTGCTCTCTGGCCATACGCGGATAGAGGGGACGTTCGGTTTTCAGGGGTTTGACACTTTTTATTCGCCCGCGTGTTGTTCCGATCTGGTCCAGGAGAATACGGGGCATGGGCTGCTGTGGCAGGTTGACATAATGGAGATCGGGAACGGCCAGGTGGTGAAAGGTCGTGGGTGTCCCTAAGTAATTGAAAGAGGGCAACGGAAATGAATAGGTTATGCTGGCTTTTGTTACCGTTGTCCCAGTCACTTCAATGACCTCTAATGTTTCAATAGGTTCTGAGCTTTCAGGTGAGTTTTCTGCCAAAGAAATTGGGTTGGAGGTCAGCATGCACCAAAGCAATCCCATAATATAGAACATCAGATTGTGCCGACCTATCATAAGACCTCTTCCCCTTAAGTGCCTTGACGACCGGTCCTTCTGCTTTACGTCCACGGTTTGTCTTTTGATTGTTTCGTGTAACGGCATATCGGAAATAAAACCGGCTGGCGTTTTTGCCGGTTAAAAATTCACTCTCCCGTTAAGAAGTTTACCTTCTGTTCGGTTTCTCCTGATCAGGAAGAGGGATGAAGCCACCTCATCTGATCGCGCTCTGTGAAACCGCTCTCTCTAACTGGTTTTAGGGAAAGGGGTTTAGGAGCTAAACTTAATCTGATTTACCGGGGGGGAGCTCTGGTTGAAAGAAAATGAGTGGAAATAAGAGAAGGGACCGGAGGAACCGGCCATTCCATGATGGTAAGGAGTTGAAAACTTGGGGAAATATCCAGGTTGTCTCCGGAAATGGTTTGTGCGGCAGCGCACATCCAGGAACAGATTCCCGTGCTGTGGGTGGTTGGTGTGTGGTGATGGGTATGGTCCGTAATATGCGAAGCGTAGGTCCGATGCATGCTTCCCATGATGAGGAAGAGCATTAGAATGAAAACGATGGTGAGACTTTTTCGATAGGTCATGGTATGTGCAGACCAAAAGCGTCTGAAACCCTGAATAATAAAGGAGGCTTATGCTAGGGAAATACCAAAGATTCTGTCAAGCAAATGGCTATCCTCTGCATCGTGTCGTCGTTTGTCGCATGATGCGCCATTGCCGCCATAAATCCCCTTCTCTTGAGTTGATTCCCTCCTGTAATTCGGTATACTAAGACAACTGTACGGCGTGGAAAGGTGTATCTAGTCCTCCATCCCTATCCATCGTGAGTTTCTCCAACCCTATTTCTGTACCCGAGGTGTAAGGTCGATATGTTTGTTCGTCTATTAAATATTCTGTTTGGAAGCAAAAATGATCGAGAGCTCAAGCGGCTCAAGCCCCTAGTGGTTCGAGCTAATGAAATTGAGAGTTCGTTGCAACCCCTTGATGACGCGGGATTAGCGGCAAAGACCTCAATTTTTAAAAAAAGACTGGAAGCCGGAGAGACCTTGGACGATTTGCTCCCCGAGGCGTTTGCCGTGTGCCGGGAAATGTCCAAGCGCCGGCTTGGCATGCGCCACTTTGATGTGCAGTTATTAGGGGGTATGGTCTTGCACCAGGGACGCATTGCTGAAATGCGAACGGGTGAAGGAAAAACCCTCGTTGCGACCCTTCCCGTTTATTTAAATGCGTTGGAGGGAAAAGGGGTCCATTTGGTCACAGTCAACGATTATCTGGCGAAGCGGGATGCCCAGTGGATGGGACCGCTCTACCATGGCTTAGGCTTATCAGTCGGAACCATTCAACATGACGCCTCGTTTTTATTCGATCCGACCTATGATGCACCGGACAAACGGTTGCAATTCCTTCGGCCGTGTTCGCGACGTGAGGCCTACGGGGCCGATATCACGTATGGGACAAATAATGAATTTGGCTTTGATTATCTGAGGGATAATCTGGTGGTCACGGATTTGAGTCAGGGCGTTCAACGGGAGTTGAACTTTGCCATTGTTGACGAAGTGGACAGTATTCTCATCGACGAGGCTCGAACGCCGCTGATTATTTCCGGGCCCGCCGAACAAAGCACAGACCTCTATTTCCAGGTGGATCGGATCATTCCTCACCTCAAACGAGAAGAGGATTATACGGTTGAAGAGAAAACAAAAACGGTGTCGTTGACCGAGGAAGGCAATGCGCATGTCGAGAAACTTTTGGGTGTCGATAATCTCTATGACTTAAAACACCTGAGTTTGGTGCATCACGTCATTAAGGCTCTCCAGGCCCATGTGCTCTATCACCGGGATGTCGAATATGTGGTGAAAGATGGCGAGGTAATGATTGTGGATGAGTTTACCGGTCGATTAATGCCGGGACGGCGATGGAGTGATGGGCTTCATCAGGCTGTGGAGGCCAAAGAAGGGGTGAAAATTGCCAACGAAAACCAGACCTTGGCATCCGTGACGTTCCAGAATTATTTTCGTATGTACAATAAGCTGGCGGGCATGACCGGGACAGCGGACACCGAAGCCGCGGAATTCGCGAAAATTTACAACCTTGAAGTGAATGTGGTGCCCACCAATAGCACGATGATTCGCATTGATAATCCGGATGTGGTCTACCGGACGGAAAAGGAAAAATTCGAAGCCATTGCCGACGAGATCAAAGAGTATCATGAGAAGGGCCAACCCGTTCTGATTGGCACGATTTCTATTGAAAAATCCGAGCGTCTTTCGGCTTTATTGAAGCATCGGGGTGTGAAGCATCATGTTTTGAATGCCAAGTTCCATGAAAAAGAGGCTGAAATTATTGCCCAGGCCGGGCAAAAGGGTGCGGTGACTATTGCGACCAACATGGCCGGCCGAGGAACCGATATTTTATTGGGAGGCAATGCTGAAGCACTCTTCAAACAACAGGTTATTTATCGTGGGGAAGATCTGACAGAGGAGGAGCAACAAAAGGCCTACGCCGCGATTAAAGCCGCCTGTGATCAGAATAAAAAGGAAGTTTTGGCTGCCGGAGGGTTACATATTGTCGGGACCGAGCGTCATGAGAGCCGTCGGATTGACAATCAGTTGAGAGGCCGGGCGGGTCGGCAGGGAGATCCTGGATCCTCGCGGTTTTTTCTGTCCTTGGAAGATGACTTGCTTCGTATCTTTGCGTCTGAACGGGTCTCAAACCTCATGCTCAAGCTCGGCATGGAGGAGGGGGTGCCCATTGAGCACAGGATGGTCACCAAGTCCATTGAAAACGCGCAAAAGAAAGTCGAAGGCCATAATTTTGAAATTCGCAAACACCTTCTTGAATATGATGATGTGATGAGTAAGCAGCGGGAGGTTATTTATAAGCATCGACAGAATGTGTTACGCGCCACCGATGTGACGGAAGACGTTTTCGGTATGATCGAGGAAGTGGGCGAGCGCTTTGTCGATATCTATTGTCCAGAGGAACAATATGCCGAAGAATGGAATATTGCCGGATTAGTGGAGTCGGTGCAGGGACAATTCGGCGTGGATGTGATTCAAGCTGATGAGATCAAGGACGTCGGTCGAGATGCGCTCAAGGAAGAAATTCCAGAAAAATTAAAGCAGGCCTATCGGAACAAAGTCCAAGCCCTAATTCATGAGCATGGCGCCACCGAAGATTTAGTGCATTATGTGGAGCGCACGATTCTGCTTCAAATGATTGACCATCATTGGAAAGATCACTTGTGGGGAATGGACCAATTGAAGGATGGAATCGGCCTGCGTGGGTATGGGCAAAAGGATCCCCTCGCCGAATATAAGCGCGAAGGCTATGACATGTTCGCAGGTATGATGGAACGGATTAAAAATGATACCCTGGAACGGCTTTTTAAATTTCAATTGGTTCGCGGGGAACGGCCTGAGCCTGAGCGGGAAACCCCTCGCCCGGCACAATTAAATTTGAATCGCGGAGGTGAATCCGCTGCCACTCCTCAACAACGCACCGTTCAACGTGCCGAAGAGAAAGTCGGGCGGAACGATCCCTGCCCATGTGGGAGCGGAAAAAAATATAAGAAATGCCATGGGACCTAACACTTGAAAGGCCTTCCTTACTCTGCTCCTTAATGCCGGTCTTGTTGTGACGGCAATCCCTTTCTGTCGACCACTACTCTTCCTTTCTCTGCTGACCAGGATCGTATCCATAACATATTGAATCTATTGTTTTTTGTTGCCTTAAAAAGTACAAGATTGCTTGACTTGGCTGAAGGTAGGCCGTTATCGTAACCGATTCTCAATAGGCATATTGAAGGAGTGACCATAGTCCATTCGTGCCATCCGAACCACAGAAAATACAGAGTAACTCAGATCTTATCGAGAAGATTGTGTCTGAAATTGGCCTTCATGGGCCCATGAGTTTTGCGCGTTTCATGGAATTGGCCCTCTACGATGTTCCACACGGATATTATATGACCAAAAAGGCAGAACCTGATCTCTCCTCTTCAGACCGAATCGGATGGGATGGTGATTATTTTACTGCACCTGAACTCTCCCCTATTTTGGCGAAAACATTGGTTCGCCAGATTTTGGCTATTGATGACCAGTTAAACCATCCCCCTCAATTTACTTTTATGGAAATTGGTGCAGGGAACGGAACCTTTGCCTTTGATTTCATTCAAGAATGCCGAGCCATCGCTTCTGATTTCTCTCACCGCCTCTCATATCAAATTATCGAGCGGAGTTCCCATCTCCAATCGCGTCAGGCAGCCAGGCTCAGCGCCTTAGGGCAAGGCTGGGGGGAAGAACACTTGAGTTGGAAATCTGCCATAGAGGAGGTTGACTCAAATTCCATAACCGGAGTTGTTTTTTCCAACGAATTAGTTGATGCCTTACCTGTCCATCGGGTCCGAATGGCTGACCAACGCCTTCATGAAATATGTGTGTCCTACAAAAGCGGGCGTTTTGTTGAATGTCTGGATCATCGTCTGTCTCCGGAATTGATCAAATACCTTGAGACGCATAAGGTAGCCTTGAGTGAAGGGCAAACCTCAGAACTCCATCTTGCCTCTGAGGTTTGGATGAAGCATGTGGCTCGCCTTCTCCGCCGCGGTATTGTCGTGACTGTCGACTATGGTCATACGCATCGTGATTATTACCGGTCCGACCGAAAGGACGGGACCTTCTTATGTTATCATCGCCATGCTATTTCGACTGATCCGTATGTGAGGGTTGGAGAGCAGGATATGACGGCTCACGTCAACTTTTCCGCCTTGGCAAGCGTTGGGATGACCCATGGGCTGGACTTCGTCGGATTGACGACCATGGCCAATTGGCTGATCGGGTTAGGAGTCGAAGAATTGGTGCGAGACCAGGATCCGGAGTCTGATGATGTACGGGCGTTAACGCATTTATTACGTCCGCATGGTATGGGGACCACGTTTAAGGTTCTTGTTCAGCGAAAAGGGATGGAGGCTTTCGCCCTTCAAGGGTTGCGCTATCCGGCCTTTTTTGATGATGTGGTGTTCTCGGGTTGAAGAAGGCGGAGAAGAAAGATGATAAGCGGCGTTAGGGGAGTGAGTATGACTTATTTTGGAATGAGCGTGATCCATGGGTAGTGAACCGGTTCCTTTTAATTATCTCCCCATCATCATCTTTATGGTTATCGGGGCACTGTTTGGAGTCGGGTCCTTGGTTGTGGGATGGATAATCCGTCCAAGCCGGCCCTATCGGGCGAAACTGCTTCCTTACGAAAGTGGCGCTCCGTTGTTTATGGACGCCAGGGTTCAGTTTCCGATGCGCTACTACATCATTGCCATGCTTTTTGTCATATTTGATATTGAGGTCGTGTTCTTATTTCCTTGGGCGGTGGTGTTTAAGAAGCTTGGCCTTCTTGGCCTTGTTGAAATGGGAGTGTTTTTGGCTATTCTCATTGTGGGGTTCTGGTATGCCTGGAAAAAAGGTGCGTTGGATTGGGATTAAGAAAATAGTTCTTTTCTCCTGGAAAAAACCGGAGTCTACCCAGTACAATGGCACCCCCATCTTGTGGGTGTACGCAACGAGCTTCACACAGAACATTGAGGTACCTGCGGTAATCTTATGGGGATGCTTGAACGACAGCTTGAACCGAATATTATTACGACCAATCTGGATTATTGTATTGCCTGGTGTCGGAAATCAGCCCTTTGGCCGATGACGTTCGGGTTAGCTTGTTGTGCGATTGAAATGATCGCCTCGGTGTCTTCCAAGTATGACATCGATCGCTTTGGGGCCGGGGTGTTTCGTGCGTCACCTCGTCAGTCAGATTTGATGATTGTGGCTGGGACGGTCTGTCGGAAAATGGCACCGGTGATCCGTCGAATTTATGATCAAATGGCGGAGCCCAGGTATGTGATTTCCATGGGATCCTGCGCGACATCCGGGAATCATTACAATAGTTACAGTGTGGTTCAGGGCGTGGATCAAATAGTCCCTGTGGATGTCTATATCGCAGGTTGTCCCCCGAGACCTGAGGCACTCATGGACGGTCTCATTAAACTCCAAGAAAAAATTCAGAAAGAAAAATACTTCGTGAAATAGCTCTGGAAGTTGTGTAGACGGTCTTTTGATATTCTACGATTCAGCAACATATCCGATTTATGCATGCTTTTCTCGAATCTTTGGTCAATCGCTTTCCTCAGGCTGTGCTGACGGCGCAGCAGGATCCCGTGCGTTTGGATTTGTGGGCACAAGTACAAGCCGATCATTGGCTGGAAATTGCGCAATTTCTCCATGACGATCCCGCGATGGCGTTGGATCATATTACCGATATCTGTTCGGCGGATTATCCTGATGCCCTCGAACGATTTGAAGTCATTTATCACTTTCTCTCTCTTCCCCATGGGACCCGCATCCGGATTAAAGCGCGCGTGACAGAGGATCATCCGGAGATCGCCTCAATCAGTGGCATCTGGAAAGGGGCCAATTTCCTGGAACGTGAAGTGTATGACTTGATGGGCATCCGCTTTACCGGGCATCCCGACCTTCGTCGAATTTTGATGCCTGATGATTATGATGAAGGGTATCCGTTACGAAAGGATTTTCCGGCCGAAGGAAAAGGATGGAGGAGCCGGTTTGATTTTCTTCCCAGGTTGGATGAACCGATCGGCGAATGGTCGGAATCCGAGGTGCCCGATGATCAACGTCATCAATTCATGGCGGATGATCATCCAGGTGACACTAAACGCACAACGGAAATGCTTCTCAATATGGGTCCCCAACATCCTAGTACGCATGGAGTGCTTCGGGTTGTGTTGGAGTTGGATGGTGAGCGGGTCAGCAAGGCCACGCCCGATCTTGGATATTTGCACCGGGGAGTGGAGAAACTGGCTGAAGGCCTGACGTATATGCAAATGGTCCCGCATACCGACCGATTGGACTATGTCTGTGCCATGACCAATAACTATGCCTATGTGCGGGCCGTAGAAAAACTGATAGATATGACCGTTCCGGAACGGGCGGAATATGTGCGGACCATCGTGGCCGAAATGCAACGTATCATTGGGCATTTATTCTGGCTGGGAACACAAGCCCTGGATATTGGGGCGATGACCGTGTTCTTCTGGACCTTCCGTGAACGCGAAATCTTGTTGGATATGTTTGAGAAATTGTGTGGCGCTCGTCTGACATTGAATTATTACCGCATTGGAGGCGTAGATGCGGATCTTACGCCGGAAATTATTACGGCTCTCCGGGGGTTTTTGAAAACGTTTCCTGAACACATTCGGGAATACGACACGCTCTTGCAAAAAAATAGGATTTGGGTTGCCCGCACCAAAGGCGTGGCCCTCCTTTCTGCGGAGGATGCCATCAATTTCGGATGCACAGGGCCGGTTCTTCGGGGGTCGGGAGTCTCCTATGATATTCGGAAGTTGGAGCCGTATGGCGTGTATGACCGTGTGGATTGGGCAGTGCCAATTGGAAAAGACGGGGATACCTACGACCGGTATTGGATCAGAATGGAAGAAATGTGGCAAAGCGCCCGCATCATCGAGCAATGCCTCAATCAAATGCCTGAGGGGCCGATTATGGCCGTCGATGCTCAAGCCATTCCACCTCCCAAGCCAGAGGTGATGAGGGATATGCAAAGCCTGATTCATCATTTCATTATTTTTACGCAAGGGTTTAAGCCACCGAAGGGCGAAACGTATTGTGCGACGGAGGTGCCTAAAGGTGAATTGGGCTTTTTTATCATTAGTGACGGAAGTTCGCGTCCCTATCGGTTGAAAATCCGCTCTCCTTCATTTATTCATATGGGCGCCTTTGATCACATGGCGCGTGGATATTTGATTTCGGATATCATCACGATTTTTGGAACGTACGATATTGTGATGGGGGAATGCGATCGATAACATGGAGAATGGTGTGATGAAGGTAAGCGGGCATGGACATCATGGCCATTGGGCGTTGACGGCTCGCTATAACTCACGAGTGTTCTATGCTACTTGAGCGCTTCAAAAACGAAGTGGATGATATTCTATCCCGCTATCCCGTAAAGCGATCGGCGTTGTTGCCGTTATTGAATTTGGCGCAGCGTGAAGAGGGATTCGTGAGTGAATCGGCCATGCAGGAGATTGCCAAAATTTTGGATGTGACCCCGGCACAAGTGTTTGAGACCGTCACGTTTTATACCATGTTCAATCTCAAGCCGATCGGGAAGTTCCATCTTCAAGTTTGCAAATCGCTTATGTGTGCGTTAGTCGGATCTGATGATGTGGTGGGATGGATCCAGAAAAAACTTGGCATTGCACAGGGTCAGACAACGGCAGATAACTTTTTTACCCTCAGCGTGGTGGAGTGCCTTGGGTCCTGTGGGACAGGTCCCATGATGCAAGTGAATGATGATTATTATGAGCAATTATCCGAAGAAAAGGTCGGACGCGTCCTGGACGATTTGAGGCGAGACGGAACCTGTTCGCTTAAATCAGGACCCTTCATGTATCCTCAGCCCCTTGCTAAATGACAGAAGTCTTTTGCAGGGAATAGGCGTGGATCAGCAATTCATGGGTTATTGATCACTGCCCGTTCACGAAACAGTGTCTTTATGGCCACCTACGAAAAAATCTTATTGAAGAATATGGAACAACCGGGATACAACGGTTCGTTGGCCGACTATGAAGGGACCGGTGGGTATCGAGCTCTCCGGACAGTTCTCAAGGATATGCAGCCCGATCAGGTAATTGAAGTGGTAAAAAAGTCAGGTTTGCGTGGTCGTGGGGGAGCCGGCTTCCCCACCGGCGTAAAATGGGGGTTCATTCCGAAGAATCATCCTGGTCCCAAATATTTGTGCTGTAACGCGGATGAAAGCGAACCGGGAACATTTAAAGACCGGCAACTTATGGAACGTGATCCGCATCAAATGCTGGAAGGGATGGCCATTACCTGTTTCGCTATTGGCGCACAAACAGCTTATATCTATATTCGTGGAGAGTTTCGTCTCGGCGCGAAGATTCTTGAGAAGGCTCTTGAGGAAGCCTATGCGGCCGGGTATCTGGGCGACAACATTTTCGGGAGCGGGTTGACGATCAATATCTATGTTCACCTTGGTGCGGGAGCCTATATTTGCGGGGAAGAAACGGCATTGCTCGAATCGCTAGAGGGCAAACGGGGCATGCCTCGCTTTAAGCCCCCGTTCCCGGCGACACATGGATTGTATCAAAACCCCACTGTGGTGAATAACGTCGAGACGATGGCGAATATTCCTCATATTATCAATCGAGGGGGAGAGTGGTTTGCCTCGATTGGCTCTCCACCTAAAAGTTGCGGAACGCGGGTGTTTTGTTTAAGCGGACATGTGAAGCGGCCTGGTAATTATGAAACGCCCATGGGCATCACCTTTCGTGAATTGATTTATGATTTGGGCGGGGGTATGCGATCGGATAAGCCCCTGAAGGCCTTTATCCCTGGGGGAGCATCGGCTCCATTTCTGACGCCTGATCATTTAGATGTGAAAATGGATTTTGAATCGGTGGCTTTAGCGGGGTCCATGCTGGGATCCGGCGGTGTCACGGTAATGGAAGAAGGCACGAATATGGTTTGGGCTGCTCTGCGATTGATGGAATTCTTCTACCATGAATCGTGTGGGAAATGTACACCCTGCCGGGAAGGAACTTCCTGGCTGGTGCAGACTCTTCAGCGGATCTGGAACAAACGAGGGCGTCCTGAAGATATTGGAGTCCTTGATGAACTCTGCGGAAATATCCCGGGCCGGACGGTCTGTGCGTTTGGTGATGCGGCTGTATCTCCCATTGTGAGCACACTGCACCATTGGCGTGGGGAATATGAGGCCCTTATTCGTGAGGCTCAAGAGACAATGCCACGCAACAAGGAAATTCCAGTTTTCACGCATTGAGTGTAACCAAAATGGCCACAACCCCAAAACCAATCACGGACATGATTACGCTTACGATTGATGGGAAATCGGCAACGGTTGCCAAAGGGACGCTGGTCATTGAGGCTGCGCGGCAGGTTGGCGTCATGGTGCCGCACTTTTGCTATCACCCGAAACTGACCCCGGATGCTAATTGTCGAATGTGTTTAGTGGAAATTGAAAAAATGCCCAGGTTGCAAACCTCCTGTAGTACCCAAGTGGCGGAGGGCATGGTGGTGAAATCGGCTTCTTCCCCGGTGGTGCAGGGCGCCCGCAAATCGGTGTTGGATTTCATTTTGGCCAATCACCCGTTGGATTGTCCCGTCTGCGATCAAGGCGGGCGCTGCGATCTTCAGGACTTTTCCCATGAATATACCGCGACGACCAGCGGATTTAAGGAACTCAAACGGGTCTTTCCGAAGGAGTATTTCAGTCCGCTGATTGAGACGCAGATGAACCGGTGTGTCCAATGTTTGCGATGCGTGCGCTATTGTGATCAGGTCATGGATGTGAAAGCCCTGGCGCCTGTGGGACGCGGCACCATGACGGAAATTAAAGCCTTCGGGGCCCATGAACTGGATTGTGAGTTTTGTGGTGGATGTATCCAGATTTGTCCGGTCGGAGCCATTACCAGTCGAGTCTCCATGTATGAATTTCGTCCATGGATGCTGAAGCGGACTGATTCCGTTTGTGGCTATTGTGGAGATGGGTGCCAAATTACCTTTCAAACGAAGAATAATGACTTAATCGAAGTGAATTCCACCCACGGGGCCGGCCGCAACAATGGTGATCTGTGTGCCCGTGGCTACTTTGGCTACCATGTCAGCGTTCATCCTGATCGGCTGACGGCGCCTCTTGTTCGTCGAGAGGGTGCCTTCCACCCTGTGCAATGGGAAGAGGCGTTGGAGTTGGTGGGGCAGCGTTTCAAGGAAATAAAAACCACCTATGGTCCCGATGCGATTGGCGGGTTAATTACGGGACGATGTACGAATGAAGATATCTATGTTTTTCAGAAATTCATGCGCGGCGTGGTGGGGACCAATCGGATTGATAGTAGTGTGCGGTATGGCCACCTGAATGCGGTGCATGCCATGCAACGCGTGCAAGGCACTCATCGTTGGGCCGTGAACTTTGACGATATTCTATCCGCAGATACCCTCTTACTTGTCGGGACCAATATTACGGAAACCAATCCCATTTCAGGGTTGAAGGTCAAAGAAGCGGTGAAGCGGCGAGGGGCGAAGCTCATCACCATTGAAGCGTTGGAACCTGCTATTGGGAGCATCAGCAATATTGTGAATCTGGCCCACCATCATCTGGGCGTCAACCCCACGGCCTATGCCGGGGCGGTATTGGGCATGCTGAAAGCGGTGATTGATCAGCAACTGGTGGATCCGGAACTTCAGGCCAGCGCCCAGTCGTATGCCAACGACATGACCGCCAGCCTGAAAGCCCTGTCCTGGGATGCGATTCACGCGCAAACCGGACTGGCTTCGGATGTGTTAACTCAGGCAGCCCAGATGTTTGCCAAAGGACAGAAGGTTGTGATTCTTGTCGGACCGGGAGTCCTGCGATCTGTGGGCGGATTCGGCATGACCATGAATTTGTTGGACCTGTTATTGGTAACCGGAAAACTCACTAAACTCGGCTGTGGACTTGCTCCCCTGGCGGAAGAAAATAATGATCAAGGAGCCTTTGAAATGGGAGGAACCGGGTCGGTGTTGCCTGGTGGGCAATCCCTGGGTGACCCGGACGTGCGGAAGCGCTTGGCGCAAGCGTGGGGTCGTCCCATTCCCGATACACCAGGATCTTCACTCCCTCAAATGATTGAAGATGCGCAGCACGGCAAACTAAAAGCCTTGTTTGTGGTTGGTGAAAATCCGCTGGCCTCCTTGCCTCCGTCTTCGGGTATTCATGCGGCATTGGAGAAGCTTGAGTTTCTGGTATGTCAGGAATTGTTTCTCACCGAAACGGCCCGGCAAGCTCATGTCCTTCTGCCAGCCTGTTCCTATGCGGAAAAGGATGGAACGTTTACCAACACGGAAGGGCATATTCAGTCAGTACGAAAAGCCATTGATCTGGTTGGGGAAAGTCGACCGGATTGGGAAGTGTTTTCCGCGCTGTCGGTGATGATGAACGATCCGATGGAATATGGAGACGTCAAGGAAATTGGCAAAGAGATCCATAATCTTCTCCCCGGTACGCGTACCCTGGGCCCTGCCCCCTTGCCTGCTCAACCGGATTCGACAGTCATCGCCCGATATCTCAAGACTGATTATCAGCGGGATATTGCTACGCGGTATCAATTGCCGACAGAGGATGGCGCTGCTGGTGCGGAAGACATGATCTTGCAGGTTTCCCAATCCTTGTTTCATTCCGGGAAATTTTCGCGAAAAGCCAAAGGCTTACTGCAAGTTGAAGCGACTGGCAAACTCTATCTGCATCCGGAAGATGCCGCGCGACGTGGTATTGGTGAAGGGGACACGGTGAAGGTGAGCAATCGTTTGGGTGAGGTGATCACCCCGGTAGGGCTTCGTGAGCGAATCCCGCAAGGGGTCGTAATGTTCCCTGAGCATTTTGATGAAGAGGTCCGCCGTCTCTTGCCGTATAGTGTTGATTCGGAAACGCAAGTGCCCTATTTCAAAGTGGGTCGCGTTCTGGTTGAAAAAGTGGTGGGAACATGAGGCGGTTCTCAGCATGTGGGTCGGTATATAGAGGAGAGGAGTGAATCCGGCATGGATACGGGAATTCGATTAGCCTTAACGTTAAGCCAAATTGGCGTGGTGATGGTGGCGGTGCTTCTGACTGTCGCAGCACTCACCCTCCTGGAGCGAAAGGTGTTGGGTTGGATGCAGGATCGGATGGGGCCGATGGAAGTCGGGCCTTATGGCATCTTGCAACCGGTCGCCGACGGCCTAAAGCTCTTTTTCAAAGAAGACATCATCCCAGCCGGAGCGAATAAGTTCATGTTTAGCATGGCGCCGGTGTTGTCATTAGTTCCTGCCCTCATCGGATTCGCGGTGATTCCGTTTGGCCCGGATTGGACCATTGATGTCGGCGGCGTCAACTTTAAACCATTTGTGATTACCGACATCAATATCGGCGTTCTCTATATCCTGGCGTTTGCGTCAATCGGGGCATACGGCATTATTTTGGGCGGGTGGTCATCAAACAGTAAGTATTCCCTTCTTGGAGGCCTGCGGTCTGCGGCCCAGTTGATTAGTTACGAATTGAATGTGGGGCTGTCAATTGTCGGCGTGTTGCTCCTTTCAAGCTCCTTGAGTCTCGTGGCGATTACCAATGCGCAGGCAGGAGGATTTTGGAACTGGTACTTTTTCGGAGGAGGGGGGTTCCCTCAAGCTGTGGCGTTCGTCGTGTTTATTATTTCTGCAGTAGCGGAAACGAATCGAACCCCATTTGATTTGCCGGAAGCGGAAAGTGAGTTGGTGGCCGGATTCTTTACGGAATATAGCGGCATGCGATTCGCCTTCTTCTTTCTGGCCGAATACGGCAATATGATTTTGGTGTCTTGCGTGGCCACTGTCTTGTTTTTTGGTGGTTGGCATCCTCCCTATCCAGGCACTCTTATGGAGTACATCGGGGTGGGCCATCTCCTCTGGATTGAGGGCATCATGTGGTTTGTCCTCAAAGTGGCGTTTTTCCTCTTTTTATTCTTTTGGTTACGTGCCACATTACCGCGATTACGATATGACCAGCTCATGCGATTCGGGTGGAAGGTCCTCCTTCCCATCGCGTTGGCTAATATTGTGGTGACGTCGATTATTGCATTTCTCTTTCCTGGGAGCTAAGAAGGTTGAATGGTATGAAACTCAAGGAATGGGCCAAAACGCTTCTATTCTATGAGATTGCGTTAGGGATGAAGGCGACCTTATCCCATTTCCTTCATTATAAGCCGATCACCTTACAATACCCGCATGAGAAGAAACAGTTGCCGTCCAACTATCGCGGTATGTTGGCGTTACTGCGCTACGATGATGGAACAGAAAAGTGCGTGGGATGTGATTTATGTGAGGCGGCTTGTCCCTCCCGTGTCATCCGTGTGGTGAGTGCCGAGGTTCCGGGGGAACCCACGAAGCGGTATTCCAAGGAATATTACATGGACATGACCCGATGTTTGTTTTGCGGGTTGTGCGTGAAGGCATGTCCGGTTGATGCGTTGGGCATGACTCAGGAGTATGAATGGGCGGTCTATGATAAGCGCCAGCTTCAATTAAATAAGGAGCAGCTTCTGGCTATTGGCGATCGCAACTTTCCAGTTCGGGAAAAGCGACTCGAATTTCAACATCCCAATGTGGCCTATTTTAACGTAGGGTTTAAAGAGATTCCGCAAAAAGAACTGTAGTCGTTATGGCCTGGCGGTGCACTCGGTCCACCTGCCGGCCAATGAATATCGCCAAAAATTTTGAATGAACCGGTGATGGGAACGATAGTTTTTTTCTATTTTGCCAGTGTGATTGTGGTAACGGCGGCTCTTGTCGTGGCCCTGAGGAGTCCGGTGTTTAGTGCTCTGGCGCTCCTGGTCATGTTTTTCCACGTCGCCGGGCTTTTTGTCACCTTGCATGCGGAATTCCTGGCCGTGATTCAAATCCTGGTGTATGCGGGCGCCATTCTGGTGCTCTATCTTTTTGTGGTGATGTTGCTCAATTTGAAGGGTGAAGTACATTTTCACCACCAATTGACTGTAGGACTCTTTCTGGGATGTATGGTCTTTGCAGAGGCGATCCTGCTGGTGGTGAAAGGTGAATCCTCATTGGGTGCGAATCTCCCTGATCAGGGAGAACCGACCCATTTGACTCAGGGCAATACGGAATCGATCGGTGAGCTTCTGTATTCCACGTATCTGTTTCCATTTGAAATCGCGTCTCTCATTCTCTTAGTGGCGATGGTGGGTGCGGTTATCCTCACCAAAAAGGGGATATTGGAGGCCAAGGGTTAATGGACGTTCCCGTGAGCTACTATCTTGTATTGAGCGGAATCGTGTTCTCAATCGGGTTGGTGGGAGTGCTCATTCGACGCAATATCATCATCATTTTATTATCCATTGAGTTGATGTTGAATGCCACGAATATTAATTTTGTAGCCTTTTCTTCCTATTTGGGTAATCTTTCCGGACAGGTGTTCGTGTTTTTTGCGCTTACCGTGGCTGCTGCGGAGGTTGCGGTAGGGCTGGCGATTATCATCGCGCTCTATCGGCATTCGGCCAGTACCAACATTGACGACTTCCGGTTGCTGAAATGGTAAGGCGATGCTCTACGCCTTAATTCCTCTTCTCCCACTCCTGGCCTTTGTCATCCTGGGGCTGTTCGGCCATTGGATCAAAGACCGAAGCCATTGGGTGGCCGTGCCTGCCGTCCTGGGGTCGTTCCTTCTTTCCATCATGGCGCTTGCCGACGTGGCGGGTGGTCAGGCCCTTCAGATTCCTCTCTATACGTGGGCGGATTCGGGAAACCTTCATATTGCCTTAGGGTTATATATCGATCAGCTTACGGTCGCGATGTTGTTGCTCGTCACCATAGTGAGTTCACTGGTCCATGTTTATACGATTGGCTACATGCATGGAGAGCCGGGTTATGCCAGGTTTTTTAGCAATATCGCGCTCTTTACCTTTTCTATGTTGATGTTGGTGATGTCCGATAATTTCCTGCAACTGTTTGTTTTTTGGGAAGCCGTGGGTCTTTGTTCCTACCTGTTAATCGGCCATTGGTATGAGCGCGAGTCAGCCAGGGCAGCGGCCACCAAAGCGTTTCTGGTGAATCGTGTCGGGGACTTCGGATTCATGTTGGGTATTCTGCTGGTCTTTGTCACTTTTGGCAGTTTGCACTATCAGGAAGTGTTTTCTCAGTTGGATCAGAAGGCTGGTGGCCTGGTGAATCTTCTTGGTTCTGTCGGAGGTCATTGGGAAATATCGGTGATGACCTTGATCTGCCTTTTTTTATTCGTTGGAGCAGTCGGGAAATCTGCGCAAGTGCCTCTGCATGTGTGGTTGCCGGATGCGATGGAAGGTCCCACTCCGATATCAGCACTTATTCATGCCGCGACGATGGTGACGGCAGGAGTCTTTATGGTTGCCAGATTTGCTCCGTTATTTAACCTTTCTCCCGTGGCCATGGATGTGGTGGCAGTGGTAGGTGGAGTCACGATGTTTATTGGCGCGACCATCGCGTTGACGCAAACCGATATCAAACGGGTTGTGGCCTATTCCACACTCAGTCAACTTGGCTACATGATGATGGCCTGTGGGCTGGGTGGCTATATTGCCGGAATGTATCATCTTCTGACCCACGGAGCATTTAAGGCCTTGTTATTCCTCGGGTGTGGGTCGGTGATTATTGCTCTTCATCATGAACAAGATATGAAACATATGGGTGGACTCAAGGATAAGCTGCCTGTGACGTATTGGACCTTTCTCATTGGGGCTCTGGCGCTGTCCGGTTTTCCTCTCACTGCGGGATATTTCAGTAAAGATGAATTACTCCTGGCTGCCTGGATGTCTAGTGGCCTGGGTAAAGTTCTGGCCGTCTTAGGATTACTGACGGCTCTCATGACGGCTTTTTACACTTTTCGATTGGTGTTTGTGACATTTTGGGGAGAATCACGAGTGGATCCTCACCATGCCAAGCATGTGCATGAACCGTCAAAAGCGATGACGATTCCTCTTCTGTTTCTTGCCGTGCTGAGCATCCTCGCAGGATACATGGGAATACCGGAATTTTTGGCTCCCGCATTTCCCGCTGCTGGAGGTCATCACGAAGGATCTGCGGCCATGGGCATTATGCTGACGGCCACCGCAATGGGCCTGTTAGGGATTGCGGGTGCCTATTGGGTCTATGTCAAGTCGCCCGGCTTGCCGGACCGCCTGGCGAATCAGTGGCGATCGCTGTATCAGTTCTCTTTGAATAAATGGTTTGTGGATGAAGCCTATGACCGGACCGTGGTCATGCCAACATTGAATCTGGCGGATCGGTTATGGAAACGGGTGGATATTGCGGTGATTGATGGTGCGGTCAATGGAGTGGCGCGAGCCGTGGCCTGGGGAGGATGGGTGACGCGAAGACTTCAAAGCGGACAAGCACAGAATTATGCGCTGGCCATGACTGTCGGCGCGGCGGTCATTTTAGGTGCGATGATATTTTATTAGTGTGGATGGGTGAACGTATGATGGGGTACTCGTGATGGTTCAACAGGCAACCGTATGGCAGGAGAACTTTGAATCGTGACTGAGATGGTTATTCCCACAGGTGGGATTCCCTGGCTCACGATCGTGCTGATCCTCCCGCTGCTCGGAGTGGTCGCGGTTTTACTCGCTCACGAGGCACTTTCACGGTCTATTGCGTTGACGGTCTCCATCCTGACCTTGCTGGTCTCATTGCCCCTGTGGGTTGCGTTCGACAATGCTCAGGCCGGCATGCAATTTGTGGAAAAGCATCTCTGGATTGATTCTCCCGCCATTCATTATTCCCTGGGTGTGGATGGGATCAGCATGCCGCTTGTCCTCTTAACCACCTTTCTCACTCCTCTTTGTATCCTCGTCTCCTGGACGTCGGTTCAAACCAGAATGAAAGAATTCCTGATCAGTTTGTTGGTGATGGAGACGGCGACGATCGGCGTCTTTGCGGCCTTGGATTTTGTGCTGTTTTATGTGTTTTGGGAAACCATGCTGATTCCGATGTATCTCCTGATTGGCGTCTGGGGTGGGCCCAATCGTGTCTATGCGGCGATCAAGTTTTTCCTCTATACCCTGGCCGGGAGTATCTTGCTGCTGGTAGCGATTCTGGTGCTGTTTTTTGAAGGTGGGCGAACCTTTGATATTTTGGCTTTAACGCACGCGTCCTATGCTCCTGGCTTGCAATCCCTCTTGTTCTGGGCCTTCTTTGCCGCGTTTGCGGTGAAAGTCCCCATGTTTCCCTTTCATACGTGGCTCCCTGACGCCCATGTTGAAGCCCCCACTGCCGGGAGCATCATTCTCGCAAGTGTCTTGCTCAAGATGGGAACCTATGGGTTTTTACGATTTTCCTTGCCCATGTTGCCTGATGCCTCGGTTGCGTACACCCCGTTCATCATGACTCTGTCGGTCATCGCCATTATTTATGGCGCCTATATGGCGTTAGCGCAAGCGGACCTCAAGAAACTTATTGCCTATTCCAGTGTCAGTCACATGGGGTTTGTCACACTGGGAATTTTTGCGTTAAATGCCCAGGGTATTGAGGGTGCGATCCTTCAGATGATCAACCATGGCATTACGACCGGCGCGCTCTTTATGTGTGTGGGCATCATTTACGAACGGACGCATAGCCGGCAAATTACCGATAATGGCGGGTTGGCGAACGCAATGCCAAAATACGCAACATTTTTTGTGATTTTTGCGTTGTCGTCGGTTGGTCTTCCAGGCATGAATAGTTTTGTCGGAGAGTTTTTAGTCCTGGTTGGAACCTTTGCCTGGAGCAAACTGACAGGGACTCTCGCGGCTTTAGGGATTATTTTAGCTGCCGCCTATATTTTGTATTTGGTGCAACGGATGATCTATGGGCCGGCCTCTCCGCAGATGCTCCCCAAATTAACTGACTTGAATGTCCGTGAATTCGGCATGCTGGTTCCATTGGTGGTGTTGGTGTTTTGGATCGGGCTTTATCCGAAACCGTTGTTGGATGTGATGCATGCGAGCGTGGCGCGGGTCATCGCGTCTCAATCTACATCAGTCATGGTTCAGGAGGGGGGAGATGGCCGAGGGCACACCCTGGCGATGACGGCCGAGCCATCTGGGCATCGACTCATCATGAAGGGTGATGTTGCCCCATGACGCTTCCTCTCGCCGATCTTGTTCTCATTCTTCCTGAATTGCTCATTGTGGGCATGGCCTGTCTGATTCTCGTTCTTGATCCCATTACGCCTGCACACAAAAAAGATCTCCTGGCGTGGATGAGTCTCGGCATTCTGGTGGTCGGCAGCGTGGTGACGGTGAACGGGTTTGGTGAGCGGGTGATGGCCTTTAGTGATTTAGTGGTCGTGGATTCGTATGCCGTATTTTGGAAAATGTTGCTGTATCTGGTGAGTGGTCTGACCATTTTATTGTCAATGGGTTACCTTAAAGAGGAAAAGATCCAGCTCGCGGAATACTACGCATTTGTCCTGTTGGCATTGACCGGAATGATGGTGATGGTATCCGGGGCTGATTTGCTCACGATCTATCTGGGAATCGAACTGATGTCGATTACCCTCTATATTATGGCCGGGTTCAAGCGATTTGAGCTGCGGTCAATCGAATCTTCGGCTAAATATTTTGTGTTGGGAGCCTTTTCCTCAGGAATTTTGCTCTATGGGATTTCGATTATTTTCGGTGTCACTGGGAGTACTCGGCTGGTGGAAATCGCAGCCGTGGTCAATGGGCGCGGGATCGATGACCCGTTGGTCTTTATTTCGCTCATGCTGCTGATTGTGGGATTTGGATTTAAAGTCGCGGCAGTGCCCTTTCATATGTGGACGCCTGATGTATATGAAGGAGCCCCGACGTCTGTGACGGCGTTTATGGCGGTGGCTTCCAAGGCGGCCAGCTTTGCTGCGTTCCTTCGTGTGCTTCTGGAAGCCTTCGGTGGAATCAAACCGGATTGGAATTTATTGATCCTGGTTATATGTATTATCACTGTGGCTCTTGGCAATCTTGTGGCCATTGTTCAGACCAACGTGAAACGGATGCTGGCCTATTCCAGCATTGCCCATGCGGGTTATGCATTGATTGGTGTCGTGGTCGCCGGGTGGGCCGGGATAGAAGGAGCGGTTTCGTCTCAGGGCGTTTCGAGCCTGATGCTCTATCTGGCCATTTATTCGTTTATGACGATAGGAGCATTTTCCATGGTGGCCGTATTACGGAAGGGTGGCCTGGAAGGCGAGGAAATAGAAGATTTCACCGGATTGGCCAAGCGACATAAGGGTGGCGCGTTTCTCATGTTGGTATTTATGGTGTCGTTGGCGGGTATTCCTCCCACCGCCGGGTTCATTGGGAAACTGTATCTTTTCATGGCGGCGGTTAATGCCGGATTGGCATGGCTGGCGATCATTGGATTGATCTTTGCCGCCATTTCGGCTTTTTTCTATTTGCGCATTGTCATGGTGATGTATATGCGTGAGCCATCCTCCGAACAGGAATTGCATACCCGGTTGGTCCTTTCTCCCCAGGTATCCTTTGTGTTGGCCTGCGCCGTTGCCGGTGTGGTTTTGCTCGGAATCTTTCCAGGTCCGCTGGTTTCGGTTGCCGAACTTTCCTCTCTCTCCCTGAAATAACTCTCGGTTGTGTGATTCAACTCATGTCTTTCGGTTGGTTGTCGGGCCGACAAGGTTAGTCCGTGTACCCGAAACCTAATACGACAACTCCGATCATCATCAAGACTGCGCCAATCAACCGCTCCCCTACGTATTTTTCCTTCAAAAACATCCATCCCCACATGACGGCGAAGAGAATACTCGATCGCTTTATGGCGATGACGGAAGGAACCGGTCCCAGACTGAGAGCGGTATTGTGAACGAGGAGGCCTATGGTCTGAAACAGGCCGACGAGCAAAAGGATGACGAGAGTGGTCGGGCGAGGAGCGGCAATATTCTTTCCCGGCAGGAATCGTAGCAAGAACACAAACCCGATGGTCATCACGCTGGAAATGGAGAGGCTCCAAAAGAGAGGAGAGGAATTCTGCACGCCGATTTTGTCAAAATTCGACGTGAGGCTATATATGAACGCCACGGAAAGCATTCGCCTTGGACCCGGTTCTCGAAAGATTGCGAACAATGGCGCAAGAAAACCATGGTGTATTGACTGAATGTGTAGGACATACGCTCCCCCCACAATACAGAAGATGCCCACGATATCCTGTGTCGTTGGGATATCCCCGACCAGGAAAGGTGAGGTGATCAATAAAAAAAGAGGAGTAAAGGAAACGAAGGGAATGGCCAGGGACAGATCAGAACTTTGTAAGGCCCTCATGAATTGGAACAGGGCCAGGATATTCAATGTTCCTCCAATGAGCAGTGCCCACCCATACCTGGGGCCCAGCAAAGGGACTGAATCCGTGAACAGTACAATGCTCAGAAGTATGGGAATGGGAGTCGCACCAGCGGCTAAAGCCGCCAGTTGAGGGGAGACGGATCGCACTCCCTGCTTACTCAGTAGGTCTTTCAGGGATTCGCTGAGTGCCGCCAACAGAGCAAAATACATCCAGCTCATAGAGGAAATGCCGATTTCATTTTTCCATCATCAGAAATTTTTTTTGATAGTTGTTCCGTGACTGGATCCTCTCCCGGAAGTAGCCATTGCTGGGTTTTAAAAGGAATATTTTAGATCCTCACAATTGTTTACGTGGATTTTTTTATAAGTACGAATGAGAGAAGAATTGACCCTAGAAATTCAAAAAAATCAGGTTTGCACAACCTAAGATTTCTTAACGTGTTAGGAATGAGGAACAGAAATTTTCGCCCAACCTAGGACAAGGATTTTATTTGCAGGATAGACGCTTGACGCATGAATTCGATGAGACAGTTGTGGGTGTTTGCTGGATCAGCAGAACTAGGTTTTTCCCACCTTTTCCCGTGGGCGACCCAATGTCTATAACCGCAGAGACGTTCGACGTCATTGTAAGTGGGTGTTGAAACCTGGCTTTCAAATTGTTTGATGGCATCGTTCAGGCCGCTAAAACCTTCTTTACTCGATGCTTTTATTGGCAGCGGTGTTGCGAGATGATCGAAAATTAGTTTCTCAAACCCGGAGAGAAGAGAAAGGATCGTGGAATCAGACTGCTCTTCTTTGCTAAAAACAAGCAGTTCCTGAGCCTCATTCGGGGATTTACCGAAAAAGATCGTATTGTGGAATGTTTTTCCTTTTGTTGATTTGGCAAGTAAGTCGCCGACAATATTCAGGCAATCAATGGAGGCCTGATAAGCTTGAAGGATTGCGTCAAGGTCAGTCACGCTAGAGCGCGTTTGAGGAGATCAGTAAAGATTGTTTCAGTTAATTCACGGAATTCAGATGGTCTCGTTCCAGACCCATGTACCCACTTGTCCTGGTCGGCTAGGTATAGAAACATAAAAGTTCCTTTTGTAGTCACCATATCTACTCGACCATCCGCGCCAATTATTGTTGCACCAATTGGCTTTAGAGTAATTGTTTTGTGATCCACTTTCAGAGTTAGGCGAGGAACCTGCAATGTGCCAAGGCTTTCTTCAATATGATTTACCCGGTGGATGCTTGTCTCGATTAAATTTTCTTTTTCCGCTTCCGCAAGCCATGATTGAATTTTTGCAAACAGTTTGTTCAGAGCAGACAGCCATGCCTCTTGGCGTTGGGCACGCTCTTCAGGATTGTCAGCTGCTTTTTGTTTTCGGAGGAATTCACTTAAGGTTTCCATTCAAATACTCCCCACGTACTTATAACACTTTATACAACCAAAATCCAAAATTAGGTCACGGCCCTCGAATTTAGAAAAATCAGGGAAGTAATATGTGCTTGCAGATGTTGTTCTGAGTACAATTTCTGATCTGAGATTGCTTCAGCAATTACAGGAAAATTAGGAAGCTAGAGGAGTAGGACAGTGCTGGAAGACTTCCTGAAGAGCCGCATACAGTTGACCGGATGCGGTAGAAGTGGAACTTTGGAGTGGTTGTGAGGGAAGAGAGCAGGTGGCTCCACGTGACAGCAGATAGTGGGTCAGATTCCGTTGGCCGGAAAGAGCGGCAGAATGAAGGGGCGTGATGCCAATGGTATTGGTGGCATCGATCGGCGCGCCGGAATCCAGAAGCAGGCGAGTCATGTCGGCATCTCCCGTTTGTGCGGCGATGTGCAGCGCCGTCCAGCCTTCCTTAAATGAGGATTGGACCGTTGCGCCGTGAGCTAACAGAAAAGACGCCATCCGGTGGTGATGCTCTTGCACGGCAATGTGGAGTGGCGTGATTTTTCCTTTAAAACCATCCACGGGCGCACCGTGTTGAAGGAGGAGGTCGGCGATATCCACATGTCCTCCCTTCGCGGCGAAATGGAGAGGCGTCCATTCGGACTGATAAATAGCCTCAGGGTCTGCGCCTTTTTGTAACAGAAGACGAGTCATCGTAAATTGTCCGGATCTTGCGGAAAAATGGAGAGGCGTCGCTCCTTGTGGGGTGCGCTGATTGACATCGGATCCTTGAGAGACCAGCTTCTGAACCAGGGGCAAATTACGATTTTGGATGGCTTGAAGAAGATCGGGTTCTTGGGAGAAGGAGAAGGTGTTCCACTCTGACGCCAATGCATAGGATAGAAGAATGCCAATACATACCATCACATATTTGACTATCGTGAATTCACGTGATTGGGGCATGAGAGAACGGTTTCCTTGCTTGAAAGATGAATGCAAACGGCCTTAGGAGTAGGCCCAATGAGTATTAAGATGAAGCGAACGTCAAAGCGGTGGCCTGCACCATTCCCCATTTGAAGGGGAGCGTTCCTCGCGCGCTTTTTGGTGTGTCTGTGAATTGTGTGGGGGATCTATGCTGTAAAAATTACAAGTGACTGTTGGAATTCCTGGAAGAGCCGAGTAGGTCAGGCCCGGTATTCACGAATGGGTGGGGTACTGACAACCGTTTGAGATTTTGAGGAACGCCAAAAGTAGGAATTTGCGGAAGTGGAGAAGAGAGGAACTATGGAGTCTGGGGATACGGCTGGTGAGACAGGAGCGCAGAATCTATGAGGCTGCGCTTGTTAAAGCAGGGTTCTTTGTCGGCTGTTCTGTGGCATTCTGGTCCGATTCTATCTGAAGACACGCGAGCTGGTCGGCTTGGAGTATCAGTCCATTCAAAACTTTGTGCCAATGTGTTGCCGTATCTAAGTATTTTTCAAAGAGAATGCCCCCTTCTTTGGTTTCCATATTGAGGAAATTAACAACATGGAACGGTTCGTCTTCATCGTGGATCCACACCATGAGGTCGATTCGCTGGTTGTCTTTTTGGGAAGAGGAGGCCTGCCAACTCTTAATCAATCTTTCTGCGTTTGCGTGCATAAGTTTTTGAAATGAGATGAGTGCTTTTGGGGCAGTTCTTAGCGCTTCGTTAAGGACTTCTCCATTTTTCACTAAGAACGAACCGACCAGGCTTGAAATATGAATCAATCGTGGTGGGACAGCAGGACTATATAACAGGCAAATTTTGAGCGTTTGGTCGTTGACAGCAATGCCTCCAACGCCATCGGTACCCATGAACATTTGTGATGGAATGAAGCTCGTGCCCTGGATCCGGCTTTCTTCTTTTTTATTCTTTGTTGGAGGACCCATGCTTACTGTGAGCATAATGGCACCGAATGCAAGACATACCAACAACACAACGAACATCAGGGTGAAATCCATCGATGAATCCTTATGACTATGAGAGTCCTTACAGTGTTGTAAAAAGATCGTAACGGAATATGACTCGTGAGTATGGTGAAATTTTGGTTGTCATATTAGGCCGGAGGTGGCTTTCGCCGGCCAGAATAGGTCAGAACATGCAACAATCCCCTGATACTCATGGCTCTCCTTTTCGCGTACCATGTGAGTAGAAAATTTTGTTACTGAAACCAAATGGACAGAGGGGTTGTCCAAAATGATGGTACTGCCATTATATTAAACCGGCTTTCAATATATTATTTCGGCAGAATCGGAATTTGGCTTTATGGGTGTATAAAGAAATATGTTGTGGATGAAAATCAGCCTCTTCCTGATGCGAGGTTTATAAGAAAATAGTCGTGCTGAAACATCAAAATTTCAAGATTCGCAAAGGAAAATGTCGCTGGTGTGGAATAGGGTAACGAGCAGGAATAGGGTGCTGGTCCTTGGGGCATGATCTTCAGGATTCGTTGAAGTTCTTCAGGTCATTTGCTAAGCTGACTTTCCTTTTTTACCCATTAACAGAGACGCGTGGCAGGAGAACACATGGCAAAATTGGGAAAGGCGCTGATTAGCGTATCCGATAAAACCGGTCTAGAGAAAATGGCCAAGGGGTTGGCGGCACTTGATGCGGATATTTTGTCGACAGGTGGAACCGCCAAGATGCTTCGGGACGCCGGAGTTGCCGTGACCGAGGTGGCAGATTACACCGGGTTTCCTGAAATCTTGAACGGGCGGGTGAAAACGTTACATCCGAAGATTCATGGTGGGTTATTAGGGCGGCGTTCGTTGGATGCGCACGTGCGACAAATGCACGAGCAGGGAATTGAGCCCATCGATGTCGTGATCGTGAATCTCTACCCATTTGAAGCGACCATTGCGAAGCCTGGTTGTACGTTTGAAGAAGCCATTGAAAACATTGATATCGGGGGACCCTCCATGCTCCGGTCGGCGGCCAAGAACCATGAGGATGTTCTGGTGGTGGTCGATCCTCAGGATTATGAGCGGGTCTTGGAGGCCTTGCAGTCGGGAACGGTCTCTTTAGGCTTGCGACGCGAGTTAGCTAAAAAGGTCTTTGACCATACCGCCAGGTATGACAGCCTGATCGCCAATTATCTCACCTCCAAGTTAGCCGATACCTCAGAGCAAAAATTCCCCTCGTTGTTGTGTCTGTCGTATGAAAAGATCGAAGATCTACGGTATGGAGAGAATCCGCATCAGGCCGGTGCGGTATACCGGGACCGGCAGACCAAAGAAGCCTCGCTTTGTCAGGCCAAACAACTTCATGGCAAAGCCATGTCCTATAATAATTACTTAGATGCGAATGCGGCGTTGGAACTGGTGAAGGAGTTTGATGAAACGGCGGTCGTTATCGTCAAACACAATAATCCCTGCGGGGTCGCCATCGGGGATATGCCGGTGGAGGCCTATGTCCGGGCGCGAGAAACGGATCCGGTCTCCGCTTTTGGCGGGGTCATTGCCTGTAATCGAAACGTCGATCTGGCCATGGCCAAAGAAATCACCTCTACGTTTGTGGAGGTATTGATTGCGCCTTCATTTTCGGAAGAGGCCTTGGCTGAACTTCAACGGAAAAAAGATTTGAGGCTGTTAGCGGTGGGTGCGTTGGAAAGTGCTCAACGGGATGCGTTGGACATGAAAAAAATTGTGGGCGGGATCTTAGTGCAGGACCGGGATCTTGGGTCGTTGCATGAGATGGGTGAGTTATCCATGCCGAGCGAACGGCAGCCGACCGACTACGAGTATCAAGCCTGCGATTTTGCCTGGAAAGTCTGCAAGCACGTCAAGTCTAATGCCATTGTCTTTGCCACGCAGACCCAAACCGTCGGCATTGGCGCCGGCCAAATGAGCCGGGTTGATTCGGTGAAACTGGCTCAAATGAAAGCGAATCTTCCCATCAAAGGGTGCGTGATGGCTTCCGATGCCTTTTTCCCATTTCGTGATGGCATCGATGCCGCCGCAGGCGCAGGGATTACCGCCGTGATTCAGCCAGGAGGGTCTATTCGGGATAAGGAGATCATCCAAGCCGTGGATGAGCATAAGATGGCCATGATTATGACGGGCATGCGCCATTTCCGTCATTAACAGATCCAACCTCGACATTTTCACCATCTTCCCTTGTTCCTTTGTTCTGACGTGGTAAGCGTTGTGTTCTATTGTTGTCGTTTCTTTTCGGTTTTCTGGATGGGTGGGGAATTATGATGGAAGAGAACATCAGGGCATACCCTGGGTGAAAATAAGAGGACTGGGGCAATGTTCCTGACCTCCATATGTTAAAGGGATGACGGGAGGCACAAGTTTTTCCGGTGAACGTATTAATCATAGGCAACGGTGGTCGCGAGCATGCCCTCGCGTGGAAGCTTGCACAATCCCCTCGTGTGAGGAAACTCTTTTGTGCCCCCGGTAATGCGGGGATCGCTCAGGTAGCTGAATGTGTGCCACTTCAGGCGGATGATCTTGGAGGTCTTAAGGATTTTGTACAATCCAAAGAAATCAACCTCACAGTGGTCGGACCCGAGCTGCCGCTCTCCCTCGGCATCGCCGACGAATTCCGAAAATCACATTTACGGATTTTTGGCCCCACTCGCAATGCGGCGCTTATTGAATCAAGCAAATCGTTTGCCAAGGAACTCATGGTGCGGGAAAAAATTCCCACCCCTTCTTCCCGCACATTTGACCAGCTGGAGCCGGCTTTAACCTGGGTCGAATCCTGCCCGCTCCCGATTGTCGTGAAAGCCGATGGCCTGGCGCAAGGGAAGGGGGTCATCATCTGTGCGACCAGGGCGGATGCCCGTGAAGCGGTTCGCAGCATGCTGGAAGAACAGCGATTTGGAGTCGCCGGCGCCCGGGTGGTGCTGGAAGAATTTCTTGATGGAGAAGAACTTACCGTAATGGCCTTTGCCGATGGTCGAACGGTGATCCCCATGATTCCCGCCCAGGATCATAAACGAATCGGGGAAGGGGACACGGGTTTGAATACTGGAGGGATGGGGGCCTATGCGCCGGCTCCATTGGGAACACCGGAACTCCGTCAGCGTATTCTTGATGAAGTGCTGTCTCCGGCGGTCACAGGGTTGTCCAGGGTGGGGAGTCCATTTTACGGCGTGTTATACGCGGGGATTATGGTGAAGGATGGTAAGCCCTATGTGTTGGAATTTAATGCCCGCTTTGGCGATCCTGAAACCCAGGTGGTCTTGCCACTCTTAAAAACAGATTTATTGGATGTGCTTGAAGCTGTGGTCGAACATCGTTTGGACCAACTGCATGTGGAGTGGCACAACCAGGCAGCGGTGTGCGTGGTGTTGACCTCCGGCGGATATCCCGGGTCCTACCAAACGGGATTGCCGATCACCGGCCTCCCGGAAAAAGAGTCGAAGTCGGTTATGGTGTTTCACGCTGGGACCTCCTATGCCAATAATAAGATTGTTACGAATGGCGGGAGGGTCCTAGGGGTAACCGGGATTGATTCGACCCTGGCCGGAGCCAGAGATCATGCCCATCAGGCACTTGCCCCGATTCAGTTTGAAGGCCGGTATTTCCGTTCAGACATCGGCCACCGCGTGCTGCAGGTTCCATCCTGATTTAAGGGCGCTCTGTCGTGGCCACCGTTCTCCAACTCAATTCCCTTCCATCGCCCCAACTGATTCATCAGGTTGCACAATGTCTGCAGGATGGCGGAGTCCTGGCTGTACCGACCGACAGCTTTTACGCGCTTGCGGTCAGTCCCTTCAATGACATGGCATTAGAGCGGTTGATGCAGATCAAAGGCGAACGCAGCCACAAACCTTTTCCTGTGTTAGTGGGTGACTCGTCCCAACTGAATCAACTGACGGCAGATATCCCCGGTGTCGCTCGAACACTCATGGAAGAGTTCTGGCCGGGTTTGCTCACGCTTGTTCTGCAGGCTCGTTCCACTCTTTCGCCTATCCTGACCGGCGGACAGAGAACCATTGGTGTCCGGCAGCCCAATGATCCACGCGTTTGCGAACTCATGACGCACACCGGTCCGCTCACCGGCACCAGTGCCAATCGAAGCGGACAGCCGCCGGCGCAATCCGCTGAAGATGTGATGCACCAATTAGGGTCGATGGTTGACGTGATTGTCGATGGCGGACC
Source organism: Nitrospiraceae bacterium (assembly GCA_020632595.1). Taxonomy (NCBI): domain Bacteria; kingdom Pseudomonadati; phylum Nitrospirota; class Nitrospiria; order Nitrospirales; family Nitrospiraceae; species Nitrospiraceae bacterium. The sequence continues at coordinate 396,721 of JACKFF010000001.1, read as the reverse complement.
TGCGCCGGGTGGTCAACCCTCCACGGTGTTACAAATCCTTCCGGAGCTACGCATCCTTCGACAGGGGGCTACTTCCCGCCTGAAACTTCAAGAAGTCCTTGACCGCAAAGAAAAATCTCTTTCCTGGTAGGTTTCTGAGAAATTCTCAAATAATATTGAATGAATGAGATGGGCCCTCTTCCCCATCTGCTCTCCTGTTTTGCCTCCACGGGTCGTTGTCCTAAGGCAACCAGGGAAATTGTTTTGATTAAGAAAATCTCTTGATATATCCGATCTATTGAATATAATCTTACTAGTAAGTTTAAAGAAAAGGAGACTAACATGGCATCTATAGCCACAACAAAACTTTCATCCAAGGGCCAAGTCGTCATTCCGGAAGAGATACGAAAGCAACTGGGTTTAAAAGAAGGCGATCAATTTGTGGTAGTGGGGCAAGACGACGCGGTCATTCTCAAAAGCATCAAAAAGCCTGTCTTGAATGAATTTGATTCGCTAATCGATAAGGCCAGGCGGCAAGCGAGGGACGCCAGGTTGAAGCGTTCGGACATTGGAAAGGCCATTGCCAAAGTCCGAACCGCTTCATGAGGCTCGTCCTTGACACCAATGTCTTTATTTCTGGGGTGTTTTTCGCTGGACCGCCTTTTGACATTCTGAAATCTTGGAGAGTTGGCCAAGTTGAAATTGTCGTCTCTGCTGAAATTCTGGACGAATACCGACGAGTTGGCGTTGAGCTGTCCGAGAAATACGCAACCGTTGACCTTTTTCCGTTTCTCGAGCTTCTGATCTCCCATGCCATTGTCGTTCATGCCCCCCCTTTAAATGAACGTGTGTGCTCCGATCCTGATGAATTTATGGCTTGTGCTCTGGCAGGCCGGTCAAAATTTATTTGCAGTGGTGATAAAGCCCTGCAGAAGATATCGGGATACAAGGGGATTTCGGTCGTGCCCCCCAGAGTATTCGTGGATCGATATCTGCCACACAAGAAATAACTGTCAATAGGGGTTGTTCACTTCCTTTTCCAACCCAATTTTTGGCGGGAGTCGGTCCTATTGAGGCGGTTGCTAATTTGACATATTTAGTTAATTGAGGAATGATTCGCCTGGCCAATTTTAGGGTTTCTAAAATGGATCTGGCCTACTGATTGACTATATAAATTGAGAATTCATCTTCGGATTTACTAGAAAAAATATGCTGGCCGGTGAACGCATTGAATTTGTGTTTCCAATTCTCGTGTCAACGTGATGTTATGTGTTGCCGGGTTTTGTCCCGGCGGCCGCGTCTCTTTTGTACCGGCAAAAGGACCCCAAACCATTGATGCCCAGATCGGCTACATTCAATCGTGCTGACGCAAGCAACGGAAAGGCGGACCAACTCGCCAAGCTCAGACAAGGTCCGCCCCCTGGTTTGAGTGTCAGCCCGGTTGGCCGATCTGCAGGTTAATTTGATAGGGCAGAAGGCAGATCTTCTGATAAGGAGACCGAAAAATGCTGACTCTGTTAGGCTATCACCGAATATGATGCCGCCAATGAAGATTGTTGAATTTGCTTTTATTGTATACCCGGCCACAGATCTGGCGCGGTCCCGTGCCTTTTATGAGGGCGTTCTAGGGCTCGCCAGTGCGACTTCCATGGATCTGGTCGACGGATTTTGGGTCGAGTATGAGGTTGGTCCTCACACGCTGGCCATTGGCAAAGAACCCTTCTTGAAGCCATCCGGGGACGGTCCCCAGCTTGTGCTGACAGTAGAGGACTTTGACAAAACCATAGAACATCTCAGGTACCACAACGTCCAGTTTGCCCTTGAGCCTTTCGACCTTCCTCACTGCCGGGCAGCCATAATCCTGGACCCCGACGGTAACAAACTCGGCATTCATAAACGAAACCCCTAATAAATTAGGATTAGGGTTCAAGTTTGTTGGTGAGAGTTTGAAGGTAAGGTATCAGGAGCATGGCTTTTGGGTACTCGTTCCACTGGGTTCTTCCATGCGGCCGGGGTTCCTTGGGCTTGGCCCATGGGTGTAATCAGCTCTTGCCGTAAGATATTCTTTACGGTTATCCCCACGAAAACAAAGTCATTTCTCCTTGGGATTTTTCCATTTTTCTTAGCCACTTCTTTTCCCATGGCTTGCAGGCACCAATGTATCAGTGCAGTGGGTTGCGAGGAGAATGAGTGGGAAATCAGCTGAAGTCACGATCCGCTGTCCACAACTCCTGAATGCCATGATGTCGGCAAAGAGACGCGATGCGGGCATCATGGACGAGAGGACCTTGAACTTTTCCCTCTATCACCGCCAGTCGAAATAATTGCCAATAGTCATGTGTCTTTGAAAGGAGTATGACTTTGGGGGATTCTAACCACGCATCTACTTGCTCACAGGCACCCGGAGGGCCGTGGATATTTTGAAGATTCGCGGATGAGTCACAATCGCCAGAAATTTATGCAGACATGGCCAGGGAATGGCCCAGGATTTGGCCCTTTCCGCTAAGCTTCCTAGATGGTCGTAGTCCGAGTGATGCCATGTAGAATCTTCTCGATGGGCAGACACTAGGATACGCGCGTCAACCGCAATCCCCATCCCCAATTTTTTGGCTTCATGTCAAAGTGATTGAGACCTATCGACAGTTGTCTTCATATGTATAGATGTATGATCTGATATGGGTATATGTCAAAATGTAGAATGTTAGCGAATAGCCGTGGATAAATCCCTTGACGACGAACACGATTTAACCATGGGGGGAAAAGAGACTTATAGCTTCTTCATGGTGGTTGCCAGGTTTTTTAAATTTTGAGATTTTGAAATTTTTCCCTGGCTTCCAAAAAGGAAAATGGGGGTGTACGGAGAAGCTGTTTGGCACGGGAAGAGATCATGGTAAGGTTTTTGGGGCGGACCAGTCCGGATTCTTCGATGGTTCCCTGTTGAATATTTGGTGTCGGCGTGATCCCGAAATGATGGAGCAAACCTATCCCCAAGTCCCAACGGTTCAGGCTTTCAGGGCCTGCTATATGTAAGATGCCTGGGGCATCCATGGTGGCTACCTCCAATAAGACTTTGGCAAAGTTTTCAACCCAGACGGGACAGCGAAGTTCATCAACGAACAAGCGATACGGTTCGCCGGTTTGTGTGGCCTTGATTAAGCGTGTCGTCTGGCGGTCCGGCGTGCGCAGATCATAGAGCAGCGAGGTGCGGATGATGGTGGCCTTCGGGTTCAGGGAGCGGATGAGTTCCTCCGCCTTGGCTTTGGCATGGCCATAGGGGTTGATGGGGTTCGTGGGGCTCTCTTCGGTATAAGGCGCCGAAGTCCCATCAAAGACTTGATCGGTCGAAAGGTGAATGAAGCGAATATTTCGTTCTACTGATTGCATGGCAAGAAGTCCTGCTGCAGGGAGGATCGCTTCAATGCCTTTTCCCTGCTCCGAGCAGGCGGTGTGAATAATGACGTCTGGTTGCACCCGATCCATGAGGATTCGAACTTCCTCAGGGCTTTGGAGATCACACACATGAAAGGTTACGCCGGGAAGGGATGTGGAGGGCGTGGCGTGCAGCGTTCCGGCTGCGACAAATTGATTGGCCCGACGTAGGAGGTGATTGCCTAAAAAGCCCGCTCCGCCGGTGACGAGGAGACGTGTGTTCATCGCCCGCATTGTAGACCAATGCCAAAAGGAAAATCTTGTGTGAAGACAGACGGTTCCTTAGAATACCTGCAGGGTCAATATTTTTGGAAGGAATCGGCTTATGCATAAAATTGATTTGCGTAGCGATACTGTGACGAAACCCACACCCGCCATGCGGGAGGCGATGGCTCAGGCCGAAGTGGGTGATGATGTGTATGGAGAAGATCCGACCGTGAATCGATTGGAAGCCATGGCCGCTGAAATGTTAGGCAAAGAAGCTGCGGTCTTTGTTCCTTCAGGGGTGATGGGCAATCAATTGGCTCTCCGGTTGCACACCAGGCCCGGTGATGAGGTGATCGTGGATAGTACGTCCCATCTCATTCGCTATGAAGGGGGATCGGCCTCTTCGCTCTCCGGTGTCCAATTGGTTTGCGTGCCGGGTAATCGCGGGCGCCTCTCGCCGGAATCGGTCGAAGCCGCTATTCGGCCAAAGGGGCTTCATAATCCTCCAACGACGTTGGTGTGTCTGGAGCAGACGCATAATGTGGGTGGAGGATCGATTTATTCCTTGGAGGTCATCCATCAAATTGCAGAGGTGGCCCGCACCCATGGACTGTCCCTGCATTTGGATGGTGCTCGATTGTTCAATGCGGTGATCTCAACCGGTGTGGCGGCTGCTGACTATGCTCGTCCCTTTGATACGGTGTCGTTTTGTTTGTCGAAAGGGTTGGGGGCTCCCGTCGGGTCGATGGTGGTGTCGGATGCGGCACGTGTTCAAACATTGCGCCGTCTTCGCAAAGTGTTTGGCGGGGGGATGCGGCAGGTGGGCATTCTGGCCGCTGCCGGTGTGTATGCACTTGAGCATCATATTGCCCGATTGGCAGAGGATCATGTGAATGCGCATTATCTGGCGACACTCTTGGAGGACATCCCCAGTGTGGTCGTTGATGTCAAGACAGTTGAGACCAATATGGTGATGTTTCAGGTCCCCCATTCTTCTAAAACGACCGACACGTTATTAGCTGACTGCCGGGAGGCCGGAGTCCTGTTGAATGCCATGGGGGATCGGGCGTTTCGGGTGGTGACGCATTTGGATGTCAATCATGAAGATATGGTTGCTGCCGGGCGGATCTTCAGGCAGGTTTTTTCAGCCGCGGTGTGAATGTCGCCACCCCGGAATTCGTTGACAGGGTCTGGGACAGTTCCTACAATTTCTATTGATCAGCCTGATGAAGGGAGCCTACGTGAGTTTATTGGATACGGTTTCGTTTCAGCATATTACGAGAATTTTAGAAGTGACGGATGAGTTGGATATTTCCCGAGAGGCAGTGGAAATTCCCCTGGCCCCGGCAAGTCCAGGGGTCGTTCGTCGGTTGCCCAATGGCAAGCTGGAAATTGTCGTGGATGCCGATCTGCCCTTCGATGATTGGGTACAGACACTGCCTGAAAAGATTCAGGCGGAAATGCCGGACGATTGAGTCCGATTAGTCCGATCGTGTAATTAAGAGGTAGGCAAAGGAGATTGTACTCATGGCTGTGCGTGATCGGGAGTGGCCTGGGTATACTATTTGGTACTGTTGTCAGAAATGTGGCCGCTTGTGGACGTATCAAGGGTCAGATGTTGTGGCGCTGGACCTCTGCAGTTCATTGGGACCAGCCATAGTAGGGGACGGCGTCCGCGGACGAATGTGTGCAATTTGTGAAGGGCGATGTCACGCCCCGTCGGCTGAAATTTGACGACCGTGGTGGTCTGGGGAAGACAAATGTTTGGCTTCAACGACCTCCCGTTTCCCTGACGCATTTACTGAGAACCAACCGCAACGGGTTGTCCCTTCATGTCTGTCTCGCCTGACTGTTTCGTGGTTTTTTCTACTGACCATTCATGGGGCGTGATCTTCAGGAGATGCCCTTTGAGCGTATAGAATTCGCCTTCCGGTATTTCCACCTGATCAGTGCCAGTCACGTTAATGGCCAGTACCCGTTTCTTGTCTCCTCTGTTGGATAAAATTATGCCGTTCTCCAACCGTTCCAGTTGATAGGCTCCTTGTTCGTTAATGACCAGGGAATTGGCTTCAATCTTTGCGTGCAATTTTCCAACTTTATCGAAAATGGCAAAATTGACTCGAACAGGGGTTCCTCCGGTTTTTCGAAGCTGCATTTCGATTTGGGGGAGTCCGTCAATTTCTACAATTCCATTGGAATTGCGGTACCAATGCGGTCCGACTTTCACATCCATGCCCACCATGCCTCCTTTTTTCTTCAGTGAATCGACTCAGAACTGAACCGTATTGTACTGACCGGATCAGCCTGGTGGCTAGAGGAAATGTTCCTTGGATGAGTGTTGAAAACACGTGTGGCAACTCGGGATGGTTTTAGGGATACCTATGGAAAGTACTGAACGCGCCTTCCTTCGCCCAGGCTGAAGACACGCTTTGAGCGTTAAATTCTGAGCGCGCTTGGGATGTGGGGGAGAGGGTGCCGGGAGGTCGTCACACGTAACTGGAATTAGGACTTATCCTTGATTCGATTCAGGATGAGGGCAATGCATCCACCCAAGAGACCTCCCCCAAAGATGGGCGGTCCCAATTCGACCAGTTTGATTTCCCATATAGGTTCATTAGCCAGCATCAGATCGCGAATCCCGCCTTGAATCATGATGACAGCCAGTGCCATGAGGGCGCCAATCATGAACCACCATCGAAACACTTTAAACGATTCCATGAAATGTCCTTATGCCAGAATGGGTCGATCGAATGTTCGGTACTGAATCGCTTCGGCGACATGTGTGGAAGAAATCATAACCGATTCTCCTAAGTCGGCAATAGTTCGGGCCACACGTAAAATCCGCCCATAGGCCCGTGCGGACAATCCTAGTCGGCTGACGGCTTGATCTAACAGGGTGTTTCCGGCTTGATCCAGTTGGCAATATTTTTTAAGCAAGCGAGGCTTGAGCTGTGCATTGTTGAGGGTCTGCTCAGCACGGTAGCGGTCGATCTGACGTTGTCGTGCCTGGATCACTCGGTGACGAATGGCGGAAGAGGCTTCACCGGTTATTCTGCCCGATAGTTCTTTGACCGGGACAGCGGGGACTTCGATGTGAATATCCAGCCGGTCGAGGAGTGGACCGGACAGACGGCTTCGATATCGTTGAATGTGATAGGGCGTACAGATGCATTCATGGGTAGGGTCTCCGCAATATCCACATGGGCAGGGATTCATCGCCACGATCAACATGAGTTTAGCGGGAAACGTGAAGCTGGCCTGTGCGCGGGTCAGTGTGACGGTTCCATTTTCCAGTGGCTGGCGTAAGCTATCCAAGAGCGACCGCTTAAATTCCAATGCCTCGTCTAAAAAGAGGACGCCATGATGTGCCAGAGAGACTTCTCCGGGACGGGGAATGGATCCTCCTCCAACGAGGCCGGCTTCTGAAATGGTGTGATGGGGGGCACGAAAGGGGCGATTGGCAAGAAGGGCCGCATGAGGTGGAAGGTTTCCGGCCACACTATGGACCTGACTGGCTTCCAAACATTCCTGAAAGCTCATGGGTGGAAGAATACCTGTTAACCGTTGGGCTAACATGGTTTTCCCCGATCCCGGTGGACCTACCATGAGAAGATTATGCCCACCAGCGGCAGCCACCTCCAAGGCACGTTTGGCCTGAAATTGTCCCACTACATCGGCAAAGTCTTCTTCCGTGGCGGTAAGTCCTGGTGGCTCGATGGAGAAGGTATTTTTTGCAGGAAGGAGCGTGAGTGCCCCCTGAAGAAATTCCACCACCTGAGGGAGGGTAGAGACGCTAAATACAGTGGCGTGGTCGACCACGGCAGCCTGCGAGGCATTGTCGTGAGGCAGGATCAATGAAAAGGGGTGACGGGTGGCCATAGCCATGGACAATGCCCCGGGAACCGCTTTGATTCTGCCATCCAGTGCCAGTTCCCCGACAAAAATGTAGGAGGTGACGGCTTCTTGTGACAGGACCCCTTCGGCTACCAAAATGCCGATGGCAATCCCCAATTCGAGACCTGCCCCTTCCTTTTTTAATCCGGCTGGCGCCAAATTGACGGTGATTTTTTTTGCAGGAAAATGAAACCCTGTGTTTTTAAGTGCCGATCGAACCCGGTCCCGGCTTTCACGAACGGTCGCATCGGGTAGCCCCACGATAGAAAATTGTGGAAGGCCTCCACCAATATCCACCTCAATTTCAATGAGGTTGGCTTCTAATCCCACTAATCCCACGCTTTGAATTTTGGCTAACATGTTGCTTACCTATTCCCGTTTAGGACTTGTAGTGGGTGTGCATTCACGGATTTTAAGTCCGGTTTTTTTGGGAACCTTTAACCTCATAATGTGGAGGAATCGTCCTGCTGGCCGAAAGGGGCAGACATATTGGTCTTCTGTGGTTGACTCATGCATGGGGTTTTTGAAAATTTGCACTGTGAGCCAGTGCTTATGGGGATACGGGAGATGAAAGAGGGGGGATTTTCGGTGAAGGAGTAAGAGACGGGGGATTCGGAGGTGAAGGAAGTATAGGACTTGTTCCATCGGTGGAAAGGGCTGCTCCGTTCTCAGGGCTCTGAACCGAATCCAATATGTCTTTGAGTTCCTTGCTTTCCACGTTGTCTAACGACTCGGAGTTCGGGGAGGGAGCAGTTGAGTCCTGGGAGGGTTGCGATCCCTTGGGGGAAACTACTGAAGACTGTTCAGAGTGTGACTCGGGTTTCTCCGTGACCGTGGGGACAGTTCTTGGCCCCGTTGCTGGAGGATTTGTTGTCTGCGTGGGGGCCGAGACCGGAGTAACCGGTTTTTTTGAAGATAGTGGATTGGCTATGTTGGAATGGTCTTGGGGTGGCTCAATGTTTGGTTGATCCGGAACCTGGTTGCCTTCAGAGATATGTTGTGGGCTCGGGTTCGGAGATTGTGCACGGGTGCGTTCCGTAGGAGAAGTCAATGGTGTTTGCGGGTGGTGTGATGCATCAGATTGCAAGGAGTGATCCTCTGTCACCGCCGTTTTTGGCGCAGGGGAGGGCGGGATTGCCCAGTTTAAGGTATCACTATTTGGTGTGCCATCGGTTTTCCCCTGCGGCATTCCGGTCGTTGAAGTATTCAGCGGAGAAGAAATTGGGTCGTCAGGAGGTCTGGTCGTGAATGAGTCTGTTGGTTGAACGTTGGGAGCCGGTTGGTTGATGAGTGGCTGCTCGGGGACCCAAGGTTGATTCGATGCCAGGAAAGGGATGCCGAGCTCTTCCTTATACATATAACCTATTGTGCTACCAATAAGGAGAAGTAAGGCGATTCCAATCATTACACCAAATTTTTTTCTGGTCTTGGCTCGGTGTATTCCTTGATAGTCGGTGGAATGTTTCGGCCGAGTCATGGCAGGCGGTTGGCTTGGAGGGGTTACTGATACTGGTGCCTGTGGTGGAAGGCTCGGTGTCTCTATTATGGCTGTTTGGATTTCCGGCGTTGGTTGAGGTTCTGCAGGAGCCGCTGGGGGCATCAAAACTTCAGGGGCAAATTTTGCCAATTGCTGATTTAAAATGGTGAGGACATGGGTGGCATCTTGAAGCCGTTCTGAGGACTGATTCCGGGTCATTTGGCGAATAAGCTCACAGATGGCTTTCGGGACATGGTCGGGGAAGTCAAAAATCGGGTCAGCCTGGTCGAAGGCCAGTTTCCCCATAATCGATGTCTTCGGAAGACCGGAATAGGGCACTCGCGTGGTGAGCATGTCGTACATCATGAATCCCAAGCAATACAAATCGCTGCCGAGGGTCAGCAGTTCGCTTTTGGCAGTTTCCGGGAGCAGGTAGGGTAATGGTCTGAGTAACTCAGCGTCACAGTTTTTCACGATGTCCATCAGGATCCAAGATAATCCGAGATCCATGACTTTGATCTGTCCTTGAGGGCCGACCAGGACGTGTCCAGGATGGAGTGTGCCGTGAATGATGCCTTGAAAGTGGATGTGAACTAACACTTCCGCAATTTCACGAGCGAGTAAGAGCATTTTTTCGACTGAAAGCGGCCCTTCATTCTGAATGACGTGTTGGAGACTGGGAGCATCAAAAAATTCCATGCAGACGACGGGGGTGCCGTCCTGCTCTTCTACTTTGAAAATTTTAATGAGATTGGGGTGTTCTAACCGAAGGAGCGATTTGGCTTTTTCGATGAAGGCTTTTCCACGAATGAGCCGACCATTGATATGGGTATGATACACTTTAATCGCCATTTCCTGCCGCAGTTCGAGATCATACCCATAGTAAATGGTACCGGTTTGGCCTTTGGCAATCTCTCCCTGTATTTCAATTTTTCCAGGCAACAGTTGTGTATTCATACAAAAAACCCTAACTTTTTTAACGAAAATTTGTCATGAATGCGTAGGTTTGGTTGTCGTGGCGCATTGAAACGAAGGCACCCTTATCAAGCAATCCGGAAAACTCGAAGCCATGGAATTCCTGCTCATCTTGTCGGAATACCGTTTGATTTTCTTGAATGGAGGGGATTATTGATCTCTTGGGATTTCAAATGTAGGACATAGGGAGAGGGCGTTTTTCAGGATCAGCTGGCAGGAATAAGGAGAGTTCATGGGGCAATCTTTCGCTCAGAGGACCTTAAGGGCTGTTCCTACTTTCCGTAGTGCTCGGAGGGCGGTCTCAAGGTGCTCAAGAGAATGATCGGCTGTAACCGTGATGCGGAGGCGGCTGGTTCCTTTAGGGACCGTAGGGGGGCGGACAGCCGGAATCCACACGCCCTCTGCTCGTAAGTATTGGCTCATCTGAACCCCGAGTTCCGGGTCGTTCACCATGATCGGGAGAATAGGGCTCTGCGTGTCGGTCAGTTTGAATCCCATGGTCACTAAGCCGTGATGCAAAAACTCTCGATTGCGCCAGAGCATCATCCTGCGTTGGGGTTCCTGCCGGATGACCGCCAGAGCTGCGCTCGCTGCTGCGGCAACGGCGGGTGGTGGGGCGGTGGTATAGATAAATGAGCGTGCGGTATTAACCAGATAGGACACGAAATCTTTTGGCCCGGCAATAAAACCGCCGCTGGACCCAAGGGCTTTACTGAGCGTACCCATCTGCAGGATGTGGCGGGAGTCTAATCCAAAATGTTCCACCGTGCCTCGACCGGTTGCGCCCATGACCCCGGTGCCATGCGCGTCATCAATGAGCAGGGTGGCTCCATACTCTTCTGCCAATCTGGCTATTTCGGGCAGCGGAGCCACATCTCCATCCATACTAAACACTCCTTCAGTCAGAATGAGCGTCGAAGTCCGTGAGCGTGGTGTTGCCAGAAGGCGCTTGAGATGGCTGATATCGTTATGATGGAAGACTCGTAGCGTGGCCCGGCTGAGGCGGCAACCATCGATCAGACTGGCATGACATAACCGATCCGCTAAAATCAGGCTATCTGCCGTAGCAAGATTCGGTATGACTCCTATATTGGTGGCATAACCTGAGGAAAAGGTGAGAGCCGCCTCTGTTTCCTTAAAACCGGCCAATTCATCTTCTAAAACGTGATGAGGGGTGATGTTGCCGGAAATTAACCGTGAGGCTCCAGATCCTACGCCAAATTTTTCGATGGCCTTCATGGCGGCATCTTTTACCTGGTGATGGTTGGCTAGCCCAAGATAGTTATTGGAGGCAAAAAGCAGGACTTCCCGCCCTTCCACTGAAATAACAGGAGCCGAGGGGGAGTTGATGAGAGATAATTCCCTCAACAGATGTTGTTGCGCTAAGGTCTGAAGGTTTTCTCTAAACATTGAGAGGGCCGCAAGATTTTGAAATATTACCTATAGGATCTGTCCTCCACAGGTATTTCGTAATGGGATCAACCCTGTTACAATAAATATTGACTTGAAAAAATTATAATGATTACAATGGTTTATTTATGTACTCAATAAATTTACCACAAATGGGGAATATTTTTTGTCGGAGAGGTTTTTGAGAGCCTTTACCGGGACGATGAGGTACACCAGGTTTCGTCCGTCGTCAAATTAACCAAAGGGTGAGAATCATGAAAATCACTGGTGCAGAAATCTTCTTGGAAGCATTAAAGCGTGAGGGCGTGAAAACCATGTTTGCCTTACCAGGCGGAGTGGTTCTCAAAATATTCGATGTCTTGCACCAGCAAAAAGATATTCGGGTAATTCTGACACGACATGAACAAGGTGCCGGGTTTATGGCCGTCGGATACGCCAAAGCCATGGGGAAACCCGGTGTGGCACTGATTACCTCCGGTCCCGGCATGACAAATGTTATCACGTCACTTGCGGACGCGTATATGGATTCAGTTCCCATAGTCGTCTTTTCAGGACAGGTTCCGACCGCCTTAATCGGCAACGATGCCTTTCAAGAGGCCGACAACATCGGTCTCAGTCGTCCCTGCACCAAATACAATTTCCTGGTCAAGGACGTGAAAGATTTAGCACAGACGATTAAGGAGGCGTTTTATATTGCCACCACTGGTCGTCCTGGCCCGGTTTTAGTCGATATTCCTAAAGATATTTCGCTCGATAAAGCGGACTTTCATTACCCGACGGCTGTTTCCATTCGCGGATATAATCCCACGTACGACGGAAGTCGGTGGAAAATTAAACAAGCGGCGGACGCGATCATGAAAGCCAAGCGTCCGATTTTATATGTGGGTGGAGGAGTCGTGTTATCCGGGGCCTCTCCGGAGGTAAAAGAACTGGCCGAGCTGACGCAAATTCCGGTGGATATGACGTTGATGGCACTTGGGGCATTTCCCGGAAACCATCCCCTTTCACTGGGGATGCTGGGCATGCATGGAACGTATGTCGCGAACATGGCCATGCATTATTCTGACCTGGTTATTGCCGTTGGGGCACGATTTGATGATCGGGTGACGGGCAAGGTTTCAGAGTTTTGTCCCGATGCGAAAATTATTCACATCGATATTGATCCGACCTCTATTCGGAAAAATATTCAGGTAGACATTCCTATTGTCGGTGATTGTAAGCGAGTACTCATCGAATTGAATAATATTCTTCGGGCTACGGTGAATGGGAATCAAAAGGAGCAAAGAAAGCCCTGGTGGGATCAACTGAATGCCTGGAGGCAAGCGCACCCTCTACGCTATGATCAGGATCCTGACGGACAAATTAAGCCACAATTTCTTATTGATCGCCTGTATCAGCTGACGAGCGACCGAAATCCTATTTTGGCCACAGACGTAGGTCAACACCAGATGTGGTCAGCTCAATATTTTAAATTACAAAATCCTCAATCCTGGTTAACATCAGGGGGACTGGGGACCATGGGTTTTGGATTGCCGGCCGCGATGGGTGCGCAAGCTGCGTTTCCGGATCGACTGGTTCTGTGTGTCGCCGGTGATGGCAGTTTTCAAATGAATACTCAAGAGTTGGCGACCGCAGTCGTCGAGCAACTACCGGTTAAAGTTTTTATTATAAATAACCGCTTCCATGGCATGGTTCGGCAGTGGCAGGATTTGTTTTATGAGGGCCGGTATGCGTCAAGCTATCTGGGGACCGTTCCTGATTTTGTGAAATTAGCCGAAGCCTATGGGGCTGCAGGTATTCGAATTGAAAAGGTTTCGGAAATGGATAGCGGCATTCGTGAAGCGCTTTCCATTAAGGGTCCGGTCGTGATTGATGTCCCGACCTACCAGTTTGAAAATTGTTATCCCATGATTCCGGCCGGAGGCTGTAATCATGAAATGTTATTAGCAGATCCTCCGGACTTAAAGAAGCCCAATGCCATGCAAAAAATTGGTACTCAGGCGGATTCGGATTCTGTCATCACAGCTTAGAGTACAACCATAAAAGGGTGTTATGGAACACATTATTTCGTTGACGGTAGAGAATAAATTCGGATCTTTGTCCCGAGTAGCCGGTCTCTTTAGCGGACGGGGTTTTAATATAGAAAGTTTGTCAGTTGCCCCGACCCTGGATCCCTCTGTATCTATGATGACCCTGGTCACCAAGGGGGATGATCCGATTATCGAACAAATCTTGAAACAGTTGAACAAACTTATTGATGTGATTAAAGTCGTTGACATTAGCGAAAGCGAGTTTGTTGAACGAGAGACCGCGCTAATTAAGGTTCATACCCGGCCAGAGGATCGAGCGGAAGCTCTTCGCATTGCGGATATTTTTCGAGCTAATGTTCTGGATTCCTCTCCTACCAGCTACACCATTGAAGTCACTGGAGATGTGAGGAAAGTCCAGGCGATCATCAATCTCCTGCAGCCACTTGGCATCAAAGAGCTGGTACGAACCGGCAGGATTGCCATTGGGCGCGAACCGACACGCTCGACACAACCCCAATCCCGACCGCTTGCGAAAGCGAATTAATCAGGCCAACCAACATCTGCCTTTAGACTGAGGGGATCCGTCCACCCCGATCGACGGAACGACTAAGGACTATATTATCTTTATGAGGAGTGCATGATGAAAATTTATTATGAAAAAGACGCAGATCGACAGATTTTAGCCAAAAAAACTGTGGCCGTCGTGGGGTTCGGCAGCCAAGGGCATGCCCATGCCTTAAACATGCGGGATAGTGGTTTGCAAGTGGTCGTGGGCTGTCGGGAAGGTTCCTCATGGAACAAAGCGGAAGCGGCTGGGTTGAAAGTCATGCCGACCGCGGATGCGGTAAAAGGTGCCGATGTGGTGATGTTGTTAGCTCCTGATGAAGCCCAAGCCGCCATCTACAATAAAGATATTGGTCCCAATTTAAAACAAGGAGCTTATCTGGCCTTTGGGCACGGTTTTAATATTCATTTTGGGCAAATTCAACCTGCCAGCCACGTGAATGTGTTTATGGTGGCTCCGAAGGGTCCCGGGCATTTGGTCAGGTCGGAATATACCAAGGGGACGGGCGTACCGTGCTTGTTAGCCATTCACCAGGATCCGGGAGGGCAGACAGCTAAGGTCGGATTGGCCTATGCTTGTGCGATTGGCGGAGCCAGAGCTGGTGTCATTGAAACAACTTTTCGAGAAGAGACGGAAACGGATCTTTTTGGAGAACAGGCGGTCTTATGTGGAGGGCTTACCTCACTGATTCAGGCAGGATTTGAAACCTTGGTCGAAGCAGGCTATTCGCCTGAGATGGCCTATTTCGAATGTTTACATGAAGTGAAGCTCATCGTGGACCTGATCTATCAGGGTGGTATCGCCAATATGCGCTATTCTATTAGCACGACCGCTAAATATGGCGATGTGACACGAGGGCCACGGGTGGTGACCGATGAAACGAAGAAAGTGATGAAGGAGATTTTAGGAGAGATCCAAAGCGGTCGATTCGCCAGAGAGTGGGTGCTGGAAAATCAAGCGAACCGGCCCGTGTATAATGCTCTCTTGAGAAGAGGAGAGGAGCACCCCATTGAGGAGGTTGGTTCACGGCTGCGAGGGATGATGCCCTGGCTGCAAAAAGATCAGCTTGTGGATAAACAAAAAAATTGATGAGAAGGTTGCCGAACGTGAGACCCATTCCCAATGGCTGATCAGGCAAAAGGTGTTCCTGTTGCCAAAGAAGGCATCCCTTTTATCGCAGGGGGAGGGCTTCTGACGCTTGGGTCTTGGGTGGCCGGATCGGTCTGGCTCACTTGTCTGATGGGATCGTTAACCCTGTTTACCGCCTGGTTTTTTAGAAACCCGGTCAGAACGATTCCCCAGGGGAAAAACCTGATTGTGTCTCCAGGGGATGGGACGGTCGTAGCGGTAGAAGAGGAATTCGAGCACCGATTCCTCAAAGAGCCCAGTATCAGAATCAGCATTTTTTTAAATGTATTCAATGTCCACATTAACCGGATGCCGGCTGCAGGAGTACTACAGGATGTCGTCTATGCCCCCGGGAAGTTTTTAGTAGCCAGTCGTTCGGAGGCTTCAGCGGAAAATGAGCAAAATGCGTTAATGCTCAGGCGCTCCGATGGGAAAAAAATACTGTGTGTTCAAATTGCCGGGTTAATTGCCAGACGAATTGTCTGTTGGGTCACTCCCGGTGAACAGGTTGAGGCAGGTGAACGGTTTGGACTTATCCGGTTTGGATCTCGAATGGATTTGTATCTTCCTCACGACAGTGCCATTCAAGTCAAAGTTGGCGAGAAAGTAAAGGGAGGGTCGTCCATCGTGGCGGAGTTGCTATGCGTGGAGCCTTCATGAAACAGCCAAAAAAACGTCGGGTCGTCTATTTAATTCCCAATCTGCTGACCACGGGGAATCTCTTCAGCGGCCTGGCCTCTATCCTGTTTGTCTTTGGAGGCGATTATGGGGCTGCGGCCGTTGCGATCCTTGTGGCGATCGTGTTTGACGTTTTGGATGGGACGTCGGCCCGTCTGATGAAAAGTACGAGTGACTTCGGGTTGCAATATGATTCGTTGGCAGATGTCGTGGCTTTCGGGGTGGCTCCGGGTTTGCTGATGTATTCCTGGGCGTTGAGCGCTCCGAAGATGTTGGGTGCGGCGGTGATGTTTGCCTTTGTGGCGTGTGGTGCCCTGAGATTGGCCAGACATAACGTTTTGGCGACGACAGGTGGAGATGGCAAGCCGTTTACCGGTCTTCCTATTCCCGGTGCAGCAGGGGTGATGGCCACGTTGGTGATTTTTGATCAACATGTGGCGCCGTTAGGGGAGAAGGTGAAGCCAATCCTTGGGATCATCCTGACCCTGGTGCTGGCATTTCTCATGGTGAGTACATTTCGTTATCGTAGTTTGAAAGAATTGAAAACGCAGGAACACCACCACTTTAATTATTTGGTATATGCAGTCCTCATTCTCATGGCGGTCTTAGCGTATCCGCAGGCAATGCTTTTTGTGGTGTTTGCAGCCTATGCGCTTTCGGGCGTGTTGGAGCAGGGATGGAGGCTGGTGGCAGGTATGATGGGGAAAAAGCCGGCGGAAGAGATTAGACCGGATGGACTCCAAAAATGAAAGGCCGGCCATCGAGAGGAGAAGGGGCGTTGGATGAAGACCAGATGTGGGGGTAATGAGCCATGACACGGATGATTCGAATTTTTGATACCACCTTGCGGGATGGAGAGCAGTCTCCTGGCGCAAGCATGAACATCGAAGAAAAAATCCTCGTGGCGAAGCAATTAGCCCGGTTGAATGTGGATATTATCGAAGCCGGTTTTGCGTTTAGCTCTCCTGGTGATTTTGAAGCAATTCATCGTATTGCCCAGGAAGTGGAAGGTCCGGTCATTTGCAGTCTAGCCCGGGCGAAACCGGAGGATATTGACCGGGCTTGGGAGGCACTCAAAGGCGCACCCAAATGCCGTATCCATACGTTTTTGTCTTCTTCGGATATCCACTTGAAACATCAATTTCGCATGACCAGGGATGAAGCTCTTAAGAGGGCAGCGGAGATGGTTCGCCATGCCCGGGGTTATGTTGAGGATGTGGAATATTCTCCCATGGATGCCACCCGTTCCGATTTGACCTATCTCTGTGAGGTGGTGGAAGCCGTGGTGGAGGCTGGAGCGGGAACGGTGAACATTCCGGATACGGTGGGGTATACGACTCCCGAGGAGTTTGGAAAGATTATTCGGACATTAAGAGAGCGAGTCCGTGGGATGGAGAGGGCCATTATTTCCGTCCATTGCCATAACGACTTGGGGTTGGCTGTCGCAAATTCCATGGCGGCCATATATGCGGGAGCAGGCCAGGTGGAATGTACGATCAACGGGATTGGTGAACGAGCCGGCAATGCTTCATTAGAAGAAATCGCGATGGGACTCCGTACGCGTACTGATTTTTACCAGTCCGATACCAACATACGCACGGAGGAAATCTCCAAAACCAGTCGGTTGGTGAGCAATATCACCGGAATGGTGGTTCAACCCAATAAAGCGATTGTAGGGGCCAATGCCTTTGCGCATACGTCCGGTATTCATCAGGACGGGTTGCTCAAGGACAAAAGTACCTATGAGATCATGCGACCGGAATCCGTCGGATTAACCCAAAGTCGGCTGGTGATGGGCAAATTGTCCGGTCGGCATGCCTTTCGTGAAGAACTGGCGAATCTGGGGTACACTCTTTCTGACCAGGAATTGCAAGAGGCCTTTGAACGTTTTAAACATCTGGCGGATCAAAAGAAGGAATTATTTGAGGAAGATCTGGAGACAATCGTCAATAAGGCAATTACCAAAGTTCCTGAGCGTTATGCCTTAAAGGGGTTGCATGTGGAAAGTGGCCTGGATCGGCGTCCCTCCGCGATGGTGGAATTGATGATGGATGGGCGAATCGCGAAACTGACGGGTACGGGTGATGGGCCGGTAGATGCGGTGTACCGGACCATTGCAGCCTTGACTGAAACGAAAAGTCTTCTTCGTGCCTATATCGTGAAAGCGATTACAGGTGGGACCGATGCCCAGGGAGAAGTATCGGTCCGCGTCGAAGAAAATCGGGAAACCGTTACCGGTCACGGATCAGATACGGATATTATTCTTGCTTCTGCACAGGCCTACCTCAATGCGCTCAATAAATTGGCGGATTTGGCGGAACGACATGCCAGAGCCGAACAAAAAATCGGGTTGTGTTGAAGAACGCGTTCCCTTGATCTAAGTCAATGAGCCACTGATATCCTGCCATTTTCTTCGTCCATGGGTGGGTGTTTTCTCTCAAACCGTCTAGTGTGCGCGTTTATCGCCAAAATCAAACCAAAGGTGTTCATCATATTATTGGGGGAGTCATGAAAAAACGGATTGCCGTATTACCGGGTGATGGAATCGGGCCCGAAATCATGCCACAAGCGATTCGGGTTCTCGAGGCCATTGGTCAGAAGTGTGGGCATCAATTTACCTTTACCTACGGGCAGGTTGGCGGGGAGGCGATTGACGCGACAGGCTTTCCATTGCCGGCCGAGACCCTGAAATTGGCTCAATCGAGTGATGCCGTCCTCTTGGGAGCTGTGGGTGGCCCTAAGTGGGAGGGTCTTGAGTATGAGCGTCGGCCGGAGCGTGCCTTACTCGGGTTGCGGGAGCAGCTTGGGCTTTTTGCTAACCTTCGACCGGCAAAAATGTATTCAGCATTGGTAGCGGCATCCAGCCTCAAACCGGAAGTCGTGGAAGGTATTGATATTCTGGTTGTTCGGGAACTGACGGGTGGGATTTATTTTGGCAAACCCAAAGGCATTGAACAAACGGCGGCGGGACATCGGGGATTCAATACCGAAGTCTATACGACGGAGGAAATCCGACGGATTGCGGAAGTGGCTTTTCAGGCAGCCCGGAAGCGCCGTGGCCTTGTTCACTCAATCGATAAGGCCAACGTGCTGGAGTCGTCCGAGCTCTGGCGGCGAGAAGTGATTAACGTGCATCAGAACTTTCAAGATGTGGAATTGCGTCACATGTATGTAGACAACTGTGCTATGCAACTCGTTCGCTATCCCAAGCAATTCGACGTGGTGGTGACGACCAATTTGTTTGGGGATATTCTGAGCGATGAAGCGGCGATGTTGACCGGGTCGATAGGCATGCTTCCTTCCGCCAGTGTCGGAGCGACAGTGGGGATGTTCGAACCGATTCATGGAAGTGCTCCGGATATTGCCGGGAAAAATATCGCCAATCCTATTGGGACCATCGCTTCCGCAGCCATGATGTTGTGCCACTCGTTCGAATTGATGAAGGAAGCCGAGATGATTGAATCGGCAATTCAGAAGACTCTTGAGCAGGGATATCGCACGAAAGATATTGAGAGTCAGGGGTGTACGCTGGTTGGAACCGCTGAAATGGGGGATCACATCGTAAAGCAGTTAGGATCCTAAACAGATGATTGGGAAGGGACAGAGTGGGCAGATTCTCACGATAGCGGGAACGGGGGAGCCCGGGTATCAGGGCGACGGACAGCCTGGGACTCAAGCGGTTCTGAATGAACCCAAGAATGTGTGTTTTGACGCTGAAGGCAACCTCCTGATTGCCGATTCTGAAAACCATGTCATTCGCCGTTTGCGACATTCAACCGGTGTCATCGAAACGGTAGCCGGGTGTCTCGTCATGCGGGGCGTCGGCGGAGAGAATCCACAGCCCCCGACCCCATCTTCACCTTCTCACATCGAGGAGGAGGTTGATCCTCTTGCGGATGTGAATGAGATTCCGGGCCAGGCCTACTCTCAAACGCCTGATTTAAGTGGAACGGTCCGGTATATAGTTGGACAGGGGATGGGCAAAGATCGATTTGCGGGAGATGGAGCCTTGGCCACACGAGCACAATTAAATTTTCCCTCTGCTGTCGCCGTTGATGCGGCAGGCAATCTCTTTATTGCCGACACATGGAACCATCGCATTCGGCGTGTAGATTCCAAAACGGGGATGATTCATACCGTGGCCGGGACCGGCCAGGCAAAGTGGACGGGGGACGGAGGTTCCGGTGCTTCCGCTTCCTTGAATGAACCGGTGGCACTAGTTGTGGACGGGACGCGACTCTATATTGCCGATCAGAGTAATAATCGTATCCGTATGCTGGATTTGGACTCGGGTGTCATCACAACCATCGCGGGAACCGGAGAGTCGGGATATACCGGGGATGGCATGCCTGCGATTGAGTCTGCGCTTGCGGGACCGAGCGGGTTGGCACTTGATCGCCATGGAAATCTCTATATTGCGGATACCTTCAATAGCCGTATTCGAATGCTTGACCACCGCACGGGGATTCTGTCCACGGTGGCGGGGGATGGCGCCGAGTTTCGTTATGAGCGTGGGGCGAATGAACAATCTCAGGCCTTGGCCAGGCCGTATGGCATCGCGATCACACCACAAGGCCATGTCCTCATCACGGATTCCGATCATCACTTAATCCGGAAATGGGATGCCATCAAAAAAGAAATGACTCTGGTCGCCGGCAATGGCCGATCGGCATGGGCTGGTGATGGAGGCCCGTCTTCGGATAGTAGCCTCAATTTTCCGTTTGGTGTGGCTGTTGACGCCCTGGGCAATATTGCGATTGCCGATACCTTTAATCACCGCATCCGCTATATTCCTGTCTAATTAGGGTTCCGGCGGCCATCACGGGGGTGTCGAAATATTCAACCTCGGGTGTTGGCTGGAATGCTCTCCTGCGATAGGTTTCCTTGTGTCATTTTTTGAGTCAAGGATTTTAAGCTGATAGGATATGTCTATTACTGGACGCCATGCATGTTTTTCTTGAGGGAGTGAGCCTGACATGATAAAGAAAAAATCGGCCTATACGGTCGCAGTGGTCGGAGCAACCGGTGCCGTTGGTACGGAGATGATCCAGGTCCTGGAAGAACGGGATTTTCCTGTCGGGGAATTAGTTCCGCTGGCCTCGGCCCGTTCCGAAGGCAATGAGGTCATGTTTCGCGGACAGACCCTTCCCGTCAAGGTGCTGGAACACAACTCGTTCGAAGGTGTGGATGTGGCCTTGTTTTCGGCAGGAGCCGGTGTGAGCAAGGAATTCGGTCCGATGGCTGTGAAAGCTGGCGCCGTAGTGGTGGACAACAGTTCCGCATGGAGGATGGACCCCAACGTACCACTTGTGGTGCCTGAAGTGAATATCCATGCTCTTTCGGGACATCAGGGGCTGATTGCCAATCCCAATTGTTCCACGATTCAAATGGTCGTGGCTTTGAAGCCGCTGCATGATGCGGTCCAAATCAAACGGATCATTGTCACGACGTTTCAATCCGTGTCCGGAACCGGCAAGGATGCGATGGAAGAATTGATTGACCAGTCCCGGCAACTACTCAGTTTTGGAGAAGCCAAAGTGTCGGTCTATCCCCATCAAATTGCCTTTAATTGTTTGCCGCATATTGATGATTTTTTGCCGAATGGATATACCAAGGAAGAAATGAAAATGGTCAACGAAACCCGGAAAATTCTGGGTGAATCGTCGTTGCCGATTACGTCAACGACAGTCAGGGTCCCGGTCTTTATCTGCCATGCGGAATCCGTGAATATTGAAACTGAGCAAAAGCTGAGTGCTAATGACGCACGCGCTCTACTGTCCGCCGCTCCCGGCATTCAAGTCTACGATGATCCCAGTCGCAATTTGTATCCTCTGCCGATCGATGTGGTGGGAACTGATGCGGTATTTGTGGGGCGGGTGAGGGAAGATGAATCGGTGGCTAATGGATTGAATCTGTGGATTGTGGCGGATAATTTGCGAAAAGGCGCCGCGCTCAACGCCGTACAAATCGCCGAGGAACTTATCCGGTAATGCGTGAGAGTCAAGATGATGAGTGGAGTGGGAAAAGCTCTGATACTGCTGGGGACGGTCCTCCTCGTGCTGGGGGGAATATTTTGGGCCTTGGGGAAATGGTCCGACGGTGAGGGCGGTTTGGGCTGGCTTGGCCGGTTGCCCGGGGATTTTATCATCAAGCGGGATCACGTGACGTTTTACTTTCCTCTTGCGACCAGTCTCATCCTCAGTGTGGTCGGAAGTGTGATCTTCTATCTTTTCTTCCGGCGGTAGGCAAGAGTTATGGCATGTGTGGCACATCGCTTGGGCCTAGGTCTCCTCCTTGTGAGTTGGGTGATATTGGATTCTCCGGTCATTTGGGCGGATGAACCGGCTATTCGTGTGGGGCTTGCCCAGGCTGCCCGGGTTCTTTCCATTCAATCTGCGGATTCGTTTTCCCTGCTTCTGTCTTCCGGGAAAAGATTTCATGTTTCAGGTCGAGTGACTATTCGAAGGCAAGGCGCTGGTCTTCTTCTTAATGAACGTGTCGTGTCTGAGTCGAGTCTGCGGGTTGAGGGATCCACAGGCATCTATCAGGTAGGAGTGGAGACCAAAAACGAAAAGGCTGCGCTCCAGGATTTACGGCCAGAATGGGTGGTTCGCGGCCCGCTTGAAATTCGATCGGACCCATCCGGATTAACCTTAGTTAATTGGGTTGATCTTGAATCATATGTCGCAGGGGTGGTCTCGGGTGAAGTCGGGGCTAAGTGGCCTCTAGAAGCCCTGAAAGCTCAAGCCGTTGCTGCCAGAACCTATGTGTTGTACAAAAAAGTTGAAAACCAATTGCAAGCCTTCGATGTGGTCGCCGGTGTGCAGGATCAAGTCTATCATGGCCATTCCGTACAAGCTGAATCTGTGCTGCAGGCTGTTGCAGCCACCAGGGGCCAAGTGGTGACGTATGAAAATCGCCCCATCTTTGCGGCCTATTCGTCGACGGCGGCTGGTCCTACTGAGGATGCGTTGTATGTGTGGGCATTGGATCTTCCCTATCTCAAAGGTGTCGATTGCCCGTTTGACGAGCAGGCCCCACGATATGATTGGCGTACATCATTTACGTTCGATTTTCTTGAGCAGCAACTGCTGAAAGAAGGGTATGACGTTGGTAAAATCGCGACCTTTACGCCCTATACCTTTACGCCTTCGGGTCGTGTTGATCGTGCGCGCCTGCTTCATTCCCGTGGAGAAATTATTCTACGTGGGCAGGACTTGCGACGAGTGGTTGGATACTCAAAAATTTTCAGCACCCAATTTTCCATCGAATCATTGGGTCAGGAAGTGGTCGTGGTGGGTCATGGAGCGGGGCATGCCGTGGGAATGTGTCAGTGGGGTATGCGCGAGATGGCCGAGTTAGGGTATGACTACCAATCGATTATCCGACATTATTACCCCCACACGATACTTCTTCCTATTGACCGTGTGCTCCTCACTGCTACCGACTAATTCTTTTACTTTCTTTTCTTGCCGGGTCATGGATCTTTCCCAATTCAACTTTCCTTTTGACCACGCTCTGGTTGCCAAATATCCGGTTCATCCACGTGATCATGCCAGATTATTGGTGCTGACCCGATCGACTGGAGATATTATCGACCGGCAGGTCAAAGACCTCCCCAATATATTACGACCTGGGGATTTGCTCGTGGTGAACAATACCAAAGTCATTCCGGCTCGCCTCTGGGCGAAGAAGGTCCCAAGCGGGGGCCGGGTGGAATTGCTGTTTGTTAAAGAAATTGGTGAAGACCACGCGGAAGTTCTCATTCAGGGGAAAGTTGGAGTCGGACAGATTGTGGAATGCGAGGGATCAGCCCGTGCGCAGGTAGTGGAAAAAGAGCCTGGTCGAACGGTGATTCATTGGCTTGGCCCGGGTGCATTGCGGACATGGTTACTGTCCCATGGAGAAATCCCCCTTCCTCCGTACTTGAAACGCCAACCCGTTGCACGCGATCAAGAGGATTATCAAACCGTCTTTGCCAAAGTGGATGGGGCTATTGCCGCGCCTACCGCCGGATTGCATTTTACGCCACAATTGATCACGCAATTGGAAGAAAAAGGGATCGGGACGGTCACGGTTACCCTGCATGTTGGACCTGGAACTTTTCAGCCGGTCAAGACAACGGACATCACACGGCACATCATGCATCCGGAATGGTTCGAGGTGTCCGAGGAGACCGCTAAGAGGATTCGTGAGGTTCGGAAGCAAGGCGGGAGAATTGTCGCTGTCGGGACGACCGTGGCACGTAGTCTTGAGTCAGCTCTCGATGACACCGGCGAGCTCAGGCCCCGTTCAGGAGAGACCCGCCTCTTTATCCTGCCGGGATTCAAGTTCCGGGTCCTTGATGGGCTCCTCACTAATTTTCATTTTCCCGAAACGACTCTCTTGATGTTAGTTGCAGCATTTGCGGGATTAGAGGAGGTCAGGAATGCCTATGTCCATGCAGTGTGTGAACGCTACCGGTTCTATAGCTATGGGGATGCCATGCTTATTCTTGAATAATGGCGTTGGCAGAAATAGAGAAAAATCCGGAAGTCTTTTCTCTGCAAAGACTATTTTACGTAGGACAAAGGTCTCAGGTTATGAAAATATGAAGGAGGAGTCTGTGCCTACGGATAGCTTCCAAGGGTGGCTCAGTGGGGGACTCCATACAGATGAGATTGTCAGGAGAAGGCCGGAGACTTTTTCTTACAGCAGTTCCTCGTGAATCGTAACATCTCCACGGGCTCGAAGAGCCGTCTGGAAGGCCTGCATGGCTCGTTGTTTCTTTTGCATGAGGAATTGAAGGCGAATCTGTTCTAGGGCGGTGAGGTCAGGCTCGGCCCCATCAAGCGTTTGTCGGTCAGCGAGTTCTTTGACTTCTTTCATTTCTGTCGGAGTGAGTGTTGTGGCTTCAGAGACAAGGAGTCTCGCTTTTTCTGCCAGCAATTCATTCCGCCGTTGTTCCTCATATTGATGAGGTTTCATCCGGTTGGCCGCTAGGAGTCGCTGGTAATATTCCGTATCAAAGACGCCATCTTTTTGGAAGTCTTTTTGGTTTACAATCGCATCGTGGAGTTCCTGAGCTGAGACGGCTAAATTCATTTCATCCGCCAGTAATTGCCAGGATTTTGTGGTGATCAACCCTTCGAGGGCGAGTTGCTTAATGGTCTCTTCTTTGACGTCTTCTTGTTTGAGTTGGTCGCGATAGAATCGGAAATAGCCTTGCTTCGTCCGGAGATATTCATCCTTGGTGACTTTATAGGGGCCGACGGTTGCCACAGCATTGCCTTGAGTGGACTCGTACCCATACCAACCCATGCCGATGACAAAGGTGACAGCGATGCCCAGAATGAGTAACTTGAGAATCCAGGGATATTTAGCTGAACCCTCCCTTATAATTCGAATCATGCGTCCTGCCTCCTCAGAATTTTCTTGATGACCATGGTGAAATTTTAAGGGCCGGTAACGGGAAAGGCAAGTGAGCAGGCCGTGCCAATTCAGTTCTTTACATCGGTAAGGCGGCATGGTAAAGCAACGGGCCGGAGAATGAGAGTTATGACTTGGGAGATCGTCCTGCATGGTGTATGAAGTTGCCTCGGAAAAGATTGTCTTGTGATCTCAGGCGACAGAGGCGTGGAGAGGTCATCCTGGCCTCATGGGAAATCAACGGCACCTATCCGGAGAGGTCTCTTTATATGGCCATGGATGCTCAGAGAAAGATCGGTGAAAACACATGAGTGAGGTTCGAGTTCGCTTTGCGCCAAGTCCGACTGGATTTCTCCATATTGGAGGGGTTCGGACAGCGTTGTTTAATTGGTTGTTTGCACGTCATGAGGGTGGAACCTTTATCCTCCGTATTGAGGACACCGATCGGGACCGGTCCACGGATGATGCTATTCAGGTCATTCTGGATGGCTTGAAATGGACCGGGTTGAATTGGGATGAGGGGCCTTTCCGCCAAACCGACCGTTTAGAACTGTATCGTGACCGGGCGATGGATCTTTTGAATCGAAAGCTGGCCTACTGGTGCGTTTGTACGCCTGAGGAATTAGAGACGAGACGAAAAGAAGCTCAGGCTAAGGGCGAATCCATCAAATATGATGGGCGGTGTCGGAATCGAGGTATTTCCGACCCTGCCGAACCGGCGGCTCTTCGCTTTCTAACCCCGCAGAAAGGGCAGACAGTTGTTCATGATCTCATTAAAGGCCAGATTGTGTTTGATAACACGGTCATGGACGACCTCATCATCCTAAGGTCCAATGGCTATCCCACCTATAATTTTTCGGTGGTGGTGGATGACGGACTTATGAACATTTCCCACGTCATTCGCGGGGATGATCATGTCAACAACACCCCGCGACAGGTCCCGCTCTTTTCCGCTCTGGGGTTTCCGGTGCCTCAGTTTGCTCACCTCCCTATGATTCTGGGGTCTGATAAAACGCGTCTGTCCAAACGTCATGGAGCCACATCGGTGTTGGCCTATAAAGAGATGGGGTATCTACCGGAAGCGCTCATCAATTATCTGGTCCGTCTGGGATGGTCCCATGGCGATCAGGAAATTTTTTCCATTCAGGAAATGGTCGAGTTTTTCGATTTTAAGCAGGTGCAGGCTTCGGCAGCCGTCTTTAATCCTGAAAAATTACGCTGGGTCAACGCGCAGTACATTAGAAACAACGAACCTAAGCAGGTGGCTGAGGCTCTTTTGCCTTTTTTACAAAGCGCAGGCTATGACCATGCCGCCTTGTCTAGAATTCCTGGAGGCGCTGAGGCCTTGATCCCACCCTTACGAGAGCGATCGGAAACGCTGGTGGATATTGTGCAAGGGGCTATACCTTATCTGGCAGAGCCTATGACGATGGAGGAAGAGGCTGCGAACAAATACCTCACCCAGACGGTCGCTCCGATTCTCAAGGAATTTGCCGATCAGGTGGAGGTCGCTGAGGAATTTTCCAAGGAGACTCTGGAAGGCATTCTACATGGCCTTATTGAGCGTCAGGGCCTCAAAATGGGCAAAGTGGCTCAACCGTTACGCGTGGCGTTGACCGGCCGGACAGTCAGCCCAGGCATTTATGAGGTGATGGCGCTACTAGGAAAAGAGCGGTCACTTCAACGTATTCGCGCCGGGGTCGAGCGAGCCGTCACTCCCAGAAACCAGCCTTCCTGATTTGTCTTGCTTCTTCGCTTGACTGCTTTTGTACAGTGAATTAAGCTCAGCCTAGGTTGGGGGATCGTCTAGCGGTAGGACGCCAGATTCTGGATCTGGCTGCCCAGGTTCGATCCCTGGTCCCCCAGCCAACTTTTCCATATTCCACATTTCTCCCCCCAAATACATCACTATTTGAGACTAATTCCCCTCGGTTTTAACTTCAGGGGACCTCTAAAAACGCCTGATTTTGTCTGAATGCCACACGATCTCGATTCGAAAATTTATGATGGCCTGGAAGTAGAGAGTCTGCGGCGGCTTCATGGGTGTTTTAGGCCTTTGCTTTACTGGTTGCCTCCACCTCAGGCCACCTGTCTCTTCGGTGGTGCGGAGAGGAGCAGGAATCGATGGAAGTTATATGTGAGATTCTTCAGCCCAATCTTAAGTCGAGCCCGAACGAGCCCAATGGTGCGAATCAATTTGCCGCCCATCGCGGTCACCTGATGGCCGAGGACATGTTCCAAGCGGGCGCGAATGAGCGAGCGCCCACGATTGCGGGCCTTCTGTTGAGTGGTCAGAGGGATATGGCGATAGCCTTTGCGTTGAATCTTGGAGCGCAAGCCTGTCGCGTGGAGATGGGCTTCGATCGCCTCGGACCGATAGGCCGAGTCAGCCCAGACCTCCCGTCCAGCCTCCGCAGGCAGCAGGACGTCTTCCAGCACCGGACCGTCATGGACCGCCGCATTCGTGATCGTATACTGCCGAATGAGCTTATGCGTCTTATCCACATTCACATGGTTTTTGTACCCATAATGATTCTCCCCATGCTTCACGGTCCAGCGAGCCTCGGTATTTTTCTGGCGCCGCATGGCAGGATGACGCTCCCACTACGGTGGACAGGCGCCAGTTTTGATCGGTGCATGTTCGTCGCGGGAATTGCGTGGCTTGAGCACCGGGATCAGCGAGGCATCAATGAGTTGGCCACCGCGCGGTTGTAAGCCGTGCTCGGCCAGATAGGTTTCAAATTGTGCAAACAGGCGCTCAACGACTTGGCCTTGAGCGAGAGTTTCGCGAAACAACCAGACCGTCTTGGCATCAGGGATGCGTTGAGCCAGATCGAGTCCCAAGAACCGCATGAAGGACAGACGATCACGAATCTGATACTCGGTCTGATCATCAGACAAGTTATACAAGGCTTGCAGGACAAGGATTTTGAGCATCAGTACGGCATCAAAGGGAGGACGTCCGCCTTGTTTCCGCTTGGAGCGGCGAAGAACTTTGGCCAAGGCCGGGCGAAAGCCTCCCCAGGGAATCACCTTCGCCAGCTGTTCTAAGGGATCGCCCTGCTGACTAAGGGCCGCATAGCGATTGGTGAGATTAACAAAACCAAAGTTGATGGGGTGTCTGCATCGTTCATCCTCCTTCAGAGGACTTATGCCAGAATCTGCCCAAATTGTCAGTAGTTTTTAGAGATGCCCTTCAATGGACAGATGGCTCAAGGTCCACTATTTTTCTGATTTCTTGTGTTCACTCAACCCACGGAGACGGAACGTTTAGGATAGGAAGAAACGTTTCTGTCTGATTCTTGAACTGGTTAAGTAATCCTGAGAAAATTAAAGGGGAATGATCAACTCTGAATGAGGTTTGAGTGTCCGGGGTCTGATGGGAAAAGACAGTATGTCATTACAAAGATTAATTATGTAAAAGGGGACGCCATGAACCTTCATCAACGCGGGACGGAGCTGATTAATGCATTGAAGGGCCATGTACTAGAGGTTCTTCATGGGCATCCGGATGCAGAGCCGGGAGGAACCGGAGTTTTTCAAGAAGAAATTGCCCGACGGGCTGGGTTGCATAATATGGGCACGGGGGAATTGGACCACACCTGTAGTGAAATGTTGCGGTTACTCCATAAGGAAGGCAAGATTAAACTCGTTGATGAGGACGAGCCGGATGAAAAGAGAAAGCGCTGGCGTTTGAACTCGCAGTAAGTCTTGGCCCAAGTAAATTGCACTTCACGTTTGCCTACACTTCTCTCCGACTGAAAGTCTTTGCTTGCCAAGGGAGTCTTTGGTCACCTTCTGGGCTTGGATCAGGTGATAGTATTAGTGAGACCAACAGCACCGAAGCCCAGACTCAGTTGGATTTTCCACCTGATTGTGGTTCTGTATATTTCCTTCATTGGCACAATTTTGATTTTGGTTCCGGAGTTCAGAAGGTCCACCATTTGATCCCCTTGTTCGCTAGTAAGCTGTATGTCGCTGTTCACGTGTTCTCCTCTTTTTTGGTTTGTGAGGCAAGGCCATGGCTATCGCCGTTGTCCAAATTAACCGATCCTTTGAGTGGCATGTAGAATTCGAATCTAAGGTAAATCACAGCTGGCTTAAATGGGACAGGAAAAAGCGGTAAGGACTATGCCCCAAGTAGGTTTGGAACTGAAGGAGGTAAATGGATCTTTCCACACTTAAATCCCTTCGGTACATATCCTGAAGGAAAGTGGGAAAATGTCATGCGACCGGATGTCCATCCCTTCTTGAAAATGCGCATCACGCCTAAAGTTCATAAAAATATGGTCGATGAAAAAACCGTATTCATATGTACCCTGCTCTTCGTTGCCGTCCCTGGAAGCAAATTGGCCTAGACGGTGATTTTTTTATCTTCAGAAAGGGAGCTTTTCCCTTTTCCCAAACCCCCGTCGGACAACAAAGAATGTTTCAGTCAGAATGAAGTAATGGCCATTCAACTGCTATCCTATTTGAAGGAAATCAAGCATCTCAATTTAGGATTTACTCTCAAGGCTGCCTCGAACTTTTCATGAATGTCAAATAAAATATCGAATTTTCCATGTTTTTCTTGGGATCCCTCAATCCCAATTGACCCTTTTGGGCTTGCTAATAAAATCAAGAAGAGCTGCCTTCAAATGGTGTATTGGTAGTTTTTTATCCTTCAGATTCGAAATCCTAAGGCCAAGCAAACTTTGGACTTACCTCCCTCTAATGTTCTCAAGGGAATTCCAATTGGCCGAATCCCTTGCTTTAGGACTAAATTCGTGGCATCCACACGCCTTGTACATATTCTTTCTATGGAGTGGTTGGAACTCTTGGGATATACTAATGTTCCTCGCTTATGCATCCAATGCATAACTACACACAACGTGTGGTAGAAATGGCATACTTTTTCAATGAAACATCGTGTTTATTTTTCTTTAGTTGTCAAGGACGAAAAGGAATAGTAGATTGGATGGAAATTGCAAGATAATTTTTTGATCGACTTCCCGCGGAATTTTCTCCCAGAGAGAATAAATTGCACTGTTGAAGGAGGAAATAGAATGAAAATGATGATGCCGGTATCTGCCATGCTTTGGATAATGTTGCTTAGTGTCCCGCTCCTGAAAGCAGAGGTTATTGTTGAAACAAATAGCGGAGAAGAGGAAGCGATGTCTCGTAAACATGGTCAGAAAAACCCTCTACCAGGTAAAGCCCCAATGCGGATTGAAGAGCCGGATGGGACCCTGAGACCTCTTTCTTCTGGCTCGATACCCCAGAGTCGTATGAGTACGGAAGGCTTACGGGATGTTCCGGATGCGGGGGGAGGAACAATGGTGAATGTTGAGGGCCGGTTTCAGTCTATCCTGAAGGTGCCTGACGGATCGGACCATGCGGTCCATCATCATGAACCTGAGGACCTAAGGCCATTGAAACCCTGAAGATTTTTGGAAGACCTTGTTCATTAATGAATTATCCTAACGTTGCCAGATTGGGAAGCCCCTCTCCTTCTCAGTTACCGATACCCTTCAGCCTCTGCGTATCTGTATCTCTGGTGGTCTTATTCTTTGGCTGCTTTAACCCCTTGCCCGAGACCTTCGGTGCCACCATTATAATTGTGAATAAAGATAGCCCAGGGGAAGGATTTAACGATCCTGCGCCTTTTTCACCAGTGGGTGGAAATACGGCCACCACCCTTGGGGAGGCACGGTTGAAAGCCTTTGAGCATGCGGCAAATATTTTAGCGCAGGTACTGGTGAGCACAGTGGGCATTCGAGTGGATGCTCGAATTGATTCCTTAGGAGCAGGAATACTGGGATCGGCCGGCCCTAATACCGTCCATCGAAATTTCCCCAATGCTCCTGTCGCGAATACCTGGTATGTCCAAGCTCTTGCCAATAAACTTGCAGAACAGGACCTGGATCTTACTACCAGTGATATAAGTGCCACCTTCAGTGCAAATTTTACGAATTGGTATTTTGGGCTGGATGCCAATCCCCCATCTGGACAATTTGATTTTGTTACGGTGGTACTTCATGAAATTATTCATGGCCTCGGTTTTTTGTCACTTGTTGATGTGCAAACCGGAGAGAAATTCCTAGGAACCAATGATGTTTTTATGCGTTGGTTGGAGCTTCATGGAGGCAGTCCGGCCAATTACCCCTCAATGACCGATAGCCAAAGGCAATATGCGAATGTGGCGAGTCCGAATCTTCATTTTGTTGGTGTCAATCTGCAAGAGGCATCCGGGACCCTGACGGCCGGACGAACAGATACCCATGTTCAGATGTACGCGCCAAACCCGGTTCAATTGGGTTCATCGGTGTCTCATTTCACAAACACGGTTAAGCCCGATCAGCTTATGGAGCCCGGAATAGCTTCCGGAAGGGCTATTCACGATCTCGGGTTAGCTCAGCCTCTGCTGCAAGATTTAGGTTGGATATTTGAGGCTGGCGTGAGTTTCCCAACTCGGAATGATGTCAACGGTGACGAGAAGGCAGACCTCCTCTGGCGCAACACGAGTACGTGGGCTGTTGCGATTTGGCTGATGAACGGTTCGAGGATTGCTTCATCCGGTTCATTGGGCGTGGTGTCGTCGAAATGGCAGGTTGCTGGTACCGGAGATATCAATGAGGACGGGAAAGCCGATGTCATCTGGCGTCACAGCGACACAGGAGCGGTAGCGGTGTGGCTGATGAATGGTCTCAATGTCATGTCGGTGGGTTTTCCTGGTGGTGCCTCTATGGATTGGCAAATCGCGAGTGTGGGTGATGTCAACGGTGACGGAAGGGCGGACCTCGTCTGGCGAAACACGAGGAGTGGGGAAGTGACGATTTGGCTAATGAACGGCTCCTTGATTGGTTCTTCAGGCCACTTGGGTGCCGTGCCGTTGGAGTGGCGAATATCCGGGACTGGAGATATGAATGCAGATGGAAAAGTCGATCTTATTTGGCGGAATGACCTGACTGGAGCAGTGGAAGTGTGGCTTATGCAAGGGCTCACGGTCCTGTCAGTGGGTTTCGCTGGAGAGGTCTCCACGGATTGGCAGATTGCAGGGGTGGGTGATGTGAATGATGACGGGATGGGGGACCTGGTTTGGCGTAAAACGAGTAACGGGGAGGTTGCAATTTGGTTGATGAATGGGGTGACTCTCCGCTCGCCCGGTTTCTTTGGCGTGGTGCCTCAGGGGTGGGAGATTGCGAGCACCAGTGATGTCAATGGGGATGGAAGCGCAGATATAATTTGGCGTAACAATCAGACGGGTACGGTGGCGGTATGGGTAATGAATGGGCTCACCGTTATGTCGATTGGGTTTCCGGGCAGCACCTCAATTAATTGGGAAATCCAACATTAGACAAGGTTAAAATAGAAACCTATAACAAAATACATATAATTACCTAAATTGTTGTTTCCTCATGAAAGCGGGTTGAGGTGCAGAACGCATGTGAGCGGATTTGCCGGGAGTCTAAGAGGTAGTTTGAGATTAAGAGCACATGCCGTCCCAGGTGTCACGCTGATGATGGAATTTGTTTTTTCCTCATGACAAGTTTTGGTTTCCAGGTCCATTGTTTTTAAGCGGTCATAATATTATTTCGAGCCATTATTAGCTGAGAGTTCAATGGGAAAGACATGATCTGGTGATGACAAGCTTTTTCCCTTGTATGTGAGTATGGACATGCTGATGGCCAACGTGAAATGGTTGTGGGTAGCTATGCTTGGTGGCAGTATCTTGCTTGCGGTACCTGGACATTCCGAGATTGGCGCCATCATAGGAGATGTGGTTGGGCATTTTTTTTCTGCCCTGATCTTAGCCATTGTGCCGATTCTGGGATATCGTCTGTTTTATGAACGGATTGGTGAAAAAGAAATCACCTATATCTTTGGAGCCTCCTGGATTTATCTTGTCTTTTCGCAATTGCTAGGATGGTAAGAGGTTAACTTTAAAGCACTGAATATAGTCTCACCTTGACTTTAAAGCAATTTCTGCTTGCCCTCAGCCAAAAAGTAGAGAAGAAGAGCATTGGGCCTTTGAAATATATTGATGCGACAGATTGCGACCCCCCTTGAGTTGAATACTTGATGCCACTTTTGATCACAATGTTGCATTAGAAAAAATCTCTATGAGAGCGTGATCTCGCACGCAAACTTGATCTTGATCCAAAGTTGCGAGCAACATGAAATAAACCTGTCGATATTGATGTAAGTTAACTGTGAGCCCTCTGAGCAGGCACCTTGGATTCCTATATTGCTGCCTTGGGAACCGACTCATGTGAGGCCGATTTTCCTGACAAACAGGTTTTGGGCAACTGGTCAAGTTCCCCGTGCTTCAGGTGTAGGCTCATGAGATGAGAAGTTCGTTAAAGTATGGCGTCAGCTCAATTATAAGATTGAGTCATGAATCATGTTATCCATTTTCATTAATTCTTGTTCTTTTGTGATTGGGGTTTGGCACCCTTCATGAATTCTTGTGGAATTAAAAGTTCTCTTCTCGCCTATTAAAGAATTTTGCAGAGATCCCGATGAATCATCAAGCAATTAAAACGGTTGTACGCTGAAAAAGGCAAACCATCTGAAAGGGTGGGACGCAAAGCCATGGGCCTACGTCTCGGAGTTGAGATAGGGTTGCCAGGTTGCCAGGCAAGCCACAGAGTCTCCTGGATCATGGGCAGAGTGGCTTTTCGCTCGGCATGAATCACATGCATGAAGGAGATCTCGTATGGCAGATGATCACGGTTTCTCTCGAATAACTTCTCCCCGTATCCATTCTTTTCGATCCGCATTTGGTTTATTTTGGACTACTGTTCTCTTTCTCTGTCTTTTTTCCTCCAATGCAGTTGCGGGAGAAGTCACTCTAGCCTGGGATCCTCCTTCTGCGGAATATGGAGGATTTATTTTAGCCTACGGGACCTCAAGCGGCAGTTACACACAGACTCAAGATGTTGGAGCCCAGGCCATTTATACCGTGACAAGCCTGAACCCCGGTCAAACGTATTATTTTGCGGTTAAGGCATACGACCCGAATCGAAAAATCGAAAGCCCTTATTCGAACCAGGTGAGTGTTACGTTGCCTATCGTAGATGCGCGTCCTGCTCCTCCTAAAGATGTACGAGTTTATTGAAATTCAACATTGTCCTCTGCGACAAATGTTTGCTAATAGATTGTATTTGCGACAGGGTGCATCAAAGGAACTGCTCTAAGAGCCAGATGCTTCAGGGTTTTGTGAGGCGGGATCCGTGATAACGAAGGCCAACTGCCGCGAGGGCAATGAAGAGAACGAGGATGTTCCGAGAATGTCGCATTTAAAAAGAATGCTTCTCCTGCGTTCGTTAAATGTTGGATTTGAGTCGGTGACTTGAAATCTCATTAGTATTCTGCGATTTTCTCAAATAATCTTCCTCCATTGATTTTTGCAAACTGTCCTCAAGTAATTTCTCATGAAGTCCGGCATTAGTCCCGTATCTAAATCTTTAGGGTTCCGGTAGAGTTTTTTGTTTTCCCACCGTGATCGACTTTATCCTGTAATTTTGGTATTCATCCCCTCCTAAGAAAAGCGGTCTGCGAAAAAAATCGCACTAATTAAGTTAGAATGCTGTTTCTTGTGCCGGCTCCTATGGTAAGGTCCGATCCTTGTCAGGGAACTCACCCTGGAATTGACATAACAGTCTGATGAGGGCACCATATTCAAGAGTTAGTCATGCCCAAAAATTATTGAGTGTTCTTCTGACTCCATCCCTCCCCCCCAATTCCATCGAAATGAGGCGAAGGTAACTTGATGATTGATTTCGTATGGTCACAATTAGGAACGGTGTCTCTCTCCTCCCCGTCAGCGATGCTTAAAAGAAAATGGCTCCTTCCTCTCCTCCTGGTTTTGCTTTTTGGGAGTGAATTTTTTCTGCCGGTGAGGGGCCAGGCTCAATCCTTTTCTGATACAGGATTATTTTATTTTACAGGGTCCCATCAGCCGCGACGTTCACTTTTCTTTCGTGAATTTCTGGAGGGACCCGGTATAGGGAATGGTCTCAAGGCTGGTCCTGTCCGGCTCCATCCATTTTTAGGGGTAGCAGAAGTATATACCGACAATGTGTTTCGGAGAAACACCAATAGGAAAAGCGACACTCTTACGACCATCGCGCCTGGTCTTCAGGCGATCATGCCATTTGGCGGAGGTAAACATTCAGTCCTTCTTGACTATCGCGCGGGTATATTTCGCTACAATAAATTTACTCAAAATAATGCCCTAGCCCAAGACGCTCTCGGACACGTCAGCTTGAATTATCCTGGTGGGGTAGCCATAGACCTTGAAGGTGGACATATAGAAGGGTTTGACCCAAGAGGGTCGGAAGTGGATACGCAACAAACGGATATTACCAAATGGAATATAAATCATGCTTTAAGTCAAGTTGAATTCTCGGGGCAAACGTTTGGTATTCGTCTTCGGTCGTCCTTCCAAGATTTAAATTACACAAACAATGGGCAGGCTGCCCCGCGGGACCGGACGCGTGTTGATGGCAATTTAAGCCTTTTTATCGCTGTAACTCCCACAACCCGCGGCCTTCTTGGCGTTCGAATAGTCAACTATGATTATAATACGAATAAGCAGCAGAATAGTTTCGGTTACGGGGTGTTTACGGGCTTTAGTTTGGCGCCTACCCGCCGGCTATCGGGGGAAGTCAATGTAGGCTACCAGATTTTAAATTTTGACCATGCGCCTATCGATAAAGACTCGGCCCGTGGCCAGGACCTTATCGCAAAGAATTTAAGCTTAGGAGCGAAGCAGCAGACCTCCCTTTACATGCAAGGACGCTTGCTTTGGAATCCTACGACTCGGTTAAACATTTATTTGATGCCCTTTTCGTCAATCCAGCAGTCAGCGGTTCAGGGTACTTCCACGTTTAGATCAACAGGCTTTTATGTTAATGCTAGACAGCTGTTTACTGACCGCTTTGGCATCAGAGGAAACTTTTACTACGCGAACGATAACTTTAATACGAATAGAACAGATAATCGATTTCGCTTTCGGATTGGACCGGAATACCGCACCCAAAAATGGCTGGGTTTCCGTTTAGATTATATATTCGAGAAGAGAAGCTCAAACGTAGCCAACTTTGATTTCAACAGTAATACGATCATGCTTTCGATCCAAGGAATAATCTAGTCGAAACGGATTGCACCCTTCAATTATCCAATTCTCTCGATACTGTTTCTTGACCTTCGCCATTTATGGGACTAACATTTTTGTGAGTGATTGAGATCGCCCGGTGGCGATAGTCCTTCTATCTTTTTTAAACAACATAGGGCGAAATCCTCGGTAAGAATTTCTATTAATTGCAAGATCTGGAAATACCTTAATATTTCCGTATGTTCCTGATAATTAGATGTTTTTGGTTGTGAAAATCACAAATGACGAAGGGGCGAAGTGGGAAATCGTAGATGGGAATAGTCCATGTTTTTTTCGTGTGAACTGCTAGACTGCTAGATAAGGAGACTCACAATGAGATCCAAACAAGGAATGTCTAGATGGATAAGTGGGCTTGCGCTGGTGGTCTTCGCAATATTTGGGGCACTCATAGGACAAGTGATGGCATTGACCTCTGAGGGGCCTCTCCACGTTGAGGGTGATCGGCTAACAGGTCATCTTTCACAGGTGACCTTACGAACGGTGCTGGAGCAATTACAGAAACAGTTGGGTATCAAATATGAGGCTCCTGTTGAAGAACTGAATAAAGTCATTTCGGTCGATCTGCAGCAGGATAAAATCCTTCCGGCCTTGGCCAAAATTCTGGCGCAGTGGGATTACGCGTTTACGGTCAATGCGGCGGGACGCCTGCAATTTCTTTATGTAACCGCGAAAGCCCCACCAAGAGAAGCGGTTTCTGAGACGAGGAACCCAGCAGATGCTGGATCCTCGAATGTGTCGGGTGAATCGGGTTTAAGTTCAGATCGGCAAATGGAATCGGTACAAGAAGAGGTGAACACCCCCTCATTCCTGTCTCATGAAGGAGAGTCTGGTGGGAATTTTTCGCCGGCGTCCTCATCCTTCTCATCTCCAGGAGAAAGCCACGGGTTAAGAGCTCCGGTGGTAGGCGTTCCTATGGACATTCAGCCGGTACCCGCTGGAACCACGATGCCCATGGTGCCGCCAAGTAGTGGTAGTAGTGGAATGCAGGTGACGCCGCCAGCCAATACACCGGACATGCCAATCATTCCAGCCACATCCTATCCACCCATGGAGATTGAGCCGGTGCCCGACTACTTGCAGGAGGAGATGCTTCGGAATATGCAACCGTGACTGGAAAGCTGAGCGATAAGATCGGAACGGTTGGCACGATGAGTCTTAAGTTTTGAAAATCTTATAAGAAAAATTAGCTGGAGAAATTTGTATAGAGGTGTCGAAATATTGAGTTTTTTAATCCGCGGATTTTATGGAGATAGTTGCCTCAACCGTCTCTGAGGTACGATTGGTTGATTGATGGGCAGTCTGCAACCCGGAGTCCCTCTCGATTCAATCGCTCTTCCAAAAACATTCATCATCGGCATAGTTGGCATCAACCGCTTAAATGTTGGCTGTGTTTTTCTGGAAAAGGTTAAGGCAGTGAATAGGCACCGTTTAGGATTTCATTGAACATTTCTTGATCTTTTGCCACTTAGATCAAGGTGGGCTTGATTGATGCGGTCCATGAGATGATCCTATGTTCAATTGGGACTATTGAAATTGTTTTTCATGGTAGCAATCCACTCATGAACCTTCCCAAGTCTCACGGGGCGGATACGGTTGTCGGTGATTTGGCAAAATATATGCTCCTAACCATAGCACCAGGTCCTCGAAGTCGGGGTGAAGTATCGATGGAATCCCAGATTATTCAAAAACCAGGACTTAGAGGTTGCGCTGTTTCTTTGAACCACTTGACCCACATTTGATAAATGAATCGCATCCTCCTGGGTAATGCCGCTCCATAAAGGCGGTGCTCCACCACGCGCTTCGCCTTACATGCTGATTGCAATACCTTGGGCCTTGAGCCACTCGGGTAAGACATGACTGGTACCCTGACTGCCCCGCTCTGCAATAATGATGTCTGAGCGACCATAGCGTTCCATGGCATCCGCCGCCGCGTCGAGTCGAGTCAGCATTAGGCATCCATTGTGATGGACGGAGGTTCCGTCAAATAGTGTGTAAACAGAGTTAGGCGGCCACCTCAGTTTTCGATTGTTTTCCATCCACAAATTCCACTCCGCGATAGACTTCGGCCATCAACTCCGGATGTTTCACTCGACGAAAGCTCTGTTCCGCGACCATGAGCAGTTTCCAAATCACGGCGGTGGCATTGGCCACTGTCTTGTACCGTTTGGCCGCATCCGTGCGTAAGCGGACGGCGGCAACCGGCGACTCCACTGGATTCGTCGTGCGCAGATGTTGCCCATGCGGCTGTGGAAATTGATAAAAGGTCGTAAGCCGGGCCCAATCCCGCTCCAGACCGGTGGCGGCTTCCCTGTGCCCCTGTGGTTCACACCACCGCACAAACTGCTCTTTTCGCCGTTCTGCCTCTCGGCACGTTGGCGCATAGGGAATCTGCCAGAGGAGAACCTTGGCTTCCGGTTGTGCGCGCTTGGGAAGTTTGTCGAGCACATTCAGGCTCTTGTGATTCCAACAGCGCTGTTCCTCGACATCCGGATAGCCATTGCGCAGGCCCGCCCAAATCCCCAGATGGCCATCGCCAATTACCAATCGGGGGGTACGTAACCCACGAGCTTTCAGATCCCGTAACACGGCACTCCAGCTGGCGGTGGATTCTCGGTGGCCTGGCACGACAGCAAGGATGACTTTTGGCCCATTGCTCAACGCCGCCAACACCACGAGGAGGGCTGCCTTGTCTTTCTCTAACCCCGCTTTCACATAGAGGCCGTCTACCCAGAGATAGACGACCTCCAGGTCCTCCAGCGACCGGCTTTGCCAGTTCACGAATTCTGCCTGCCAGTGTGTCTTGAGTCGGGCGATGGTGGAACTCGAGAGCGGCGCGTCTGCGCCGAACAATCCACCAAGAGCCAGATCACAGTCACCCTGAACCAGCCCGTGCAGATATAACTCGGGCAAGAGATGATCTACAGCAGTGCTTTTTCGCTTGAAGAAGGGGAGTACACGACTGATCAAGCGTTCCTCGCACTCGCGGACCCGTGGACGCCGCACCATGCTCGTGCCGCAGCCCAAGGTTAACCGCCGTGGTTGGCCATACCCATTCCGGTACCCAGAGGACCCATCGAGGCCGATACGCCGGACAGATTTCTGTCGGCCAAGCAACTCCGTCACTTCCTCTTCCAAGACGTGTTGAAATTGTTGGACATGACCCCGAATCCAGACCTCTAAGGTCTCCCAGGTTGGGCTTGATTCACCAGTCTGCGTTGTGCTCTGCTTCTTCATGGCGGTGCCTCCTTTTGTTAACCGGATTTTCCCGGTGGGTTTCGTCACCCGAGAGGATACACCGCCTCTCTCCTATTTACACACCTTTTGAAGATACCTCGATGGACGCGGGCAAGGCCTACACTCGACGCGTCGCCTAATTCCCCACGGCCACCAGATACACAAAGCCCCTGGCGATGGGGACCTACGTCACATCAATCGCCCACATGTGATTGAATCGAGCGATGGCACGGTGGCGTCACAAGTAGGAAAAGATCTGATGAGCAGAAGACCGCTGAGTCGTCTTGATCTTTTGATACAGGGCTTCAAGTCCCATGCGTCTCATCCGCGTGCCCACATGCTTGCGGCCCACCGTGAAACCCTTCTGTTGTTATTTAAGGTCAACTTGTTCATATTGGCGTGCAGGACCTTCACGTCAAATTGGCGGCTCTAGCGTGGAGTCTCCCGCGGCAAATGCATCCGTGGTGCGCTCTAGGCGAAAATTTTTTCATTGAATCTTTTGATTCGGGTGGCCATCAAATCACCCCGCAAGTTCAGCCATCGTGGGCTTCCGAATGACTGCGACGAAGGCCACATTGGATTTACACGCTGGTACGTGCTTTTGATGGGATCCTCTCTTCATCATATGCTCCTTTCAGGTGGG
Source organism: Nitrospiraceae bacterium (assembly GCA_020632595.1). NCBI lineage: Bacteria > Pseudomonadati > Nitrospirota > Nitrospiria > Nitrospirales > Nitrospiraceae > Nitrospiraceae bacterium. The sequence goes on along the minus strand of JACKFF010000001.1, from coordinate 356,503 downwards.
CATAATCCTGCCAATTTTCTGGGCGCATATTCACATATTAAGCTGTTCAGATTCTTGGAACATCTCTGTGGGAACCTCAATCATTTTTCGAGAAAGAATAGCACGTTTCGTGGTGGGCGATTGATCGGCAGTGACCTTTCTCCATGGGTAGACAGGTTAAGTGCCTTCAAGGGCTTGAACCTTTCCCGACTCGTCTACGTCCAGCACAAGGCGTTTTTTTTCGGATATATGAGTGAAATGAAATCCTTTTGAGTAGAACCTCCAGACGAAGTGTTGGTCCCTGAGGTGCGCGCAGGTCAAAAGGGGCTTTGCCTCTCAGGGACGCTGAAATACCATTTTGCTGATCTTCTCCGGTTTGACTAGGTTTCATTTTGAATGCCTGGGATCGGCCCCAAATTAGAGGTGTCCTTATTCTGAGGCTTTCACCCGCCGGTAGCCGGCAAACTATGAAGATGTGTTGGCTTAGTCTGGTTGGTGGTTAGCGTGACGATTTGTGTAGAGGTTTATTAGGCAGCGTGGCTCCTTTCTCAGATGGCCAGAAATTCTTGCCGGCTTGACAGATGACGGGCGAATGGTTTGAGAGGCGAATTCATATCGTGAAGAGTACGTATTTCTTTTTATATTCTTTGGCTGGTTGTGTGTTGGTCTAGGCACGGCTAGGGATGGATTTAGGCCTCAGAGGTCGGAGGTATTTCTCTTTTTTGTCAAAAGTACGGCACGTCAATAAAATATTGAAAAAGCTTTGAAATGCTCGATGATCTTAGGCTGGATGCTTGATGGTATAGTGTTGATTTTGATATAAGATCTCGTAGCCCTATTTGGACTTTTCCCCCCTCAATAATATAAATGGAATCTTCCCTAAGCTTGAGTAGGTCACTTCTTTCTGACGCATACCCAAAAATTTATTTTTAGAATTTTTTCCACTTCCTGGTCGCCCACCCCTGTGATTCCGTCGGTTTTTATTTACTGGCATTGAGAAACTAAGTAGATGGTTCGAGTCGAGGTTTCTTATGAGTGTGAGATTTTCATTTTGGGATATTTGCGAGCATCGTGTTGAAAAAAAATGGGTTGCCTGAGGAATAATTAGCCTTTGAATTCACACTGGGCCATTTCCCCCAGTTGCAGAATCAAAGACCATCTTCGCTAAGACCGTTCATTATACATGAATAATACGTACAACCCTTTTTCACCATTGATCTGTGCCTGGCAGCACAGAACCTTAATTGCTCGCCTTGCCAAGCGAGAGATCGATGCTCGTTATCGAGGGTCAATGCTTGGGGTAATCTGGGCCTTTGTCGTCCCGATATTGATGCTAGGTGTATATACGTTTGTCTTTTCGATTGTGTTTCGGATTCGATGGGAGGTGCCAATGGAGGAAAACGGCGCCTTTGCTCTGATATTATTTTCAGGGTTGATTATTTTTAATCTGTTTTCCGAATGTGTCACGCGTGCTCCTGGTCTTATGCTCGAAAATGTGTCGTATATCAAAAAGGTGGTGTTTCCTCTGGAGATAATGCCCTGGGTATCGATGCTGGTGGCACTTTTTAATGCTGCCGTCAGTCTTTTGATTCTGTTGGTTTTTTACCTCATAGTCCATGGGCTTCCACCCATAACGGTTTTGCTATTGCCGGCGGTACTTTTTCCGTTTGTTCTTTTGATTGTAGGATTAGGTTGGTTTCTAGCTTCGATGGGGGTATTTCTGCGTGATGTCCAGCCGTTAGTAGGCGTGATGACCACGATGATGATGTTTCTGAGTCCGATATTTTACCCCCTCTCTGCTATTCCTGAAACCTATCGAGGATTCATTCAGCTCAATCCGTTGACACCTGTCCTGAATGCGTCGAAATCGGTCATATTTTGGGGACAAATCCCGGAAAGGGTAGACTGGCTTCTGTATACGGTTGTTTTTTGGGTCGTCGGTTGGTTGGGCTTTGCATGGTTCCAAAAAACCCGAAAAGGATTTGCTGATGTCGTCTGACCTGGCTATACACGTACAAGGACTTGGGAAGGCCTATCAGATCTTTCGAAAGCCTGAAGATCGGTTAAAGCAGATGCTATGGAGAGGGCACCGACAGTTCTATGAAGAGTTTTGGGGTCTCCAAGGTATGGATCTGAGCGTATATCGAGGGGAAACGGTCGGGATTATCGGTCGAAATGGATCAGGGAAATCGACCTTTTTGCAATTGGTGTGTGGCACGTTAGCACCGACTTGTGGGGAGTTAACGGTCAAAGGCCGAGTCGCGGCGTTGCTGGAATTGGGTTCAAGTTTTAATCCTGAATTTACGGGAAAGGAAAATGTCTATTTGGCTGCCTCTATTCTTGGTCTGAACAATGAGCAGATCGATGCTCGGTATGAATCCATAACCGAATTTGCGGCCATTGGAGATTTCATTAATCATCCCGTCAAAATTTTCTCGAGTGGAATGTATGCGAGATTGGCATTTTCCCTGGTCGCTCATGTGGATGCCGATATTCTGATAATCGATGAAATTCTTGCCGTGGGTGATGCTGCGTTCACTCAAAAATGTATGCGCTTTCTTCATCAATTCAGGGAAAAAGGTACGCTTCTGTTTGTCTCCCATGATACGGCTTCCGTGACTAATCTTTGTAACCGGGTTGTTTGGCTTGATAATGGAGTCGTACGGGAAATTGGTCCTGCAAAAGAGATTTGTCATAATTTTCTCGCTGCGCTGTATCACGAAAAAGAAAATGCTAATACCTTTCGTATTGGCGGAAGCCGCAAAGCCCCAACAGATCGAGCTATGCGGGTGAAAGATCCACGAAGTGAGATGTTAAAGAACTCTTCACGTCGAAATGAGTTGGAGATTTTCGATTTCGATCCGAATGCTCCGTGGTTTGGTGAGCGTGGAGCCAGTATTTGTGAAGTGGCGATTTCCGATCAACATGGTTCACTCCTGACAACGTTAGATGGTGGAGAGGAAGTCACACTGATCATCCGGTGTGTGTCGGAACGACCCTTAGCACGGCCCATTCTGGGGTTTTATGTGAAGGATCGCTTAGGTCAGTATTTGTTTGGGGACAATACGTATTTGATGTATCGTGACGTGGACCGCTCCCTTGAAAAGGGGCAGCGATTTCACGCGATGTTTCGTTTTCAGTTACCGTATCTCCCAACCGGCGATTATTCGGTGATTGCGGCGATAGCCGAGGGGACGCCAGAGAATCATTCTCTTCATCATTGGATTGACGATGCCCTGTTTTTCCGAGTCCACTCAAGCCATGTCCAACGGGGACTCATCGGGATTCCAATGTTATCGATTGAATTTGAATCCTCGGTGATGCCCTTGGCCCCATCGTGAGAAGAGCTCAGTGATATGGGGTCAAATTTAGAGGTGTTCCATACTAGGTACAGCCGAAAGCACATTTCGGTGGTTTGGGAGAGTGCAGACGTCATTGTAACCTCGGCTTGGTGGCGGTGAATTTTACATAGAGCCAAATCATGAAAAAAATTGAGGAGCAAGGTTCACCAGGGGGTAAACCATTAATAGGGGGCGCAGGCCAGGAAATGGAAAGCATTAAATCTGATTCAAGCCCTCTGTCTTCTACTGAAAGAAAGCAGGATATCATGGCGGATGTGATAGAACGGCCAAAGCTTCCGTGGACAGGCGAACGTTATGTGCCGGGAGTCATTGGAGATATTGAACTAGAACATTTGCACCGCTATTACCTCGCCCGCGAACTGGCGTTAGGAAAGGATGTGCTCGATATTGCATGCGGGGAGGGATATGGTTCCCTGCTGTTAGCCGAGGTTGCCCGGAGTGTTGTGGGTGTGGATGCCTCGGAAGAAGTAATTCGCTATGCAGATGAACGCTATCAGCGTTCGAACGTCCAGTTTAAGCACGGAGCCTGTGGTCGCATTCCCCTCCCTGATGCCAGTATAGACCTTATTGTGAGTTTTGAAACGATCGAACACCATGATGAGCATCATGAAATGATGCGGGAATTTGTTCGAGTCTTACGCCCAGACGGTCTGGTCTTAATCTCCAGCCCTGATAAGGCTGAATATTCCGATAAACCACATTTCGTCAATTCCTTTCATGTAAAGGAACTCTATTTCGAAGAGTTTCAGGAGCTGCTGTTAAATTATTTCGGGCATGCGCAGTTTTATGGCCAACGAGTCCGGTATGGATCATGTATTGGTCCGCTCCATAACTCCTTCACGCCTCCAGCGAATTTTCGATTATCCCAAGGGCGAGCCCATAAGTTTTTGAGTATACCCGAGCCTGTCTATTTCCTGGCCATAGTCGGGAACGGAGAATTACCTGTCCTCCCTTCTGGGATATTTGTTCCCGAGGTTCCCGACTATTGGAATCAACACATGGCCTTGCAGGCTGGTATTGAAGAACGCGATCAACAGCTTGGGCATCTTCAAAACCAGTTGAGAAATACCATGGCTGAACATGCCCGTGTCCTTGAGGAACGCGATCAGCGTTTTGGCAACCTGTATGCCCGACTGCTGACGAAAGAGGAAGAATTACGCCGCATGCATTCATCCTTGCTCTGGCGAAATATCAGTAAAGTCAGGATCCTGAGGGAACGGCTGTGTCCAGAGGGCTCATGGCGGGGAAGGGTGTGCGCAAGTTTTGTGCATTGGTTGAAGGGCTCAGGTCTTCCTGTGACTCAAAGCCGGCAATTTCCTGTTGAATCGCTTGATCGAATCCTAACGAGTGCAAAATCCCTATTGCCCCTTTCCTCTCACCAAAAACATCAGGTCGTGTCGTTTGTCTTTGGACGGTTCGGCTCGTTCTTTCAAAAGACGGAAAGTTATCGACGGTGGAAAGACCGCCAATTGCCTGTCCTGCATGATTATGGAAATCCACACAGCTCTCATCAGAGTCCTCTTCGTCAGCCGGTCTCTCTCATTCAGCTTGAGCCGGGTGGGATGACCACGCTCATTCAGTCCTTCAACTTTACCGAAGTGGAGGAGCCCCTGGTGTCCATTGTGATCCCGGTCTACAATCACCTGGAATACACCGTTTGTTGTTTGGCTTCGATTTTGAAGCATGCGCCTCGGTGTAGCTTTGAGGTGATTATCGTCGACGATGGGTCGCAGGATGAGACCCCCAATATTCTCCCGGATGTGCAGAACATTCGTTATTGCAGGAATGAGACTAATATTGGATTTCTCCATTCTTGCAATAGGGGTGCTGCATTGGCTCGCGGCCAGTATCTGCTGTTGCTGAATAATGACACGCAGGTGCTTGAGGGATGGCTTGATGAATTGGTGAATACCTTTCAGGAACAATCAGAAGTTGGCCTTGTGGGTTCAAAATTGCTGTATCCCAATGGTGTGCTCCAGGAGGCTGGGGCCATTATTCAGCCGGATGGTTCAGCGGAACTGGTGGGGTTGAATGATGATCCGGGCAGGCCTGAATATAATGTGGTGCGGGAGGTCGATTATTGCTCCGGGGCCTGCTTGCTCATCAAGGCTGAGTTATTTAAGACCTTGGGGGGATTTGATGACATCTATGCACCCAGTTATTGCGAAGATTCGGATTTAGCCTTCCGTGTGAGAAGGTTGGGGAAGCGGGTCTTCTATCAACCGCGTTCCGTGGTTGTTCACCATCTCAGCGTCAGCACCAATGATTCCATGCACGCGAAGATGCCTCTCATTGCGAAAAATAGTCGAATTTTCATGGAACGATGGAGCGATGAGCTGAAAAAACTTCATGAGGTGCGTGCGATCGCATTTTTTCTGCCTCAATTTCACCCCATTCCTGAAAATGATCGGTGGTGGGGAAAAGGCTTTACGGAATGGACGAATGTAACGAAAGCGCGACCGAATTTCCAAGGTCATTATCAACCCCATCTGCCGGCGGATTTAGGATTTTATGATTTACGTATGCCCGAAGTACGAGAAGAGCAGGCCCGGTTAGCGCGCCAATATGGCATTTCGGCCTTCTGCTATTACTATTACTGGTTTGCCGGAAAGAAACTGCTGAATCGACCCTTTGACGAAGTGTTGCAATCCGGTTCTCCGGACTTTCCGTTCTGCCTCTGTTGGGCCAATGAGAACTGGACGAGACGATGGGACGGGTGTGAGGAGGATATCCTCATCGCACAAAGTCACACACAGGAGGATCATGCGGGCTTTATTGCGGAGATTGCTCCAGCGCTGCTGGATCCCCGGTATGTCAGAATCCATGGAAAGCCTTTGGTGATTGTGTATCGCCTCGGCCAGTTTCCGGAGCCGAAACGGACTGCGGATTTGTGGCGGGAATACTGTGTGAACGCGGGGATTGGAGAAATTTACTTAGCCTATGTTCAATGCTTTGATCGAATGCCGATGGGAGACGATCCAAGTCTCTATGGGTTTGATGCGGCTATTGAATTTCCTCCTCATCGGTATCCGGTGCAGGCTGAGCTCTCACAACCCTTGATTAATCCTGAGTATCAGGGCGTATTGTTTGATTATGTCCAGACATCCGAAAACTTTATACGAAGAACCTGGCCCTCTTACAAACTCTTTAAAGGTGTGATGCCTTCATGGGACAATACTGCGCGTCGGCAAGACGTCTCTCATGTCTTTGTGGGTGCAACTCCCGAACGATACGAATACTGGTTGCGGCAGATTGTTGAACAAACACGGCGATTCCATTTTGGCGATGAACGAGTGGTTTTTATTAACGCATGGAATGAATGGGCCGAAGGGAACCACTTGGAACCTGATCGGGAATTTGGTCATCAATATCTTGTGGCTACCCAAAATGGTCTCGGATAACCGACGGTGCTTAATTTTCTATAAAAATGACTATGTTTACGTGGTTCAATGGAAAACATGATTTTCTTCAATATGTAACTCAGATTAAATCGTACCAACTCGAGGTCGAGCGCTATCTTTCATCGCAAAGTGAGGTGTCCGGGTATTGTGCCGCATGTCGGGGGGTAAGGAAATTCACGGTCAATGCTGGTGTCTATTTCGGACCCCTCCCGAATCTCCGGGAAGGATTAGTCTGTGAGTGCGGGTTGGGAAATCGCAACCGTCTGATCTATTCGGCCATTGCATTGGAGACCGAAAATTATGCTGATGTGCAGATAGCCATATTGGAGAGAACCTCTGTCTTATATCAACGTCTTCAGGAAATCTACCCTGGGATTATCGGATCTGAATATATCGGAAAGGATGTCCAGGGAGGAACTATGCATACAGCGTGCGGAATCTCCGTCAGACACGAGTCAATTACGGGGTTGTCATTTTCATCATGTTCGCTTGATGTCATTGTTCATAATGACGTGCTTGAGCATGTCTTTGACTATAAAAAAGCCTTGGAAGAACTTTATCGGGTTCTGAGGAAAGGGGGAGCTCTCATTTTTACCTGCCCCTTTTTTTTCAGGCTTGACCGGGAGATTCAAAAGGCACGGGTCCTGGCGGATGGATCTCTCGAGTTGTTGATGGAGCCTGAATACCATGGTGATCCGATTAACCCTCAGGGGGCGTTGACCTTTTATCATTATGGATGGGGATTGTTGGATGATTTAGTCCTGTGCGGTTTTCGCGATGTCCGTGTCGGTGTCAATTACGATGTGTTTTCTGGATTGGTCTCGAATAATCATCCCGAGTATGAATATGGCAATATGCTTCCCATTATTATTCGTGCCGTGAAGTAGTGGCTTTCCGAACTGACAGATTGTGATGTGTGTCTGATGAGTCTTCCGGGATGGCAAAGGTTTCATCATTCCTTCAGGAGAATCCTGCGTATGGTCAATTTATCTGAACAACCGGTAAGCGCGAGAGGTGAGATGGGAGCCTTGTGGCTGGATCTGCCTGATGCAGAGCAGGAGGCTGTATCACGAGCCGACCGGTATCCTTCGCACTATCCCAGGATGGCCAAGGAGATGATCACCGAGGGATTTACCATTTTAAAAGGGGTGATTGAGCCCGGTCTTTGCGATGCGGTGGTCAGTGATTATCAACGATACCTTGAAACTAATAAGGGATATGCCGATCAGTATCTCGATGCCAAGGGGCGCCATCACAGACTGGTAAATTTCCATATGTCCTCCGAGAATGCCATGAAAATCGGATGCCACGATGAAATTATGAGGGCATTGGATTATCTTTTCGGGTATAAAGCCGGCATTTATACGTCGTTAACCTTTGAATATGGCACCGAGCAGCCCATCCATCGTGATGCCCCTTTTTTTCATACCTTTCCTGTCAACTATTTTGTTGGCGCCTGGTGTGCCCTGGAAGACATAGATCCCGATGCCGGTCCATTGATGTATGTGCCTGGAGGTCATCGATTTCCTTGTGATCAGCATGCGATCTATAAACGAGTTCGTGATGAAAATCCTGGCCAGCCCGATGATTGGTTGGTGCGCCATGCTCTCGAAGCCTATTATGGGGAAGTGATGGCCCGATCAGGGGCCATCGGAGAAACGAAGCAGGCTGTGCTACAAAAGGGCGATGTCGCCATTTGGCATCCTCAACTGCCTCATGGTGGTGCCCCTGCAGCCAATCCAAAAATGACTCGGCGAAGCGTGGTATTTCATTGCGCACCGGAGACGTTGCAGGTCTATCAGCACGATGTTTTTTTTCAGTTTGAGGATCCCGGCTTTCCTCCACCACGTTATGTCTTCGGATCCTATCAGGGCCGGAGTTATGCTCTCGCAGGGGAAACGGCATTTCAATAGCCGTTGCCCGGTATAGAACGCCAGCGATGAGTATGTCGTCACACAGTAGGACAATTTCTTCTCTTATGCATGATTGGGAATGGACTGAAGGTATGGGATGGCGGTTTTTCTTCATGGTTCCCTTAGTTCATTTAAGAATCGCCTTCCATATGCAACGGAGGAATGGGTGTCCAGGACACATAGGAATAAGGTTGTAGGCTAATCAATGGGTACTTTTGCGGATTTTGTGGGTGTGGCAAAACAGGCTGTTCGTCATCATGGAGGAATCACCATGGTGTTTCGACGTCTGTGGCAGGTGTTGGCTTTTGAAGGATTTCTCGGGCTGAAGAAAAAAGTAAGGCAGTTGCTGGCTAATCGAAAGGCCTTCGTGTCCAGTGACGAATCAGATGGAATGATCCGATTAGAGGCAACACCCAATATTGAAAAAAATTCCAGTTCCCCCAGGGCTGTCCTGACCCCTGGCGCCCTTCTACTGGGCCATCCCTATGAGGTGCTTGGTATGGGGGAGCATGTCCGATTATCTGCTGCGGCCTGCTCAGCGGCGGAAGTCCCATTCGGTATTCGAAATGTTCAGGGAGAGTATGGCATCCATTTGGCCGACATCCACCAGGATTTCCCTTTCATGGATAAGATTTCCAGAGCTGGAGCCTATCGGGCCAATGTATTTCACATCAATGCGGATGAGATGGGGAATGCTCAAATTCATCTGGGTAAGGACCTTTTTGCGGATCGGTACAATATTGGATATTGGGCATGGGAGTTAAGCCATTTTCCCGACGCGTGGTGTCCATCGCTTCAACTGGTGGATGAAGTCTGGGCTCCCTCACGATTTATTGAACAGGCCATTGCCGATAAAACCTCATCCCCCGTCATCAGGATGCCTTTGGCCGTCGATTTTCCTGAGCCCAACGGCGTGCACAGGGAAGCTTTTGGTTTACCTGAGGATCGTTTTCTTTTCCTTTTCTTTTTCGATTTTACCTCCTATGTGCATCGAAAAAACCCGCATGCGGTCATCCGGGCTTTTTTGCAGGCGTTTCCCGATCTTTCGGATACGCGCGTCGGATTGGTCATTAAGATGAATGGCATGGGCTTGCGTCCGAAGGAATACCAGGCGTTTCTTGAATCCATTGATTGTGAGGATCCTCGAATCATCTTGATAGATAAGGTATTAACGGATCGGGAAACCAAGTCCCTGGTCAAGCTGTGCGATTGTTTTCTGTCCCTGCACCGGTCGGAAGGGTTTGGTCGTGGGCTGGCGGAAGCCATGTATCTCGGGAAGCCGGTGATTGCGACCGGGTATTCAGGAAATCTTGATTTTACCAATCCCCACAATTCGTGCCTCGTGGATTATCGGCTTATTCCGGTCAGGGAAGATGAGTATCCATTTGGAAAGGGGCAGAAGTGGGCAGACCCTGATATTGAGCATGCCGTGTGGTTTATGAAGCGAGTCGTTACGGAGCCGCATTATGCGCAAACAATTGGTCAATATGCGGCGGACTTTATTAAAACCTATCACAGTCCATTGGCCGTGGGGACCAAATATCGAGCTCGGCTTGCCGCCTTGAAGATTGTGTAACGAGTTCCGAAATCGTATAGATCATTTTTAATCTTGCGTTGTCTATTCGATAAAATCCTCTCAATGGAGGCTTCTGCCTCACAAGGAGCAAGAAAATTTACTGGCCATAGAGTTGAGAGTGACATGGCCATAATCCGCCTATAATCAATGGGAACTTTCCTTAAATTTGTTGGGATGACGAAGCAGGCTGTTCGTTCCCATGGCGGGGTCACGATGGTTGTGCGGAGTTTATGGCAGATCCTTGTTTGTGAAGGATTCCGCGGTCTGACGCGACGACTCATGCCTGTGATGGGAAGCTGGATAGCATCCTTCGATTTACATCGTGTGGGACAAGGAGTTAGATCTAAAGGTGCAATTGTTGGGGAGAGGACGTCGCCTTGGCATGCAGCAATCGAGGTAATGCCTGCAAGAACGGAAATCGAGCTGGGAAATGGACTTGGGTCCATTAGAGCAGTGGTTTCGCCCGGGGTGTTATTAATCGGGCATCCCTATGGGGTGCTTGGAATAGGTGAAAATATACGGCTGTCTGCGGCAGCATGTTCGGCGGCACAAGTCCCATTCGGTATTCGAAGTGTTTATGGTGAGCATGGGGTTCACGTTGCCGAGGTCCATAAGGATTTCCTTTTTATGGATAAGATTTCCAGAGCTGGAGCTTATCGGACTAATGTATTTCATCTGAATGCAGATGAGATGGGGAATGCTCGAAAGCTTTTGGGCAAGGATCTATTTGCGGATCGGTATAATATTGGATATTGGTCATGGGAGTTAAGCCATTTTCCCGAGGCGTGGCATCCGTCCCTTCAATTGGTGGATGAAGTCTGGGCTCCCTCACGATTTATTGAACAGGCCATTGCCGATAAAACCTCATCTCCCGTCATCAGGATGCCTTTGGCCGTGGAATTTCCAGTGCCACAAGGGATGACCAGGGAATCCTTTGGATTGTCAGAGGATCGTTTTCTTTTCCTTTTCTTTTTCGATTTTACCTCCTATGTGCATCGAAAAAACCCGCATGCGGTCATCCGGGCTTTTTTGCAGGCATTTCCCGATCTTTCGGATACGCGCGTCGGATTGGTCATTAAGATGAATGGCATGGGCTTGCGTCCGAAGGAATACCAGGCGTTTCTTGAATCCATTGATTGTGAGGATCCTCGAATCATCTTGATAGATAAGGTATTAACGGATCGGGAAACCAAGTCCCTGGTCAAGCTGTGCGACTGTTTTCTGTCCCTGCATCGATCGGAAGGGTTCGGCCGTGGGCTGGCGGAAGCCATGTATCTCGGGAAGCCGGTGATTGCGACCGGGTATTCGGGAAATCTTGATTTTACTAATGCCCACAATTCGTGCCTCGTGGATTATCAGCTTATTCCGGTCAGGGAAGATGAATATCCATTTGGAAAAGGGCAGAAGTGGGCAGACCCTGACATTGAGCATGCCGTGTGGTTTATGAAGCGAGTCGTCACTGAGCCGCATTATGCGCAAACAATTGGTCAACATGCGGCGGACTTTATCAAAACCCATCATAGCTCACAGGCGGTGGGGACCAAATATCGAGGTCGACTTGAGGCTTTAAACCTGCTAGATGAACTGTGAAGGAGAAGACCCTTCATTTTCATAATGGGAAGGGATCGTGATTGGCACGGCTTCTCATTGGTGCCGTGAAATGACTGTGAATGATGTGTGACCCAGGGATGACAGAGGAATGAAGCCCGATCTGAGAGAAGTGGAAATGGTCTTTGATCTATTTGTCCCTCCTGTCGGGGGTGGGGGAGGCTATCCCGTCCGGAAGTCCCGTAATGTTCGGGATGGCTATGCCAGAGGATGGGGATTGCAATGCGGCCAATTGCGTGAGTCGGTGCGTAAGGATGCGTTATATCAAGAGGCATACAGGTTGGCTTCTGGCCGAACTGTGGTCTCTGAAGACAACCGGATGAATATTTTTCTGATCCTGAAATATTTTCTTCCTTATATTCCCTTTGGCCACATTGTCGAATTTGGGTCCTATAAAGGTGGGAATGCGCTGTTTATGGCCTATGTGGTCGATCAACTGTATCCTGGCAGAAAAGTCTTTGCGCTGGATACTTTTGTAGGAATGCCGGCAACCGAATCGGCTATCGATGCCCACGGAGCAGGAGATTTTCAAGACGTCGATTTGCAGGAGTTGCGAGAATTTGCTGATCGGGAGGGTTTGAGAAATGTTGAGTTTATCAAAGGGTTGTTCCAGGAAACTGGCCCCTCTGCCGTCGACAAGATTGGAAGCATTGTCTTGGCCCATATCGACTGTGATATTTATTCTGCAGTGGCTTTTTCATATGATCTGGTGAAGCCCTTCATGGTTCCAGGTGGGTATCTGGTGTTTGATGATGCGACCACCTCAAGCTGTTTAGGAGCGACCGAAGCGGTAGAAGAATTGGTGATTCGTCGCGACCGTATGCATAGTGAGCAAATTTTCCCCCACTTTGTCTTTCGGTCTCATGGAGTGTGATACCTAACCGTTCCATTATTCGTCAACGTAATTATGAAAGAATGTAGCAAGTCCATTGCTCGGCGACTATCCGAGCCAAACTTCATTAACCGGTTTTTCGTCGGGATGGGTCTGGACATCGGTGGCCATCCCGATCCCTTGGGTTTATATCAGGAATTATTCTGTCGGATGGAGGATGTGCGAACATGGGACCTGGTTGATGGCAATGCGCAGTTTCTTGAGGGGGTGCAGGATGAGACCTTCGACTTTGTGCATAGCAGTCATTGCCTGGAGCATTTGCATGATCCTGTCGTAGGACTCCGGAATTGGTTTAGGGTGTTGCGGCCAGGCGGTCATCTCGTCATAACCGTCCCGGATGAAGATTTATATGAACAAGGCCAGTTTCCGAGCACATTTAATGCCGATCATAAATGGACGTTTACCATTTTCAAGATGCAGTCATGGAGTCGAAAGTCTCTGAATGTTCTGGATTTGGTACGTGACCTTGGTGCTGCTGCCGAGCCGGTCAAAATTGAACAGCTCATTTCGACGTATCGGTTTAATCTTCCCAGATACGACCAGACCTTAAGCTCGGTTGGGGAATGCGGGATCGAATTTGTCATTCGCAAGCGTCCTATTGCGGAAGTGGACGCAGGTGGGCGTTGGTGTCGATCCTCAGACCAACCTCGAGACGAAGTACGGATTCACCTGAACCAGTACCGGGACGATCTTCGAACGCTTAAACATTTCAACCGGGAAAAACCACCGTTTCACAATGACCAGCCCCTTTGATATCTGGAGGGTTCGATGATCATCCGCGCGCGGGCGCCTCTTCGGCTTGGCCTGGCGGGAGGCGGGACAGATGTGTCGCCCTATTGTGATCTATATGGCGGTTGTGTGCTCAATGCCACGATTGATCGATATGCCTATGCGGTGCTGGAGGTGTTAACGAGCCATAAGGTGCAGTTTTGTTCTGCGGATCGCCAGCATTTTAGTGAGTATCAGTTGGGAGAAACCATTCCATGCAATGGAGGGCTCGATTTACATCGAGCCGTCTATCTGTACATGGTTGAGCAGCATAATGAAGGACGCCCGTTGCCTGTGAAAGTTACCACCTACTGCGATGCTCCTGTAGGATCTGGGTTAGGATCCTCCTCCACTCTGGTCGTGGCGATGCTTAAGGCCTTTGCGGAATTGCTGAACGTCCCGCTTGACGATTACGCGTTGGCTCATTTGGCGTTTAAGATTGAGCGAGTCGATTGTGGTCTGCAGGGCGGGAGACAGGATCAATACGCCGCGACATTTGGGGGATTTAACTTTATTGAGTTTTATGCAGACAATCGGGTGATCGTCAATCCCTTGCGTATCAAAAATTGGATCATCTGTGAGCTGGAGGCTTCATTAGTGCTTTTTTTTACTGGTGTGTCCAGATCTTCGGCAAAGATCATCAGTGATCAGAGTACCAATGTCGAGGCTGGCACTGACTTGGCAGTTTCTGCCATGCATGCCATGAAGCGTGAGGCCTGTACGATGAAGGAGTGTCTGTTGAAAGGGGATTTCACCGGACTGGTTGAATCCATGCGCGAGGGATGGGTCAGCAAAAAACGTTCAGCCAAGAGTGTGTCCAACGCGCATATCGATGAAATCTATGAAGCGGCAGTCAAAGCGGGATCCTTGGCCGGTAAGGTGTCGGGGGCAGGCGGGGGAGGATTCATGATGTTTTTCGTCCCACCGGAAAAACGCATGGAAGTAATTTTTGCGTTAAAAAAATTTTCCGGTCAAGTCAGTAACTGTCATTTCACCAAATACGGGATGCAAGGTTGGAAGATTGAATAAATGGAATCGTGTGGAAGAAATCAGACCGCGGTTGGCCTTTTTGCATGGTTGTTTGAAAAAACCGAATGTGTTGGTGAGGTAAATTGAGAACCTATTTAGTCCGAACAACCACGGATAGGGATTGTAAGGTTTTGGTCTGATGCGTATTCAACTGAATTATTCCGTAAGAAGCTGAGTCGCTGATATGTTTGCGCCAGGGTTATCCTCCTCTGGCATGTGTTTGATTGATGCCTGAAGTCAGGAGTGATTCATGTGGCTCAAGTAGGAATCAAAAATGCCATTGTTCTGGCCGGGGGACGTGGCGAAAGGCTTCAGCCGGTGGTCCCAGATCTTCCTAAGCCCATGGCGCCTGTGAGAGGCCGGCCATTTTTGGAGTATATTCTCGATAGGCTTGTCGATGCTGGGCTGACCGAAGTTACTATATCAGTTGGGTATAAGGCGGAGGTCATTGAAGAGCATTTTGGTCAGGCTTACCGCTCACTTCAAATCAGATATTCAAGGGAACGTTATCCTTTAGGAACAGGAGGAGCGATGGCTTTAGCGCTAAAAGGTGGTGAATCTTCTCCGACTTTGGTCCTTAATGCCGACACGCTCGTTGATATTGATTATCCGGCCCTGATGGCCTGGTATGCACAGACCCCAACGCAAGTCGCAATCGTACTTCGGCATGTCCCGGATGTCAGTCGGTATGGGGCCGTCGTGCTCCTAGGTGAACGGATCGTAGAGTTTCAAGAAAAGGGTCAGGAAGGTCCAGGCCTAGTAAACGCGGGTGTGTACGTTGTTGGACCTGAAATCTTTTCCCAATATGGAAGCGGAGAGCGCTTTTCCTTTGAGACGGATATCCTTCAGCCGTATTGTCGGGAGCTGCAGCCACGTGCATTCGTCAGCACAGGATATTTTATTGATATCGGCACGCCAAGCGACTATGAACGCGCTCAGAGGGAAATGATTTTTACGGGGATTAATTGAACGGCATCCGTTCGGCAAACATGGAGAGTGGGATGGGATTTGAAAAGGAGTCTGAGCAATTTTGGACGAAGGGATACCTGATTGTTCCTGATCTGTTCGACCAGGAAGAGATGCATATTCTAAAGAATATCATCGTGAATCATGAGGGGATGAAACTGCGGACTGAAGGTCTCATGAATAAAGTTTCTCAGGGAAAACGGCCATCCTTTGAAACCATTTTTGTGTGGAATGATACATCGGGAAATGATGTCTTCGCCAAAGCCACTCGACGTGCGTCGATTTTCGATCGATTGGAATGTTTTTTTAACGATTCTATATACGTGTATCATAATAAAATTACCTTGAAATATCCTGGTATGGTCGGATTCCGCTATCATCAGGATTATGCCTATTGGTATGGAATGGGGAATTTGTATCCGGATATGGCTACGGTTCTCATTGCCGTTGACCCGATGACCAGGGAAAATGGGTGTTTGAAAATTCTCGAGGGGTCTCATAAGATGGGCAGGATTGACCATGTGTTTCATGATGGGGTGTCTGACAGTGGTGTGTGTCAGGACCGCCTCGCTGTCATTGAAACGCGTTTGCCGGAAGTATACGTGGAATTGAAGCGAGGAGATGTCGTGATGTTTCACTGTAATACCTTACATGGTTCCAATGATAACGTGTCTCTCCATTCCAGAATTGCCTTAATCGGTTGTTATAATACCAAATCAAATAATCCGTATAAGTCGGCAGGGGGCCATCCCTTTTATCAGGTTCAAGAACGAGTGTTGGGAAAAATAACAGAAGAGGATTCAAACAGCCTTCCTGATTTTGATTTACAATTTTCCTGATGTCACTTCAGAGTTTGTCGCGGAGGATAATAGCCCTGTTACTGGTTGACGATAATTCATGTGCCACTAAGGCTCGAACTTGAAATGACGAGGGTGTTGGGAAAGGCCAGGGAGGAAATTGCAAAATGAAATATTTAGGGAGTTTTCTTGCCATTAGTATCACTCTGATTGTATTCGGATTCGAAAATTCGGCACAGGCTTACCTTGACCCCGGTACCGGAAGTATGGTGTTGCAACTCTTGCTGGGCGGCATCGCCGGCGCCGTAGTGATTCTCAAGTTGTACTGGAGGCGATTTGTCGGGCTATTTCGTGGAAATGCCCGAGAAGAATCTGAACATTCCTCTTCCGAAGATCAGAAGTAATGGTTGGTGTCCAACCCCTTCCAGGATCCTTCCGTGATCCCAGTGGAAACGTATATCAGCTTGAGGGGCGTATCTTTAGGACGGTCAATGATTCCTTTTCTCAGGATTTTGATTTTGTCACTTCCACGGGATTATTCCAAAAGCTTGCGACCGAAGGCTTGCTCCTTCCGTTTGAGGTTGTGTCATCAGACATTCTGGGGCACTCAGATCCAAAGCCTCGGTATGTTTTGGAAGCACCCAGGCTCCCATTTATCTCCTATCCCTATGAATGGTCATTCCCGGCACTGAAGGCCGCTGCACTCCTGCATTTACGAGTCCATTTGCAATCATTGGCAGCCGGTGTCACGCTTTCCGATGCCTCGGCTTACAATATTCAATTTCAGGGAAATCAGCCGGTCTTCATTGATCACCTCTCCTTTAGGCGCTACCAATCTGGTGAAATGTGGGTTGGGCATCGCCAATTTTGCGAACAATTTCTAAACCCTCTGTTACTTCGCGCATTTTTTGGCATATCTCACAACGCCTGGTATCGGGGAACGCAGGAAGGAATTACAACTGGAGAGATCCGAAAGCTACTCAAGTGGAGACACTGCTGGAAGTGGAATGTCCTGACCCACGTCGTCTTGCAAGATCTTTTCCAAAAAACTTCTACAAAACGTACGAAAAGCCTTCAGGATCATTCATTAGCCAAGGCCTCGTTCCCTCTTTCTTCTTTCAAGGCGATGCTGGAAAAAATGTTTCATTGGATTAGTCAACTGACACCTTTGAATAAGGGTGAAAGCACTTGGGGGGATTACGATAAGACCTGTAGTTATTCTTCAATGGAAATCCAATCTAAAAAACAATTCATTCTTGAATTTTCCCAAACGGTCCAGCCCACACTTGTATGGGATTTCGGGTGTAATACGGGTGAATATTCGGAGGCGGCGTTGGAAGGCGGGGCACGGAACGTCGTGGGGTTTGACTTTGATCAGGGGGCGCTGGATGGCAGTTACTATCGAGCAGCCGAGAGGCGTCTGGCTTTTCAAGCTCTGTTTATGGATGCGGCTAATCCGAGTCCAAGCCAAGGGTGGAATGGGCACGAGCGAGAAAGTCTGCAGTCCCGGGCCTCAGCGGATGCCGTCCTCGCCTTGGCTCTTGTTCATCACTTAGCTATTGCCAGGAATATCCCGTTGGTTCAGGTTGTCAGTTGGCTCATCACGCTTGCGCCACAGGGGGTTATCGAATTTGTTCCGAAAAATGATCCTATGGTGCAAGAATTGTTAAGTTTGCGTCAGGATATTTTCCCTGATTACACCGCTGAACATTTCATGGCGCTTCTGAAAGAAAAGGCGGTGATCATTAAGAATGAAACCATCTCAAAAAGCGGACGAGTGTTGGTGTGGTTTAAACGAATGTAATTCAGAGGCATATAACCCGGTCAAATTTACTTAAGAATTTGAACCATCATGAAAAATCTGAGGTGTCGTTGCCATACGCCTTGAATTTTTCCGCACCCCTTCCTCTAAAGACACTTGATTATCTCAACCATAAACATCTGAATTTGACTCAAACTCTGTCATCAGGGATTCCAATGCCCACTTCCTAAGATGAGTTAAATATGCCTGGTATTCGTATGGTCCTTATGGAATTTTTGCATCTTTTTGCCCTGGCTGGCTTCGCCGTTGCCCAGCCGCTCTATGACCTTCTTGGCCAGAATCCGGAGTTTTTTGTTTCTCATAAGGCCAGTCCGGGACTTATCATCGGGATGGTCTTCGTCCTCTCGATTGGTGTGGCACTAGGCCTGGTGCTGCTTGAACTGGTCGCTTGGCTAGTCGGAGAGCGTGTTCGGAATAGCCTGCATTTGGTATTTACCTTTGGCCTGGCGTTTCTCACAGTCCTGCCTCCGGTTCAGCGATTAGTGGGTGGATCTGATCTCCTGATTGTCGGGTTTGCATTGTTGATCGGCTTTCTCTTTTCGGTGCTTTATGCTCGCGGGCAGGCGTTTCGGCTGTTTCTCACGGTACTTTCACCTGTCGTGGTGGCATTTCCGCTATGGTTTTTGTTCTTTACTCCGGTCGGTCGTCTTGTCATGCCTGATGCCATTGAGGCAAAGGCCCCAATTGCAATTAGTAACCCGATCCCGGTTGTCCTTGTAGTGCTGGATGAATTCAACATCACCGCATTATTAGACGCTGAACGTCGAATCGATTCGGTGCGTTTTCCTAACTTTGCCGCTCTAGCGGCACAAAGTTATTGGTTTCCTAATGCAGTTGCAACGTATGTAGAAACTGCAACTGCGGTGTCTGGAATTTTGACTGGGCGACAACCAAAAGCTGGTGTTCGACTCAACCCGACGGCAACAGATCATCCGCAAAATCTGTTCACAATGTTGGGAGACCGTTACGCTCTCAATATCGTGGAATCTGTGACAAGACTTTGTCCCCATAAACTATGCCAGGAAGAAGAAGATGCTGCTGCTGGTCTGTTCCTTCCTTACCAGTCCTTTTTTGCAGATCTGGCAGTGATATTTTTACATATTATTGCCCCGCCACAATTAGAAAAACAGTTGCCCCCGCTCCACGCCCAATGGACCGGTTTCGGTGAGGAATTGTTGAAGAATGGGATTCTTGGGCAGAACAAAAGTAGTATCCATCCCGATCTTGTTGCGGGGGGCGAAAGCTCAAGAGAATCGCGGATCACTTCTTTCCTTTCTCGAATAGAGCAAACCTCAAGTCCTGTCCTCCATTTTCTTCATGTCATCCTGCCTCATACGAAGTATGAATATTTGGTGTCTGGTCAGAAATATTTTAACAGGGAACGATTCATTCCTGTCGGGTGGATCGATGGACCCGGATGGGGGGGGAGGTGGATAGGGAAAGAACCCTTGATTCTTACGGCGTACCACCAATATCTTCAGCAAATTGGATATGTTGATCAGTTCCTCGGGAAATTGCGACGTTCACTTGAAACCGCAGATCTTTTCGATAAGGCGCTCATTATTGTGACAGCCGATCATGGTGTTTCCTTTCAGCGTGGGCTATCCATGCGAGAGGTACAAAAGGGAAATGAGAGCGACATTCTAAAGGTTCCCATGTTCGTCAAGCTGCCTGGGCAACGTGAGGGAGGCATTCGTGAGCGGCTTGTCAGTGGAATTGATGTGTTGCCAACCATTGCCGATGTCCTAGGTTTAAAGATCCCCAAGGCTATTGATGGGTTTCCCATGTTGGACAATGAAATTCCGCCGAGGGACGAGATAGATTTTCTCGGAGTAGGAAAAATCAAATTACAAGATCTGAGCGGATTTCCTCGTCTCAAGTGGCAGGTCGAGCATTTTGGGGAGCACACGGCACTGGACCGACTTGTGCCAAAGGGGCCGGCTTCAACTTTGGTTGGACAAGAGCTTGGCCATTTAGACATTGGTCACTCGTCTTCTCTGAAATATATAAATGAAAATCCTCATCAATTAGATCGGGTGAATCTTGAAAGCGGATATCTGCCTGCTCTTTTTAGCGGACAAATTATTGGCACGGGTCGCCGAAACTTGCCGATCGCGATTTCGCTAAATGGGCAAGTTTGGGCTACTACCCAGGCATCCTTATGGGATGGAAATCGGAATTATTTTTCTGTTTTATTTCCCCCTTCGGCTTTCCAGTCAGGTGAGAACAAAGTCAGGGTTTTTCTGATTGGAGATCATGATGCAATCTTAACTCCCATACCCTTGGCAAGTCAGGGAGCGTTGAGTGATGAGGAGACCATGATCCGTTTGCATCACGAAGCCTCGGGGCAATCAAAACTTGTGTTTTCCGGTGAGCGGGAAATCATGGTCGATGTGGGTGAAAAGCATTTGACTGGGAACCTGGATCGTGTATTTCTTTCAGAGGAGTCAATTGTTGTGGAGGGATGGGCTGCCGATCTCGAAGAAAATCAACCGGCTGAAGAGGTTTTCATTTTCACAAACGGAAAATTAACGGCTAGGGCGGAAGTTGGAATCTCCAGGCAAGATGTCGTGGAGGCTCATCAACAGAAGTCATTGTTCCACAGTGGGTTCAGGATTAAAATCCCGGTGAAAGTTCCCAAGCCTAATCCAAGTGATATCAGACTCATTGTTGTCTCGTTAAGCAACCGAGCATGGGAATTCTCCTTTTCTCCCGAACAATTGGATTTAATTCGCTCGACGCTTGAGGAAAAGAATTTCAGTCAATGACCAGGCCGATAAGGGCAAATCCAGTCATTAGCCGAGACAAACCAAAGCTATCGATTAACCGGACCCCCATGAACCCGGTGGATTATGTGAGGAACAGTTTCAGCATTTGCTTTAGTGCGGGGCTTGGCACTCGGACGAGCCTTTTTAGGATTTTCAGGGAAGCTTCTTGACGTCGGATTGAGTGGGGCATATTTTGTGGGATCGTTTGGCCTGTATTTCATGGAAGTTATGCTCAGGTAGGTCTGTCTGATTTTGGAAACCAAACGTTTGTTCCCGCTGCGAATGTTATTCAATAAATGGGGCGAGAGGATTGAACCGGTTGCCCCAACATATTTCCTAAAGCATCCTTTTGATGATGATTGAATCGAACATGATTGTTCGAAGTTAACGTTAGGTTCCCGCCTCCTTGGGCGCGAGCGTGCGGTGGAAGCCTGAAAGCAGATGAAAAAGAACTTGGCCCTTGTTGTTGGATCGGCAATAATTGCGATTTTCATAATGGAGGCCTTACTGCGTGGTATGGGAATTCCATCTACCCTGAAGTCAGGGTGGGGGTGGGAAAATTCCGCGGGTAGAAAATTATCGAAATATGCTGATTTAACAACCAATCAATTTGGATATCGAGGACAAAGCATTCACTATCAGACCGAGGATTATGTGGTATTGCTTGTGGGCGACAGCCAAGTCGAAGCGTATGCCAATCGCCCGGAACATATGCCTGAACAGTTTCTTCAGGAATTCCTAACGAGTCAGTTGCATACACCAGTCAAAGTGTTTTCCCTGGCTTCTTCAGGGTGGGGTCAGGATCAACAGCTACTCGCCTTACAGGAGTATTTCAACTTGTATAGGGCAGACTTGGTTTTGTTGTGGGCAACCCCAGGAAATGATTTTTGGGAAAATGCCTTTCCTGATAGAAGTGCGACTCCACAGGCGGGACCCTTGAAGCCAACCTTTAGGCTTATGGAGGGTGAGCTCTATGGCCCCTATTTTACATCAGAATCTTACCTGCATAATAGTGCAATTGCCCAGTTAATAGAGACGGTGATGGCAAATTTACAGAAAGAAACATTAGAGCAACGCATTCTTCGTCGTTGGCTTCAAGGAATGCCATCGTCCCATAGAGCTCACATAGCCGAAAATGACCATGTGTGTGAGGGACTGACAGTTATTAATCAGGTAGAGTTTTTTAATACGATATTTAATCTCAATAGTGAAATCGGTTACACCATAAGGTCCGGGGAGGATTTTCTGAACAGCAGAAGCCACTTTTCTCCTTTTATGCTGAATCCATCCAGGCGAGATGAATATCTGGTTGCGATTACTGAAAGTTTATTGCAGCATGTAAAAGAGGAAGTTGAAAGGCACCATTCAAAATTCTTTGTTTTTTATCCTGTTCGAGAAGATTTTGATAAGCGAGGTATGCAAATGGTTAGGTGTGTGATGGATGCTCAAGGAGATATATTTAGAGTTTCATTGGACTATGCAAGCCGGTTGATGGACGTCATCTCCTCTGAAGACTTAGTTTTCTTTGATTTGCCGGGTGGGAACGAAATTGTCGTTTCACCGAGTGATAGGCATTTAAATGATTCTGGAAATAAATTCGCTATGAAGAAACTGAGTCTGATGTTGATAGAGCGTTCCCTGTTTAATTGATAATTATTTTTCCCTTTTGAGGCTATGGTGATAGTTTGGTTCCGCTGTCTTTCGAACGATAATCGTGTTAATTGAGGATGCCAATACCGAAGGCATATCGGCACTCTTCTGTCATGGAAAAAATGTCGACGGAAAATCCACTGATGCCTCGCTCAACTTCTACAACTTATCCGAGAAAGCGGCCATCTGCCCCCTTCTGAACCATTGAGACGAACACGGCAGGCTCCCGCGTTATCGGCAGCAATGGCGCTGGATGGGCAAGGATGGGAAGGGGAGCCTGCCGCAGAAGCAAAAAAGTGTTATTCATGTCTACAGTCTAGAGATTACAACGACTGGATGGGATGGTTGTCAGGAAGCTTTCTGGAGAATGGGCGTTGGTCGTGACATAGTAGAATCCCATGACGAATTCTGGATCAAAGGAGGGTACTCTGCATACCCCGAAGCTATGCTCCGTCATCATTGTGACCTATAATTCCAGCTCCTGCATCGGTGCCTGTTTGGGGCCCTTACTCAACATTTCTGATGTTGAGCTTGTAGTGGTGGATAATGATTCGAAGGATGGTACCACAGCTAAATTGCAGAAAGAGTTTCCGCAGGTTACCCTTATTGCCCTTCACGATAATATTGGTTTTGGGCGTGCGTGTAATATCGGGATGACGGCTTCGAGTGGATCCTTTGCCCTCTTTTTGAATCCGGACACCATTGCGACGGAAAAGGCCCTCCGAACTCTTTTCAGGTTTTATGAGAGGCATCCTCGAGTCGGAATTGTCGGGGGCCGTCTTGTTGATCCGTCTGGACGGCCTTTGCAATCAATGGGGGATACACCTTCTTTGACTGGCCTTGTGCTGGATAAGCCGTTGGCCTGGATGGCGAAGCGTGTGGGGCCTCGAGGGCTCTTTCGTCGGGTGGTAGGCCGGTGTTCGACAAAATTTTGTATCCCTCATCAAGCGGAGCCTGTGGCATGGGTGTCCGGTGCTTTTCTTTGTTGCCGGCGTTCAATCTGGAAAGACATTGGCGGCTTTGATGAAAAGTTTTTTTTGTATTATGAAGATGTTGATCTGTGCCTCAGGGCCACGCAGGCTGGTTGGGAGGTGTGGCACGTTCCTGAGGCAGTTGTAGAGCATCAATCGGGAGCTTCATTTGGGGGTGATCTTTCTAAACAAAAAGAAATTTATTATGTTAATCAATATTATTTTTTCCAGAAGCATTTTGGTCGTCCGGTCGCATGGGCCTTGCGGGCTTTGCAGAGTGTCTATGCTCGATTAGGTATGTACCGTAGCCTTGGAACCGATCGAATAGGTCGCGCTCTGCGATAGTGTGTGGTCTGAGAATCACAGGAAATTTACTTGGGAAATTTAGGACGTAATGCGGGTTCTCCAAATTGTTGCCGATGGAAAGCCGGGTGGAGGAACCACGCATGTTCTACAGATTCTCAAAGGCTTACGGCATGCCGTTTCCTTTCAACTCATTACCGAAGAACAATCATATTTAATGAAGGAAGCCGGAGCTCTTGGTATTCCTTGTCAGGGGCTTCGGTTTTTCATTAGTCGGCTCAATCCTGCTATCCCTTTCCAACTTCGAGCGTTGGTTATGGCCTTTCAACCTGATCTGGTTCATATCCATGGTGGGCGTGCAGGGTTGTTCTTTACCGTATCTCTCTTAAAAGTCCCGATGGTCTATACCGTCCATGGATTTCATTTTGTTGAAAAGTCACCGACCATTCGCCGGATGGCGTTAATGGCCGAACGTTGGAATCTGCGACGTGCGTGTCATTCTATTTTTGTGTCGAAATATGATGTGGTTCTTGCGGAAAAATTTCAATTGCTATCAGGTAGCACCAAAAGGTCAGTCATCTATCCAGGTCTCTCTTTGAAAAATCTTCCACCGCCTCTGCCTCAGGCGCTCCTGCATATTGGCTTTATCGGACGATTAGAACCTCAGAAGGATCCTCTCCTTTTTGTAGAGATGATGGAGTGCCTGCCTGAGTATTCGGCCACGATTGTTGGTGATGGGGCTTTGGCTCCCATGATCAAACAGGAAATAGCCAGGCGGGGTTTAGGTGGACGAGTTCACATGGTGGGGGAGTTGTCTCATGGAGAGGCTCTGGAAATCCTCGCTACGTTCAGCGTGGTCGTTTTAACCTCCAGGTGGGAAGGCCTGCCGATTTTGGTCTTAGAATCTATGGGCATGGGAGTTCCGGTCGTGAGCATGAAGGTGAGTGGGTTGGAAGAGATCATTCATGACGAGGTAAACGGAATGCTGGTAGAGAACAGGAGAGGAGAAGACCTTGCCGAAAGGGTCAAAATAATCACAAACAATGAGGATCTCAGGATCTCGCTCATTACGAAGGCACAGGAGACTATACAAAAAAATTTTTCAATCGAAATGATGATGGCTTCGATTCTGAAAATATATCAGGAACTGTCTGTCTCACATGCAGGTCATTGAGGGCACAAGTGAGAGTTGCGCTGGTTCATGATTGGCTGACTGGTATGCGAGGGGGTGAGCGGTGCCTTGAGGCATTGTGTGAATTATTTCCTGATGCGCCAATTTATACGCTCTTCCATGTGAAGGGCAGTGTGTCGGAGACGATTGAGCGGCATCCTATTATTCCCAGCTTTCTGAATCGAGTTCCATTTGCAAAAAATCGATATCGGTATTTGCTGCCTTTCTTTCCTTCAGCCATCCAGCGATTGAAATTCCATCAGTATGATTTGGTGGTGAGTTCGAGCCATTGCGTGGCCAAGGGTATTCGAGTGCCGCGGGAGACCTGTCATATTTCCTACGTTCATACCCCCATGCGGTATATCTGGGATGGATTTGATACCTATTTTGTTAATAGAGGGATATGGAATTTTAGCCGGCTGGGCATGGGCCTTTTTCGAATGCGACTTCAGCAGTGGGATGTGGAATCCAATGCCCATGTGAGTTGTTTTATTGCCAATTCGCAAAACGTAGCAGGGCGAATTGCACGCCAGTATGGAAGGGCGGCCTGCGTGGTCTACCCTCCTGTTGATTGGCAGACTTTTCACGTGGCGCATCGCGATGAAGGGTTTTATTTAATGGTCACGGCCTTTGCGCCCTACAAAAAAGTCGACCTGGCCATTGCTGCGGCCAATGCGCTTGGGCTTCCATTGAAAATTATTGGGCGGGGGCAAGATGAGAAACGCTTAAGACGAATGGCCGGTCCAAGTGTCGAATTCCTTGGCTGGCAGCCAGACCATCGTGTCAGGGACTTTTACAGCCGGTGCCTGGCCGTTCTCTTCCCCGGTGAAGAGGATTTTGGTATTGTGCCTTTGGAGGCCATGGCCGCCGGAAAACCGGTAATTGCCTATGGAAAAGGTGGGGCCCTTGAAACAATCGTCCCTCTCAATCCTTTGTCTAAGCCAGGCGAAAGTTATATGGAACATGGTGTTCACGGAAGTGGATTCCCTTCTACTCTAACGGGGGTCTTTCACTATGAACAGTCGGTTCAAGCCATAATCGAAGCTGTTCAATTGTTCACGCAGCACCTCGCAGATTTCAATCCGGATGCCATTCGGGCACATGTTGAACCGTTCGATCGGTCTCATTTTAAGCAGCGGATACAGCAGGTGATCATGTCCTGTTACCGCGAATTCCGTCGTACCTCACCATGTTGAAACGCCACAGTGAATTCTTAAAAAACCTACTCTTCCTTTCCGACCTGGTTGTGATATGTGTGTGTTGGGTCGGCGCCTACTTCATTCGCTTTTCAGTTCCGCTCTTTCCGATCACTAAAGGTATTCCTCCCATTGACCCGTATCTCTGGCTTCTTTTTCCCATCGTCGTCGTATGGGGAATTTGTTTTTATTCATTTAATCTGTATCGCCCTCGCAGAATGGGCTCTCATCTGGCGGAATTTGTGGACATTGCCAAGGCCAATACGCTGAGTATTCTGATCCTGGTCGCATTAACTTTTTTCTTGAAGCCGTTTGAGTTTTCCCGTTTGGTGATCATGTATTTTTGGTTATTGAATCTGGTGGTTTTGGGCTTTTCCCGCATGGTCTTTAGGGAAATTCTCAGGGTTTTCCGGCGAATGGGATACAACCAACGCCAGGTGGTAATTATCGGCGCGGGAAAACTTGGGCAGCGCGTTGGCGATACCCTCAAAATGCATCCCGAACTTGGCCTCCAGGTTCGCGGGTATTTGACGCGGAATGCCGAAAAAGTTGGTCAAATGTTAGACGGAACACCCGTTATCGGAACATTTGACCAGGCGGCAGATATCTTAACCAGCCATGTGGACATCGTCTTTTTGTGTTTGCCTCCGGAAGTGGAATGTGAAGCGGAGGGACTGATGAAAATCCTGTCTGCCACCACAGCTGGAGTGAAGATCATTCCATCCATTTATGAGTTCGTGACGTTGCGGGCGGAAGCCGAAATGTTTGAAGGCCTTCCTATTATTACCCTCCAAGGATCTCCTCTTTACGGGTGGAATTTGTTTCTGAAGCGAATGGTTGATGTCTGTGGTGCCGCCGTGGCCCTGGTGGTGGCCTCACCAATTGCATTGATGATTGCGGTACTCATCAAGCTCACCTCTCCAGGTCCTGTTTTCTACCGGCAGACTCGTGTTGGTCTCGATGGGAAATCGTTCAATATTGTTAAAATTCGGACCATGCGTATGGATGCCGAAGAAAAGACCGGTCCCGTCTGGGCCAAAGCCCATGACCCACGCAGGACGCCTATCGGGAGGTTTTTGCGACGAACCAGTTTGGATGAATTACCGCAATTCTGGAATGTCTTAAAGGGAGAGATGAGTATTGTGGGGCCGCGTCCTGAGCGACCGGAGTTTATCGAGAAATTCCGGGCCCAGATTCCCCAATATAACCTGCGTCACACCATGAAAGCGGGAATTACGGGTTGGGCGCAAATTAATGGATTGCGTGGGAATACCTCTTGGGAAAAACGGTTAGCCTACGACATGTATTATATAGAGCATTGGTCATTATGGCTGGATGTGAAAATTATGATTATGACCCTTTGGAAGGGGTTGATCCATCGGGAGGCGTATTAGCCTTTCATCCTTCGTGTGGCAACGGGGCAGTTCTCCCATGTGAGTCTCTTGCCAATGGGGTTGAATTTCCCTCCTCCTGATTATCCCTGATATTTCTCAGAGGAGGCATTTTCCTCATTGCGTACAAGGGCGTCAGCGAGTCTATTCAAGGAAGATTTTGGGCAGATGTCCGTCGCGGTTTTTGGGTGAAAGAACCATAGAGGGTATCATTTGATCCTTGTCCCGGCGGGGATTTCCTGGGACATGTTAAGAAGTTCAAGGACCTCTTGATCTCCTGCGGCTAATACCATGCCTTGGGATTCAATCCCCATCAGTTTTGCCGGCTTGAGATTTGCCACAACGACAATGGTTCGGCCCACCATTTCTTCGGGAGCATACTTTTTCCCAATTCCAGCCACAATCTGACGCTGTTCTGTTCCGATATCCACCTGGAGCTTGAGCAGTTTTTCAGACTTTGGAACACGTTCTGCCGTTAAGACTTTGGCCACCTTCAATTGAACTTTTTGGAAATCGGCAATGCCGATTTGTGTCACGTCGCCGGGTGGCGATTGCGGTTGGGTGGATGGAACGGGCCGAGATGTTTCCATGTGTGTCCTGGTTGGGTGAATAGGTGTTTTCTGTGCGGGACTCTTCTGGGAGTCCAATGGACGGGAATCTTTTCTGGGAAATAGGGAAGCGCCTTTACTGGTTTGCCCTTTATAGAGGTATGCTCCCCAACGAGGGAATTCCTGCAAAACGGATGTAGAAAAATCCATCGATAACCCCAGACGGATCTTCATCGTTTCGGCGGTTTGTGGCATAAACGGGTAAACGGCCACCGTGAGAAATCGCAAGACCTCTGTGAGATGAAACAGGACCGTGTGAAGGCGAGGGGTATGGTCAGGATCTTTGGCCAACATCCATGGAGCGGTCTTATCAATATATTGATTAGCTGACTGGACAAATCCCCACATCGTTTCCAGCGCGCGATTAAATTCTAAGTGGCGAAGGTGCGTCTCAATAGACGGGAAAAGGGATGAAGCCGCATGCTGGAGTTGACGATCCTGATCGGTTTCGTGTCTGGCGTCGGGTTGAGGAACGGTATTGTTGGAAAAATTCGCCAGCATCGTAAGAGTTCGGGACAGCAGATTGCCAAGATCGTTTGCCAATTCAGCGTTATGCCGGCTACCGAATGCCGTGATGGAGAAATCTCCATCCTGGCCGAATGGAACTTCCCTCAACAGAAAATAGCGAAAGGCATCAGCGCCGAATTCTTTGACCACGGCATAGGGGTCGACAACATTCCCTCGACTTTTTGACATCTTTTCCCCATTTACCGTCCACCAGCCATGCGCAAAGATGGATTGGGGGAGCGGCAGTTCCAAGCCCATTAACATGGTCGACCAGTACACAGCATGGGTAGTCAGGATATCTTTTCCGACCAGATGGAGCGACGCGGGCCAGAATGTTGAAGTGCTCGGAATTGGAGCGACATACTCCAGGGCTGACAGGTAATTCACTAAGGCGTCGAACCATACATAGGCCACGCAATCCCGATCAAATGGCAATTCGATGCCCCACGATAACCGTGACTTGGGTCGGGAAATGGACAGATCCTCAAGGGGCTTTTGCAGAAACCCTAGGACCTCATTGCGACGGGTGTCCGGCTGAATGAAGTCGGGATTTGTCTGGATATGCTCCTTCAACCGGTTCTGAAAGCGACTCATGCGATAAAAATAATTTCGTTCACTGACTTGTTCCACTGGTCGCCGACAATCCGGGCACAGCCCGTTCTCCACATCCTTTTCTGTCCAAAATCGCTCGTCAAATGTGCAATACCAGCCGGTATATTCGGCCTGATAAATTAAGTCTTTGTCATAGAGGGCTTGAAGGTAGCGTTGGACGATGGCTTGATGTTGAAGATCGGTGGTGCGAATAAACCCATTGTTGGAGATATGCAATTGGGACCAGAGATTTTTGAACTTCGGCGTGAGGAGGTCACAATGTGTCTGTGGATCGACCCCGGCCTTGGCCGCCGCCTGTTGGACTTTTTGCCCATGTTCGTCTAATCCGGTGAGGAAAAAAACCTCGTGCCCTGTTAGCCGATAGAACCGGGCTAGAACATCGGCCGCGATGGTGGTGTAGGCGTGGCCAATGTGAGGCACATCGTTGACATAATAGATAGGGGTGGTGACATAAAACGTGTTGGACATGACAGAACATCCTCTGTTAGCTCCGAACCCACAAGTGCCAAACGACTCACGTGGTCGCAGAACCGGGGTAAGCAGGTAATTGATGGTTAAGCGATCACTGGTGAATGCGAGAATTCCAATTGGTCGTGAAGATGAAAGAAAAATTGCTCCAATCCGATTTGCACATTAAGATTTCGTTGTTGCCCTCGCTCGAGTTGGTTGAGTTCATGGATGAGGTCCAGAAGTGAAGAAGGGGTGATCTGGAGAGACAACTCGCGAAGCGCCGTTTCTTGATCCTGGTACAAGGTGGGCGACAAGGAATGATCCAGGGTCAGCAAGAGCAAATCCCTGAGCCCTGCCCAAAACCAATGAATCGCTTCCTGTACTTGGTTCGATTTGACCAGCCCTTCACTCATATCCATCACCCGTGAAGCCAACGCCGTATGTTCCCCAAATAACAATGCCCAGTACTGACGGATTTTTACCTTTAACTCTGCGGGGTCACAGGCCAAAGCTGAACCCAACCGGCCTTCGGCAAATGCCGCGATTAACCGGTTATCCTGGTCTTCCCTGTCTGTCCGTTCCTTCAGGAATTCATAAATGCTGGCAGAGGGCAGCGGGGCAAATCGCAACGTAATGCATCGAGACCGAATCGTTGCCAAAAGGTGCTCCGGGCGGCTGGTGATCAGGAGAAAGAGGCAATGGTCTGGCGGATCTTCCAATGTCTTGAGCAAGGCGTTGGCTGCTTCAGTGGTCATGGAGTCGGCCTGATCAATGAGGCAAATCTTATGTGACCCCAGGAGAGGACGATAAATAACCAGATGTTCGATATCGCGTATTTGATCAATGGTAATTTTGGGATTCTGCTTTTGCATATCTTCAGGTTGAACCAACAAAAAGTCGGGATGAGTGGCCTGGGCGATTTGATGACATGATCGGCAGTGGTCGCAGGCATCGGGTGTTGGTGCGATTTGTGGGGCCTCGCAATGAAGATACTGGGCAAGCGCGTTAGCGGTGAGTCGTTTCCCAATGGACGGCTCTCCATGAAACAGATAGGCATGCCCCAGATGGTTGGTAGAGACCGCTGTTTGGAGCCATTTAATTGGGCGTTGATGCCCGACGAGATCTCGAAATGCCATGCTGAGGGGTCCCTTTCGTCCGGATTCGCTTGATAATGCGGCTGGGTTGAGGAGTGACGTGAGCCAGGCTTGTCGATGGTAACGACTGAATGAGGCGTGCCATCATGGATGATATAAGAATAGTCAGGATCTCGGGGGATTGCCTGGCATCTAATTTTTGAATGCGTTGGGGATGCTGTTTAGCGAGGGCAATGAAACCTCGACGTACTCGTTGATGGAAATCCAAGGATTCCTGGTCAAGTCGATTTTGGTGCCGGGCCTTTTGTCGCCTCGCCAACCCTTCTTGGGTCGGGAGATCGAGTAAAAACGTGAGGTGTGGAGTCAGTCCTTCCGTGGCGAATTGATGGGAATGCTTTAGAAAGTTGATATCCCGGTGTCGTCCGTATCCCTGGTAGGCCAGAGTTGAATCAAAAAACCGGTCACACAGCACAATTATGCCTTTTGAGAGGGCTGGCCGAATCACATGAGCCACATGTTGGGACCGGGAAGCCAGAATTAGAGCTGTTTCGCATTCTGGAGTGATGATTTCCTTGTTGGATTTCGTTTTGGAGTGGGAAAGCAGAAGGCGGCGAATGGCCTCAGCCAATGGAGTTCCTCCAGGCTCGCGGGTTTCTAATACCTGATAGCCTTGAGCTCGAAGTGCTTGTGCCAATCGGTGAGATTGGGTGGTCTTTCCAGAGCCTTCTGTGCCTTCGAAGGTAATGAATAACCCTGAAGGCATGCCCTGTTTTCCCTTTGCGTGGTTTCTCGGTTTCATGGAAATTTACCCTGAACGATCCTAGTCTAAGTCATTGAAATTCGCAAGAAAAGTCTTGCAGGAGTGCCATCCTGATTGTAAGATGCGATAGTATTACGGTGACCTCCTACCTCTCCCGTAGAAACTGTGCCCGCTCTGTGTGGCGGGTATAAGGCGGATTTTTCTCATGAATACCCTTCGCGCCTCTCTCAGACGTTATTTTTTGACAGGCCTGTTGGTAATTACCCCAATCTGGGGAACGATCCTCATTTTAAAAACGCTGTTTGTGACTGTGGATAGTATCCTTGGCACGGCATTAGCGGACCTGGTGTTGCCGGATTATTACTTTCCCGGTCTGGGTATTTTGGCATTATTGCTGTTGATTTTTTCAGCCGGTGTCTTTGCCACAAATTTTTTGGGAAAACGATTGGTCGTCCGGTGGGAAGAAATTTTAGATCGCGTCCCGATTGTACGTGGTATTTATGCCACATTGAAGTCGATGATGGACATCTTATCATTCAAACAACGCGAAAAATATAACAAAGTGGTAATGATTCAATTTCCCAAAGAGGGGAACTATTGTTTGTCGTTTGTTACCGGGGAGACCAGAAAGGAAATCCAGAATCTGGCTCCGGAGCCTTTGGTCCATGTGTTTGTCCCCACATCTCCGAATCCAACTTCTGGCTATTTTCTTCTGGTTCCCGAGAGTGAAATTATTCCTGTAGATATGGGGGTTGAGGAAGCCATGAAGCTTATTGTTTCAGGAGGATTTTATTCTCCTCCGGATAAGTCCTCTAGCATTGAAATTGCAAAAAAACGGGATAGAATGACCCTCAAGGACTCACCTAAAGTTCAAACCCCATGAGAAGAGACCTTTAACGAAGGGTATGACAGGCGTAATGAGTGGTAAAAAAAACACGGCTGCCATGATTCTGGCTGCGGGACAAGGAACCCGGATGAAATCGGCTTTGCCCAAAGTCCTACATCGTGTGGCCGGTCGTCCCATGCTGTGGTATGCCGCGAACTTAGCCAGGCAAGTGGGCAGCCAGACCGTTGCTATTGTGGTCGGCCACGGATCGGAACAGGTCCAGGCCTACCTCGAACAAGAAAAGGCTAATTTTGAGCCTTTTGAAGTGGTGATTCAGGAGAAACAATTGGGGACGGGGCATGCGGTTCAGCAGGCGTATCCAGTCGTTACCAGGAACGACCTCAAGCAGGCCGAACAATTCTTGATTCTGAATGGCGATTCACCTTTATTAACGCAGGCCACGCTGAATTCCCTGGTTGATTACCATCAATCTGAAAAAGCCGCCCTGACAATCTTAACGACGGTCATTCCGGAATCCCGTGGTTACGGGAGGGTGGTTCGCGCGCCATCGGGCGAGATCCGTCGTGTTGTCGAGGATCAAGATTGCTCAGCAGAAGAACGAAGTATTTCGGAAATTAATGTTGGGACGTATGTCGTGGATGGCACCTTCCTTGGAAAGGCATTGAGCCAATTGCGTCCCCAAAATGCCCAAGGGGAATATTACATCACCGATATTATTGAAGTGGCTGTCCAGCAAGGTCTGAAAGTTTCGGCATGGATAACCAATGACCATTTGGAGACGACTGGGATTAACACAAGGGAACATCTGGCTCTAGCCGAAAAAGAAATGCGACGACGAATTTGCCAGCGTCTCATGTTGTCAGGTGTCACCATGCTGGATCCGGAACGTGTGATTATTGACGATGGAGTTGAAATTGGAAGGGATACCAGTCTGTATCCCGGAGTCATACTTGAAGGCCGGACCGTCATTGGAGCGAATTGCGTTATTCACGGCAATTCGAGGCTGAACAATTGCCTGGTCGGCAATAATGTCCTCATTCAGGATTCGTGCGTCATGTTGGAAGCCAGGATAGAAGAGGGGGCGGTCATCGGGCCTTTTGCGCATTTGCGTCCGGGGAGCCATATTCATCGAAAAGGCAAGGTTGGAAATTTTGTGGAATTGAAACAGACTGAAGTTGGGGAGGGGTCTAAGGTCAATCATTTGAGTTATCTCGGAGATACCGTGATTGGCCGGAATGTGAATATCGGGGCCGGGACCATTACCTGCAACTATGATGGATTTCGAAAGGCACGGACACAGATTGAGGACAATGTCTTTATTGGGAGTGATGTGCAATTAATTGCCCCGGTGACAATAGGGGAAGGGGCGTTGATTGCGGCAGGAACCACCGTCACGAAAAATGTTCCGGCCAATGCATTGAGTATTTCCCGAGTGGCGCAGGTCAATAAAGAAGGTACGGCGGCGAAACGGCGAGAAATTCTGGCTTCTTCCTCAGCTGCCCATGTTCAGGACAAAGAGCAGGGTGCCCCGGCTGAGTCCTCATTACGACCGAACCCTCAGCAACAAAAAGACCCTGTCTAGTGGCCAATTTTGATGAACCAAATCGAGCGATATCTGGGCGGAATCCTGTGTTTTCATCCAGGCTGAGCGATACCATTCCGATCATTCCAATATCATTTGTAAAAAAGATGCGATGTAAGGAGCGTTAGCGTATGTGTGGAATCATCGGATATGTTGGAGGTGAACCAGCGACCCCTATTTTAGTGGCCGGGCTACAACGGCTGGAATATCGAGGGTATGACTCCGCCGGGATTGCGATTCAACATAATGGAGAGTTGAAAATTCGAAGGACGGTGGGCAAGCTCACCAATCTTCAGGCCGTTTTACAAAACGGGTCTGTCGCCGGAACAATAGGAATCGGTCATACGCGCTGGGCCACGCATGGCCGGCCATCTGAACAAAATGCCCATCCTCACCGTTCGGGAGAGATTGTTCTCGTCCATAATGGAATTATTGAAAATTTTCTCGATCTCCGCCATCGATTGGAATTAGAAGGCTATCGGTTTGAGTCTGAAACCGACACCGAGGTCATTGCGCACCTTTTATCCTCGCTCACGATGAAGGGGCATGGGCTTCAAGAGGCAGTCAGATTAATTGCTAATGAACTGCATGGGAGTTATGCCATTGCCGTGATGTCGCTGGCTGAGCCAGGACGCATCGTCGTCAGTCGTTCAGGGTGTCCCCTGGTGATTGGTCAGAATGGAAAAGGAGCCTTTTTGGCCTCTGATGTCACGCCTCTCCTAGCTCATATACGGGAGGTGGTGTTTCTCGAAGACGGAGATGTAGGCATCTTAGAGAATTCCGGTATCACCATTTTTGCTTCGGATGGCCAACCGAAAAGTTTCAATCCCGTTACCATTGATTGGGATGCTGAGGCGGCTGAAAAGGGGGGCTATCCGGATTTCATGATGAAGGAAATCCACGAACAGCCACAAGTGATTATGGATACGCTTCGGGGCCGGTTTCAATATGAAACGGGCGAAGCGGATCTTCCGGATTTGGCCATGACCGACGAGGAGTTGCTCAACGCCAGGCGAATCTGGATCGTGGCGTGTGGGACGTCTTGGCACTCGGGGCTCGTCGGGAAATATTTATTCGAAGAAATGATTCGACGGCCCGTTCAGGTGGATATCGGTTCAGAGTTCCGGTACCGGGAGCCTATGATACAAAAGGACGATTTGTTTATTGCCATTTCACAATCAGGCGAGACGGCGGACACATTGGCGGCGGCACGGGAAGCCAAGCACCGGGGGGCCCGTGTCCTGGTGATTGTAAATGTGGTGGGAAGTACGCTGGCTCGCGAAGCCGATGGGGTGATTTACACCAGATGTGGTCCTGAGATTAGTGTGGCTTCCACGAAAGCCTTTACCGGGCAGGTAATTGCCTTATATCTCTTGGCCTTGCATGTGGGACGAGTGCGTCGCACCTTAAGTCCGGAGGAAGGGCGATGGTGGTTGGATCATTTTCTCAAGCTTCCCGGCCAGGTCGAGCACATTCTCAAGCAGGAAGCGTCGATTCAAGCGATTGCCCAGCGGTATTATCAAAAACGAAATTTTTTGTATTTGGGTCGGGGAATTAATTATCCCATTGCCCTGGAAGGTGCCTTGAAACTCAAGGAAATCTCCTATATCCATGCCGAGGGATATGCGGCGGGGGAGATGAAGCATGGTCCCATCGCATTGATTGATGAAGACATGCCTGTGGTCGTGCTATCGCCGAAAGATCGGCTCTACGAAAAGTCTGTCAGTAATCTGATGGAAGTGCGCGCCAGGAGTGCTCCCGTGATTGCATTTGTGACCGAAGGGGATCATGCCTTGGATCAGGTTGCCGATCACGTGTTCGCGATTCCTGCTGTCCATGCACTTTTGACCCCGATTCTGTTTACCGTCGGCCTTCAACTGCTGGCCTATCATATTGCGGTGTTGCGAGGAGTAGATATTGACCGTCCGAGAAATCTTGCCAAGAGTGTGACGGTTGAGTAAGGCATCCTTCCAATCTCCCACCAGAGTCTTTCCTGCTTGGTTCTCACCACTTCTATTAAGTGGAGAATATTGAATCATGGAGACCATGATTGTAACCGGAGGCGCTGGTTTTATTGGCGCCAATTTTGTCCGGATGGCCCTTCACAAGACCGACGCACGAATTGTCGTCGTGGACAAATTGACCTATGCGGGTCATCGAGAAAATCTTGATGGATTGTGGGACCATCCTCGTCTCGTGTTTATCCAGGCCGATATTGCCGATGCGGGTGAGATGGCCAGGATGATGGATTCATTTTCTCCCAGGTGGTTGCTGAATTTTGCCGCTGAATCGCATGTGGACCGGTCTATTGACGACCCCTACCCCTTTATTCATACCAATGTCACGGGTACGCTGGTATTGTTGGACGTGGTCATGCGATTTCTGAAGCAAGGGCATGCTGATCATCGCCAACGTTTTCGGTTCCTGCATGTTTCAACTGATGAAGTGTATGGGACGTTGGGCCCGACAGGATTGTTTTCCGAGGAGACCCCTTATGCCCCCAATTCACCCTATGCGGCATCGAAAGCCAGCGCAGATCATTTGGTGCGGGCTTTTCATCACACGTACGGTCTTCCAATCCTGATGACCAATTGTTCCAATAACTATGGGCCCTATCAATTTCCGGAAAAGCTTATTCCTCTCATGGTCTTGAATGCCTTAGAAGGGAAGCCTCTTCCGATTTATGGGAACGGGCAGAATATCCGGGACTGGTTGTTTGTGGAAGACCATTGTGAGGGCCTACTCCTGGTCCTTCAGGAGGGAACGCCTGGAGAAAAATATAACCTGGGCGGGCGATCGGAACGATCGAACCTTGAGGTGGTGGATGCTCTATGCCGGATCTTGGAAGAGGTTGCCCCGGGTGCTGCCAATCCTTACCTGTCTCAACGGGGTATCACACGATACGCAGACTTGAAAGTATTTGTGGCCGACCGTCCCGGGCATGATTTTCGTTATGGCATTGATACCACGAAAGTTCACTCGCAAATGGGGTGGAGCCCACGCCACTCTTTTGAGTCCGGGTTGCGGCAAACGATTGAATGGTATGCTGCCAATCGCCAATGGTGTCAGGCCGTGACCACGAATTCCTATCAACGGGAACGACTCGGGTTAGCCTCTGTCCCATCGCTATAGGGGCGGAAACGTTCTCTCATTTTGGCAAGGTCACATGAGGATGATGAAGACATTGGGATGCAAGGGGGTACGATGAAGGGAATCATCCTAGCGGGCGGATCGGGAACCCGACTCTATCCCTTAACCCACGCAGTCAGCAAGCAACTCATGCCGGTTTTTGATAAACCGATGATTTACTATCCATTGTCGACTCTGATGCTGGCTGGAATCCGGGAAATTTTGGTGATCACCACTCCTCATGAGCAGGAAGGGTTTGTCCGGTTGTTAGGTGATGGCAGTCATCTCGGGTTAACGATCCGATACCAGGTGCAACCCCGACCCGAAGGAATTGCGCAAGCCTTTGTAATTGGGCGTGAGTTTATCGGACAGGATCGGGTGGCGCTCATTCTTGGGGATAATATTTTTTATGGGCATGGGCTGTCTCGCTATCTTCAGGAGGCGGCCTCTCAGGCCACAGGGGCTCAAGTGTTTGCCTACCAGGTACGGGATCCCGAACGATACGGTGTGGTGACCTTTAATGATCACGGGCAAGCCACGAGCCTGGAGGAAAAGCCCTCCCGTCCCAAGTCGCCCTATGCCGTAACCGGGTTATATTTTTATGACAATCGGGTCGTGGGTATCGCCGATTCTCTCAAGCCTTCGGCGAGAAATGAACTCGAAATCACGGATGTAAATAAAACCTATTTAGAAGCCGGATCCCTGCAGGTCCGGGTGCTTGGGCGTGGCATTGCGTGGTTGGATACTGGGACTCATGAATCTCTCATGCAAGCAGCCCACTATATTCAAGTGTTACAAGAGCGACAGGGCCTGATGGTTTCCTGTCCGGAAGAAATCGCATACAAAATGGGATACATTCAGCCAGGTGACGTGTTGCGCTTAGCCACGAAAATGAAAGACAACGGGTACGGGCAATATCTGCTGCATTTGGTCAATCAGGGGCAGGAGTAACCGGATATGAAATTTCTCCCAACGCGACTCCCGGAGGTTCTGATTGTTGAGCCTGATGTGTACCGGGATCACCGTGGATGGTTTTTAGAAACGTATCATGTGCAAAAGTATCAGGAGGCAGGGATTCTGCCTCCATTTGTGCAGGATAATTGTTCATCGTCGGTTCTCGGGACCCTTCGTGGGTTACACTTTCAAATGACTCGTCCACAAGGAAAGCTCATTCGGGTGATCCGTGGAGAAATCTTTGATGTCGCGGTTGATATTCGTAAGGGGTCTCCGACTTTTGCCTCATGGGTGGGGGTGACCTTATCGGCAGAGAATTTCAGACAAATTTATGTTCCTATGGGATTCGCCCATGGATTTTGTGTCCTCAGCGATGTGGCTGAAGTGGAGTACAAATGCACCGATTTTTATGCACCTGGTGGTGAAGTGACCATTCAATGGAAAGATCCCCGTATTGGCATTCATTGGCCGATCGAACGGCCACTTCTCTCCACAAAGGATGCTGCCGGGCTGTTACTCGATGACCTGTGCGACCAGCTTCCGGATTATCAATCATGAGGCAGAATCGAATTTTAATCACAGGGGCTCAAGGGCAATTAGGGCAGGCCCTTCAACGGCAATATGCCGACCATGAGGTCACGGCTTGGGATCTCCAGGATTTGGATATCACGCAGTTCGAGGAAGTCAGGAAAGCCCTTGATCAACTTCGACCACACATTGTCATCAATGCGGCCGCATTTACGCAGGTGGATGAGGCAGAAGTGAAGCCGGATGCCGCCTACCGGGGTAATGCCCTGGGCCCGAGAAATCTTGCCGTGGTGACGAATGATTTGGGGATGACCCTAATTCATTTTTCCACTGATTATGTATTTGATGGTCAGCAGAATCGGCCCTATCATGAATTTGATCGTACGAATCCGTTAGGCGTCTATGGGCTCAGTAAATTAGCCGGTGAAGAGGCTGTGCGGGTCGCGAACCCACGGCATTTTATTGTTCGGACAGCCTGGCTTTACCACACTGTAGGGAAGAACTTCCCCAGTACAATTTGTCGAATGGCAGGCCGGGAGGTCGTGAAAGTCGTCAGTGACCAGTATGGGTCACCGACCTTTGCCCCCCATCTTGCCCAGGCGGTATTCCAATTGGGAGAGACTGATGCGTTTGGGACCTATCACATGGCCGGTACAGGCGGGACCAGTTGGTATGAATTGGCTCAAACACTATATCAGGCATTGGATATTCAAACCTCGGTTGTGCCGATAGCGACAGCTCAATTTCCTCGTCCGGCACGACGGCCATCCTATGCCGTGCTGACTTCTTTACAGGACCCTTTGATTAAGTTGCCGCCCTGGGAAGAGGGCGTTCGCGATTTTGCCAGTCAGTGGAAAGGCTAGGGGTCGTCATCTGTTCTGTGAATCATCTTTTTCCTGATCATCAGCTACAAGAAAGGCATTCCTAAACGATGGACTACATCGAAGCGGTGGTGCTTGCGGTCATTCAAGGACTCACGGAATTCCTCCCGGTATCCTCATCCGGACATTTAGTTCTGGCTCAACACTGGTTTGGTCATTTTAGTGAGACCAATTTGTTGTATGACATCATGTTGCATCTGGCGACCGTAACCGCGATCCTGGTGTATTTTCGCCATGATCTCCTCACCCTGGGCTTAGGTTATCTTGGAGGGACGACAACACAAGGCAGCCTATTTCAAGGATTTGAGCGACGCACCATCCACTATGTTCTGATCGCATCTATCCCTACGGCAATCATTGGATTAGGTATTCGATCGATCGGTCTTGAAACGCTGGTTCAGCCCTCCGTTGTAGCCGTTATGTTGTTGATTACCGGTGTGATTCTCTGGTTGGGGCATGGGAGAAGCCGTGCAAGAGGTATTCAGGAGATGAGCATACGGGATGCCCTGGCGATTGGCATGGTGCAGGGTGTGGCGGTCCTTCCAGGGATTTCCCGGTCTGGGTCAACCATAGCCAGTGGAGTGTTGTTAGGTTTGGATCGTGAGCTATCGGCCCGGTTTTCTCTTCTGATTTCTATGCCAGCGATTGTGGGGGCGACGATCTTAGAAATTGGGAAAGGCATGGATCAGATTCATGACCCGATAGGTGTCTATGTGGTCGGAATGGTCGTCGCGGCCCTGGTGGGATATGGGTCCATTTCGTTGATCATTAGACTTGTCAGGCAGGATCACTTCCATTTATTCGCTTATTATCTGTGGCCACTCGGAATAAGCATCATCCTTTGGGATTCTTTAAAATAAACCCTGCTGTCTCCCTAACCATTCTTAGTTGGTGTACTTACAGCTCCTCTTCCATGTCCTTCTTTATTCGGCGTGCCACGCCGGAGTCAATAGCAGCCTGAGAGACGGCCTTGGCGACCTTGGGTACCACCTGCTTGTCGAATACGCTGGGAATAATATATTCCTCACTGAGTGCGGAGTCAGGAATCATCTTGGAGAGGGCATGAGCGGCAGCAATGAGCATCGGTTCATTAATCGTTTTGGCTTGCACATCAAGGGCTCCACGAAAGATGCCGGGAAACGACAAGAGATTGTTGCATTGATTGGGATAATCCGACCGCCCGCTGGCATAGACGCGACAGTGGGGAATGGCGACCTCGGGTAGGATTTCAGGATCAGGATTGGCTAAGGCAAACACAATGGGATCCTTGGCCATTAGGGCCAAGTCTTCGGGTTTTAAAATGTTGGCCGAGGAAAGACCGATAATGACATGGGCATCTTTCAGGGCGTCCTGAAGGGTTCCGGTCGGCTGATCATACGGAATGATGCT
The DNA here is from genome assembly GCA_020632595.1 of Nitrospiraceae bacterium. Classification (NCBI taxonomy): domain Bacteria; kingdom Pseudomonadati; phylum Nitrospirota; class Nitrospiria; order Nitrospirales; family Nitrospiraceae; species Nitrospiraceae bacterium. Next base: position 315,599 of record JACKFF010000001.1, on the reverse strand, counting down.
GCGAAGCATATGGCGATGCGGCAGAAGTTCTTCCACTGGTCGATCCAACACCAGTCCCTGTTTGTCGCACCCCTTGAGCCTGGTGACGCCGGCTCCTAAAAGTAATTCACAACAGGCCGTGCCTGCCGCTCCCAATCCGAGGACCACCACGGTAATTTCATTGATGGTTCGGCGTGTGACTTTTAAGGCATTCAGAAGCGCACCCAAAATGACCACAGCCGTTCCATGCTGATCATCATGCATGACCGGAATATCCAGTTCGGCCTGCAGTCGTCGCTCAATGTCAAAGCATCGGGGAGCACTGATGTCTTCCAGGTTAATGCCTCCAAATGACGGAGAAATGGCGACCACCGTCCGGATAATCTCTTCTGAATCCTGGGTATTGAGACAGAGAGGCCAGGCATCAATACCGGCAAATTGATGGAACAACATGGCTTTGCCTTCCATGACCGGTAAGGCGGCGAGAGGGCCAAGATTTCCTAAGCCCAATATGGCGGATCCGTCTGTCACGACAGCGATGCTGTTATTTTTTGTCGTAAAGGAGTAGGCCTTTTTCTCATCCGCGGCAATGGCTTTGACGACGCGACCGACTCCAGGCGTGTAGACCATAGACAGGGTATTTCTGGTTTTCACCGGGAACTTGCTCTCCACCCGGATTTTTCCGCCCAAATGCATGAGGAAAATCCGATCCGATGAGGCGATGACCCGAACATCGGCCAACGAATTCAGGCGTTTCATGACCCGTTCGCCATGTTCTTCACTCTGGACATCCAGGGTAATATCCCGGATCACTTTGGTGCGAGTGGCCGAGACCATGTCGTATGCGCCCAAACTGGCGCCTTCTTCTGCGATGGCGGTGGCTAATTGGGCGAAGACCCCGGTGCGTTGGGTCAATTCTAATCGCACGGCCATCCGGTAATTGGAATAGGGGCCGATATCTTGCGAGGAACTTTGCCCATTTTGCTGTCGCTTAAAAAAATTCCACACCAAGAAGTCCCTCCTCTTTAGTTGCGCAACGGATCAATCTTGATCAGGTTACCCAGAGGCTACAGATCTTTTTCTTATATTGTATCGGATTATCCAAGTTAGGGGTATGTACTGGGGGCCAGAAATAGGCCGTTACTCTCGACGGAAAATCATTTGAGGAATGAAAGAAATAAGGACGGGGTTCATCCTGGGAGCCGAGCCCAAATTACAGAGGGTGATCCATAGGGCGTGACCCCACATTCGCCAACGGGGCTAAAGCCCCTGCCCCTGGGCGTGGTCCGAAAGTACCCTTTCGATGCTCGTCGAACCCGGCGGCGGCCCAACTCAAGTTGCTCAGATAGTGCTCGCCGTGACTCTGGACGCGGCTCCGCATCTTGACCAGGCCTAGATAAATTATAGAACGATGAGATTTTATAGTCTCCTCTTGCCTTGTCAGTTTACCCTGCGGATGGATTGGCCGATACAATGGTGGGTTAACAACCGTGCGGTGAGGGATGGTTTTGGTCAGGATCGTTTTTGGTACTTTCGGGGGAAGAATTTGCCTAAATATTCAGAAAAATGAACAATTTAAACAGGCTTGTCTTACCTGTGGCCTCAGTGCTGTGGAGATTTCTCATCGTTATAGGAATAACGATCTATGAATTTGTAGACAGAGAATTTCAGAAAATGAGTCTCGGGCAGCCGTAGATCATAATGTGGTCCGGAATCATGCCAGATAGGGCCTTTCGATCCTCTTTGATCGCTGGGAAATTCCCAAAGAGGATTCAGCCCTCAATAGACCTGAAACGAAATGAGCCTATTCTCTTTCAAGAGGGAAACCTCGGTATATCAAACCAGGAACTGGCAGATGCATGAGGTTTTGATATGGTGGCTGTAGAAGAGATGCTGGCTGATCCTGATTTTAGAGAAATAAAATTTTGATCTTAAGAAAGGAATGAGCTGAAGCTCTTGAAATAAATACCCATCCTCTGCCTATTAAGATTGTGAAAATTTAATTTGAAAGTCCATTGATTGTAATTTTTTTTTGATTATTTTGCCGCGGACCGTCCTGGTTTCGATGTTCGCGGTGTAGGGCAGGACTGGCTATTTGTTTCAATCACAGGTCTGAACCCAATGAAATACTTATCCGGATTCCTTGTGGGTACTCCCACAGTTACGTCAGGCCTGAGCATGGCATTCGTTGATCATGATATCGTCTCTGTCCTTGGACGAAGGCAAAATTCCCCTCTACACGTGAGCCATGATCATGAAAACCGAGCAATTAGTTGACGTCACATCCGATACCCGTTCGGATCTTGAAGAAGAAATTCAATTTTCCCGTTGGCTCACTGGCCTGTGTTTGTTGTTCTGCATAGGGGGGCTAAGCTTGTTGTTTTGGGCGGTGACGCTTTCTGATGATGTGCGCCTGGCTTCACCTGCAAGCCGGGATCTTGAGCGGATCGCCAGCCGGATGTTGGGTTTTGAATCTCGCCTTCCTGAACTCTCTTCGTTTGAACAAGTGATGTATCGTTTGGGGGGACAAGACGGGGAAACGCTGGATCAAATCCAACTCTGGTATGAAGAAAGGGTGGATGATCAATCCTTACCATTGGATAAATTGTATTTGGGCATGGTCTATGGCGAAGCCGGGTTGACCGACCAATTCAACCAGTTTGTGATGAGTTGGAGTATGGAGCGCGATCAGTCTGCTCTTTTTCGTCGATTATTGGAAGTGGGATATGGGCAAAGCGAAACGTCGCCTGCTGATTATGTCTTCTTGCAGTCGAGGTTAGCTGAAGAGGTCCCCGCAAATTGGTTTTACTTTCATCTTGCGCGACGAATAGCTGTTCAGGCGGGAGATCGAGATTTACAGGAAAATCTCCAATTACAAGAGTCTCAGTTGACCGACCCCCCATTATGGAAATGGCGCATGCTATTGGCGGGTGAGGTTGTGGTGATCGGGATTGGGGGGGTGTTCTTTCTCCGTCTGGGTGTTGCACGGTTGAAAGGCCCGATTTCACAGTCCCAAACCGACTTGGCTGCCTGGCGCATTCCATGGACATTCCGGGAGGGTATCGCGGTCTTAGCCCGTGGAGGTGCCCTGACGATACTGTTGATGGCGCTGGTGGCGGTCATGCCTGATGGTATTGGAATTATAGAGGATTTCGGGATTGCCTTGCTGTATCTTCCTCCCGTCGTCCTGACCTCCCTGCTGTTGTGTCGACCCAGAAAACAATCATTCCTGCAGGCCGTGGGCTGTTCGAATGTGTGGTCACGATTGAAATCCGGTCTGCCACTGGTCGTGATGTTGGTGACGCTTGGACTTGTTGGGGACTGGATGATTGTGCTCGGGGGGGATGCGTTTCAATCTTCTGTGCATTGGACAGAATGGTTTGTCCCGCAGTTGATTTGGGGAACGCGGATGGAACTTATCAAAACCACAATCGACTTCGTTCTTCTGGCGCCCTTTTTTGAAGAACTCATTTTCCGGGGAATTCTCTTTACGACACTTCGAACCAAATTCAGTTTTTCCCTCTCCATGGTCGCAAGTGGGTTGATTTTCGCCCTAGCCCATGGCTATGGGCTCATCGCGTTTCTGACGGTTTTGTGGAGTGGGTTGTTGTGGGCATGGGCCTACGAACGAACCGGGAGTGTGATTCCCGGCATGGTGGCGCATGCCGTGAATAACGGGGTGGTGGTGTATTCTCTTATCGCATTTTTCCGTTAGGAATGATCATGTGGCTGCTTGCAGTGATGTGTTTTCATGATGATGAATGCCGTTCAATGTCGTCCAAAGCCTGATAGAGGTCGGGAAATCGAAGAGTATAGTGAAGGATGGTGAGGAGTTTGTGAATGGAGATCTGTTTGCCGGTTTCTCGAGGGGGTGTGGGTGAGGGAATGGGTATGCTCCACTTTTCTGACGCCATTAAAAAAATCTCTGACCAGGTCCGTGGGGTCCCATCGCTAGCCAAATACGTGGTACCATTTTGAGCCCGTTCAAGGGCTCGTAAACAGATGCCTGCCGCATCTTCTACATGGAGGAGATTGACCCATTTCGGAGTATTGCGAATTCTGCCTGTTCTTATCCAATCCAACACATGACGACCTGGCCCGTATAATCCAGCCAGTCGGATGACCACAGCCCCCAATTGTGTCCGAAGATATTCTTCTCCTTGAACCCTTGGAAGGTCCATGTTAACGGGAGTCTGTTCCGTAATGGCTCCGCAGTTCGTGCCATAGGCGGATGTGCTTCCCAACACCAGAATTCTACCGGACTCTTTGGGGCGGCCGGCAAAGAATGTCTGGACCACATCCAGTGGCGTCGCAGGAAAACACCAAATGAGATGGGCCGGAGTGGGAATGGATCGCCAGGTTTCGGTCTGAGTCAGGTCAAAAAGGATTCGATCCGCAGGCAAAATATCGGCAAGATGGACATCCGGCCTTCGGCTTGTCGCGAAAACATTCCACCCTGCTGCACGAGCCTGGTGATAGAGCCGTCGACCGGTATAGCCGGCTCCCAAAATGATCAGTGGAATGTGTTGAAAAAGAGAAGGGCTCAAGGGAGAGGTCTTATCCGAATGTGCGATTGGGGAGAGGAATTTTTCAAGAGCCAGGGCATACCCTGATTCAGGATTGCGGGAATACCGACATTACTCATTCTGTTCTGAGACATATTGTTGGGCGTATCGGATGTAGTTCGCGGCAGATTCTTTGATCCACTGTATTTCAGCATCCGTCAACAGGCGTTTCACTTTGGCCGGAGACCCCGTGACCAGGCTCCTTGAGGGGATGTGGATATTCCCCGTAATTAATGATCCAGCGCCAATGACACAGTCTTCTTCGATCACAACGCCGTCCATGATGATAGCGCCCATACCAATCAGGACCCGATCATGAATGGTGCATCCATGGAGAACCACATGATGCCCCACGGTAATGTCATCGCCAAGAGTCAGGGCATGGGTGTCATGTGTGACGTGCAACAGGCAGAGATCCTGAATATTGGTCCGATGGCCAATGCGGATAGAATGTACATCCCCGCGTATGACGGCATGAAACCAGACGCTCGATTCCGATCCGATGGACACATCCCCAATAACGACGGCCGTGTCTTCGATAAACGCGCTGGTCGCCACAGTTGGGGCAATCCCTCGATACGTTCTTAACATGAGCGCGATCCTTTCGCCGGATAGAGTATCTTCATGTGAGGACGTGAGGTGGAGGCTAGAGGCGAATGAGCATAGTATAGATAGCCAGTCCTGTAAGAACAATGAGGATGGTGAGGTACGTCGCCACGCTCCGGTCTGAGAGCCAATCGGTTTGCCAATGTTGCGGATAGGTGGTTTTTCCCGAAAACATCCAGCCTTCTTGGTACAGCCCCATCCCCCTCTCGAGTTCAATTAATTGTCGTTTGGCCATTCGGTGTCGAGTGGCTTGTTGAAGAATCAGATAGACCACAAACCCGGACAAGATGACCACACCGGTAATCGTTAACCATCGCATGGTGAAGTCGGGCTGTCCAGGGGAAATCACCGCGATGATCATGATCAGGAACACTAATATGGTATTGTAGAATACCGACAACCGGCTCATGGATTCCCGCCGCCGGAGCACCTCGTTTTTAAATAACGGATAGAGCATACGAATGGTTTCGAGTTGCGCTTGGGATAATTCACGGTTGGTGTGTGGTGGGTCAGGCATAAATCGGGTCCTGCCGCCTCAAGAGAGAGGCAGATGAGCGATCATCCAGTTGGCCAAATGGGTGGTCATGAGACGAAAATCTTCCGGCCGTCCGAATTGATGGTTGGCACCGGGAATGAGACGAAAATCCTTGGGCACGCTCAGAGACGTCAGTAATCGATCAATCTGATGGACCGGAATGATTTCGTCTTGATCCCCATGCACAATCAGTGTGGGGGCTTGAACGCGTGAAGCTGAGTTGTAGCCGTCATAGGAGAGGCATTCCTCGAAAAAGGCATACGGCAAGGGTGTCGGACGGTCGCCACCAAAGACGTCAGGTATGTGGTTGGTGCGTTTCCATCGGTCCATGGCGTCTGCTCCCAATTCCAGGCGAAGCACTTCAGAAAAATCGACCACGGGGCATTTCAGGCCCAGGGCCTGGAGATGAGGATATCGGGGTGCCGAAAGTATGGCCATGAATCCACCAAAACTGGAACCAATGAGTCCGAGAGCCTTCATGGATCTTTCGGTGAGAAAGTGGATGGCCGCATCCAGTTGTTCCTCACATTTTTTGATGCGGAGCTGTGACAAGGGCTCCGGTGAGTCACCCATCCCATACCAATCGAATCGAAACGTTGCGATGGATTGAGGAATGAGAAGGTCCGTTAGCCGCCGGTTGGTTCGACTGTTTTTATCGGAGGGAAATCCATGGCAAAGGATTACGGCTCGATTCGTGGAAGCAGCCGGTTGGGCGAAAATCCCTGTCGTCACAATGCCGGATGAACCGGTAAAGCTGACAGGAGCTTCAGTCCTCCCGTCCCAGCTATTTGTGGGCGATGCGGTCTCCACGAGTTGGCTATGCTTGCAGAAAGTAGAAATGGTCGGTGGGGCCATTTCCCTGGCCAAGAGGAAGGCCGTGACGAATGGCCTCAGTCGTATAATGTTTAGCGGCTTCAATCGCATCGGGGATGGACTTCCCCTTGGCAAGGTTGGCGGCAATGGCAGAGGCCAGGGTACAGCCGGTTCCGTGAGTCGTATTCGTCTGAATAAATCCCCCCTTAAACATGCGGAAAAACCTGCCGTCATAGAGTAGGTCGGTTCCAGGCTGTTCCAGCAGGTGCCCGCCCTTGATCAGGACATGTTGGCAGCCGAATTGATGAATGACTTTCGCCGCCTCTCTGGCATGGGCCAGAGTTTTAATGGAGAGGCCGGATAACATTTCGGCTTCGGCAATATTTGGGGTCAGCAGGGAAGCCTGAGGAAGCAATTCGGTTTTCAGAGTGGCGATCGCTTCCTGTTCCAGCAGTGGATACCCTCCTTTCGCGACCATAACCGGATCAACAACCAGGTGTTCGAGATGTTGTTTGGCCAGATGCCGACTGACGGTTGTGATGATGTCGGAGGTCGCCAGCATTCCGGTTTTAATCACGGTGACAGGAATATCGGAAAAGAGCGCATCGAGTTGTGCGGTAATGATCGAGATAGGCAAATGAAAAACGGCAGAGACGCCACGCGTATTTTGTGCGGTAATGGACGTCAACACCGACATTCCGAACACCCCGTTTGCGGACATGGCTTTGAGATCGGCTTGAATGCCGGCCCCTCCACTACAATCAGAGCCGGCGATGGTGCAAACAGCTTTTTTCATAAGTGGTAGCAAATGAAGAATGTATGGACGAACGGTGAGTCTAGCATGTCATATTCTGCTGATCCAGGGATGCTGCAATCTTATGATTGGTAAGCGTGGAAATCCTGCTGTTCCAGCTTACGCCTGAGGATCAGGTGTTTTTGCGTATTTTTTCTTGACATTATAGGAAAAATATTTCATGGTGTTTGATTATAGAGTCACTCCTTGAGGAGCTGGTCATTCCGGGCTTTTCAAGGATAGATGCTGTATGGAATCTCCCCATTTTTCAAAGTCTTCTCCTCCTTCCGATGAAGAAATTCATCGAAAGCGCCTGGGAGATCTGACGCTTTCCCTTGGATCTTCCCAAGGGTCACCTGAACAATTTTCTTCGAAATCGGAAGGTTCCAGCCATAATACCCGATTGCCCGAGACCCGCCAATCTAAAATGTCCCCAAGTACCCCACAATCTGAATTGCAAGAGGAATTGCATGCTCTTAGACAGCAGGTGGAGCGGTTCATTCTGGCCTCTCAGGGGTCTCGTGAGGGGTTGTGGGTGGCTGAAATTCGTCCGGGTATTCCCTGGTACTCCCCAGATTGTCCGGTGTGGTACTCCCCTCAGTTTATCGCGATGTTGGGGTATGAGGAATCTGAGTTCCCCGGAGTCCTGGGGAGTTGGGAGCAACGGTTACACCCTGACGATCGGGAGCGAGTGTTTGAGGCCTTAACCAATCATATTGAAAAGAGGATTCCCTATCATGTGGAGTCCCGGTTATTGACAAAATCAAAAGGTTATCGTTGGTTTGAGGCCACCGGGGAGGGAACCTTTGATGCCGATGGCCGGTTGCTACGAGGGGGAGGAACCATACGCGACATCACGGAGCGCAAGTTGGCGGAGGACATATCGAGGCGGAACCACGCTCTGTTGGATGCTGTCCTCGAAGAAATGAGTGATGTGGTCTATGTTAAGGACCAGGATGGTCGTTACCTCCTGGTGAATCCTTCTGGGGCGGAGATTATGGGAAAGGCCATTCATGAGGTCATCGGAAAGACCGATCAGGAAATTTTTGGCACCCAGGCCCATGTGTTGTTTGTCGAGGGGGATGATCTTGTGATGCAATCCGCAGGAACTCAAACCTTTGAGGTCGAGGTTCAGGAGCAGCATCCAGTGTCCCGAACGTTTTTAGTGACGAAAGACTCGTTTGGATCTTTACGGGATGGTCAGAACGGGGTCTTGGGTTTTGCTCGCGATATTACGTTCAGAAAAGCCGCTGAGCTCATCATTCAGGAACGAGAAAAACGCTTTCGGGCCATTATGGAAAATGCCTATGATCTGATCACGGAAGCCGATGCAGAAGGACGGTTCCTCTATGTGAGCCCGAATTTTAAGGAATCTCTTGGGTACAGCCCCCAAGATCTGCTTGGCACGAGTGTCTTTGCCCCGGTTCATCCTGAAGATCGAGACAGGGTGGTGGAGGAGTTTTGTCAAGGCATGAAGACCCACGGTTCCGGTCGTTCGGTCTACCGCTATCGGCATCAGAACGGGGAGTACCATTGGTTTGAAAGCACCGGACGGGCCTTTCAAACGGCGCTTGGGGAACTGCGCGCTGTCGTCATCTCGCGCGATATCACGCAGAGAAAACAATGGGAAGATGCACTGGAGGCGATTGTCAAAGGCAATGTGATCCCCGGCTCTCCAAATTTCTTCGAAGTCCTTGTCGGTGAATTGGCGAAAGCACTTCAGGTGCCCATGGTCTTTTTGTCAGAGCGGATTGAGCTAAATACCAGCAAAGCCAGGACATTGGCTTTTTGGAAGCAAGACCATTTTGAGCCTTCCTCCGAGTATGATTGTATTGGAGGCCCTTGCGAAGAGGTGTTTCAGGGTAACCCGGTGGACCAGCCTTCCGGTGTCCAACACCTCTTTCCCCGGAGTGAAACGATTCGAGCTCTGGGAGTTGAGGCGTATTACGGGATTCCTCTTTTTAATGCTCAGAATGAGGTCGTGGGAAATCTAGCGCTTTTGGATACCAATCCGCTTGTTCTTTCCTCTCAAGGGCATAATCTTTTGAAGATTTTTGCCGCACGGGCAGGTGCGGAACTGGAGCGCAAGCGGGCACAGGAAGAAGTCCAAAACAGCCAGGACAAGTATCGTGAACTCTATGATCAGACTCCATTAATTTATTTCACGGTGAATAGTCAGGGTCTCATTCTTTCCGTGAATCAATATGGGGCTCAAGTATTGGGGTATCGGGTTGAGGAATTGCTCGGCACCTCTGCGTTTTCCGTGGTCTATGAGGAGGACCGTGCCCTGTTTCAATCAGGTCTGGAAAAGGGGTTGCGTGAATCCACCAAAGGTATTCTTCCTGAATTTAGAAAAGTCAAAAAGGACGGGACCATCATTTGGGTGAAAGAGACGATTCAGGCCATTGAGAAACAGTCAGGGCCTCGGGTGTGGTTACTGTCTTGTGAGGATATCACCGAGCGGAAACGGACCGAAGAGGCTTTATTACTGAGTGAGATGCAATTGCGGCATACCCAAAAAATGGAGGCGATCGGGACCTTGGCCGGGGGCATTGCCCATGACTTTAATAATATTTTGGGTGCGATCCTGGGATATTCCGAATTGGCGATGGCCTATGCTACGCAGGATGAACGCTTAAAATCGTATTTAAACGAAGTGGTCGCCGCCGGGAATCGGGCCCGTGATCTTGTGAAGCAAATTTTAGCCTTTAGCCGGCGCTCGGAAAAGGATAAAGAGGCCATTGATCTGCGAGTGGTCATTCAAGATGTTCTGAAAATGGTCCGTGCCAGCTTTCCTTCCTCGATTGAAATTCGAACGTCTTTGGATCTTGAGTCCACGGTGATTTATGGTGACCGGACGCAAATGCAACAAGTGATTATGAATCTGTGTGCCAATGCGGAATATGCCATGCGGGAAGAGGGCGGTCTGTTGGAAATAGCCTTAGGTCATGAGTGTATTCCTGAGGAAGGAATTCCTGGCGTGGGCCTATGCAAAGCCGGTTCCTACCTTCAGGTGATGATTTGTGACACAGGAAAGGGTATTCCTCTCGAAATGGTCGAGAGAATTTTTGAGCCATTTTTTACCACCAAGCCTGCAGGTGAGGGCACGGGACTCGGGCTGGCGGTTGTCCACGGGATCGTCCACAACCACGGGGGTGGCATTTCGGTGTCCAGTCGTCCGGGGGAGGGCACGACCTTTACGGTACTTCTTCCGCGCTTGGATGTGATCGCGCCAGAAAAACCTGAGGAAATCATTGCCTGGCCGACCGGGTCGGAAAGGGTCTTATTTGTGGATGATGAAGAAATGCTGACCCGCTGGGGGACGCAATTTCTCAGCCATTTAGGCTATACCGTTGTGGCGAGCGTCAATCCGTATGAAGCGTTAGATTTGTTTCGAGCACATCCGTGGGATTTTGATGTGGTCGTGACGGATCAAACCATGCCGACGATGAGCGGGGAGGCCTTATCTCGTGCCTTGTTAGGTATTCGATCAGATATTCCCATTCTGTTGTGTACGGGGTTTAGCCACACTATGACTCAGGAGAAAGCCAAGCAACTCGGCATTCGGGCTTTCTTGATGAAGCCGGTCAACGGGCTGTCTCTGGCTCTTGCGCTCCGGGACATCCTGGATATGGGATCCACACCGGAATCGACCCGTATTGTTTGAGGAATAATCTGGTGATAACTTCCATCCCCGTTTAGGTTTCTGTTCTCTGCTCATCCTCCCTGAGAAATTGTCCGACCCTTCCGCCGCATGTCAACGACTCATCGGTGTCTTAGCAGGGTATTCTCCTCCTGTCCTGTCGTTGGTTGTTTCTCCTTCATCGCGATGGAATTCGATGTTGGCAAGAAGCACATGGTCAGGATCGGCCACTGTGGACATGCTGTGGTACTTTCCGGATGGAGATTGTGAAGCTTCCCATCAAATCCCTTTTGATATTGGCCGCCGACAAAGCCCTGCATGTGGTCGCATTTCGTCCCTTTTCCCATGGCATACGTCAGTTCAACCGTTGACCCCATGTGTCGCCAAAGGGGGGGAGGTTATCTTTAGCTGAGATCCTTAATTTTATCAGGAAGAGGCCAGCAACCCTCTCATAGTGATCATGCTTCAAGGGTGGCAGCTTGGAATAGCTAGGACTTCAAACACTGCACCTAGTTCTTGTTTCGTGCAGGTTTGGTGGAAGGAGGTTTTCTATATGGAGTTCAGCCTGGGGATTGTTGCCGCAGAAGTTTTAAGAAGCTATCTTCCGTGAAGCACGCAATGCGAATGTTACAGACGGAGTGTGTCGACAGTGAAACACGAAATGAGTCTGGTGGGAATCTGGAAGAGACAGGCTCTCTATAGAAACAGACGAAGGTTGAAGTGCCCACGCGAACGGAGCGATTATTGCGAGATCTTGGTCTTGGGAAGTTTTTCGCCGATGTATAGGTACAAAAGTTTCAGAGATCCTCTTAAGCCGGGGTTCGTCCCATAGCTGTTAAGCTAAGGAGACAGAAAACTTTCAAAGAGCGCTGGCCGGGCGCTTTTTTTGTGCTATATTACCGATAGCATTATAGCGGCTATCGGTTCAACCAGGAGGTCCCCATGACGAGAGAAGAACGCACCCTGCACCGCATTAAGGCTCAGCTGACTGACCTCGGCCCCGTCCTGCCGGGGAGCCTGACCACCCAATGGAATGTCTGCGGCACGGCCGGGTGTCAGTGTAAAGACCCTCAGGAGCCGAAGAAGCATGGGCCGTACCATCAACTGAGCTTCACCGTAGCCGGCAAGAGTTCCACCCTGTTTATTCCAAAGAAGGATCTGGCGGAGGTCCGGCGGCGGCTCAAACGGTATCAGCGTTTGAAAACGTTGATGACCGACTGGGTGCAGGCCGAAGTCGCGCTGGCTCGCTGCCAGGGCTTCGGGAGCCGAGCATGAGGGCCGCCCTGTTCGGGATGGTGGAGGGGTTTAAAAAAAACACCTCAATGGGCTGGCTAAGGCAACGGGGTTCGCTCAACGCCAAGGCGTGCTCCAGCCGTATGACTTCCTGGTGCTGATGACCCTAGGACAATTCGGGATGAAGCATCCGTCGCTGGGGGGAATGGTGGGGGCTCTGAAAGCCCGCATGAGTCGGGAAGCCCTGCATCAGCGGTTTACGGCCTCTGCCGCTCAGTTTCTCAAGCGCTGCTTGCACACGATCTTGCACCAGAAATTCCAGGGGGCGGGAATACGCACGATGTTGCTGCGGCCTTTCGGCCGCGTGTTGCTGGTGGATAGTTCGAGTTGGGATGTCAGCCCAAAGCTGCAGAAGGTCTGGCCGGGGGCCGGCGGGAATGCCTCCCCGGCCAATTGCAAGATCCAAGTCGCCTATGACTACAAACAGGGAGAACTGATCTTCCTGGAGCCCACCGCTGGGACGGTTCCGGATAATCGCTACACGGATCGGCTGCCCGCTCTCCTCAACCCGCAGGATCTCGTGCTCATGGACCAAGGCTATTTCAAGCTGCGCACTCTGAACGCCATCATGGCCCGCGACGCGTATTTTTTAACCCGGTTCATGGTCGGCACCACGGTCGAAGTAGCCCAGACCGGCGCGCCGCTTGACCTCGACCGCTTACTTGGCCCAGGGGCCCGTCCTGACCTGGGAGATCCCTGGTGCGCCTGGGCCAGGGGCCCTCAGCAAACAAACTCCCTGCCGCCTCGTGTGCTTGCGCGTGAGTCCCCAGATAGCCCGACAACGCGGCGGCGCGTCAAGGCTCACGCCCAGCAGCAAGGCCGGACCGCTCAGACGCTCGACATCTGACGTGGTGTGACTGGACGCTCTTCATCACGAATGCGCCTGAAGCCTGGCTGCCCCTCAACATGGTGCGGGCCTTGTATACGCTGCGCTGGCAGATCGAGTTGGTGTTCAAACAATTCAAATCGATTCTGCGCGTGCACCACTCGACCACCAGCAATGAACATCGAGTGCGCTGTGAACTCTATGGCAAATGGATTACGGCGGTGTGGGTGCATCGCCTTCATACCGGCGCCAATCACCGCGCTGTGGCTGACCGCGGGCCAAGAGATCAGCCTGGAGAAGTTGTACAAGCGACTCCAGGAGCGCGCCTTTCAGCTTGCACAACAGATGATCATCTCGTTCAGCGCAAGGGAGGGCCCATCTGTCTCGTGAACTCGAGCCGTTACTGCGGCACTGTACCAAACAGTCCCAACGATCACGGAATGACGACGCTGGCAATGCTGGAAGCCCGAGTCGACCCGCAACTGTCTCCAGAGCAAAACTCTTCTTAGCTTAACAGCTATGGGTGTCGTCCCGGCAGCCGAGGTCCTTTTGTTTCGGCAAAAGGACTTAAAACCAAGGGACGCCTTATCCGGCTTTATCGGATGGGACGGAGGCGAACTACGGAGGAGCAGGGCAACATTCGGGGTTAAGGCAAACAAGGCCCTCTCGAAAGGTAAGAGCGTCTGTCCCTAGAGCCGATCGGTAGTTGCCGATAGGAGATGGGAAGAGGATGGAAATTCAAATAATGCGCAACTTTTTAGCGGTGTCAGCTAATCACATTGGACAAAAAAGTCTCTTGGAGTGAACAGTGAGTCGGTGACGAATAAAAGATTGAGCAGGTGTTGTCGTGTAGCAGTCCTTCCAAAAAGGTGTACGGTATTTTAAAATAGCTGTCATGTTGTAATTCTATGAGCAATTCCCTGAATAATCTGGAGAAACTCAGGTGGCGGCCCTCCATCCTGAAAGAAAAAGAATTTTAGAAGTATCTGGCGGAGGAGTATTTGTTGGTCGTCGATTGATGGATGTCAAATTTTGTGACCCAGTCTACGGCATTGCAGAGCTCCTGAAAATCCAAGGGCTTTTCAAAGACCCGATTGACCCCGTTTTTAAATGCCCGAAGACGGACAAGGTGGGATAATTCGGCAGTGATGAGAAAAATGGAGAGAATTTCCTGGGAATATCTGTGATTCACTTGTTCAATGAAATCAAGTCCATCCATCTGTGGCATATTGTTGTCGGTAATGATGATGGAGACGGACTCTTTCTGTAAAATTTCAAGCCCTTCCACATGCGCCATTTCCTGCTTCTGACACACATACCCCCAAGCTCTGGGAAATTCTTTCAGGCAGGTTCGATGATGTCGATCATCATCAACTAACAGGATTCTGTCTTTGATGGGAACCTTGGGAGGGCCGGATTTTTGGTGAATGCTGATACACGCCTAAAATTTTCATGATGCCTTACAATTATTGGTGTTGAAATGATTTCTCTCAAAAGATGGCGGAGGGACTTTGAGAGGTGGCTGATGAGGAGACCAGACTTCGGGTGCGGTCGGGAATCGTAGTTCCCCTGAAACCAGTCCCTCCGCCGAGGCTCATAAAATGGCGCTCAATTCCATTCTTGCCATGTTTCAACTTAGGACATCCATACCACGTCTGGCTCCATATCGTTTTTTGCTAGTTAATGAAACAGCATATTCAAAAAATTACTGGCCCCAATTCTTGGTGAGTTGCAATGTTTAAGCGGTTTAAAATGCAAGGGGTGTTCCAGGTGGAAATTTTCATAAAAGTTGAAATATTTCATATGTTTATGAATTGCCTTGGTATAAGATTTGATGAAAGTCATGCAGGTGAAACCCTACAGGACGGAGTCAACTTCCTTCAAAGTATCAGGGACTTAAGGGTAAAGATCAATCATGGACTTTATGATCGTTAAATTAATCCATCAATGAATCATATTCATCAATTGCCTGACAAAATGGAATCATTTAATAAGGCTGCCTGAACTTTCTTGAAAGAGCTCACTACGAAAGCCGGAAATAGAATAGAGGTGTTCTGGCACTCCTTATATTGAAATGGGAAAATATGAGAAATAACCCACAATTCCCAAATGGATGAATGAGTCATGACGAGAGGTGATTCGTGAAATTGAAACGGAAAGTGCCGGTTCTTATATTAGGGTTGATGGGGTTCAAAATAATTTCAAATTGGGGATGATGGTGTAGGGAACCTTATTATGAACTGAGGCGTATTGATTTGGGTATTGTTTCGAAGTTGCACTTAGAAAATTCGATAGAGGCTGGCCTCCGGGAATCATCTTTGCGGCGGCACTGAAGAACTTTAGAGAAATCAAAATCTTCCATCTCACGTTGCCAATTAGTTGGTGGTAATGATTCTCTGAAATATCCTGACGGAAGGGGCTCAGAGTTCTCTATAGATATTCTGAAGCCCTTCCACACCATTTCCTGCTTCTGAACACACATACCCCCGAAGCTCTAGAAATTCTTTCAGGCAGGTTCGATGATGTCGATCATCATCAACTAACAGGATTCTGTCTTTGATGGGAACCTTGGGAGGGCCGGATTTTGGTGAATGCTGATACACGCCTAAAATTTTCATGATGCCTTACAATTATTGGTGTTGAAATGATTTCTCTCAAAAGATGGCGGAGGGACTTTTGAGAAGGTGGCTGATGAGGAGACCAGACTTCGGGTGCGGTCGAAATCGTAGTTCCCCTGAAACCAGTCCCTCCGCCGAGGCTCATAAAATGGCGCTCAATTCCATTCTTGCCATGTTTCAACTTAGGACATCCATACCACGTCTGGCTCCATATCGTTGAGCTAGTTAATGAAACGGCATATTCAAAAAATTACTGGCCCCAATAGTTGGTGAGTTGCAATGTTTAAGCGGTTTAAATGCAAGGGGTGTTCCAGGTGGAAATTTTCATAAAAGTTGAAATATTTCATATGTTTATGAATTGCCTTGGTATAAGATTTGATGAAAGTCATGCAGGTGAAACCCTACAGGACGGAGTCAACTTCCTTCAGAAGTATCAGGGACTTAAGGGTAAAGATCAATCATGGACTTTATGATCGTTAAATTAATCCATCAATGAATCATATTCATCAATTGCCTGACAAAATGGAATCATTTAATAAGGCTGCCTGAACTTTGAAAGAGCTCACTACGAAAGCCGGAAATAGAATAGAGGTGTTCTGGCACTCATATATTGAAATGGGAAAATATGAGAAATAACCCACAATTCCCAAATGGATGAATGAGTCATGACGAGAGGTGATTCGTGAGAGTGAAACGGAAAGTGCCGGTTCTTATATTAGGGTTGATGGGGTTCAAAATAATTTCAAATTGGGGATGATGGTGTAGGGAACCTTATTATGAACTGAGGCGTATTGATTTGGGTATTGTTTCGAAGTTGCACTTAGGATTCGATAGAGGCTGGCCTCCGGGGAATCATCTTTTGCGGCGGCACTGAAGAACTTTAGAGAGCTCAAAAATCTTCCGGTCTCACGTTGCCAATTAGTTGGTGAATTCGATTCTCTGAAATATCCTGACGGAAGGGGCTCAGAGTTCTCTATAGATATTCTGGATAAACAAAAAAAGTTTTCATAGTTGTGGGAGACACCATGCTATCGTGATGCAACCTAAAGAGATGTTCGATATAGCAGGGCCTGCTCCAATGGACTTGCCAAGATCAGGATGAAAGGTTGTTTTACGCAGGGATTTCATGTAGTTTTGTTCGGACGACGCTTGACCTGGAATTTACCAAAAGGCATTCTGTAATGAGACTAAAGTGGTGCTCAGGGATGCCACATTTGAGTTCTTGACACAATTCTAAGGGACTGCATAAAGTTTGGGAATAAGATTATCATGAGGAAAGACAGAGGCCCTGCTAAGAGAAATTCTTGAAGGGCATGAGGAATCAAATTGCGAATGGGATGTAGCTGAGGCATCGGCAGTCAAGAAAAGGAAATGGTGGAGGTAAAACATGATCGAAGTATTGTCTTTTTCGAATGTAAGGAGAGTAGGAAAATTTGGCCTATTGGGCGGATGCCTGATTGCGATAATGGGGGGGTGTAGTTCCAAACTACAAACGACGGTTATTAGTGTGACTGAGCCTCCAGCTATGCCCCAAGCGGTAAAAGTCGAACCTGAGACACCACCTGCTGAGGCGGTTGTTCGGCCGCCCGTGCAAGCTGAAGCGTTAAATGGGATCGCCGCTATGGACATTCCTGTGGAAGAGCCTGTCCGCCCGGTTATTCGTCCCGCGGCTCCAGCTGATATTTTTGCAACTCCTCGAACGACAGTTGTTGAACCTGCTGTTTCTTCGCCTCTAGAAGCTCCCCTGGTAGCTGAACCCGTTATTACTCCGTCTCCTATCTTACCAACCATGCCAGGCCAGGCATCTCCTCAAGACTCACAAGTGGCTGGGATCCCGCCGATTGCGCTTGAACCGGAAATGCCCGCACGACCGGTAATTCGGGAAGAGGCGGCTCCCCGGATCAAATGATCGCTCGGGTGGAGCCTGAGATGGACTCATCAGCTCAGCAAGCCTCAGGAGTGCCTGAAGTCATTGAAAAGAAGACGGAAGCTTTGCTCAAATCGTTGGGAGATATTTATTTCGATTATGACCGATTTTCTATTCGGGCGGATGCGATCTCTGTTCTGCAGAAAAATGCCCAAACACTGGCTTCCGGCTTGGCGAATAATAAGATTGTGATCGAAGGACATTGTGATCAGCGTGGCACGGAAAGTTATAATATGGTGCTTGGCGAGCGACGGGCAAATGCGGTGAGGGAATATTTAGTTGATTTGGGCGTCCCCAGTGAAAATCTGCAGGTTGTGAGTTATGGAAAAGAGAAGCCGTTTTGCACCGATCAGAATGAAGAGTGCTGGCAGGAAAACCGACGTGGTCATTTTGTCGTGCAGTAAAGGTTGTAAGTCAATTTGGCTAAAGACGTGCCTTGAGGGAGCGTCTGGGATGTAGAGCAGAGGAATCAATTCTTTTTGGAAAGTCTGTCTGGTCCGTTTTTATGGTCCCCATTTTAAATTTTCGGCAGGCTCCTGATTCTTCTCCGTGGGCCTTTACATCTTCGTATTCAGCCGCTGATCCATCCTTCGGTTTTTCCCCCCAAAGATGGCTGAGTTCTGATTATTCCCAATGATCAGAGCTCGCCTCAATGAACCTATGGCAGTCGGCCGGGCCCAGGAAAGAGGATGCCATAAGGCCGAAACCTTTCTGTGAGCTACATTTTATATGGCCGATTTGTCAAGAAAAGTGCAGAGAATGGAACTATCTCAAAATCTCTTCGCCAATATTCCTGAACATGTTGACCACGAATTGACGAGTGAGGTCTTGAGGAGTCGTTCTGTAAGAATTGAACGCATCGTGTCGCGGGGCCAGTCCTCTCCACCAGATTTCTGGTATGACCAGGCAGAGCATGAATGGGTTGTAGTGCTGGCAGGAAAGGCGACACTCAAGATTGAAGGACAACCTGAAAGGATGCTTGGACCTGGAGATGCCCTTCATCTTCCAGCGCATACCAGACATCGGGTGGAATGGACCGACCCCCAACAAGACACGATCTGGCTCGCAGTGCTTTGGAAGCCATGATGCCTTGCTGGGGTTCAAACTCAATCGTGGGATACGTTCGTCTGCGTGGATTTTACTTCTTAACTTGCTCATGGGCCGACAGTCTGGGAAAAGCTCGAGAGATTTAGTTGAAGGCATAGATAATGAAAGGGGTGATAAGCCAAAATGCTCCTTTGATCAAGAAAAACGTTACTCCATACCATCTAAACTTTTTCATCCAGCTAGCTTCCTGGGAAAGATTTAGAAAAATTTCGGTTTTACCTGTCCGCATTGGTGTCTTCCCTTCTCTGGCAATGAGATAAAGCCGCCGCTGCGTGGCAAAGCCACGCAGCGGGTTTTGTTCCTCAGGCTTTCATGCAGACAATGTCCTTGCGGCTTGTGGTTTACCCATGTGGTTCCCTCTGAAAAAACGGGGAATGAGCATGGGTACCCGTTGTTGATAGTCTTTATACGCTTCCCCATGGAAAGTCACCAAATCTCTTTCTTCCCATTGAATGGCCATTAGGATATAGATGGTTGTCGTCATCGCAAAGACAAGATGGGCAACCGTCATCGTTGGGGTAGCCCAGAAGACCAAGAGCCAACCGACATACAGAGGATGCCGTACCTGCTGATACAGGGCGGGGGTCTTGAATGGTAATGGGGTATACTCCTGTTTTCGCAAATAGAGCCAGACCTGCCGCATGCCGAACAAATCAAAATGATTGATGAGGAGAGTGGCCATGAGGATCAATCCCCAACCTGCCGCAAAAAGGCTATAGAGCAGGCCCCGCCCGATTGTATCTTGAATGTGCCAAATCTCGCCTCCCATGGGTTGCCAGGCATAAAACAGAAGAGCCAGTGCAATGTTGGTGCAGAGCACATAGGTGCTGCGCTCAATGGGTTTGGGAATATATTGCGTCCACCACCGTTTAAAGCCCTGCCGGGCCATCACGCTATGTTGGATGGCAAAAAGACCCAACAGGAGCGTATTGATAGTCAATGCCTGCCAGACTGAAACCTGGGCTTGACCATCGATGGTGTTGTGGACACCAAAGTTACCCAGAAAGCCCACGGCATATAAAAAGATGCCCAGAAAGAACACGTAGCACAGAGTGCCATAAATGAAGAACGTGATTCGTTTCATGATCGTGACTCCTTTTAATTTGTTTGCTCAAGGGCCGACCGCCTCAGGTTTGGCCTGAGGCGATCTGCGGTATTAGTCCTCAGTTGGTCTCTTCCTTATTCACCGAAATGACTACTGGAACCGGATTGGACACGATGTCGAATACTGGTGAATGCTTCGTCAACTCTCGCAGTGTTTCGGCTGGCGCGTCACTTTTCACGCTGAAATGTACCCGGAGATTTTGATAGCCCGGACGAACATCTTTCGATAAACCTAGAAACCCGCGAAGATCTAAATCCCCCTCTAGCCGGGATTCCACTGAATCGATTTTGATACCTCGGGCGGCCGCATGATAGACCATCGACGTAGTCAGGCAGGATGCCAGCGCATGCAACACAAACTCCACCGGGTTAGCTCCCTGATCCTCTCCTAACAAGACAGGCGGTTCATCGGCATCAAGCACGAACGGCTCGGTTCGGGTCGTATCTTCTTTGCCCACTCCGTAAAACTCCTTGATCGTGGTGCGATTGTGACCGCCATTGATCCAGGTGTTGGTGGCCCGGAACTGAAATTTGGCTAAGCCCGGTTCGCCTTGAATGGCATTGATATTGGCCCCTAATTGTTCGATGTTGACCCCATTGATGGTTGTTGGTGTGGTGGTGACTGATGACATGGCACATCCTCCTTGTTGGGTGTGAAACAGCATGTGAAAAAAGAGTTGATCTGCCTGACGGCACATATCCTGAAATTTCCGTTTTCCAGCGGGTGTTTGAGACTTTGAATCTCGCTCATCCTGACTCGTCATATTGTTCCTACCGGTTCCTTGAGAACTTGTTTGATAAGTGCTGTCTTCCATGCCAAAACTATTTTGCAGGCGGTGTGCCAGGCTTAAATTCTAAACAAAAATAAATAAAATCAATCAGTTGTAATTTGATGATGGTGAAATTCGTTCGTGAAATTTTCCGAATTACGAAATTTCATAAGACGAATTTGCGAAAAATCGCAAATGCAATAGTATCCTGGAAATGAAGAAATCCTGAAAGAGGATCGGGAAGGATTGAAAAAATACGGTAGAAATTGAGCAGAAATTATTTTGCGCGAGTAATGCCTAATGCTTTCATGCGAGACGCAAGGGTTGAAGCATTCATGCCCAGCAGTTTGGCCGCGCCTTGTTCACCGGACACTTTCCAGCCGCTTTGTTCAAGGGCGAGCAAAATGTTTTGCCGCTCCAAATTCTGAAGTTCCTGAAAAGTGCGAATGCAGGTGGGTGGCTCCGGTGTAAGAGTTTCTGGAGAAGAGGAGAGCTTCTCTTCAACATCAGGGAGGGCACGGTCAAGATTTAATTGACCGTTTTGGGCCGTAATAACAGCCCGTTCAATGACGTTTTGCAATTCCCGTACATTTCCCGGCCAATGGTATGCCGTGAGGCCTCTGAGTGCGTCAGGGGATAGGGGGGCCACCGTCCGACCCATTCGTTGAGCAAAATGCTGAACAAAGTTGTTGGCCAGGAGGACCACATCCTCTCCTCGTTCCCGCAAAGGCGGAAGATGAATGGGAAAGACATTCAATCGATAATAAAGATCTTCACGAAATTTTCCGTCTTGGACCTCCTTCCGTAAATCACGATTTGTGGCTGCCAGGACGCGGACATTTACCTTTTGGTGTGGGAACTGCCGACCGGATCGAATTCCCCCTCTTGAAGCACGCGCAATAATTTGCCTTGAAGATCCAGGGGCAGTTCACCGATTTCATCCAGAAAAATGGTCCCTCCGTCAGCCAATGAAAAGCGTCCTTCCCTCTTTTCGTGGCGCCGGTAAAGGCACCTTGCTCATGTCCGAAAAATTCGCTTTCGATTAAGGTCGCAGGAATGGCCGCGCAATTTACTTTGATGAATGGGTGACTCCGACGCCGGCTGTTGGCATGAATGGCGCGAGCCATCACCTCCTTACCGGTCCCGGTTTCACCGGAAATGAGCACAGTGGCTTCGGTATCGGCGACCTGTTGGATGTCCCGGAGGACGCGCATCAACGCGGGACTGCTTCCAAGAATTTCGCCGAAATGTTGCAGTTCATGTAATTCTTCTTTAAGAAATTCCGTTTCAATCGTCAGGGATCGAATCTTTTGTTCCGCTTCCAGACGTTCATTCACATTACGAAGAATCAGGGTGTAAAAGACTTTTCCCTCCATTTGAAATTGGGATAGGGTGGCTTCTGCCGGAAATTCGGTACTGTCTGTTCGTATGGCTTTGAGGTTACCGGGAATCCAGAGAGAGCGCCGACCTGCAGGTTTCGTGTGGAGATCCTGAATGAGTCTCCATAATTTTTCCCGGTCATTCGGGCCAAGGGAGAGACAAAAATCCATTCCAACGAGATGAATTGCCTCGCATTGAAACACTTTCTCGGCAGCCGGATTGATTCGGGTGACCCGAAGATCTTCATCCAATTCAATAATGGCATCCATGGCACTGTCCACCAGCCGGCGTAATTTCTGTTCCCGTTCCCGTGTGGCGGACTCCGCTTGGAGCCGCTGAAGTTCTGATGCTGCCCGTGCAGCAAAAATCCGAATAATGGCCTCTATGCGAGATTCAGCCGGCATCGGGCGGGTATCCATGACCGCGAGATGTCCGAGAATTTTTCCGGCTGTATCGGTAAGCGGGAGTCCTATATAACTGGCGGCCTTGAGCCCTGCGATATCCGGATCAATGGGAAAGAGATTCAAGAGGTTGTCCGGAAAATGGATGAGACGGGCCTGGTCGATAACATGCTCACACGGCGTGCCGGCAAGGTCCATGGCCCAATCTTTAAGAAAAGATCCATTCAAATAAAAGGCCAGGGCTTTCAAACGGCGGGATTCCGGAAAATATTCCGTGACCCAGGCGGCGTGGGTGTGCAGGGCTTTGGCCAGGTTCTCCACCAAGGCTTCAAAAAATCGTTCCCCCGTGACCGTGGCGGTCCCCTCCAGGATAGTTCGGAGTGCAGGCTCTTCGTTGAGGTTCGTTAATAAATCGTGACGGGACCCTGCCATAGCGTCTCCCAGATAAGAATCTTATTATGATCCATTTGTTTTTAAGGTGTAAAGATTGGGTTATTAAATGTTCGGGGATGCTGGATTTTACAGGATGCAAATGTGCAGCGGTTGATGAGGTTCGGAAGGGAAGGGAGTTCCCCTGTGTTGTTTCAGAGCCACAGGAAGCTGCATGAATTTTAAAAACCTTTGATGGAAAATTAATAAGTTTCAAACCTCCGGTGTGGTAAAGTATCTTGATTTCATTCAAGGATATTCACTTGTTGGGTATGTCTGGGCAGGTCACCGAGGGAGCCCACCGAGGGAGCCAGGTGGTAAATATGATGGTGAAATCGCTTATCTATGTTGTTGATCCCATGTGTTCGTGGTGCTGGGGATTTTCACCAGTCATTGCTGAGATCGTTCGGCGATATGGAGATCGGATGACGATCGAGGTATTGTTGGGTGGGTTGCGCCCCGGCAATACTGAACGATTTGATGAGCGACGGCGTGCCTATATTCTCAGCCATTGGCATGCGGTCCATGAACGAACCGGTCAGCCATTTAATTTCAATTTCCATCCTGAGCCTTCGTTCATGTATGACACTGAACCGCCATCACGGGCGATGATAGTAATTCGGCAATTGGCTCCGGATAAGGAATTTGTGTTTTTACATGCTGTTCAGGAAGCATTTTACGTGAAGAACAAGGCTGTCACGCATCCGGAGATTTTGGCGGATCTTGCCGGTACGCAAGGTATTGAACAGGACCGGTTTCTGGAAGGGTTTCATGATTCTGCGACGAAACAATCGGTCTGGCAGGAATTTGATCGGGCTCGCCAATTGGGAGTGAGTGGTTTCCCGGCGCTGCTTGGTCAAAATGGTAATGTCCACATCAGATTGACGCAGGGGTATCAACCTGCGGGGGTGATAGTTCCACTCATTGACGAATGGCTGGATGATCCGGCTTCCGGCAACAGCAATTCGCCGGTCGGGTAAATTATTCGTTGAGCGCTGGATGATAGTTGATCCGTAGATCATGTGCTGTTGTTTATTCATGAACGAAGACCAGTCATCCAGTATGTCTTCAATTTTCACAGGAGGTTATGTGATGCGGAATGTTTCCAAAGTGTGTTTTGGAATTGGAACGGTTCTGATTGTTGGTTTTGGGTTTGTCACCGCTTCGGTTGCAGAAATGGCAAAATGGAAACTGGATCATGATCATTCCAGGGTTGGATTTCAAGTTGCCCATATGGTGGTGTCCAAAACCAACGGCAGGTTTACAGAGTATTCAGGAACTGTGGAGATGGACGCAGAGGAGAAGGAATTTAAAACCATTGAAGCGGTCATCCAGACCGCCTCGGTCACGACTGATCATCAGAAACGGGATGAGCATTTACGAAGTCCGGATTTTTTGACGTTCAAAAGTTTCCGACCATGGCCTATACCATGAAAAGTTATAAGAAAACCGGAGACGACTACACCGCTGTTGGAGATTTGACTTTGTTGGGAGTCACTAAAGAGATTACATTAGTCGGAACGTTTAATGGGGTCTCTCAGGATCCTTGGGGCAATACACGGGCTGGCTTCAGCGCTTCCGGAACGCTGAACAGAAAAGATTTCGGCATGAAATTCAGCAAATTATTGGATAGTGGCGGAATGCTCGTGGGTGATGAGGTCAAAATCATTCTGGAAATTGAAGTAATTAAAGAAAAGACAGTCGAAAAAGTGAAACAAGAAAAAGAATAACGTGATCGGGGGAATTGATGGTAACAATCTGCATGTTCCCTGTGAGAATTCACGAGGAAATCTGAGCAGTGAAGGAATGGAGGAGAAAGAAGGTTCGGTGCCGCCATATTGTATGGTAAGCCAATTGGCAAGCTCAGAACATTTCCTTCAAAGAATTTAACAAATTCCAGATACCTTCACCCTGGACACAAATCCTTCGGGGTAAGCTGAGGATGACAGGCTCCTTGAGGCTTGTCAGCTAACAGGGTAATCAGTGAGAAGAGGAATTTGGTAGCGATGGACAAATTTTCGGGTTGAATGGACTGCAGGGAATCAGATGGTTGATGAAAATGGGGGTGCCTGCCGCTGCTGACAACTGTCACGGTCGGCACCCCGGCTTCAAAAAATGGGACATGGTCGCCACCGGGGAAATAACCATACATTTGAATATTGTCGTCTAATCCCGCCCGGTCGGCTGCCTGCTGAGCCAGCATCTTATCCATTCGAGTAATTCCAACCGTCAGTTTCCCATCCCCCGCTCCCAGATGATCAAGATTGATCATGGCGACCGTTCGATCCAATGGAAAGGCGGGGTGGCTGACATAGTGCTTCGAGCCCAGTAGGCCACGTTCTTCCCCGTCAAATGACACGAAGAGCACGGTCCGTTTCGGTGAGGTAGCGCTTTGGGAGAGCATTCTGGTCAGTTCCAACATCACTGATGTTCCGGATGCATTGTCATCGGCTCCAGGAAAAAGCAAGCCGGCTTGTTGGCCAAAATGGTCGCGATGGGCACCGATGAGAATGAGTTCCTTGCGTAGCTCCTGATCACGACCGGGTAACATGGCGATGACATTGGTTAGGGTTCCGGGCTGACTGCGGATTTCCCAATGGAATTGGACCAGAAGCGGAAGGGGTCTGCTACGAAATGTCCCGATATCATTAGCAGCCTGTTGCAGGGCTTCGAGCGAATCATTGGCTGCATTCAAGGCCTGATCAAGAAGTTTCCCATGTATCCATGCCCCAGGGATGGGACGGTTATCAAGTGTGTCTCCATAGATGGCTAAAGGACCCTGCCCCAGACCTTTGCGGGCTTCATAACGGCCAAGTAGTGGACCGGTTGCCGTTAAATAGCCTACCGCGCCTCTATCTTTGGCGATGGCCGCTTTTTCTTCATGCGTGATCCACCCCGTGTAGGATGGGGTTTTCCCGGAGAAATAGGACGATGCGATTGTCGACATTCATTCCCTGATACTCATCTATTCCGCGGGCAGGGTCGACAATGCCGTATCCCACAAAGACGACTCTGGCTGTGGTTCTGGTGGAAGGAGAATCCAAAATGGGAAGAAACGCTTGACCTGGGACAAGCGACATCGTCATTGACGTTTGATTCGCGCCAATAAGGGAAAGGGTGATGGTCGATGGCTCCAGCAATTGAATTGCCGTCATGAACCGTTGTTGTAACCAATGAAAATCCTGTTCGTGTTTTGAAAGGTGGTTGGCCGGTTGCAAGCCGAGAGATCGGAATCGATCAACCAGATAGTCGGCCGATTGCAAGCTACCATCCGTGCCGGCCTGCCGACCTTGATATGATGGACGACTCAGTTCGCGAATGTCCTTGATGATATTTCCAATATCCAGGGGTATGGATGAAGAAGAGGAGGGCTGATAGTCAAAGCCCAAAACAGGAGTTGTGAGGGCAAGTCCTATCAAAAATTGAACTATGGGAAGTCGTACCAAGTTTCCTACCTATTCCTTGTCAAAACGGAGATTGAAAAAATACGTGTAACAGGGGAAGGTCTATCGAATGTGTGAAAAATGGAGCCTGTGGCGGAATCTGTGCCGGGCGTTAGTCCTCCAGAGGAATGGTGATGACAATGGCCCCCATGAGGTCGCCCTTTTGAAGTCACGTTTGGGGCTTAAGGGGTGAGCATTATGACATGTGGTGCAGGTATCGTTAATTGCCGTATCGGCATATATGGCTTGAAATAATCGCTTTTTCCAGTGGACACAATTCCACGTTGAGGTGTGTCGGAGTTGAGCGAAAGTTGCTCCAAGGCCTTCCGTTCAAAATCTGTTGCAGGCCCATTCCTCCGATAGATTGGCCATAGACTAATCAAACGGAATCGAATGCCGTGTCCTGATTCCGCGACCAATTTACTGGAAATATGGAGAAACTGCGCGGGAAGGGGAATGGCATTTTTGTTTTCCCAATCTTCTCGGGCCATGACGACGCCTTGCTCCTGCATTCTTTTCACGATATGCGTTGTGTAGACGTGACGGTCGGCCTCAACGATGGCATGAATGAAGTCTGCAACTTTCTCCGGTGATAGATTTTTCATGGCGTTGGAATCACCTGCTTGAAGAGATGAAGAAACACCTATTCCAATGAGGAGAGTGGCAAGCACAACCAGAGATAAGCCGGTCCTACTACCTCGAAGGCTTGTCATGACGTCGAACTCCTTTCCTTCGCCGGGTGGGCATTCGAAACGGGTAAGGTAATCAAGCAGGTCGTCCCCGGCTTTCTTCACTTTCGATTCGAATGTGTCCGCCTAGTTTATTGATAATTCGATAGGCCACGGTCAGTCCAAGACCCGATCCTTCTCCCTGCCCCCTCGTGGTAAAAAAAGGGTCAAAGACTCTGGGCAGATGAGTTGGGGCGATGCCGCGCCCCGTGTCTTTTATGCGGATTTCCAGATCGTGCCCAGACGCTTCTGTTGAAATAACAAGTTTCCCCCCTTCTTTCATGGCTTGAAAAGCATTAGTGATGATGTTGGTAAAGGCCTGTCCAAGTTCTAATACCTTTCCCTGAATGGAAGGAATGGGACCAAGGTGAGTCTCTATTTCAATCCGGACTGATGGAAAGAGACCCTTGACCGTAGTCAAAGATTGTTCCAACAGTTCATTGAGGTTAATGAGCGTTTGCCCTTCAGTCAAATTTTTTCCGGATTGACCGGTAAAGTCCCGAACGACGGAAGCCATACGTTTTCCATGTTGAACAATGCCCCTGGCATATTCTTTGATTTGTTCGGGATTGGTCTCCTCTTGTATCGCTTCACCTAATCCAATAACTCCGACTAAAGGATTATTGAGTTCATGTCCAATCCCGGCACTGAGAACGCCTAAGCTGGCAAGCTTTTCCCCTTGGATGACACGGTCCTGAAGGATACTTTCTTCCGTCGTATCTCGTAATACCAATCCGGCACTTGGCTCCCTTCCTGGGCGGGCCTGGACACCAAACCACCGGTACCGGAACGTTCGCTGATTGACCCGAATTTCCTGCCGATTGGTGCCTGATTGAGCCCAGTTCATGGGAACCAGGGGATCTTGTAACGAGGTGTTGGACGGCTGGGCTTTCGTATTGTCTGAAGATAGAGGTTCCATAACCTGGACCGCGTGCATTTCCTGTTTCAGGCGGTCTCGTGTCGCAGGATCCAAGGAGGAGAAAATTTGGAATAGTGGCGTGCCGATGATCTCGCCGTTCGTGATGGCAAAGGCTTCCTTCGAGGCCTTATTGACATATTCGATGTGTTCGTCCGGGCCAATCATGAGGACCGGGTCAGGCACATTATCGAGAATTTTAATGGTCGACTCTTCAAGGTATTTCACTTCCTGGGTCTTCAACTCAACCTGGCTTTCCAATCCGGCGAACTGTGATGCCAGCTGTTGGTTCATCCGATTGACTTCATCAGCTAATTCCTCAATTTCATCGCCGGTGGACAATGTTAGGGGCTCACGATATTCCCCTCTGCCGATTTGCCGGGCCGCTTCCTGAAGGCGACGAATGGGTGCGGCAATTCGATTGGCGGCGATATATCCCAATGTGACGAGCAGTGCCACTCCCAGTAATCCAAAAGCGGCCGTCCATTTGAAAAAATGCTCTATGGGGGCAAAGACCTCCTCGGATGACTGCCAGACAAACATATGCCAGGTCTGGCCTGTGGAGAATTTGGTGATCTGATTGGTATTACTCAGGGGGGCGAATCCAATGATGGAGGCTGCAGTGCCCCCATGGCCATCGCTTGGGGCTGGAGTCCATCCCGCCTTAAGGGGGTGACGAGAGGAATAAGGCGGGTGTCGGTAATTGAGGTGCCCGTGGGAAGGATCGGGCAGCTCAAAACGACGCCACGGCTGTCAATGAGCATGACATGACCGGTTTTGCCAAATCGAATAATATCGATGGAAGGGGCAAAGAACTCCTTGGCGTCATAAATCCGGTGCAGGACGCCGATGGCTTCATACCGCAAGCTATCCATGATGGGGAGCGCAAGAGTAAAGGTATAGACTCCCAATCGTGAATCAAACGCTACCTGGCCTATATACGGTTGACCGACTCCATTGTGGAAGGCACCTTGCCACCATACCTCTTCCCGGTGAAGGTAGGGAATCTCGGAATCCAGGCTCGCAGCAACCCGTCCTGCACGATCGGTGATAAATAAGCCACGTGTGGCAGATCGGGTAATCAGCGGAATGGGATGGCCCGGGTCCATAAAGGTTCCCCCCACATGTGATTGCAGGATCTCGGCAAATGGTCCTTTCAGAATTCGTTGAAGCATGTCGGCATCCTTGGCGTTCCAGGCTTCTTGTTCCTGCGTGAGGGTGCG
Organism: Nitrospiraceae bacterium; assembly: GCA_020632595.1. NCBI lineage: Bacteria > Pseudomonadati > Nitrospirota > Nitrospiria > Nitrospirales > Nitrospiraceae > Nitrospiraceae bacterium. The sequence goes on along the minus strand of JACKFF010000001.1, from coordinate 286,500 downwards.
AGCCAGCTCTTGGGGACTCAGCTCACTGAGGGCATCGCGGATGTCTTCCAGGCGTGCAATGATTTTCACATCGGTTGTCAGTAAGGACGTGCGGGCCAGTTCATCTGCCATGACCAGATCAAGCTTTCTGGCCGTCTCTGTTGCGAGAGCTTCAAAGCTGGATCCATTGACCTCGCGAATTTCCTGTGTGCCCTGGTAGAAAGCCAGCAGAAGTCCAATGATCAAGGGGAGTGCGCCGACCAACAGCATGGACAGAACCAGTTTTTGGGTCAGTCCTTTTTTTCTTTTGGCGGGTTTGGGTTCAGGGTTGTCCACCGGACACCGTACCTTCTACAGGAGGAATGGCCGGGAAAGACAATCGGAACGTGGTGCCTTTCCCTAATTCGCTTTCGACTTGAAGATCCCCATGATATTTTTTGACAATGGTTTTGACGTTATAGAGTCCGAGGCCGGTCCCCTGGCCTTTCGGTTTCGTTGAGAAGAAGGGATTGAAAATCTTTTGGAGGTGTTCCGGGGAAATGCCACAGCCGGTATCGCTGATCGCAATTTGTACGGTTCCGTTGCTGTGTGAGGTGGTGATGGTGAGGCTGCCTTTCTCTTCCATGGCATGAATAGCGTTGGTGATAAGGTTGATGAAAACCTGGAGGATTTCTTCCGGTTTAGCCTGGACGGTCAAGCCGTTTTGGTAATGTTTCTGAACCGTAATTTCTCGGAATTTTGTTGCAAATCTGGAAATGCTTAAGGCTTCATCCAGTCTGGCATGGAGGTCGATTCTTTCGAGTTCTTGATGGCTGGATGTGCGAACATAATCAGTGATATTTCGTGAAATGGCTTGAATGCGTTGTGCCGCTTCATGGATGCTGGCGGCATGGAGTCGAATGCGATCAAGATTGGTTTCCTCTTGAATTTCTTCGGCCATCGCCAAAATGACATACAGCGGGTTATTAATGTCATGGGCAATTCCCGAGGCAAAGGTTCCCATGCTGGCTAATTTTTCCGATTGAAACAGTTGTGTTTGAATAAATCTTTGATGTTGGATCAACTCTGAGAGAACTTTGGCGGCGGTCCCTCCAAGCACTTCAGCCCCGCTGTGTTTGTGCTCCGTAATGTATGAAGGAAGAATGGGATCCCCGGTCACGTCAATGATCAAATTCACCTGGTCTTCCTGAATAAGCTTCAGAGGATGAGAGACAGTAGGGATATTGTGAAGTCGGGCAAGTTGAAAACCCAACGCATGGGGATTTGTGTCGGCAATGCCCAGTAGACGGATATGGGGTAAATTGAGAAAGGATTCCAACATCGCCGTTCCTCCCTTGCCGGCCCCGAGAATGGCAATGGTAATGGGAGGTTCAACGGTCGCCATGGAATCCCTCCATGATGGTTGGAGTGGAGGATGAGGAAAGGCTAAGGTCAAACGGGGAGCATGCGGTATTTCTCCATGTCTTAACGTTCATATGGTAGAAAAGCCCTATCCTGAGGATAGGGCTTTACTTGATATACCATAGTCTTCTTCATGGGGAACGATTCTCCCGCGAGAAGAAACTCGAAATCTGAAAAGTTAGTCCCGTCAGATTACAGGCGATTGAGATCTCGTTTTTCCATGGCGGTGGCCACGGATTTAAGTAATTTTTCCTTTTCAACCGGTTTGACCAGATAATCCACAATCCCCTTATTGAGAAATCCGGTGGCCATTTCCATGTCCGGAAATCCCGTCAGCACAATGAGGGGAACACGTGGCCATTGTTGTTGAAAATAGTTAATGGCTTCCACGCCGTTGATTTTTGGCATGCGAATATCGGAAATAACAACGTCCAACATTAAAGGGTTTTCACCTTGATGGATTGCTTCGATAGCCTTTTCCCCATCCTCCGCCTCAATGACATCATATCCGGCCTTTTCGAGTGTCATTCGTACTACTTTTCGGACATCAGGCTCATCGTCCACGACGAGAACCAGGCCGTTGGTTTTGTGTCCTCCAAACATTGCTGCCGTTGTTTCTGCCATTACTCTTCTCCTTTGTTGTTAGGTGAGTGGCCTGATTAGATTTTCAATTGGTCAGAGGGAAAAGAAAAAAGTTCTTATCACTTCTGAAGGCACAATATTATCGTAATCAACCAATAAGAGAAAGGGTTAATTTGCCCTTAATCCTGGGTATATTGGAAATGACAAAGGCGGATATAGGGTAAATCGCCTGGGCGTGGCCAATATTGTTCCTGAAGCCTATACGGGAATAGTCCTGTTTTCCTCCCTTCTGTCCATTTCGGTTTCTCCAACCAGGCTCCGTCAGCATTTTAATAAAAGGGTCGCAATGGGGTGGCGTTTCCGATCCAGGACTGGAATCCATCATTTTATCTCATGGCTTCGAGGGTCAGATCCAAGTTTGGCAGCTATGCCAATATGGGGAGCCAGAGAGGAACGATTAATGTTACTGAAAGTTTATGGAGTTTAATAGCTCTGCGGGCAATTTGGGGAAAATCTTTTCATACGTCCAACGAACTGCTCGAATAGGGAAGGAATTTAGGAAAGGGATGGAATTGATTTGGGGCCTAATATAGATGAGCCGATATCATGTAGTTCTGCGAACAGGAGGGAAAATGGACCACATGAGGCATATGGCGTGGAAGGGAGTCAGGAAGGAGGTCTTCGATGGCATTTACACATTCTCTGGAATGCAGGCAGCGGTTTTCCTTGAGGAAACAGAATTCTTTGCTTGCTGGGCTTGCTATGCCCACCTACAGAAACACGGAAACTATGTTGGCGATGGAGAAGAAGGCGACCGGGAGAGGGGTGGCATGAAAGATTCTGGTGTGCCGAATGGCAGACTTTCGACATAAATGGAACTCGATGGAAACGCGAAACTGGCTTTCTCGCCCTCGACGATTTCCTTGATTTTGTAAGCCAAGCGTTCTTTGGCTTCCAACCACTCACCCCATACAATAGTCTTCGTAAAACAATACAGCATAATGTCAATACTTGAGTTACCGAATGAATCCAGGAAAATAAATGTTTTGGTCTGTTCCGGATTGGTTTCAAAGTCTCCACATTCGTAAATGTAGGCCGAAGTGGCTTGGATAATATTCCGTATTTGATCGTGAGTCGAACGATACTCGATCCCGATTTTCCAATAAATTCTCCGGTTCGTCATGCGGGAGTAATTGATTAACGCTTCATTGGCCAATTTGGAATTGGGCAGTGTGACCAGGGCTTTGTCAAATTGACGGACTTTTGTCGCACGAAATCCAATTTCCTCCACTGTGCCTTCCACGTCAGGCGTTTTGATCCAATTGCCTTTTTCAAAGACCCGGTCCAAAAATATCGTGAACCCCGCAAACATATTCTTAATGAAATCCTGGGCGCCGAGGGCGACCGCCATGCCGACCAGTCCCAAGCTACCGAGGACCGCCGCGACATTGAATCCCCATTCCTGAAACACCGCGGCAATGCCTAAGCAGACCACCACGAACTTTGCGACCTTGAGAAAAAACCCTTAACGGTTTCGTGCATGCTTTGGCTGCCGAAGAGCGTGATGGATCGATCCAGTAGGATTGACAGCGGATCCAGTATTCGAAAAATAGCCCAGAAGATCGTGAAAGCAATCAAGGACCGGATGATTTGTCCAAAGATCGCACCCAACGCGGGAGACAAGGAAATGACCTGCCCGGAAATGTACAGACCAATAATGACAAACGTGAATTCAAGGGGGCGTTCAATCGCTTCCAGGATCCGATCATCTATGTCCGTTTTGGTTCGTCCGGTCAACCGTCGCAAAAGACGGGAAAAAAAACGGAAGAAAATGCGGCGGACAAACAAGAATACCAAAAACACGCCTAAGGCAAGAAAGATATCACCCAGGGTGGTATGTAAAACGCCGATCTGCCAGACCGTAAGAATTTCTTGCCAAAAATCTTGAAGCATCAATCGAAGGTGCCTGACCTCAATGAAAGGATTGAAGAGGGGGTTGGTTGAAGGTATATATTAATTAGCTTGATGAAGCCGGGCGCGCCTCTGAATGACATGGCTGGACGGATCGATGAATGCGGATCACTCATGTTGTGAACATGTTCACGGGAAGGGTAAAAGAATTCTATGTAAAGGTCAATTTTCTTTGGGAAGTCGGAGGAAAAGATTGTGGGTAAGAAAGAGAAAAGTGATTGAGTGGATGGGGAGTTGCCGGCGTCACACGGTCTGAAATGAGCCCTATTTACTGGATTCTCTGAGCGCGTGTGATAGGATAATTCATACTTGTACTGTTCATGATGTGATGTGCCTGAGTGAGTAGGAGAAAGGAAAGCCGGGAATGGCATCAAGTCATCGGAGCTGGATGAGCGTAACATTGGCCACTATAGGACTGATGGGATGCGTGGGACAGCAGGAATTCGTGGGCGCTCAGCAAGCGGCTATGGGGCGTGGCATTGTCGAAGGCACCAAAGGCTACCAACAGATTCAACAGGAGGCGTTATCCGCCAATAAGCATCTAAGAAAGGTTCAGGGCAGGTGTTTAAAATCGAGGGCGCGGCCTATGTCGTGCACGTAAACGATCAGATTGAAGCCAGACTGCCTTTTGATGAAAATACCCAGATTGATCGTCCGGCGCATGTGGGGGACTGGATTGAAGCGCAGCTCGACCAGTCCGGTCGCGCCAGAATCATTCGGAATATCGACGGCCAAATGTTACTCGAATAAGCGCCTTTCTTTCCAATCGTGACCCTCTTCGGCTACTTGTTGAAGTGTCCCAATAATCCGCTCTCAGAAGTCTTGTCTTGCAAATTCTTTCAATCAACTGAGAATGTTGAGTTGCGCTTACAAGTTGAATTCACCTTGTAGGGTCTGTTGAAAAAAGCCGCCAGCGGCGTTCTCGCCATTTTCCCGTGGTCACGTACGACGCGTACGCTCCGCGCGTAAAAACGGCTGCGGCCTTGCTGGACGGACTGTTTTGAACCGACCCGGAGCCTTTGATGAGAAATCTAATCCTGGGCAAATTTTCCCTTGAACATCTTTATTATTCAACACTCCCTTGTATGGTTGTGCCCGTGATAGCTGTTGGGAATGACGACGGGTGGGGCATCATGAAGTAAAGCAGTCAGCCTAATATCCGGGGAAGCCGGGGATAAAAGGAAGGAGAATGGAGATCGCAATGAGAATAATGATGATCCATTCAAGGATTTCCATCCGCTGATTGCCGGTTTGACCGGCCATTTTGTCATACAAATTATCCAGTGTGTTTAATTTGCGGAGAATGCTTGCATCCCAGCTTTGCAAGTGAAAGCGTTGCGACGCCAGCCGCGAGACTCTTGCCAGATATTGATCGCCGAATAGTTTTAGGGTGTTGGTGACCCGTTCAAAGAGAATCGCGCTATCGACTTGCATGCGTGCGATTCGGCGAAGATTGGCGTCCGATGATCCCGGCCAACGGAATCCATGCCGGTGTTCCTGTGTGAGGGCCCCATAAGCTTCATCTAGAGCCTCGTCTAACTGGTGATCGAGAAATCGTCGCTCGACTAATTCTACATTGGCGAATTCTAAGACAGCCCGTACATCATCCATCTCCTGCCCGATCATCAGCGCCGCATTCCAATCAATGAGGGTCAGATCCTGTGTTCCAAAGGCAATCTGGCTGGTGGTGGCATCATGTATTTCCTGGGCTGATAAGGGTTGATCTTCACAGCGGAGAATCTGAGAAAGCAGTGTGCCGTATTGTTCCACAAAGTGCGACAGATTTAACGCGGGTTGAGTCGAGAAAATATGGAAAATTGCATAGTCTTCGACGAATTCGGATATATTCGGTTTTTCAATTGCCGGGCCTAATGTGGTCAGGAGAGACTGGACGTGGCGGAAAGTGCCTTCAAGCAGTTGAGGATTTTCGTAGAGTGCTTCACTTAACGGGAGCAGGGACGCAAATGGTCCGGTCAGAGGAATCTGATAGGTCACCATGATTGCGCCGAAGTCATAGAGTACGGTTTCAACGGTGGGAAGGGTGCAGTGCGTTCCCAGGCTGATCGATTGAAGTTCTTCCGTAATGCGGAGCGGTGCAGGGTGATAATCAAAGTATTCCGGTGCCGGCCGTTTCCGTTTGATTCGCCCTCGCTCTTTTGTTGCGGTAATCAGCTGTTCGGCTTCGTCGATTTGAATGGACGCACCCACATCATAGGCAAATATGGCGATGCATCTCCCGTCTTGTATGTGAAAGGTATCCAGAACGCCCATAGTCGACATGTGGCACTTTCAAGGCAATGAATTGAAGTTTGACTCTATCGGGACATATGGTTGTTATGTTCTTGTTTCAGAATGAAAAAATCATGGAACGATTTGAGGCACAACCACAACTGGTTATTGCCCAAGCCTTCACACGCCTGGGAGAGCCTGAAACCTGTAGGAGACCGGATTCATGAATTTACACATCATATATGGAATCAGGCCGTGGAACTTCCACTTCCATCCCGGGAAATTCAGTGGTCAGCCTCATGGCAAAGGCGAGGGACTGGCGTTCTTCACCATGCACCACAAAGACTTTTCGAGGAAGTGGTGTGATTGCCCGGACATAGGCGAGGAGATCATCCCGGTCTGCATGAGCGGAATAGCCATTCAACCGGACCACTTGAGCACGCCGTTTCGTAGGGACTCCAAAAATAGGTACCGTGTCCCATTCCTCGGCTAGTTTGCGTCCTAAGGTGTGCTCGGCTTGCCAGCCTACCAGGACGATCACATTGGCTTCATCCTCAATGGTATGTTTAAGATGATGCACCACGCGCCCCCCTTCACACATGCCGGAAGCCGAAATAATCACACAGGGGCCGCTACGGCGGTTCAGGAGTTTGCTATCTTGGGCTGTTGAGATGAAATTGATGTATTTTGCGGCAAAGACATCGCCGGTCGAGGTAAAGGTTCGATAGGTTTCTTCGTCATAGCATTCGGGGTGTTGGCGAAAAACTTTGGTGGCTTTTAACGCGAGGGGGGAGTCGATAAAAATCGGAATGGGGTCGACTTCTCCATTGTTCACGAGTTCCTTGATGCGCATAATGATCTCTTGAGTGCGGCCGACCGAAAAGGCCGGAACGACAATTTTGCTTTTGTGCTGAATCGCATGGATCACGAGTTCTTTCGCGATGGCTTTTCGTTTGGCTTGATCGTCCTCATGCAGTCGGTCCCCATACGTCGATTCAATGATCAGCACATCACAGGAGGGAGGCGCATGAGGATCCCGAAGGATCGGCATATTAGCTCTCCCCAGATCTCCCGAAAACAGGACCGAGGTGGTATTCCCACGACTTTGATGCTTAACCCAGATTCCCGCCGATCCCAGAATATGCCCGGCATCATGAAATTGCAGCTTTAGGTTGGGAGCCGCAGAGGTATTGGCCCCATAGCGTACTCCTCGAAACTGATTGCCAATGATTCGAACATCCTCTATCGAATAAAAGGGTGTGACACAGGCTGGGCCTCTCCGTCGTTCCTTTCTATTAACGTACCGACAGTCACTTTGCTGAATCCTGGCGGAATCTTCCAGTAAAATTTTTGTCAGGTCCGCCGTGGCCGACGTCATATGGACCGATCCGCGAAAGCCCTCTTTGGCGAGAACTGGAAGTGCTCCGGAATGGTCGATGTGGGCATGGGATAAGCACACGGCCGTCAGGGATTTTGGATCAAAGCCAAGTTGGCGATTGAGTGTGGCGGCTTGGTCTCGCCGCCCTTGAAACATACCGCAGTCCAGAAGCAGGCGGGAGGATCCCGCGTGGATGAGATGACGACTCCCCGTGACGGATCTGGCGGCTCCATGAAACGAAATCTTCATGATGGGGCTTCAAGTGGATGTTCGGCCATAATAATGTTCCAGGCTTCTCCTGCGGTTTCAGCATAATGAAACAATTGCAGGTCTTCAGCCTCGATCAAGCCATTCTCCACAAATTTCTCCCAATTGATGAGATCTTCCCAAAAGGGTCGTCCGATGAGTACGACTGAGACGTCACGTACTTTTCCTGTTTGAAGAAGGGTCAGGGTCTCAAATAATTCGTCCATGGTCCCGAATCCGCCGGGAAAGACCACCAAGGCTCTGGCTCGATTGAGAAAGTGCATTTTTCGAAGGGCAAAGTAACGAAATTGAAAACACAGTTCAGGAGTAATGTATGGGTTGGGCAATTGCTCATGTGGTAACGCGATATTCAGTCCGATGGATTTGGCCTTTACATCGGCTGCACCTCGATTGGCTGCCTCCATGATACCGGGACCCCCGCCGGTGATGATGACGAATTTTCTTCGGCCGTCTATTTGACAACTGGAAGACACCAGGCGGCCGAATTCACGTGCTTCCTCATAATAGGGAGAATAAGCCTCCTGGTTTTTGGCAATGGCCACGGCCCGTTTTTTTTCAGGATCGTGGGGTGAGGCAGCCAGCTCTTTTTCCGCGAGCAAGAGCTTGGCTTTGGCTGCGGCTGGTTCCAGAAGCCTGGCACTGCCGAACACCACAATGGTGGATTCGATGCCCTCGTCCTGTTGGATCAGTTCCGGTTTAAACCACTCCAGTTGGAGCCGGACAGCCCTGAGGTCGTCTCGCTGCAAAAAAGCCAGGTCGGAGTCCGCCCGTTTGTATGCGGGAGAAGACAGAAGAGGAGGATCAGAGTGTGGCAAATTGGTCATAGGCAGATACAATTTTTATGAAGTGGGCAGTGCGAAGATTATAATGACCCATGAAGTAATTTGAAACTGCTGAAGATGAATACGGGTGCATCTTCTTGCTTGAGAGACGATTGGGGACAATCATATTCCAAAAATATTCCGTTCTACTGAGTGCAGGGGGTTGGTTGAATAACCGGAATCGGGTATAGTCCAATGGACCCAACTGTAGAGGAGTGAGCGATGAAAGTTCCTACTTCCCCAGCCATTCCTGAATGTGCAGTCTGCCCCAATCGGGAATCGTCCGATATCTGCCAACTCGTTCCTTCGGTTGAAGAACCCTTCGGGCTCATTAAACGCAGGGCCATGTATCAGGCCGGCCAATTTGTGTTCTATGAAGGGCATGTGGCCCTGGGTCTTTACATTCTCTGCCAGGGGCGGGTGAAATTGACCAGGCTCAATCGCAAGGGACAACAGCGTTTGGTGGACATTTTAGATTCCGGCCAACTTCTGGAAAAACAGGCTTTTCAGGAGCAACCGGTTCATCAGGTCACTTGTGAAGTCCTGGAGCCTTCGCAAATTTGCCTGTTGGATCGCACGAGTTTTCTCTCGTTTCTGAAAGAGCATGGAGAGTTGGCGGTCAAACTTGTTCAGGTGCTCAGTAAAGAAATGACGGCTGTGTTGAATGCGGCTGATCAATTTGCGTTCACTCCGGCACGGGAGCGATTAGCCAGACTCTTATTGGAGCTATGCGATCGATTCGGGAAAAGCGATGAGAAAGGGGTTCGCCTTACCCTTAAACTCAAAAGGGAAGATCTTGCGCAGATGACGGCAGTCACAGTAGAGACCCTCGTCCGGCTTCTTCATGATTTCCAGAACGATCACCTCATCGTCGTGCATGGACGGGAATTGATGATTATAAATGTCGAGCGTTTAACCAAAATCGCCGGTATGCCTCTCTCTCGTTGAAGTAGTCCTCCTCAACGCTTCTTCTTTCTTCATTTTTTCATTTCCTCCCCAGCCCTGGTTCTGCTTAGTTTTCTTTAACCTCGCCCTAATTCTCATACACGCTCTTTCCGATCTTTGTGTGCTCTCTCCGTCCTTAGGCCATTCGGCCTATTCAAAAGATTGATAACTATCTGGTTGGCCATTGTTTTCCAACAAGGTCGCGCTTTCGGGAATCGTATAGCCTACGGCCCGTTCAATGATTTTCCAAAAAATCACTGAAGATGAGGGACGCAGAGGTGACACACAAGTCAAGCACATGTTCGTGAGGGGTCGAAGTTTTACCACAATTCTTGAATGGGAGGAGACATGATGAGCACAAGCCGGTTGGTCACACATTTGGGCATATTGGTTTGGTTTGTGGGGTGTCTGTTGTGGGCAGTGCCGGAAGCGGGTTTCGCCCAGGAGTTAAGCGTGGACGAAAGGCTGAAGCGGTTGGAGCAGAAAACGCTCTCTCCATCACCAGGAGCTGTCCAAGAAACCGGGAATATGGTGTTTTTTCGTGGAGGTTGGGCAGGGCTAATCAATGATCGTTCGAATGAGGTAGAGACGGATGTCTTTGGATTGAGTGGGACCAATGATAGTAATAACGGTTATTATGTTGGCGCTGGCCTTGATCTGGTTCTCACCCGAGATATTTGGGATATGTTTCCCGGAACTTGGGTGTTGGGGGAAATCGGGGTGGAATATAAACGGTTTAATTCCAAAAACGTGACGCAGGCGGTTCCCAGCACCTGTGCCCTCGCAGGAGTCCCGACTTGCTCGGTCGAAACGAATAAAAAGGTCCAAATCACGATGTTGACGGTGAATGTGGCACCGAAAATCATGTTTATGGAAGGCAGCCGATTTCGTCCATGGGTAATTCCGGTAGGGCTGGACTTCCATGTCATCAGTCCTCCCTCAAATGATACGACCGTCCTGGATATCGGTGTCCAGTTTGCCATCGGGGCGCAGTATCGAATCTGGAAAGCCATTCATCTCGGAGTGGACGGCCGATTTCATCTTGCGACCGGCCAAACAGATACGACGAATAATTTCGGCACCGCCGGTGCGTATGTCGGCATCGCGTTTTAATGATCGGTCAGGGAATCATGGCAAGCAGAGGAGATGAAATGGTGATCGGACCTGGTTGGCCCAAGGGCAATTGGGGAGGGAAATTCTGCCGTCTTGTATAAGAGGAGCGGTATCCGGGACATCGTTGGGGTCCGTCATAATCCGGCTTCAACGATAGGGAGAGGCTGTTTCGAGTATTCGCCTGTCTGAAGAGGTCGCTACGTCTGATAGATTATTCCATTCACTCGAAATGGTTCTTTTTCCGGGATCGGATACATTTTTATCTGGTGAGAACACACTAATCCCGCTACAATTCCAGGGGTGAATTTCCTTTATATTATTCTGGTCTGGATCCATCTGATTGCTGCAACCTTCTGGGTTGGAGGGATGCTATTCCTCTCCCTTGTTGCAGTGCCCCTCATGAGGCAGGACTCAGACCCTCTTACCGCTCAACGCGGATTTATAAGCCTTGCCCGTCGATTCAGAACGCTCGTATGGAGCGCTCTATTCACTCTGGTGGTGACGGGATCGGTCCTTCTTGCAAATGTCATCAATTTCCGGTCTCCCCTTTCCTCATGGCCACCTATTGTCTTCACGAAACTGATACTGGTGTTCCTGTTAGCGGTGGTTTCCTTCAGTCACGACCGGATAATGGCACAAAAAGTACGAACCCTGAAGAGCAAGGCTCCTTCAGAATTATCGGCTGGCGAAAAGCTTCTGCTCCGATTGTCCCCGCTGCTTGGCCGACTGACCCTGTTGTTAGGGTTGGGAGTGCTTTTGTCCGCCGTCATTATGGTGAGATCCTGAGGATAAGGGCCTGAAATCCGGGATGGAATAAAAAAAGGGAGAGGCCTTATGGACCTCTCCCTTATTATCAGACGTAGGGAATGATCGTTAGAATCGGCTGCGCCGCTTTCCTCCAAAATCTCCTCCGCCTCCGCCACTGCCACCGAATCCACCACGGCCGCCTCCGCCGCCACCGGTTCGTGGGGCTTGGGGTTTGGCCTCGTTGACCGTCAATGTGCGGCCACCAAACTCTGTGGAGTTCAATGCTGCAATTGCGGCTTGTGCTTCCTCTCCGGTAGACATCTCAACAAATCCGAATCCGCGCGATTGGCCGGTGAACTTGTCGCTAATGACGTTAGCTGATTCGACGGTGCCGTGTGCCGAAAACAGGTCGGTTAATTCTGCTTGAGTCGCTGAATACGGCAACCCACCTACATACAATTTTGAACCCATGGGGTTCCTCCTTTTAAAAAGATGATATTGTCTGATGCTCGAGAAGGGTAAAACATTTGGAAGAGGTAGGCCACGGACGCTGTTTCCACGCCACTCAGGTCAGACACTTCCGAGTTATTCTCTCGGGCTAAACAACACCGGTTACGGGCTTGAGTGATTGAACTCTCAAAGCTAAGCCCAGGGCGATGAGTTAAAAAATCGTAGCACACAAGGAAAGTAAAAGATAGTAGCGGAAAAATAGCACTATTACCTATAAATGCATAGATCCGGTGGTACTATCCGGAATGGACGGCATAACCGGAGTGCTTCAGGGTTGTACGGTTCCGCCGGTGACGCGTTCCAGTTCAGTCAGGGCAATCGAGAGATCGTATTTGGCCTGCGCATAATCTATCTGTGTTTGCCGCAAGACCCGTTGGGCATCCAGCACATCCAGCAGGCTGGCCTCCCCGTATTTAAAGCTGACTTGGGCGATGCGTAGTGCCTCCTGTGCCTGTTTGAGCAGCCCTTTTTCGTATGTGGCAATTTGTGCGGCCGCGGCGTGAGAAAGTTGGATCTGCTGGGCGATGCCTTTGAGTAGTTCCTGTTTGGCACGAAGAAGGCTCGCTTCCCGTTGCCGCAAGGTGCCTTTGGCCTGGGCAATGTCTCCCTGACGTTGATTCCACACCGGAAAAGGTATGGAAACCCCCGCGATATAGGCTTCCCGCCCTGCGTCTCGTTGATATCCTCCACTCAACGTTACATCGGGTATGCGAGCCTGTTGTTCCTGACGGTGTGTCTGCTGCGCTTGTACGATGAGTTTTTTCCATTTAGTAATGATGGGATGGTTTGCCAAAGTCTGCTCCGAGAGTGTCTCGAGGTGTAAGGCTCCGGGCCAGACGGCGAAATCACCTTGAATGGAGAATTCAAGTCCCAACGCCCCGGCAGTGAGGCTATTGAGTGAGGCTTGGATGGACTGGACAACACCTCTGGTCCGGGCGACCTCTTTTTGAACTTTCATGCCCTCAACCTTGATTTTTACGGCATCAAAAGGGGGCGCTTCCCCCGCCTCAACGCGACGAATCACGGCTTTTTGGACTTCTTCCATCGTCCGAACATTTTGGATAGCCGTTTCCGTTTGGCGTTCCGCAAATAAGAGGTCATAAAAAGCCTGTTTGGTGGCCGCAATTAAATTCAGTTTGGCCTCTTCTTTTGAGGCCAGTGCGCCGTCCAATCCTGCCTGGGCTGCCTGTTGGCGTGCCGCCCGTTTCCCCGGCCATTCGATGGGTTGATAGAGGGTGGCATACCGTTCAGTGAGAGTTGGGCCGGTAGGTTCTCTGACGGTTCCACGGCCACTCTGAATCCATAGGGTGGGGTTGGGATAAGCGGAGGCAGAGATTTTGTCTCCTTCCCTCTGTTCGATGACCCCCTCGCTTTCGTTCATGAGGGGATTTTTCTCTAAGGCGATGGCCAGAATAGCTTGCAGGCTATAGGTCGGGGCCGCAGCCTCTGGTGAGGTGACAGTCGCTGCCAACACGGGTTGCCAGCAGAGGCCGTATAGCATGATGAGGTAAATGATCTGTTTGAACCACATGACATGTTCCCTTCTTGTGACAACACCATCCTTCTCAGATTGAGGTGGTGCTTGTGTGTGACTGATGGGGTATGGATGGTTGTTTGTTGGAACGGCAGACGCTGCCGTACAGCGCTGGAATAATAAATAGGGTCAAGGCCGTGGATGTGAGCAACCCGCCGATTACGACTGTCGCCAAGGGCCGTTGGACCTCCGCTCCCATACTGGTGGCGATGGCCATCGGTAAAAACCCCAGACTGGCGACGAGGGCGGTCATCAAGACAGGGCGAAGACGATCCATGGCTCCCTGTGCCACGGCGTCCCGGGTCGGAAGCCCGTCGGTTTCCAGCCTCTGAATACGGCTCACCAAGACGACACCGTTTAAGACCGCGATCCCGAAGAGGGCCACACAGCCAATGACCGCCGAGATGCTCAATGGCAGGTCACGAATCCAAAGGGCCAAAATTCCGCCAGATAGCGCGAGGGGCACATTCAGAAATATGAGCAAGGCCGGACGAATCGTTCCAAAAATCACCGAAAGAATGGCGATGATAAGCAGTAAGGTAATCGGCACGACCACAGCCAACCGCTGTGCGGCCTCCTGAAGATGTTTAAATTGCCCACTCCATTCAAGGTAGTACCCGGGCGGGAGGGTGACGCGGTCGCGGATAACCTGTTGGGCTTCGGTAACAAATGAGCCGAGGTCCCGACCACGGATATTGGCTTCGACCACCAGACGGCGTTGAATATTTTCTCGGCTGACTTGCGCAGGGCCTTCGTCTACCTCAATGGTTGCGACGCGGGACAAGGGAACCAGTTCACCATGCGCGGTGGGGATCAGAATGTTGCCAAGAGCTATCGGCCCGGCCGATGTCTCATCAGAGAGGCGGACAATCAGATCAAAGCGGCGTTGTCCCTGAAAGACGGTCCCGACAGTTTGGCCGACCCGGGCGGCTTCAATAATCCCTAAGACGTCTCTGGCACTCAGCCCGTATCGCCCGATTTGGTCACGGTCGACGATAATCCGAATCCTGGGGACACCGGTGACCTGTTCCACTTTCACATCGGCAGCGCCGGGCACCTGTTCGAGTGCACGTGCCACCCCGTCGCCCTGATGGCGTAAGACCTCAAGATCCTCTCCGAAAATTTTGATAGCGAGATCGGATCGGGTGCCGGCAATGAGTTCATTGAATCGCATCTCAATCGGCTGGGTGAAACTGAGTCCCACTCCGGGAACCGCTGCCAGAACCGCGGTTTTAAATTTTTCGATCAACGCTTCCTTCGACGTGGTTGTGGTCCATTCGTTTCGAGGTTTCAGGATCACAAAGACATCTGACATATCAACGCCCATCACGTCGGTGGCCACTTCCGGACTTCCCGTTCTGGTTACGACCTGGACCACTTCAGGAAATTGTCGTAACGCCCGTTCCACGCCCAAGGCGGTTTCCACGGATTCGGTCAGGGAGACGCTGGGAAGCCGCCAGACTTGAATGGCCATATCGCCTTCCTCTAATCGAGGAACAAATTCGATCCCTAAGCGGAATCCGAGCGCCAGGCTGAGAATAAACAGGAGGATGCCAGGGATAACCACCATCGCCGGCCGGTTCAAAGAGATCGCTAACCATGGTCGATAGAGACGGCGCAAACGCCGGATGAGCCAGGTTTCTTCATGGTTCGGCCGGGCCCGGGCAAACCAATACGACAGGACAGGAACTCCGGCTACCGCGAAGAACAGTGAGGCGGCCAGAGCAAAAATGACGGTCATGGCCATCGGTCGAAACATTTTGCCTTCTAATCCAATCAAGGACAAAATAGGAAGATACACAACGATGATGATGCCGACTGCAAACACAATAGGCCGCAGCACTTCCCGTGCAGCCTCTTGAATTGTCGCCAACTTTTCTTCCTTCGTTTGGCGGGTGACGTTTCCGAGTCGTCGCAGAATGTTATCGATCATGACGACCGATCCATCCACGAGCAGTCCAAAGTCGATTGCTCCCAGGCTCATCAGGTTGCCGGAGATGCCGGCGTGATACATGCCCGTGAAAGCCATCAGCATGGAAAGAGGAATGGCCAATGCCACAATAAATCCGGCCCGAATGTCTCCTAAAAATGAAAAGAGAATGGCGATGACCAGGAGACCTCCTTCGAGTAAATTATTTCTGACGGTGTTGATGACTTTTGAGACAAAGAGGGTCCGGTCATAATAGGGTTCAATCACCACTCCCGGAGGAAGGGTGGCTTGAATCTCCTGGACGCGTTCTTTCACACGTTTGACCACCTGTTGGGCATTGGCGCCTGCGAGCATTTGAACCATCCCGATGACGGTTTCCCCCTCTCCCATCCGTGTGGCCGCGCCTATCCGCAAGGCGGCGCCTTCTTTGACTTCTCCAAGATCTCTAATGAAAATGGGAACACCCCCCGGCCCATGACTCACGACAATTTGCCCTAAATCGGTAATCGTCGAAGCCATCGCTTCTCCCTTAATGAGATATTGTTCCCGCTCATGTTCAATGTACCCGCCTCCGGCGAGGGCATTATTTTGGGCCAGGGCATCAAACACAGTTTTTAAGGTAAGGTTAAAGGCGAGGAGCTTACTGGGCTCGACGACCACCTGAAATTGTTTGGTTTCTCCCCCCCAGATATTGACTTCCACCACACCCGGAACAGCCCGAAGCCGCCTGCCAATATCCCATTCCAGGAGGGTTCTCAAGAACATGGGACTGTGCCCCATCCCTGTGAGTGTGAATTGGTAGACTTCTCCCAGGCCGGTTGATAAGGGGCCCATCATCGGTCGTCCATAGGCGGCGGGAATGTGTTCGGTTGCTAGGGTCAGTCGCTCGTTCACGAGTTGTCGCACAAAATAGAGGTCGAGGTGTTCCTCAAAGATCGCCGTCACGGCCGATAAGCCGTAACGTGAGACCGAGCGCACTTCCTGTAATCCCGGTATGCCACTGAGTGCGGTTTCAATGGGAAATGTGATGAATTGTTCCACCTCAATCGGACCGAGTGCGGGCGAACGGGTAAGGATCTGTACCTGGACGGGGGTGAGGTCGGGGACGGCGTCGATCGTGAGATTGGTCAGCGACCATACTCCGGAGACAATCACCAGAAGAAGGGCAACGACGGTAAAAAACCGATACCGAAGCGAGAGTGTAAGGAGACGCTCCATCAACAGGGCTCAAAAGTGTGAAAAGGGAAAAGGGGAAAGTTCAGGGGATGCTCCTTACCATTAACGTGTGCTTTTTACGGCTCATTCTCCCTGAATGGAGGTTTTCATAATGGCGTTTTTCAGGTCGAAGACGCCTTCGGTCACCACGTGTTCTCCTGACTTCAAGCCCCGTTTGATTTCTACCAGTCCGGCGCCTTCCTGGCCGGTCTCGACAAACACGAAATCGTATCCGTTGTCCCGTTGGACGAACACGCCGCGCACGCCCTCCAACATCGTTAAGGCTGATAACGGTATAGATAGCGCGGGATGTTGTTGATCGATCAGGCGCACTTCCACATATTCATTGGGTTTGAGTCGGCCCTTGGGGTTTTCGACGTCGAATCGGACGCGGATCGTCCGGGTGGTGGCATCCGCGACCGGGGAGATATAGGTGAGTCGGGCGGTGATGGGCTCTCCCCCACGGGGAAGGACCTGGCCTTCATCGCCTTCCTGGAACCGGCGGGCTTGTTCGATGGGCAGATTGGCGAACACCCACACGCGACTGGTATCCACAATTTCAAAGAACTCGTCTCCTGCCGCCACGCCCTGGCCCAGCACGATCTGTTGGCTCACCACCGTTCCGCTGAGTGGGGCCCGTAGAATATATTTGTGCCCTTCCAGGTGACTGCCATGCTCCATTTGCTGGAGCTCCTGTTCGCTGAGTCCCATGTTCAGGAGCTTTTCCCGGACGTGTTGGTAGACCGCCTGGGCTTCAATCTGTTGTCCCCGGTCTTCCAGAAACCGACGTTGGGAAATAATGTTTTCAGTCAGGAGTCGTTTGGTTCGCGTAAAGTTGCTGGAGGCCACATCCAATTTGGATTTGGCCACCAGGTATTCCTGGACTAATTCATCCAAGCGCATGCTTTCGACAGCCGCGAGCGGCTGATCTTTTTTAACCTGATCCCCTAATTGCACCATCACCTTATCCACTTGCCCGGGGATGCGAGAGGAAACTTTTGCCACGTGGGCAAGATCAAGGGCGACATTTCCCGGGGCCGAGACTGAATGCGGGGTCAGGCGTTCTTTGACTTCTTCAATACGGATTCGTTGACGCGCTTGTTCAGGGACATAGTCCACGTGAAAGGGTTGTCTGGGAGGGGAAGCGAGATCAGGGGAGGAAGCCGTCACGTCTGTGTCCGGTAAGCTGCCAGTTGGTGGCTGGGTGTCGGAACATCCAATCGGGAACAGCCCGATAAGACAGAGAAGAGGGAGCCATCGCCAATGCCTGTGATTCAGGTTCTTCATGAATAGACCATCTGGACAAAAAATCTCCTACCATGAAATATTATCATGGTGTTCATGTTAGCGGTGATTCTTCCCCGGTTGGGAGTGTGATCGTGAATGTGGTGCCGCTTCCTACCTGACTCTGGGCAGAAATAGTTCCTCCGTGGGCTTCGATAATCTCCTTCACGATCGCCAATCCCAGGCCTGTTCCCCCTGACTGGCGATCCCGTGCCTGGTCGATTCGATAGAACCGCCCAAAAAGGTGAGGGAGATGTTGGGAATCAATTCCCGGCCCGGTGTCCTCCACGGATAACCGGATGGATCTATCCTGAGACTCGACCCGAACGGTGATGGTTCCATCTGAAGGCGTATGCCGGAGCGCATTATCCAGGAGATTGATCAGGGCTTGTTTAAGCTGTGAGGCATCTCCCATGAAAGGAGGAACAGGTTTAACCTCAGTCTGCAGATGGATCCCGCCTTCGTGAGCTAACACGGACAACTCGCTGACGATTTCTTTGACCAGTGGTGGGAGGTCAAGGGTTTGCAAGACGAGCGGGGGGCGGTCACCGGCGAATTGTGCCAGGGTAAGGAGGGATTTGGTCATGGCGGAGAGTCGGTCGACTTCAGCCAGGTTGGAAAGAATCGTCTCCCGGTATTCCTCTGCCGACCGTGCCCGTTGCAAGCTGACCTCAAAATTGCCTTTCATTGCCGTTAAGGGGGTTTTCAGTTCATGGGCCGCATCGGCCACGAAGCGACGTTGCCCTTCGAAGACCTGCTGCAAGCGGTCTAACATGCCGTTAAAGGTGTGGGCGAGGCGTTGAAATTCGGCGTAGGGCGAGCTGAGTGTGAGACGAGTGGAAAGCGTCTGCCCGGATACGGTTTCCGCCGTCTGACTCAATGCCTTGACGGGAGACAGGGCTTCATCAGCCAATCGTCCGCTTCCCCATAAGGCAAACAGAAGGGAAATCGCGGAGGTGCCACAAAGCAGCCATGCCAACCACTGAAGGGTTTCCTGGACAAATTGAAGGGATTTTTCCGTTTGTAAAATGAATTGCCCGTGGTCTTCAATGATGAGAGGAATTGAGATACGGCGAATGGGTGGATGATCCGGCCTGTGAAAGGTTTCAAAAACGGTTTCTCCATTGAGGACCTGCATGATCAGTTGGGATGTCACAGGAAGGCGGTTCTCTGTGCTCTGCCCACTCCAAAGGATATGGCCGGCGGGATCCAGAATTGCGCTGTAGCGGATGGCCTGCTGTAACTCCTCTTCGTCATCAAATTCTTCTAATTCCTCTTCTTCATGCTGCCGGTGAGGAGACACACGAACATGATCCGTCGCCAGGTCCACGCGAAGGCTTTCCTCCTGTGCGAGTGCCATCAGTTCTCCATCGATATGGCGGTGTAAAATTGTGGATAGTCCCAGGTACAAGAGAAGGCTAAAGAGGCCTAGGAGGATCACAATAAAACCTAAGGCCACACGACGTATGCGAGTGCGAAAGGCCTGCATGGTTTAGGCCTCCGGAATTTTTAAGACATAGCCGATCCCCCGTACCGTATGGATCAGCTGTGGTGAAAAGTCCCGATCCATTTTGCTGCGCAAGGTTTTAATGTGCACATCCACAATATTGGTCAAGGACTCATAGTGAATGTCCCACACGTGTTCGGTAATGGCTGTTCGGGTCAATACCCGTCCTGTATTTCTCATGAGATATTCTAAAAGTGAATATTCTTTGTTGGTCAGAATGATGATTTGGCCTGCCCGTGAAACACGGTGGGTCACCGGATCCAGCTCCAGGTCTGCGATCGTGAGACGAGGGCTGGGTTGGGCACTGCCCCGACGGAGAAGCGCTCTGATGCGTGCCAGTAATTCGGCAAAGGCAAACGGTTTCGTTAAATAATCATCGGCGCCGGTGTCCAGACCGGTCACTCGATCTTCAATGGTTTCCCGTGCGGTCAAGAGAAGAATCGGGGTTGTGTGGCGTTTCGCTCGCAGCCGGCGGCAGACGTCAATGCCGTTCATTTTGGGGAGCATAATATCCAGAATAATCACGTCGTAGCGGGTGGTCTCGGCCATGGCCAATCCCAATTCACCGTCGGTGGCGAGATCCACAGCATATTGGTCTTCCCGCAAGCCCTTCACAATAAATCCGGATACACTTGAATCATCTTCCACTAAAAGAATACGCATTGGTTTCCCACTAAAAATTAAAATCGGTAGGGGGCAGGTGTTATCCGCCACATTATAGGAGAACTCTCAAAATTCCCAAAGTCGCGAAGGCAAGGGCTTCGTGCGTCTCAATCAACGATTCGCCAATTCCGGCTTTTTCTGCAGTTTCCTCTGCCCAATCGCCAGCCACCCTTCCGAGAAGACCGGGAAAAAGAAGCCATAAGGCGCCCTCACAAAAGTTCTTACGATTTGAAACAGGCTCCTGGGGCATCACATAGCACAGTCGTGAAGTGCAAGACGATGAAGAAATGAACTTACATGGGAGGTCATCGCAACTCAAACATGATTTCTCCTGTGTGTCGTCAGGGTGTGGAAACGAGAGAAGGCCCCATACGTTTTTCTAGTATGGGGCCTTCCTGTTCTCTTAGGATTTTTCAGAATCTTTGTGAGAAGCGCCCTTCTCGTGCCCTTCCTCGTCCTCGAGTTCAGAGCTCAGAATTTTTCCCGATTGGGCATCAATCTCAAATTCCCTGATCTCTCCGGCGGCGTTGACGATCTCGACCTCATACGTCACCTTCCCGTCTTCGCTTTCCAGCTCGGCTTCCAGCACCTTCCCTGGAAATTGAGTCGTCGCAGTTTTGATGGCGTCTTCCATGGTTACCGACGTGGCCAGATTGGCCATGGCTGCTTTGTCTTTACCATCATGACTCATGGCCAATCCAACGGATGTCAATAACAACGCTGAGGCGCCCAATAGACTGATTGTGTGTAACTGCTTCATGATACATCCTCCTTAGTGAAAAATTAATGGAAGCAACCGGCTGTTCATGAACACAGCATAAACTGTCTACATGAAGATGATATGAAGCGGACATGAAAGTTTCTTCATCATATTGAGGATGACATCCGTCACGGTAGGCTCTTGTTGCGGTCATGCCCGACAGGCCGAAAAATAGCGGTTGAGAAGGATGAATGTGTTGTTTGTTGAATCCGAATGTGCGCGCCAACATGGCGGCAAGGAAAAGCCGGTCTAGACGTTGAATTTGAAGTGGCAGACGTCGCCGTCTTTGACGACGTATTCCTTGCCTTCCGAGCGGATCAGGCCCTTCTCACGCAGGGCGGCTTCCGACTTGTATTTGTCGATGTCCTCGAAAGAGTAAATGTCGGCTTTGATAAAGCCCCTCTCGAAGTCGGTGTGGATGACGCCGGCGGCCTGTGGTGCCTTGGCTCCAATGGGAATGGTCCAGGCTCTGACCTCCTGTACTCCGGAGGTGAGGAACGAGCAGAGCCCGAGTGTTTTGTAGGCGGCGACGACGACCTTCTCCAGGCCGCTCTGCTCCATGCCCAAATCTTTCATGAAAACTTCGCGGTCTTCGCCGGACAGCTGAGCAATTTCGCTTTCGAGTTTGCCACAGATCACGACCGATTCCGAGCCGCGCTCCTTCGCGAATGCATGAAAATCGGCAAGGATAGCCGGATCCGGATTCTCATCGGTATTCCCGACATAGAGCACGGGTTTAGTCGTGAGCAGGAAAAAGTTCTTGAGGACTTCCGGTTCGAGGCCCAGCGCGCGCGCGGGTTTACCCGCTTCGAGGCCGTTCTTCAGAACATCGAGCACCACCAGAGCCTCTTTCGAAGCCTTGTCTCCGGACTTCGCCTTGGCCGTGACCTTGTCGTATTGTTTGGTGAGACTGTCCAGGTCCGCGAGCATTAATTCCGTTTCAATCACCTCAATATCACGACGATGGTCCACGCCGCCCATGGTGTGCACCACATCGGAATCCTGAAAGAGGCGCACCATGTGAAGGATGGCGTCGACTTCCCTGATATTCGCAAGGAATTTATTCCCCAGCCCTTCGCCCTGAGAGGCGCCTTTAACCAGACCGGCGATATCGACGAAACGGCAGGAAGTGGGTACGGTTTTTTTGGGTTTGACCAACTCGGTCAGGCGCCCAAGACGCGCGTCAGGAACGGCTACGACACCGACGTTGGGCTCGATAGTCGTAAACGGATAGTTCGATGCGGCCGCGTTTCCAGAGGTCAACGCGTTAAAAATCGTAGATTTGCCGACGTTGGGTAGACCGACGATGCCAATTTCCATAGGAGGTGCAAGGTATCAAATTAAAAGCCTGCAGGTCCTTGAGCCAAAAGGCCTATACGTACCCGCTCATGCTCTCTTCGTAAGATTCTTCGAAAGGTGAATAATCTCTCCGTTGTTTCCCCGTACCCTGTCCTTTAATTGAAACAGAAAACTCTCTACCAATCAATTCAGGCATGGAGAAAGCGGATGTTCCGGTGATTTCGGAATAGCACATTTTGAATGTGGTCAATCCCCTGTATTCGCAAGGATAATGGTGTGTAGCATTTTTTGAACATCCACTTCAGGTCGTTTGGCCAGAGATCAAGGGGATGGCCTGCCCCTAAGAAGACCGTATGGACAATGGAACTTGCAACCAGAGCAAGCACGGATCTATGCAGAGAGGGGATGGCAGTCCTTTGTAAATGGTAAACCAACCAACAGTTGCCGTGGAGATTTGGACATCAAGTTTCCATCCAAATCGGGATTCGAACGGGGTGCCCCTCAAAACGGGCACCTCTCGAAATTGGTGAGGCATTGAAGAACGGATCTTTTGGGCTTTCTCCGTTCCACAACCGGGTAGCCAACCGCTTGGTTTTTCTTGACTTAATTCGTTGGGTGAAGAAAAATTGATTAAGCTGTGCAGTTGTTACGCATTGAGATGTGAGCAGGAAAACGAATGTGGAAAGGTTTCCCGGCAACGTTGATTCATTATTGTCCTGCACATGAGGTTTAACTGCCTTCATCATGAAATCCCAATGTACCTGATGATATTCAGGAAAACAGGATTCCGCAGGAGAGGCGGATCAGGCTTGAAATTCTTTGGGTTTCGCTGACTCCGGGAAGATTGCCCATCATCGCAGGGAGGAAAGTTCATGCAGGAGGACAAGAATCAGATTGTGTCGGGCATCCTCAAGGCCAGGGCGGAATTGGAGCAGGTGTTGTATGATCTGGAGAAACTGCCGGTCCTCAGTGAAAGTGCTATCCATTTTTCCGCTCATGCACTGAATAACTTTCTCACCGTGGTAGGGGGGACAGTTGAATTGCTCTTATTAGTGCTGGCGAAACATCCGGACGACCAGGTTCGCACCGGGTTGGAAGCGTTAAAGCATGCCACGCACTTGATGACGCACACCGTTAGCCAAATGGTGAATGCCGAGACAGGACGGGATGCGACGCTGCGCTTCGAAAAGGTGGAACTGCCGATCATGGCCCAGCGGTTTAGGATTTTTTATCAACGCATTGCGGATCAAAAACAGATTCAGTGTCTCTCGATTGCCCCTGGGGATGTTCCTTCGGTGTGGACGGATCGTGTGGCGACGGCCGCCGCGCTGGATAACTTATTCTCGAACGCGGTGAAGTACTCACCACCCGGGAAGCGGATCTGGGTTGAAGTGGAGCCCCAGGATGATTGGGTGCTTTGCCGTGTCCGCGATGAAGGCCCCGGCCTGAGTGTGGAAGACCAGGCCAAGCTCTTTCAACCCGGGATTCAACTCACCCCGAAGCCCACAGCAGGAGAGCCTTCAACAGGGTACGGCTTGGCGGTCGCGAAGGAATTGATCGAGAAGGTGGGGGGACAGATTTGGTGTGAGAGTGTGGTTGGCCAGGGGGCCTGTTTTGCCTTTCGTCTTCCACAATACCGGGAAGCGGTGCATGGATCCGGGATGACCCAGTCAGGTCCGCAGGAGGGAAAGGAGCGCAGGGGATGACCCGAATGCCGGAGCTGGTCGTGGCGCCTGCAGCATGAGCTCCCTTCACTGATCCCGGTGGCGGCCCGGACAGGTGAAGGCTTGAGTTGGGAGTCAGCCTAGCTATGACCTTTCGCAATAATGTCGCCGCGTTTCTTTGGGTCTTTTCATCAATTTTCCTGTTGCTTGTCGCCGCCATGGCGTATGTGTTTATCCGCAACGGCACACCATTCGGCTATCCTCCGATCATCGTCACTGGCGCACTGGCGCTCTTATGGATTGGCGCGGTAGGTCTCACCGCATTGCTCCACGAGCAAACATTGCCTTCGTGTCACCGTCCAATCCGATTCACATGTCTCCATTACATGGCGATTCCCGTTCAGGAAGCAAGAAAGAATGGTGGCGCGAACCGACATCGCTCCTGCAACAGTGGTTGAGTCAATTGACGACGAAGGCGCCCCATACTTCTACGCTCGCGTCCCGATTCAGAATGGAAAGATGATAGATATCGCAGAGGGTCACCATCGGGCGTCATGTGAAGCGACGTGCATACGCTTCAATGCGATACTGGAGCAGCGCTCGACCGAAGCAACTGTGTGAGAGAATCGTGAGAAGGTCTTGAAGGTGTTCTCAGCAAAGCCCTTGAAGGAGAAACTCCTATGAAATCGAAACGACGCATCCTGTTCCCGCTTCTGACCCTCATCGCCTTGCTGCTTTGTTTGTCTCCGGCCTTTGCGGGTGGGGAAACCGCAAAGACCGGGCTCGGGCATGCGCAAGCGTCTGCGGTCAAATGGCAGGCGGACGCGGTTCTTGTCCAAATCATCACCGTCTCAGGAAATATGGAGGGCACCGCGGAGAAATGGAGCTTTCTCTTCCATTCGCCTCAGGCCAAAAAAAGTTACAAGGTGGACGTGAAAAACAGCAAGATAGACCAAACACTTGAAGTGTCACCGAGTTTTACCGATGCGGTGGATGGAGACTTTATGGATAGTATCCAGGCGATGGCCGAAGCGAAAAAGAAAGGACTCAAAGGGAAGAGCAGAGCCATGATGACCCTCCACGTCATGCTCCAAGGCACCAAAAGTCAAGGCGCCTATTGGAATATCGTCAGTGATCAGGCGGAAGGAAGAAGCACGCTCATCAATGCCAAGACAGGGAAGTTCTTCAGACACCAGGCACTCAAATAAATGGTCCTGAAGCCTTTAGAAGCTAACCATATTAGCTTTTCCATCTAATTATTGTTGCGCCTTACAATAGAAGAATGATGTCGGCAACTCCACGGAGGTAATCTAAGAATGCCTAGAAGTAACAGAAGGGGAATTCACCTTCCTATAATATCCCTAGGTCCATTTGAGCGAATGGATGGGAACCCTGAAGTAATATCCGAAGGCCAAAGTGAAGAATACGTCACCGTGATGCGGTTGGTACTCCCTATTGACGATGCTGAATTCGTGCCAGGAAACTATCGAGCGACTCATGCTGATTGGGATTCGCCTTTGGAAATCAATCTCTATCAAATAGAGTATTCATCAGAAGATCTAATATTTCAATTAGGAAATAATTTCCAATTTGGGGCAAATATACAACTCCAAAATTTGCCTTTTTCTATCTTCGCTGATAATCGTGGGAAATACCCTTGTTTTTATGCTGTGATAGTCTTTCCAATGCGGTTGGATGATTGGCGGAGGCCGAGTCAAGAAGAAATAGCCCAAAAAAAATTAACTGGTATATTTAGCAAAGACAAATTCTTGGCTTTAAAAGTGCTAAATAATTTATTCTCCAGCAATAGTTATCCAGCAGACGTGCCCCCACTCCAATACGAGGATATAACATGTTTTGTCGAACAGTACTTTCGGAAAGGTGATCCACCAACAAACCCCTTATATCAGCATCTTACTCTACTAGACTCAAGGAATGCTTTTGAGGAATCTATCATAGATTATCTAGGCGATGATCTATGGGTGCATGTTTCTAGATTTGTCACGAAAAGAAAAGGTACAGACATAAATACCGAAGCCGATTTGCATGAAGTGGTAACGGAAGCCATTATTGAGGTAATCAAGCATCATGTAGAAAATCGGCACTGGATAGAGCCATTTTGGAATGAATCGCATAAAATTAATGTGGCGGGGAAAAGGAGAACTATCCCAAAGCAACCCAAAAAAGAACCGTCAATACAACCAACTTTATCTATATTGCTGTCAATGACATTAATCCGGCTTGGAATCCACGTAGAACGAGAAACTGATGAGGGAGTTGGGTTGCTTGATTTCAAATGTTTATATACTACAAAAGAGGCTAAGCCTTTAAGTGTGATGGTTGAATTTAAGTTGGCACATCACAAAGATATTGAGCACGGATTAAAAATGCAATTGCCAGCCTACCTTACTGCTAATAAATCTACTCACGGTATATATTTGGCAATGTGGTTTAAAGATAGTGAAGAGAAATTTTTCAAGAAGCCACCCAAGCGCACCAAAATAGAGATGATCACAAAGCTTAAGCAGATTGCTGAGTCAATTCAGCAAGAAAAGGGATTCATTATTACTACTGAAATTATTGATGCCTCCGTCAGACCCTCAGCTTCAAATCTGTAATTCGCCATAATGAAGGGCATACCCCAAAGGATTGCTCCAGACTACCAATCGTCCGTTTTTCTACCTTACTCAAATATGATTCATACTCTTGTTAAGCGAGAGTTCCCCGTCTGTGAAGGCGGGGGTGACGGGCTGATTTTTTACTGGCGAGAGAACCAACCGTGACGCTTGACCCATTTTTCGAATTCAAGGACAAAAAACCACGATTGATGAAAGGATGAGACAGAAACCAAGTTGGTTCAGGGTTAAGGGCATGGTATGAAAGAAGGGGTTGAGGAACGGCGCATACACCGTAGCCATCTGAAGGGCGAACCTGAGGATGACGGCCCCTAGTAACCATTGATTGCTTAATGGTCCTCGGTGGAAAAATGAATCTTGTCCCGAACGAATCGCCAGCGCATTGCCCATTTGAGACAAGGTGATAACCCCGTGAACACCATGGTTTGCCATTATTCTTGATTAGCCTGATAGGCCCACCTTTCGGTGATGAGCGACACGCGGCTCATGAGCAGGCCCACCCTCAAGATGTGTTGGCAGAGGCCACCGGCAAAGATGCTTTCATCAGGAAAGCAGGCCGTCTGTGACGAGGTTGATCCACAGAACCTGAATCGGGAGCAGGGGAATCGGCAAGCCGAATAACGGTGCCAGGAAAATCGTCCAGATTTCTCCAGAATTACTTGTCATCGTGTATTTCACAAACAAACTCTCCTCTGGCTTGCAGCGCTTTGACGATGGCAATTTTTCCGCGGGTGTAGTGCGGGCATAGACGCGGGTGTGCTCAAACAAGTGTGCCGGAACTTGAGGGGAACAATGTTCTAACTCCTGGCCGGTCAGCACTGTGGTGTCCTTATTCATAATGCCGTCGCGTGACGCGCGGCGCTGGCTTGTTCATCCGAGAAGAAGATTGTAGGATGAATTGAAATCTGTCCATTAGATGGGGCGCGGGATTTTTCACATTCAAGGCGGTCCATCACTCCGGTTTATGGTGGGGTACCTATGCACCCGGCACCCGAGGATCCTATTTCAGAAACACGAGGAGAGCCGCTCGCCGATACCCCCGCCAGCCGGCCACTCAGTCGTCGCGCCCTGCTGTGCCAAGCGGTCACTGCCGTCGGACTGACGGCGGCTCAAGCCATCTTGAGCCCTTTGCGGGCGGAAGAGTCATTGGTGCCGACCGACCCGACTAGAGTACCCGGTACCCCGCCCACCCTGTACGGTCATCGCTCGCCGTTCGAAAAGAGTGAGCGTGTGGTGAAGTCCTGGTGGGGGTCTCTTACCCCTCTGCAGGATCTTGATGGGGTGGTCACTCCCGCTTCCTTACACTTCGAGCGCCACCACAATGGGGTGCCGTTAATCGATCCGTCGCACCATAAGCTCCTCGTTCATGGTCTGGTCGATCGGCGGTTAATTCTATCCATGGATGATCTGAAACGGTTTCCCTCCGTCTCGCGACTCGTCTTTATCGAATGTTCGGGAAATTCCGGCTCTGAATGGCGTGCTCCGACCGGACAGACGGCCCAACAGACCCATGGGCTTATGAGTACAAGTGAATGGACGGGAGTGCGGCTGGCGACAGTCCTCAAAGAAGCCGGCCTAAAACCGGAGGCGACCTGGATGTTGGCGGAAGGCAGTGATGCGGCGGTCATGACGCGTAGTCTGCCGGTGGCCGACATCATGGAGGAGGGCCTTCTCTGTTATGCGCAAAACGGTGAGGCGCTTAGGCCGGAGCAAGGGTATCCGCTACGGCTGGTCATTCCCGGTTGGGAAGGCAACACCTGTATTAAGTGGCTGCGTCGACTGAAGCTGGGAACGGCACCGTTCATGACAAGGGAGGAAACATCCCGGTATACCGACTTGATGCCCGACGGCAGCGCACGACAATTCACGATGGTCATGGAAGCCAAGTCCGTCATCACCACTCCTTCCGGTGGCCAAAAGGTCCGACCCGGCTTTATTGAAGTGAGAGGTCTTGCGTGGAGTGGTCGTGGATCGGTGATGAAGGCAGAGGTCAGCACGGACGGAGGACGTTCGTGGAAGGAGGCACAGCTACAGGAACCGGTTCTTCCCAAATGTCACACCAGATTTCGGTTTTCTTGGCGCTGGGATGGGGAAGAGACAATCCTGCAAAGCCGTTGTATCGATGAAACCGGTTACGTGCAACCCGCTCGGACAGCGTTAATCGCAGTCCGGGGAATGAACTCAGACTATCATAACAACGCGATTCAGAGCTGGAAGATCTCGCGAGAGGGGCACGTCACCAATGTTCAGGTTTAATGTAGTTGCGGCGGTTCTTGTGATCACGCTTGGCATGGGATGGCAGAAGGGGTTGGCTACGGCCCCTGAAGCGCACCCCATCATGGGTTATGGATTCGGCCATGCGCCTTCCGACCGTGAACTGCAAGGCTGGGATATTGATGTCCGCCCGACCGGAGCCGGCCTTCCTGCCGGCCAGGGAACGGTGAGCCAGGGCGCAACCGTGTTTGCCGGGAAGTGCGCATCCTGTCATGGGGCGACCGGCCGGGAAGGGCCGATGGATCGTCTCGTCGGTGGACAGGGCACGCTTGCCAGTCGACAACCGGTCAAGACGATCGGCAGTTATTGGCCCTATGCTACCACGCTCTATGACTATATTCGTCGCGCGATGCCGTTCAACGCGCCACAATCCCTCACGAATGACGAAGTGTATGCAGTCGTGGCCTGGTTGCTGTATCAAAACACCATCATCTCGACCGGGACCGTGCTGGATGCCGAGACACTGCCCGCTGTTCACATGCCGAACCGAAACGGCTTCGTGCCGGATCCCAGACCGGATGTGCCCAGGTAATCTTCGTTCGTAATAACTTCGAAAACGTGTCCCGTGCATTCTGGCCATCGTCTTTGTTTGCAAAGCCTCCGAAATACAGCTGCGGCCCATTCGGATGCCCCTCTTCCTAAGCAGGTACTTCATTGGAAAATTGAAGATTTAGGTTTTCAGGTTGTTGGGCCAGCCAGCCGTGACGCCGGACCCATTTTTCGAGTTCCACCGCGAATATCACGACGGTTGAGAGAAGAAGACAGAGGGCTAAATGGTCCAGGGTTAAGGTCATTGTAAAAGTGAGATTGAGGAACGGCATATGGACCGTGACCATCTGAAGCGCAAAGGTGAGAAGCACGCTTCCTCATAACCAGAGATTGCTTAACGGTCCCCGCTGAATACATGATTCCCGCTCCGCACGAATCGCCAACACATGGCCCATTTGGGACAAGGTGGGCATGGTGATTGTCTTGGTACTATAAAATTGGATCTTGTCTCATTAGTGGTTGGGTAGTTACAGACTTCGATTTTGTCCCTTTTCACCCCTTTAAGTTTTTTCCTTCTATTCCGATAAAACAATTGGACATAACCTTTGATGGCTTATCTGGTGTAGGGCTTCTTTGGCCGGAAAGTTCCTTCCACGTCGATGAGGGATATGAGTTACCCTCTCCTGCAGATATCCGATATGTGACGGGTCGTTTTCCTATATCTGTGAATTCTCGCGGAAATACAAAACAATAAACAGCTATGGATGGACCGTCAGTGAAGTGCTCACGGGCTTTCACCTTACTTTTTAATTGAAAAGGAATGAACCAATGAATGGAAAAGCGCCTCACACCACGACAAACTTGGAATGTCCAAACTCCAAAAGGAAATGTGAAGTCAATTTTGAAGTAAATGTCTTCCGTGGAGTGACGCATGGGGGTGTGGAGGCCATCACCTGCACGGAATTTTTGCACAACAATGGGGCTCCAACCTGCGGGCAGGAATGTATCCATTCATCTCAGGCGAAAAATATTCATGAAGAAGAGGTTCACAAGCATCAAAAAGAGCTGGGGAAAATAGGTCCCAATGTCATTGGATAGATGTTTAATCGGCATGTCTCTGCGTGTATGTGTAGTAATTGATGGCCAGGGAGTTACTTCAGCGCAAGATCATTAATGAAACAAAAGTACATTGTCAAAGGGAAATTTCACCACTCGTATTAAGGGGGACCATACATGAAGGGAAAGGCATTTAAAATTTTCGTGTTCGCTACCGCATTCACATTCTTTGGTGGCAGCCTGCATTTGCCGGTTTCCTTGGCATCATCCGTACTTTCATCCAAGGTAGATGTTGAAATTATGGTCAAAGTCAACCAAAAAGGGTTTTCAGACGAACGAGGAAAATTGTTTAGTCCAAAAAATTTCCTGAAAATTCCGAAAGGTCAGGTAGTGCGAATCACCTTTGTTTTCGATGAAAGCATGTCCAGCCTGTCTTATGGGGATACTCATCAAATTGCCATAACGGGGGCTGGAGGGACGAAAGAATCGGAAAAAATATGGGTATTCAGCAAAAAGTCAAGTATTACCTTGCAGAGCGGGAAAGACGGCGATGCGTTTCGAGCGTATTGCATTGTCGATTGCATTGGGATGGAACATTTAAATAATCTTTTAATTAAAGTGGTTTAACCGGTTTTTGATTTACGTTTCAACGCTGAAACGTTGGGTATATCGTTTCGGGAATGTTGAATTGTGAGTGCGACGGGTTCCATTCAGTGTGACCCATGGCCATGAGATATGCCCGCCTCCCCGCATCATGTGTGACCAAAAAATTATTGAGAAGCTTTGAGTCTGTTGATACGCTGGTGAGGGGTAGCGTGCGTTCGGAAGAGCAACCAGCGCGCCTTCCGATTTTTGTTTAGGAGAGTGGTATAACAGGAATGGTTATTACGGGGAAACCCGTTTTCTTTGTCTACCCAATTTTTCGAATTCAACGGCCAAAAACACGATTGTTGAAAGAATGAGACAGAGGCCGAGTTGGTCCGGAGTTAAGGGCATGGCTTGGAAGATGGGATTGAGGATAAACACGTAGATGGTGGCCATCTGAAGAGCCAAGGTGAGGAGCACGTCTCCCAATAACCAGAGTTTGGTCAACAGTCCCCCCTGAATAAATTATCCCTGCTCCGCACGAATCGCCAACACATGGCCCATCTGGGACAGGGGCAGTACGGTGAACACCATGGTTTGCCTTTGTTCTTGGTTAGCCTGATAGGCCCACATTTCAGTAGCCAGTG
This sequence comes from Nitrospiraceae bacterium, assembly GCA_020632595.1. Classification (NCBI taxonomy): domain Bacteria; kingdom Pseudomonadati; phylum Nitrospirota; class Nitrospiria; order Nitrospirales; family Nitrospiraceae; species Nitrospiraceae bacterium. The sequence goes on along the minus strand of JACKFF010000001.1, from coordinate 255,014 downwards.
ACACACCGCCCATATCTAGTCCTAACCAAAAGATATGTGGCCAGTGGCCACCGGCAAAGATGCTTTCATTCGGCGGGCGGGAAAAGCGGTGCGTGGGTTGAATGTAAGGGGACAGCCTTCATAGAGGTGTGCGAGTGAGACAGAAAATTCAGATTCTTCTGTGAATAATGAGTCAACACATCGTTAGAAGAGCATAAGGGGCCCTATGCAGTTCAAAAAATGGTTAGCTGAACGGCTCCCACGCGAGTTTCGTGATTGGCTCTGGGCGCGAAAGGTTGAGTTTGGGAATCGCCGAACCCGGGAGCTTGGTTGCCATCTTTCACATCGGATTCATCAGGCTGCGCAACAGGATTTCATACAATTTGAACGTGCTCTCTCGAATGGCGAGTGGGAGATCTATCGTGAAGAACGCCTGGAGACACTCCGTCGCTCGTTACCAGATCATTCAGAGAATTTGCGCACGGTTTCCTCCATGGTCACTGGCACTCTGAACCATGCCGGGTGCCGGATTGATAATGTCGTTTTTCAGGGGCATCGGGATCTGCCAGTGACGGCCAATCTCTATCGACCTGTTCGAGCCAGCCAGAAAATCCCTGCAATTGTCATCTGTCACAGCCATCACGATGCAAAAACCGAAGAGGAATTGCAATGTATGGGGATGACCTGGGCACAGCAGGGATGTGTGGTCTTCGTGATGGATCTGCTCGGGCACGGCGAGCGCCGACAGCATCCCTTTGTTGATCCGACAGACTATGGCCGCTCCTTTCGTGTTGATCGGCAAGACTATTATTTCCGGTCTGTGCTTGGCATGCAATTGGATCTGGTCGGCGAAAGTTTGATGGGTTGGATGGTTCAAGACGTGAAACGTGGCATTGACCTGTTATGGGCCGATTCACAGATTGACCGTGATCGCATTATTGTCCTCGGGGCCGTAGCAGGTGGAGGGGATCTTGCGGCGGTTGTTGGAGCCTTGGATGAGCGTGTGGCGGCATTGGTTGCGTTCAACTTTGGGCGCCTGTCGATGGGTGATTGGGACTCCACAAGAAATCTTCCTAATACGGCGCAATCGGGTTTTTGGCCATGGACTATTCTTTCCTCCCTGGCCCCTCGCCGGTTGGTCTATGGCCACGAATTTGGCTGGAACCCGGAGCATGATCCCGTTTGGAAGCGTCTTGAAAAAGTGTATGAGCTTTATGGTAAACGCGATTTCCTTCGGACGATTCACGGTTCAGGCCGAGTATCAGGGCATGGTTCTATGGATACCCATTGCACGAATGTCGGACCGGTTCATCGTGGGCAGCTCTATCCAATTTTTCAGGAATGGTTTGGCATTCCCATACCAGATCAAGAAGTGAATGAACCTCTTTCCAAGGCAAAACTTGCATGTTTGAATTTGGATACGCGCAGGTTATTCAGCCTGTATTCCGTTCATGAGGTGACACAGAGGATCTGCCAAAAACAGCTCAATAGCGTGCGGAGGGTGAGAGCATCACAAGAGTCACATGCACGGGCCGTGCAATTGCAGCATGAACTCGTCGAGGTTCTTGGGCCAATGACTCCCTTCACACCCTATCGAGTTCGATCCATTCGAAAAGGTTTTAATCGGTCCGAATATGTTGTGTTGGAAGTTGAAAAGAACCTTTTTGTACGCTTGCAACTTCTATGGCCTTCGGGTTTGCACTCAACCAAGCTACCGGTGGTAATTGGCATTGCGCAGGAGGGGAATTTTCCTCTGCGGAGAGAGCGTCGTTCGCTGATCCGGAGTCTGTTAGGGCAGGGGATCGCCCTCTGTTTAACCGAGTTGCGGGGGATAGGGGATGGTCGCCATGGCGAAATGTACCGCGGCAGAATCAGTCCGAGTGCCGGTGTCGCGGCAACAAGTCTGATGCTGGGTGAAAGTTTGGGAAGTTCCCGGGTTCGTGACCTGCGAACCGTGATTGACTATCTCAGAAACCGGGAGGATGTAGATCGAAGGCAGATAGGCCTATGGGGTGATTCTCTTGCTGTCAATAACGTAGCTGGAAACGAACTAGCTGTCCCCTTGGATGCGACACCGTTTCCAGAGCGAGGTGAGCCGCTCGGTGGAGTGGCAACTCTCCTTGCCGCACTTTTCGAACCACAGATTCAAGGGGTATACGTTCATGGAGGACTTATGAGTTTTGAGGCATTGCTGAATGAACCGTTTCTGTATCATCCAGCAGATTCTATCATTCGGGGATTGTTGCGAATAGCAGACTTGCCGGATATTGCGGCGGAGTTGGTTCCTCGACCCCTTAGGATGGAATCGTTAGTGGATGGGTGTAATCGCCAGGCAAGTCGTCAGCAGCTTGAAGAGGCCTACCATCTGGTTGGTCTTTCGTATGCTCGAGCAGAAAATCCGGATCGCTTTTCGCTCAAGGTTGAAAAATCGTCTGCGGATACAATCTCTCGGTGGTTTCGTCATACGTTGAATCTGCCATGACTCAAATCAAACTTCACTTGGCATTAAGCGTCTTTCCTCCAATGATGGCAAGGTTCTCGTCATGATGACAGAGATGGGACTACCAAATTATGACCTGGTCAACCAACCATGACGCTTGATCCATTTTTCGAATTCAACGGCAAAAAACACGATTGTTGAAAGGATGAGACAGAGGCCGAGTTGGTCCGGAGTTAAGGGCATGGTATGGAAGATGGGATTGAGGAAGGGCAGGTAGACGGTGGCCATTTGAAGGGCGAATGTGAGGACCACGGCTCCTAATAACCACGGATTACTTAATGGTCCTCGCTGCAGAAACGACTCCTTCTCTGAACGAATGGCTAACACATTGCCCATTTGGGACAAGGTGAGAACGGTGAACACCATGGTTTGCCATTGGTCTTGATTACCCTGATAGGCCCACATTTCGGTGATAAGCGACACACCGCCCATGAGCAGGCCCACCCACAAGATATGTTGCCAGAGGCCACCGGCAAAGATGCTTTCATTCGGCGGGCGGGGTGGGCGCTGCATGATGTTGCGTTCTTCGGGTTCCATGGCGAGGGCGAGGCCGGGCAGGCCGTCGGTGACGAGATTGATCCATAAGATCTGAATCGGGAGCAGGGGAATCGGCAGGCCGAATAAGGGGGCCAGGAAAATCGTCCAGATTTCTCCGGAATTGCTTGTCATCGTGTATTTCACAAACTTGCGGATGTTGTCATAGATCCGGCGTCCGTCCCGGACCGCAGTGACGATGGTCGCAAAGTTATCATCCAGCAGAATCATGTCGGAGGCTTCCCGGGCCACGTCGGTGCCGGTTTGCCCCATCGCAATGCCGATGTTGGCCTGGTTCAATGCGGGGGCGTCATTCACCCCGTCACCGGTCATTGCGACAAACTCTCCTCTGTTTTGCAGGGCTTTGACGATGGCAATTTTTTGCGTGGGTGTAATGCGGGCATAGACCCGGGTATGCTCAACAAGTTGGGTCAGTTCTTCAGGGGAACGATGTTCCAGCTCCCGGCCGGTTAGCACCGTGGTGTCCTTATTGATAATGCCGACGCGTGAGGCGATGGCTTTGGCTGTGCCGGGGTGATCGCCGGTGATCATGACGGGGGTGATCCCTGCTGATTGGCAGAGGGCGACCGCCTGCGCGGCTTCTTCCCGTGGCGGGTCCATCATGCCGGCAAATCCGAGGAAGGTGAGTTCGCGTTCGACAGTCGAGGAAGTCATTTCCGTGGGTGCTTGATCCCATTGCCGATAGGCCACCGCCATAACCCGTAAGCCTTCATTGGCCATCTGTTCGGCCTGCTCTAATAGACTGTCGATGTTTAGTGCCACAGGGCCGGTCTGTGTGAGCATGGATTGGCAAAGCGGAAGAAGTTTTTCCGGCGATCCTTTGGTAAAAGAGATGGTGTCCTTCTGCATGCGATGCATTGTCGTCATGCATTGGCGATCTGAGTCGAAGGGGATTTCTTCTATCCGGGGATTTGTGGCCTTTAAAATGGCTTTGTCATATCCGGCCTCCACGGCCGCCAGATACAAGGCCACTTCCGTGGGATCACCCAAGGTCTGGCCTTCGGTCTGTGCCTTTGCATCGTTGTTGAGCGCCAATCCCAGAAAAAACAGATGAATGGGATTGTGGAGGTCGGTGTCGCTGTCGGGTTGTCTACCCGCAGAAGGGCGCAGCATGTTCCCGGCCACCGACATTTGCTCCACACGCATGGAATTTTGGGTGAGCGTGCCTGTTTTATCGGAGCAAATATAGGTGACGGAGCCTAAGGTTTCCACAGCGGGCAGTCGCCGGATCAACGCCTGCTTTCGCGCCATTTTTCGTGCCCCCAAGGCCAGCGAAATGGTGACGACGGCTGGTAAGGCTTCAGGAATCGCGGCCACGGCCAGACTCACGGCCGTCAGGAACATGAGCACCGGCGGCTCACCCCGCCAGACGCCCACAGCAAACAACACAATACAGATGGCCAGAACGGCGAGCGCGAGGCGTCGTCCAAACACCGCCAGGCGTTGTTGTAAGGGCGTTTTGATGTCTTCGTCCTTATGCAGGAGCGACGCGATTTGTCCTAGCTCGGTCTTCAGGCCGGTGCCAATGACGATCCCTGTGCCGCGCCCATATGTCAGGAGCGTGCCTTTATAGGCCATATTCCGTCGATCACCCAGGGAAAGCTTCGGGTCGTCCAGGGGGTCGATCTGTTTGTCCACCGGGACGCTTTCGCCTGTGAGCGCCGATTCATCCACTTTGAGTTGAACGGCTTCGATAAAGCGAAGATCGGCAGGGATGAGGTCTCCGGCTTCCAGCAGGACGATGTCGCCCGGTACTACATCGAGCGTGGAGAGCGAAGCGACCTGTTGCTCACGTCGAATGCGCGTTGTAGGCGTGGCGAGCTTTTTGATAGCCTGCATGGCTCGGTCCGCCCGATATTCCTGCACAAATCCGATGATGCCGTTGAGTACCACGATGATAATAATCGCCAGGGCATCCAGACGCTCTCCCAACATGCCCGAGACAATGGCGGCCCCAATAAGCACCAGGATCATAAAATCGGTGAATTGATCAACGAAGATTCGCGCGAGACTGCGCTGGCGATGTTCGGGAATGGTGTTTTGGCCATGTTGGTACAACCGGCGGCGGGCTTCCCCGGCATTCAGTCCCGTGTGAGGATCGACTTCCAGTCGTTGACTAACATCCGGAATAGAGAGAGTATGCCAGACCGTGTCGCCTGGCGATGAGGGAGGGGTCTCCCCGCTATTGGTGAGTTTGTTGGGCATCTTGTCTGTTGTGACTCTAGCGGACTTTTCAAATATTGGGGAACGTGAATGCCGTTATCACGTTGATTTCAATTTTCAGACTTGGGATGAACACCTGATGATTCGGTTTTCCCCTGACCATGTTGTCATCTTGAGCCCTCTTCGACTCCGTTCAGGGCAGGCTGGGAAGATCTGTTCACTGGGTGACGAGGCTATGGCTCAGCCAGATCCTTCGTTTCACTCAGGATGACAATGTCTCCCTGAACGCGTGCCCTGCATTGTTGGTTCACCTTTCAGCAGAGGATTTCTGCTCGGAGCTCACCCAATGCTTGGCATGTTACTCCTCTTTAATTTGATACATCTCGTGGCATGCCAGGCATCTGGTCGTGATAGTCGACAGACGTTGAAGAATGTCCTGTGATGTCGTGCCCCCGGTGATCGCATCCGCCAATTCGTCAAAATCCCGATGTACGGACATTCCAAGCTGTTTGAGAGGAAGAGGAAGTTTAAGCATGAGCGAGGGATTGTCATCCACGGCCATCTTCATTCCGGCCGAACGGGCCGCCGCTGCAGCCTGAGCCTGTCCTTGGGTCCGGTCAGGATCGCTCAGGCCCGTCACGACGCCATGCACGGCCTGAAGGAGTTGCCGCATTTCCGTCAGGATAAAGTCACGTTCGGTTGGAGCAAGATGCACAACAGTTCGGCCATCGGCTGAAGGGGTGGTCGCCCCTTGAAAAAAGAACCAGCCCAGCAGGCCGGCGCTGACTATCCAGAGCATGAGAGCAATCCGGCAAAGATTTTTTGAGAAAAATGGTGAAGATGACAACTGGAGTCTCCTTAATTTTTTAATAACCTGTGGACATCTGCCTTGCTGCGTTCAGGAATGGACTTCATTTAGGGAATCAACTGGGGCATTTTTCTACATGGCCAATGATTTCGACTGTACCTCTTTTCCCCAATTTTTCAGCTCACTGCGTTGGGCCTATTCAAGATTGCTGAGGTTTTGCTAGTTGAATCTAGCATTTCAAGCTCTTACGAAATAAGGCATATCTCTTGCCAAATACCTTTATCAGTGAGTGCTGACGACAGGGATACATTCAGGTGAATTGAGACGAGGTCGATGATCCAAATCCGTATTCATGGCCGGGGAGGGCAGGGTGTGGTGACTGCTGCGGAGTTGCTTGCCTTAGCCGCATTCCGGGATGGGAAGGAAGCTCAGGCCTTTCCCAGTTTTGGATCTGAACGGACGGGTGCGCCGGTGACCGCATTCTGCCGCATCGATTCTCAACCCATTCGCAGTCGGGAGCCGGTCTATCATCCGGATGTCTTGCTCATACAGGACTCCACACTGCTGCATCAGGTGGATGTCTTTGCCGGATTGGCTCTGTCAGCCTTTGTTCTGATTAATTCAACACGAGATGTCGACGCGCTTCATCTCACGGATTTTGTCACCCAACATCCCGGAGTGCAGATGCAAGCACTCCCGGCATCAGATCTGGCCCTGAAACATCTTGGGCGACCCTTTGCCAATATCGGGATGGTGGCCGGATATGCGGCCCTGACGGGGGAAGTCAGCAAAGCTTCCGTGACGCAGGCCATCACAGAAAAGTTTCCGGGAAGGATTGGAGAATTGAACGGGGCGGTGGCCGCAGAGGTGTATGATTATGTGGCGGTCAATCTGGCCAAGGTGTAATGCAATCGAGGAATCAACAGACGACCATGAAACATCACATTGAAGGATCTCAAGCCGTGGCCCATGCCGTCGCTTTATGCCGGCCTGAAGTGATGGCTTGTTATCCGATCTCTCCTCAAACCCATATTGTCGAAACCCTTTCTCGAAAGGTGAAAGCCGGAGAAATCGGTAATTGCCAATTCCTGAATGTCGAATCGGAATTCGGGGCCTTAAGTGTGCTGATCGGCGCCTCGGCCATGGGCGCGCGAACCTACACCGCGACGACAAGCCAGGGACTTTTGTTCATGGCCGAGGCCGTCTATAACGCGGCGGGATTGGGTCTTCCCATTGTCATGACCATTGCCAATCGCGCCCTCGGCGCGCCGATCAATATCTGGAACGATCATTCGGATAGCATGTCCATGAGGGATGCCGGCTGGATTCAATTGTTTGCGGAAGATAATCAAGAAGCCGTGGATTTTCATATTCAAGCGTTTCGCCTGGCGGAAGAACTCAGTTGTCCGGTTATGATCTGCATGGATGGCTATATCCTCACTCATGCCTATGAGGTGGTGGATCTGCCCACGCAAGAGCAGGTGGATGCGTATCTGCCGGCGTTTGAACCCGTCCAGGTGCTAGACCCGCAAGACCCGGTGTCCATTGGCGCAATGGTCGGACCGGAAGCCTATGCCGAGGTGCGTTATCTCGCGCATGACAAGCATCTGCGAGCGTTAGAGGCGATCCCACGACTCTCTCAGGATTTTGAGGATATTTTTCAGCGTCGCTCTGGTGGACTGTTGAAGGCCTATCACACGGATGAGGCGGAAACCATTCTGGTGGCATTGGGATCGGTGAACGGGACCATTAAAGACGCGGTGGATGATTTGCGGAAAGAAGGATGGCCGGTCGGTTCTATTGCGCTCTGTGCATTTCGTCCCTTCCCCTCCCATGCTCTGCGCCACGTTGTTCAGGATGCCAAGCGAATCATTGTTTTTGAAAAAGACCTGGCGGTGGGGAAGGGGGGCATCGTGTCCAGCGATGTGAAGATGGCACTGCGGGGATTACCAACTATCGTGGATACGGTGATCGCGGGACTTGGAGGTCGTCCGATTCCTAAAGCCTCGGTCATGGATACGGTGAAGCAAGCATGCCTGGAGGGATTGGAGGAACCTCATTTTCTCGATCTGAATTGGGATGCCATTAATCGGGAATTGACTAGACAACAGGCGCAGCGGCGTTCGGGACCCACCGCAGAAAATATTCTCCGGGAAATTGGTGCTCGCGGTGCATCGCCCATTTAATTTTTAATTATGAGGCCGGCATGTCCTATCAACGAGTGAAATTTTATCAAACGGGAACCTTCACGGTTGGTAACCGGTTACTGGATGAATCCGATCGCACGGTCCAAGCGGGGATGGATCGAACGAATTCACTCAATTCCGGCCATCGCGCCTGCCAGGGTTGCGGTGAAGCGCTGGGCGCCCGCTATGCGCTTGATGCGGTGATGCGCGCCACCCATCAGCAGATGGTTGCGGTGAATGCCACCGGCTGTTTGGAAGTGTTCTCCAGTCCCTATCCGGAAAGTGCCTGGCAGATTCCCTGGCTGCATTCGTTATTCGGGAATGCACCGGCGGTGGCGAGCGGCGTGGCGGCAGCCCTGCGGGCCAAAAACAGGACGGATGTCCGAGTCATCGCCCAGGGCGGAGATGGTGCGACGGTTGATATCGGGTTCGGGTGTTTGTCGGGAATGTTCGAACGCAATGATGACGTGTTGTATGTCTGTTACGACAACGAGGCCTACATGAATACGGGAGTGCAGCGTTCGGGATCCACCCCGCCACGAGCCTGGACCAATACCACGCAGGCCGTGGGAACCGACCCCGGCAATCCCATGGGAATTGGAAAAAATCTGCCACGCATTGCGATGGCCCACGGTATTCCCTATGTGGCCACGGCCTCGGTGGCCGATCTCCATGATCTGGAGGCCAAAGTGACGAAGGCCATGAAATTCAGGGGCGCACGGTATATTCATATCCATGTGCCCTGTCCGCTAGGCTGGAAGTCCGATCCTGCGCATACGATCAAGGTCGCCCGCCTGGCGGTGGAATGTGGTCTCTTTCCCTTGATTGAAGCCGAAGGGGGCGAAGTGACCGATCGGACACCTATTAGAAAAAAAGTTCCTGTCGAGCAATATCTCGATCTCCAAGGTCGGTTCAAACATCTTTTGCATCCACGGGATGAGCGTGCTCTTGACGCGATTCAGGCGATGGCGGATGCGAATATTGATCGGTATCAGCTCCTTTCTGTAAAGGCATGATGATGGAACAGAAACCCTTTGCCATTACCTTGAACCCCGCTTCAAGCCTGGCCAACCATACGGGCAACTGGCGGACGATGCGTCCGGTCTATGTTGATCACCTTCCGCCCTGCAATCAGGGCTGCCCGGCCGGCGAAAATATTCAAAACTGGTTGTATGAGGCGGAGGAGGGGAAATATGAACAGGCCTGGCGGAAAATTATGGAAGAGAATCCCTTCCCGGCGATTCATGGTCGCGTGTGTTATCACCCGTGTGAAACCGCCTGTAATCGGGGCCAACTGGATCAGCCCGTCAGCATTCATGCCGTTGAGCGATTTTTAGGCGATTACGCGATTGACCAGGGTTGGCAGGTGGAGGCAGGCGCGGCAACCGGAAAGCGGGTCCTGGTCGTCGGCGCGGGACCGAGCGGTCTTTCTGCTGCGTATCATCTCGCCCGTTTGGGACATGCGGTGACAATTATTGAGGCGGGGCCAAAACCGGGAGGCATGATGCGGTTCGGGATTCCACAATACCGGTTGCCCCGGAATGTCCTGGACGCCGAAATTGCCAGAATTGTGGCCATGGGCGTCTCGATCCATTTGAACCAAAAAGTCGACAATTTAGAATCCTGCATCAAAAAGGGCGGATTCGATGCCGTATTTCTGGCCATTGGGGCTCATCTGAGTAAGCGGGTTGATATTCCCGGCCGGGATGCCGGACGGATGATCGATGCCTTGGGATTTCTTAAAGGAATGGATGGCCGTACTGTTCCCAAGATCGGTCGGCGGGTCGTCGTTTATGGTGGAGGTGATACGGCTATTGATGCCGCGCGAACCGCCACGCGCCTGGGTGCCGAGGAAACGATCCTGATTTATCGGCGTGATCGGGGGCACATGCCCGCCCATGATTTTGAAGTGGCGGAAGCCTTGGAGGAGGGTGTGATTACCCGATGGCTGCATACCATCAGACAAGTGGACAATACGACGTTGACCGTTGAAGAAATGACGCTGGATGAGCAGGGGCGCCCTCAACCCACCGGCCGGATTGAGACCCTGGAAGCCGACACGGTTATCCTGGCGGTGGGCCAGGAGGTAGATACCGGGTTTTTAGAGAATGTGCCGGGATTGGATATTTCTTCCGATGGGGTGATTCAAGTCGATGCCTCAATGATGACCGGGCGTGCGGGAGTGTTTGCCGGGGGGGATATGGTTCCTGCAGAACGCACGGTGACGGTGGCCACCGGCCATGGGAAAAAAGCGGCACGGCATATTGATGCGTATCTCCGCGGAAATGAGTATCGGAACCCATCGCCCAATACCATTGCGACGTATGACCGGCTCAATACCTGGTATTACACCGATGCGGATAAGAGTCGGCAGCCCTACCTGGATCTGGCCAGACGTCGCGCCAGCTTTGAAGAAGTGGTTGGCGGTTTGGATACGGACACGGCTTTGCTCGAAGCCCGACGCTGTCTCTCTTGCGGAAATTGCTTTGAGTGCGATACCTGTTATGGCGTGTGTCCGGACAACGCCATTATCAAATTGGGCCCCGGTCAACGGTACGAAGTGAATTATGACTATTGCAAGGGATGTGGGGTGTGCGCGGAAGAATGTCCCTGCGGCGCCATCGATATGGTGAAGGAAGTCAGATAGGAAGAGGACATTGGTGCACACAACGGAGTTTGGTCGTTGGAATAAGGACGAGGAGTTATTTGACAGCAATACACACGGCACAAAGGATGTGTCATACCCGGGAGAGGATGTATGAAATACCTATTAGCAGTTGATGGATCGGATCAATCGGTGGATGCGGTACGTGCGTTTGAAGCACTGAGCCCGGCGGAGAGCCTAATGGTACTACATGTGGTGAATGTGCCGGGTATCCCCTATCCGTCCATCGGGGCGGGGATCGCGAAAGATTTGAGATTGGCGGTGGACAAGGCGATGAGGGAAGAAGGCGAACGCATCATTGAGCAGGCATTGTCCCTCCTGCCTCTTCATCCGGGATCGGTCATGAGACGACTGGAAATGGGTACTCCTGCCGAGGTCATCCTTACCATGATCAAGGAGAAGGGAATCGATCTTGTGGTATTGGGGGCCAGAGGTATTGGTCAGATCCGGGAGCAGATGTTCGGGAGTGTTTCGCATCGTGTGATGACGCATGCGTCGTGTTCGACTCTGATCATTAAGAAGCCCACTCGCCAGATCCGGCAGGTATTAATTCCTGTTGAAAGTCAGGAGGACGGTGAGGTGGTGGTGCGGTTTTTGAAAAAAAAGCCATTCCGGGAGCCGATCGTTGCGACCGTTTTGCATGTCATTCCGTTTTCAGAACCGGTCTGGCCGGTGGGTGCGATGATTTCTCCGGAATTTCGAAAAGAGATGATCGCCTATGGGGAAGAATTTACGAACAGGCTCAGCGCGGAATTGAAGCAGATGGGGCATGAGGCCAAAGGGGTTGTCGTCGTCGGGGCACCCTCACACACGATTATTGAAGAAGCGAACAAATATGCTGCTGATGTGATTCTGATGCGAACACATAGCCGATCCGGGGTAAGCCGCTTTCTTTTGGGGAGCGTCTCCCATTCCGTGGTGCATCACACTGAGTCTTCAATTTTGTTTGTGCGGTAAAGGATCAATCTGGACAAATAATCCGTTTCCGAGGTTGTATGCATAAAACCTGGTACCTTATTGGTGCAATTGCGATAGGCGTGGTAGTTTTTCTCTATCTGGTGTTTTGGTGTCCCAGCCCCTGCCAGTAAGGGCAATCTCGATTTCAGTCGCACGTCCTCATGCATCCGCTGGCGACACAATTTTTGTCGACTGTGCAACCCTGTCCGGCTGAACTCCCGGAAGAGGTCGATCCGGTCCCATTGGAGTGGTAGACTGGAAGCTGGCTCCCCGGGCCTGCCGAATTTTTCCGCCTGTTCAGGCCACATTCCTGAAGAATCTGCGTTGAGAGATTGGGGGGGCGTTTTACAAACGTGTTCATAGAGGCATTCCGGTCCCATATATAGAGGGTATGGGGAGGACAGGGTGCCTTATAGGCTGGTGGGGCCTTCGAGGCGCTCAGAAGTTGACAGGCGACAAGAAACTAGATTGTCCGTTATAATATAGAAAACTGAGGAAGAAGAGGAATATTTTCTCTTTTTAGAAGGATATCAATACATGCTTAATAAATTGGTCAGAAAAATGGTTACACTGTTTTTAGGGTTTGTCTTGACCCTTAATCTGGTGTGTGCCAACAGTCTTTGGGCCAGTCCGTCCGTTCACCAGATTCCGCATTTGATCATTCCCATCCTGGGGACATCTCTCAATAAACATTTCAGGCCGGTGGGCATGGTGAGCCAGGTGGTGATTGATGTCTATGAGCGTCAGGATCGCAACGGCCTTCAAATTCAATTTCATACCGAACCAGGAAATTTTTCCTTGTTTGCCCGTAAGTCGATCCATGCAGCCATCACCCGGGCGCTGGCTGCTGCCAATCTTCCGTCGGAATCCTGGACAGTCCTCCTGAAATTTCCCTATAACGGCCTCACAGTGTATGGGGAAAGCCTCTCGGCCATGGTGGGACTGAGCGTGGTGTCCATGATCAAGGGAGACCATCTCCTGGAAGGTCGGGCCCTCACGGGAACGATCACGGAAAAAGGATCAATCGGAGCCGTGGGAGGGCTTCAACTCAAAATTTTAGCTGCCTACGAAAATCATTTTCAGCGTGTGTTGGTTCCAAGCGAGTATGATGTACGGGATGGTGATTGGCGAACCCCGTTTTTGATGCAGGTCTCACCAGTTGCGACGGTCGATGAAGCCTACTTTGGGCTGACCGGTCATCATTTGGCGACCCTTCCTTAAGACCTCCCTTTCAATTTTCCTGCAGTTACCCGCTAGGATGGATTTTGGCCTGCTGACTGGGTTCTTTACGATAAACCCAGGGAAATATCCAAGAAAACATTAGGTAAACATTTTTGAATTTGGCCAATAGGCTGAAGCCCTATCGGTTGAATTGGTCTTTCCGCTGGCGAGTTCCCTTCCGCAATTCTTTATGGGAATTATGACATCGCCGGAGGGAGGTTTTCTTTGGTCAGTGTTAAAAAATGGGTTGCGCAGGAGATGCAGGGATCATAGCTGCGAATCAGGGCTTCGCATTTCATCGCGGTTTCCTGATCGGTGAGGTGAAGGATACCTGGCAGGAGGTTTCGAAGATCGTCCTCCATGCGGCGTTGATTTTGGGAGGTTGGCGGCACAATCTTGGCCAGCCGAATGGTTCCATCGGCCTTAACCTCATAACGGTGGTATAAAAGGCCTCGCGGGGCTTCGGTCGCGGCCATACCGGTCCCGGCGCGGAGTGTCACTGGAACGTCTGGAGCAGGTGGCCGCTCATACTGGTCGATGAGTCGAAGGGCCTCGTCAAAGGCATAGAGCACTTCCACCGATCGTGCCACGATACCCATGGACGCCCGGTTGAATGGGAAAACTAAGCCCGTGCTCTGTAAGACCTCCTTGGCCAACAACGAGAGCTGGTCATGGTTGAGAGCGAGTCGGGCTAACGGCCCTGTGAGATAAGATTGTCCATTTAACGTGCAGTGGAGGGCATTGGAATAAGGCACCTGTTCTTCATGAAAATGGTGTTCAAACTCCGATGCGGCTATGCGGTGTCCCCTATTGGTGACCACGTCGCCTTCATTCATCGGATATTCAGAAGGTCCCCGGAGGGCGAGGAAGGTATAGGCCTGTTCGGGATCTTGAAATTCAAACCCGCTCACCCACCGAAGCGTTTCCGCAGCGGCATCTCTGGCCCAAAGAAATTCGTCCCTCAGCCCATGTAAGGCATTCCTGGCCGGCACTTGGGAGAATCCGCCGATCTTCACCGAAACCGGATGCACCGATCGCCCCCCTAACAGCGTTAACAGATCATTGCCGGCCTTTTTCATTCGAAGCCCTCGCTTCACAAGATCGGGGTGGGAACGGGCCATTTCGAGCCCGCTGTCGAATCCTAAAAAATCCGGACCCTGGAGCATATAAATATGCAGAACATGACTTTCGATCCATTCCCCGCAATACAGGAGTCGACGTAAATCGCGAAGGCTTTGTGGCATCTCCACAGCGAAGATTTGTTCCATGGCATGGACCGCACTCATTTGATAAGCCACCGGGCAGATGCCGCAAATACGGGCCACGATATCGGGCACTTCGGTGACGTGACGTCCCTGGAGGAAGGCTTCAAAAAAACGAGGCGGTTCAAAAATCCGGAGTTCCACATCCCGCACCTGACCATCCTGAACGGTGATATGAAGGGCCCCTTCCCCTTCTACCCTGGCCATCATGTCGATTTTGATGGTTCTGGATTGATCCGGGTTTGTTAAAAAATCGTTCATTTGTCTACCTTCTATTCTGTACTCTGGGAATGATCAAAAAGGTCCATCCAGAAAAGTCCTACGAACAAGGAGAATGCCGCTGGTGGCCCCATCGGCCAGATTCAGGGCATGCTTTTTCAACATTCCCTATCTGGGGTCCCAGGCATCGCTTTCCCTCCGGAACGGCTGAACCGAGCCGTTGATTCCTCGAAAGCGGCGAACCATTTCCAGAGGAATGAGTTGCAGATGCTCATGAAATTGTTTGGCCAGAGATCCGGTATTTGGGGGCACTCCGGGAATCACTGAATCCTGTTCGGCCGGGCCAAAGCACCCATAACACTCCCGGCCCATAGCGGGGCAGATGGCCCCGCACCCGGTACGCGTCACCGGTCCAAGGCAGGACAGTCCCTTCGCGACCAGGACGCAGACATGTCCCTGGCGTTTACAGTCCAGGCATACACTGTGTGCGGGAATACTGGGTGTGATGCCTCTCAGTAAATCGGTGAGAACTCGAAGAAGTTGTGACTTATCAATCGGGCATCCCCACAATTCATAGTCCACCTTGACGTGTTCGGAAATTGGAGTCGATGTGCTTAGGCTGTGGATGTATTCGTGGCTGGGATATACTGTTCGCTTGAAGGCTTCCACATCGCCCCAGTTTCGAAGAGCCTGAATGCCGCCTGAAGTCGCACAGGCACCGATGGTGATCAGGGTGGTGGTCTGTTGCCGGAGATCGAGAACTCGAGAAAGATCTTCAGGACAGGTAATGGAGCCTTCAACGAATGTAATATCATACGGGCCAGGCTGCATATTGCTGGAGGCTTCGGGGAAATAGGCAATGTCGAGGGCCTCTCCCAACGCCAGCAAATCGTCCTCCATATTCAGGATGCTTAACTGGCATCCGTCACAAGAGGCAAACTTCACCACCGCAACCCGAGGGCGAGGCCTGGCTGGAGGATGCTGAGTCGCGGCGGTTGTTTCGTTCATATTCATCACCGGCCATTAAACAGGCAAAATCCCATTTTTGAGCACCCAAAGCAGAGAAAGTTGTTTATTCTTTTTCTGCGTCATTCCCGACTTTTTTCATCGGGAATCCATTTATTCTCGTTCCCCCTCCTTTGTAAGGAGGGGCGAGGGGAGGTAGAGTTTCCCAGGCTGAAAGATGTTCTCCTATTGCGACTGATTTTCCCTTTGACAATTCTACCTCACCTCAATCCTCCCCTTACAAAGGGGAGGAAATCTGGTTTTGAGTTTCTCCTACACACCCACTTTTCCGAAATACGGCACCACCCGGTCTAATCGCATCACGGGCCCGTCCTTACAGACAAAGAACGGCCCGAGCTGACAATGTCCGCAAAGTCCGATGCCGCATTCCATATGCCGCTCCAACGACACATACATGGCGTCAGGGCGAAGCCCTTGATGTGAGAGGGTATGACAGGCAATCCGCATCATGATCTCCGGTCCGCACATCATGACCAGCGTATTGTCAGGGTCCAACTGCAGTTGGTCAAACAATTCGGTGACCACGCCTACATGGCTATGCCAGGTCTTGCCGGGTTCATCGCTGGTCAATAGGACCTGTGTGCGGGGTTGGTGGCGCCAGGCATCGAAGCGTTCCCGGTAGAGCAAGTCATGGGGGGTTTTCACCCCGTGGAGAATGGTCATGGCGCCATACTCCTCCCGCCTGCGGAACATATATTCAATGGCCCCCACCACCGGGGCACAACCCAATCCGCCGGTGACGATAACCACGTCCTTTCCTTGCGCTTCCTTCATGGGCCATCCAATACCAAACGGCCCACGAACGCCCACACTCTCTCCCACTTGCATCGCGCCCAATACCTGCGTGATCCGTCCCACCACACGAATGGTGTGGTCCAGAAATTCCGGCTCGCCGGGGTCCGAGACAATGGAAATGGCTACCTCGCCTACACCAAACACATAGAGCATGTTGAACTGCCCCGCCTCAAACCGGAATGACTTCCGGTGATCAGGGTCGGTGAGTTGCAGGCGAAAGGTGACGATGTCAGTGGACTCCTGTTTCCTGTCCAGGATTACAGCCGGATGGATAAGGTAGGGATTATAGGACATACCGTAGCGGATTTCTGAGTGAATAAATTTAGCAAAAATACCAGTTCAGGAAACTCATCAGTCATCATAACCAATTCAATCACTCAGATCTTGGTTAGTGAAAACTCTTCATTATGAACACTAATGAACAGTGTGGCGTTTTTCCTCAAAACGCCACGATTCATGCGCCATTTTGGATAAAAAAGCAAATTCAACGCCAAACTTTCTGGCGTAAAGGTCAGGAAAGGTTCGGAAAGCATCTGAAAACTGTTCTGTCGCCTCTTAGTCGGTTGTCGGTTTGTGTAGGGGGGAAAGGGCAGAGGAGGAACATGTCTTCCCATGCATCTTGTTTGGCTCTTGTGGTTCTATTGGACCTGGGATAATGTTTGGTGCCAGCGATTGGGCTGGGAGCTTCGTATGCCACATCATTTCCGTGACGTTATGGGGCTGCACCGTTCAATGGCCCGTAAATCATTCTTGAAGGGAATGAATGACTGAAAATGAAATCTAGCCGCATTTCTTTGGCTCCAAAATGTTTAAGGAGTGGCATTGGTTTCGCGGGCATTTCGAGCACCGTCTGAGAGGAGAGAATCACCCTCTTGCTCCTGACATTGTCCGTGTCCTTTTGTCTGCGACCGATCCTTGCCGGGTTTTGCAGTAAAAATGGCCGATGAACCTGCTACGATTTGTGATAGGAAGAAGTATGATCCACACTGGGAACAGCTTCTGCAGCGAATGGCAGAGATTCATGTGATCCACCAGGCGATAATGTTTTCATGGCCGACCGCCGTCGATTTCTTGTGGGAGCCACGTCTGATTAAGGACGGTAAGAACCCCGAGCTTTCGGTGAAAGGAAATTGCCTCCATTTCGGAATCGAGGTGAAGACACCTTCATTGTTTGATCACTCCAGAAAGCGTTCCGAGAATCCGCAGCAACTTCCTGCTCGATCATTGCTGCACCAAACTCTACGAAGGATCACATCAGGGGACCAGGAAACTACGCTTCCGCGCGACAACCCGATTAAGGGCTTCCTTAGCAGTGCCGACGGGAGGTTCGCAGGGTTTCGCGCTATACGCCGAGATTTCATTGGGGCTTTGGTTATTGTGTGGGACAATTTTATCTTCGAGCCGATTTCCTCCCTTCTGCATCCGTCTTGTGGTCTATTTACCAAGAATACTTTTTTTCGCACAAAAGATGGTCGACCCGTTTTGTTTCCCAATGTCGATATCGTGGTGCTAATTGGGCATCTACATCAATTCGTTCGTGTATGCCGCATCAAACCATTTTTGGATTCGTGTCGGTGGTAATTTGATTATGGTCGACCTGACGTGTTTCCCTTCAAAGTGTGTATAAAGAATACAATAGTAAGGGAATTTCCATCAGCCGTCATGGAATGTTTACAATCAAGGCCGCCTGGTTCGACGCTTGGTGTGGAGTATGTCCCCCAAGACATTGTTTTTTGGTCTGGCGATTTATTTTGAGTTCAACGATTAGCCTAATAAAGCGATGATCGTGACTGTTATCTTTATTTCCCCAACTTATCGCCTCAAAACCCTGCTTTACGGAGAACATCATGAAGTACTGTATCTCTAAGAAATTTGCTGTTCCTCTGAATCGCCGGGAGGTTTCTCAGTCATGGAATCAGCGGGGGTATTCGTGCGATGTGTTTATTGATCCTCCCGGGCGGGAATGGAATGATTTCGTGCATTCGACCAACGAACTGGTCACCGTTGTTGAAGGGAAATTGCGAATGACCATTGAGGGCGAAGAGATTATCGCGGAACCCGGAGATGAGGTATTCATTCCGAAAGAAGCCTGTCATTCAGTAAAGAATATTTATCATGCGACGACCACATGGTTGTATGGGTATGATTGAGAGGGTTGAGGCGTTTGTGTCATCGGTGGGAGAGCGTCGGCTAAACGGTGGGATAAGCCATGAAAAGCATATGCTTTGCAGTGCGAGGGCATTTTGCTGGGCACAGATCCTTTGCCTCTGGCTCAGCAACTGTCTTGAATGTCAATGAGCACTCATACGTGTGTCTTGCCATTTTGTCTGCTGTTTGATCATCGCATGGAGAATGGTCAGCAGCTTACGCATACAGGCGGTCAAGGCGACCTTTTTCTCTTTACCGGCCGCCAGGAGGCGCTCAGAGAACGCTTTGATGACGGGATTATGGCGGGTGGCCACCAGTGCCCCCATGTACAGGACGGCCCGCACGCGAGCGCGCCCACCCCCAATACGACGTTTGCCTCGCTGGCTCCCACTATCCCGATTAAACGGGGCCACCCCAATCAACGCCGCCATCTGCTTGCGGTTCAATTGGCCCAACTCGGGTACCTCCGCCAGCAACGTCTGCGACAAGATCGGGCCCACCCCGTTCGCGCTCTGCAACAGATCATCCTGGACCCGCCAGACGGGACTCTGCTGAATCAACTGGGCCAGTTCCTTCTCGGTCCGCCCCAATTCCTGAGTCAGCCACGTGATATGCACGCGGACCCGTTTACGCAGAGCCGAGTTGAGCTGCGACGCCAGCCGATTGCTTTCAGCCGTCACCATGTCCACCAGTTGCTGGCGGCGCGTCAGCACCGCACTCAGCTGCTGGGTAGCGGCATCCGGCAATGGCCGTGGCGTGGGCTGCATCACCGCCGCAAAGTGGGCCAACACCTGCGCATCCAGCCGATCCGTTTTCGCCAGGATCCCGGTGGCTTGGGCAAAGGCCCGAACCTGGCGTGGATTGACCACCACCACGGGCATCTGGGCGGCAGCCCACGCACTGGCCACGCGGGTCTCCAACCCTCCCGTGGCTTCGAGGACAATCAAGGCGGGGGCCCAGGTCCGCAGTTGCGTCACGACCTGTTTGAGCCCAACCGAGTCGTAGGGCACCTGCCAGGGCGCCCCGGTCCCATGGACTGCCAGGTCCAGCTGCATCTTCGAAATAGCAATCCCAATGAAACTTCCCGAGGTAGACATCGATGCTCCTTGGTGAAAAAGATAGCCCTCCGGCGACCCAGCCTTGCCAATACGGGCTTGGTGGCCCCAGCAACTGTTCGGGGTCAGGAAGAGACGGACGTGACGACCCGCGCTGAGCCACGGTCTCCAGGGACCTCAGGATGGTCGGTCTGTCACGTCCCAAATAATGAACACGGATACTCATCACATGCACCTCCTAAGATTCAAGGATGACAATTTAATGGAGGCCTCACCGAAGCATGACGGGTTTGTTTAATGTCTGAATGGTGAAATCCAAGTTTTTACATTTTTTTCCATATGTCCTATTCTATGGTTCATGATGCGATTTATCCGTCTGTCCGACTACACTTGGTGGATCTGGTTGTGCCTCGCCGGGTGCTTACTGGCCGGCCTGATTGTTGACCCGACTTATTTCTTTCTGGCTATCCTCATTTCCACCATCCAAGCCTTGGTTTTTTTTGCTCGCGAAGAACATGCCTCGTCTTTTCCTGCGCAACTTCGTCTCGCGTATCTGCTTCTCCTCGTCGTGCTGTATCTGCCGCCACTCCGATTCCTTTATTGGGTTCCGGCTATTGGCACATTGATCCTGTGTTTCACCGGGTACTGTCTGCTGGCACGCGGGCTTTCCTTGCTCCCATGGAACCGGGATTCGCCTCTGACATTTCAGGAAGTCGTTAGGACCTTCAGTGTTCCTCCCAATCTTGATGTCATTCTGCAAGGCAAGCCTGCATCCGGGTGTCCCGGTGGAGTGTGTTCACTGGAAGTGCAAATCGGCAAGTCCGCAAAGATCTGAGTAGGTGTCTACGGGTCTGCCGGCCATTCGACATTTTTTGTGTGAATACCATATGTTCGAGAGGGATGGATGGGGATCCCATTCTCCCATGAGGGATGCACTCTGTATTCACTGTTGCCGGTGGAGTGGGATTAATCGTATGTTCCGCGAAGAGTTATGATTCATGTGAAAGTATGGGAAAGGATATTCTATGAAAAAACTTGATCCGGAAAGTATGCATGCCGCATTTGCCGAAGCCTATAACTCCGGGAACCTTGAAGATTTGGTTGCCCTGTATGAACCGGATGCTGTGTTGATTCCTCAGCCCGGGCAGCGTGTGGCAGGCAGTTCTAACATTCGGGAAGCGCTGATGGGCTTTCTCAATCTGAAAGGTAGCATGGAGATTGACACGCTCTCGTGCATTCGGTCAGGTGATCTTGCGTTGTTACAAGCCAAATGGCGCCTTTCCGCGATTGGTCCGGAGGGCAAACCATTCGAACTTTCGTCCCGCACAACCGAAGTCGTCCGGCAACAACCGGATGGATCCTGGCTGTTTGTCATCGACAACGCTTTCGCGGAGACCTGAGAAAACAATAAACGGACCAACCTTGCTACAATCGGGGAACGCGATGGTTTAGGCCATTCGACAACGATTCGGAGCCACGTTCCTGGGTAAACCCATGAGTAAATGGCGGTTTCAACAGTCTCTGTGAGAGTCCACCTCATGTAGCCAAAAAACAGGAACTCAATTCGGGTGTCTGGTTGGGGAGAGATTTGTATTCCCATCATCCATTAACTTCAATTTAGAGAGGAGAAGCCTATGGCTAGCGTTGGGTATCACGAGCCTATTGAGGAGTTATCCGATGACACGCGTGACATGCACAGAGCTATTGTCTCATTGATGGAAGAGCTGGAGGCGGTTGATTGGTACAACCAGCGTGCCGATGCATGCAAGGATGAGGAACTCAAGGCGATTCTTGAGCACAATCGAGATGAGGAGAAGGAGCATGCGTCTATGGTGCTTGAATGGATTCGACGGAAGGATCCTTCATTTTCGAAGCATTTGAAGGACTATCTGTTTACAGAGAAACCCATCGCGCATAAGTAGCCGGGGGAGGTCGATTGCACGGACCTCTGCCAGGATTCACTGCCGTTTGGCTTATTCGGGTGGCTGGCAGAGGAGGTGGACTTCCTCGGTGAGGTCAATGCCCACCGGACACCAGGTGATGCAGCGTCCACAACCGACGCATCCCGACATGCCGAATTGGTCGATCCATGACCCTAATTTGTGAGTCAGCCACATGCGATAGCGGTCTTTGGTGGTGGGCCGGAAATTTTTCCCGTGGATGTAGCCGTGATCCGACGTGAAACATGAATCCCACACTCGAGCATGTTCCGATTGTTGGTGGTCAAGCGTTGGAGTTTCTTCCACCCCATGACAAAAACAGGTTGGGCAAACCATCGTACAGTTGGTGCAGGCCAGGCATCGTGCAGCGACCTCCTCCCATCTGGCGTGATCGTGAGCCTCATACAAGCCATGTGGTAACGAAGCATGAGGAAGGGTCCTCGTCTGGCTGGCGGCGCAGGCGGCTATCCGTTCATCGTCCTGCTGAATCCGCGCTTCAGACGCCACATCGCACGCAAGGTGTTCCAATACTTCCAGTCCTGTGGGGCTTCCGGCTTGAATCAGAAAGTCTTCATCGGCTTCGGTCAGACTGAGATCGTACCCTTCCTGGGCTTTTGGTCCGGTCCCCATTGATGCACAAAAGCACGTCTCCAGCGCCCTCGTGCAGTTGACCGCGATGAGGAGGAGATTGTTCCGTCTACGTTGGTAGTAGGGATCAGGATAGGAGCCATTCAGGAGAATCTGATCTTGAATGCCGAGTCCTGCAAGATCGCACGCTCGTACTCCCAGCACGGCGGTTCGTGGTATCTCAGGAACGGTTTCTTTGACTGAAAATGTTTTTCCGTTGCGATCCAAGACTAACAGGGTTTCTCGTGGAGTAAACACCAGTGGCTTGAGAGATTGTGGGCCGTGAACGATATTAAAATACCGGGGATTGGAGTCTGGTTCCAGTCGATAGCTTCCTGGACGTTGCTGGTCCTTCCACCCGATCGGGAGGTCTTCTCCCCGGGTAATTTCGCCCCATTGAATCGCGCCGTTGGAGAGGACCGGCCCAAGGATCCGATAGCCAAGCTTCTGGAGAATGCGAATCAGATGAGAAAAATCCTGCCGGTGTAAGAGTCCTGGCGGAGAAGGTGCAAAAGATTCGGTGGCCATGGTTGCCTTATAACTTACAGACCAATGTGACCCCGGAGAATGTTGTAATCATAGGCGGATTGGCCTGTGCGTCGCAGACCCAGATCATGTTGTTCCATTTGGTCAATGATGGCTGCAACCTCATTTGTGTCCTGTTGCGCAGAGCAGAAATGCCGAGGGCTTTGTCCTTTTAGAAGCGGCGAAGGCCTTTCTGCCCATTCCAAATAGACGGTCTCAAGCCACGTTGCGAGGATCTGTTGCTCTTCTTCCTTGGGGACAATGGTGGGGGGAGCGATGTAGCTGTCTGATAAGAGATCCACTTCAGGAGTTCGATGTTGAGGGGGAACGGTGGTCTCCCCCTGGAAGTGCAATGAGAAACCAAAGGTTGCGGCCAGTTGGTGCTTGACGGTATCCAGCCGGTCTGCAGAATCGGTTTCGACAAATAGTTGAGTGGGTGTCAAGGTGAGGCGGGCGACGGGGCATGCTCCGGCACCTGATGGGTCCCGTGGTGGGAGCCATACCCACGTGAAGGTATCGGTTGTTGAAGCCGTTGACGCGGGCTTGCCGGCGTGCTCCTGCCCGGGAGTGAATTGATCAAGCTCACGAAGTCCGTCAGCCATTGCACGGAAGTCATGGTGTTCATATAAGGCGATGGCATAGAGAAAAATTTCGCCTTCGGAATTCTGATAATCAATCTGTGAGTCAACGACCGTCCAGGCTCCTCGGCGCACCTTGGCGACACTCCACATCATCATATATCCGAAGCTCTTGGCGAATTCTGCCCATTCGGAAAGGGCAAAATTGCCCGTGCCAATCTCGATGTCCCGTCGCATCTCATTGGTCAATTCAAAGACTGCTTTGCCCATGCTGGAGGAAAGGATGAGCGGGGGACCAGGCAGGCGTATGTCGGCCAATCCCCGAAGGAGCCGGGTGAGCAGGACCTGTCCAACTTTGTAGGGAACCGGTCGCGTGTGGGGGAAAACATCAAATATCTGTTGGTCTCCCAACGATTGCAGACGGGTTTGAGTCGCCTGCTTCCCCTGATCCAGCGCTTGCACCTCGAGCAGATCCATATAGGAATGTCGCAAGGAATCCAGCCAGACCCGTTCCTCTTCCGGGACATGTTCCGTTACCAGGTCTCGCACTTGCTCGATGAGAGAAGCATGTCCGTCAGTCGGCAAATAATCGGCATAGACGAACCACCTGGCTAGATCCTCTTCTTCCGGCAAGGGAGCCAAGGGCGGAACCATGAGTGGATGGAAATAGGGCTGTAGGGCGTGGCTTAAGGCCAGTTGTCGCTGTAGCTGAAAGTCCGGTTGGAGCGATTGATGCTCCAATCGGGTTAACAGACTGTGAAGGCCTTCTTCCGATCCGACTACAGGGTGAGGGTGATTGTCTGCCATCGGCACACGCTTAGAGTTTATGCTGGAGAGGATGTGGTCGTGTCATTGGCGAGCGATGGATGATGTCCTCCTTCGAATTTTGGACTTTTAATCGTCAGGACAGGGTAGGGGCTTTGTTCGAGTAATTTATAGGCGGTGCTCCCCAGGATCATGCGGGTCAGTCCCTTTCGGCCATGAGTTCCCATGACGATAAGATCGGCCTGCTGAATGGCACTGGTTTCCAGAATGCCATCAACGGTTGGCTTATCAAGTAACTCATATTGGGCGGATAGACCCTGTTCCGACAGGACAGCGGTGAGGTCAGCCAATCGCTTTTCGACTTTATCCCGATTGGTTTTTTCTTGAAGCGGATGCGTCAGGGTAAAGTCCAAGCTGTAAGACAATGGTTCGATGGCGTGGACCAGGGTCAGAGGCACATCAAACCATTTGGCGATTTGGACCGCGTATTCATAGGCATCCATGGAGCAATCGGAGAATTCTAATGGCAGAACGATTTGACGCGGGAGGATTTGCAAGGCATGCATCGCGGAGATATCCTCTGATTCCCGGTGGGGAATGGACAGAACCGGACATGGGGCCCGTTGAATCACCCGTTCCGCGACGCTGCCGAATAAGACTCGATTGAATCCCGTCCACCCGTGGGTTCCCATCATGATTAAATCGCATTTTTTTTCCCGTGCGACCTCGCAAATGCATTCAGAGGGGAGGCCTGCCAGCAGTTCCATGGATGCTTTCGGAACTTGTTGCCGGGCCTCAGCTACGAGTGTGTCCAACTCTTCCCGCGCCACCTTGCGTTGTTCATCCAGGAATTGTTGGGCGACTCCGGCGTCGATATCCAGCCCCGGTTGCAGGGAATGGACATGAAGAATGGTCAGTTGTGCTTCAAAGACTTTTGCCCACTCCACCGCGTAACGAAAGGCAGGAGTGGAGCTTGGTGAAAAATCGGTAGGAAGCAGGATATGGGTGACGATCTTGACCATAACGGTATTAGCCTTTCGCCTTAGAGTGAAAGCCATAGAGCACTCTCAGAAATTCTAATAGCTCGGGCACCCGACCACAACCCTTAGAGAATT
The DNA here is from genome assembly GCA_020632595.1 of Nitrospiraceae bacterium. Lineage (NCBI taxonomy): Bacteria > Pseudomonadati > Nitrospirota > Nitrospiria > Nitrospirales > Nitrospiraceae > Nitrospiraceae bacterium. The sequence continues at coordinate 229,925 of JACKFF010000001.1, read as the reverse complement.
CAGAGGTTGCCGATTACACAGCGTCCACGGTCAGGAGAAGAATTTCCCCTTTCATTTCCTTATGAATCGAACATTGAAATTGGAATCTCCCCGAGTGGTTCAGCATCAAGCGGATTGAGGCTTCCTGGCCGGGCTCAAGAAGGACGCCTTCCACGCCCTTTCCATAGGTTACGACGCCATGGCTATCGACATGAGTCAGAGTATTGAGGAACATGTCTGATCCAAAATCATGGCGTACCGTATCTTTGTTTGCGATATAGATAATGGTCTCTGTGTCCAGTTGAAGAGGCATCTGGGTGGTTTGAAACGTGTATCCCTCAATGGTCACGATCACTTCTTGGACGAGCTGCGCGCTGGGCGAGGACATCCCTGCCAGGAGATAGACTCCAATGGATAGAATCCAAGCCCTGCGAAATAGGCATGTTGAGAAGTTGGGCATATGTGGATTATCCCCCTTGCCTTGAATTGACTTGTCTCACTCGACTGGTTGCTCGTGATCGTCTTGTCAAGAGTAAGCTTCCGGGTTCCCCTTTCAATTCAGAAGGGGGAACCCGCTTCCTCATCATGAAACTTTTACAGCTATACTTTTCGGTTTTGCCCGATCGCTTTTCGGTAAATGGACATGCAACACCCCATCCTTGAATTCAGCCGACACTTTCTCGGGATCGGCATCTTCGGGGATGGTGAAACTCCGCGAAAAACTCCCATAGGCTCGCTCGATCCGGTGGTACTTTTTATCCTTCTCTTCCTTCTCATACTTTCGTTCACCGGAAATGACTAACACATCGTTCTGTACACTGATTTTAATTTCATCCTTTTTGACCTCCGGGAGTTCGGCCTTGACCAAATATTCTTTGGGGTCTTCGGTGATGTCTACCAGGGGAGCCCATTCGGCAACGCGCAACGCTTCTTGACGTTCCCCTTCTTTTCTGACCGGTGATCGGCCGAACAAAGTTGAAAGCCGACCCTGCAACTCATCCAATTCTCGAAACGGATCCCAACGTGTAATGGCACTCATCTCATAACCTCCTTTTTGTACCCTGGAAGAAATATATGGAGCATACCTACATGTGTACACAGCAATGGGTATGCCAACAGTTGAGAGGGAAGGGGGACTGAAATTTAATGAAAAAGCCTTGGAAAAACTCGTTGCTCTCCATCCTTCGTGGCAAAGCGCCACATTCAAAGCGACCAGGTCTGTGGCAGATGTCATCAACAGGAAAAAGGAATCCGATTCTCCCGTTCCTGAAAGCTTACCGGACAATCAGGACGGGGCATGGGGTCTGGTGTATTACGGAATGTGAAACGCTCCCCATCAAAAACCGGGAGAATCCTCCCCGGCCATGCATGCCCATCATGATCAGGTCGGATTGGGAGGCGTGACGTTGTTCGAGGATGGCATAGGCGGGATCGCCGATCCCGACATGCGCTTGGCAGGCGAAGTTCATCCGGGTGAGCCGGTCAGTGATGGCTTTCATGCGTTCCTGGGCCTCTTCTATGGCTTGAGCTTCCAGTCGGTCCGATTGTCCGACTGTGGCGGGCCATGACAATTGGGGTTGTGGCCAGACGGCAAACACCTCGACCTCAACCGGTTGTCGAAAAGGTTGGAGGGCTAAAAACTGTAACGCCGCCTTTGCGTCTTCCGGACCCTCAATGGGGAGAAGAATCTTTTTTAACTGAGTCATGGGGGTTTTGACGATCATGGTTGAACACGGCGCATGCATCAGGACCCGATGAGACACGCTCCCCAGAATCAGTTCTTTGACTGGGCCAAGACCCCTGGCTCCCAACACGATCAGGTTGGATTGTGCGGATCGTACCGTTTCCACAATCACGTCGACCGGATGTCCAATTTGATGGACCCTCTGTATATGAGCGAAATCGGCAGGAAGGTGTTTCTGCGCCTCATCGAGAATTCCCTCCCCTTCTTTTCTCAATTGGTCTTTGATTTCTTCCTGGGCCTCGGTTCGAAGATCCGGCGTAATCATCGGATAGTTGAAATCTGGTAGGTGGAGAGCATGAACCAGGGTCAATTCTTCAGGCGGCGTAAAATGTGCAAGGGCATGAACAGAAGAGGTGGAACAGGATGAACCATCAACTGGAACCACAATTCTCATGGGATCTCCCTTTTCAATGTTGTTCTCTTTGCCTTAACCCATTTAAGTGACAGCAAGAGGAATGCCATTATGTTTCAACCTAATCTTCAGAGAGGTGCGCTTTTCCCTGATTTTCCAGGGTACGGTCTGATACCAAAAACCGGGAATCGCGGTGACGAACAATCACGTGAATAGGCTCTCCCTCTTCGTGACAAGGCATGGTTGGGGGGTAGGGAGAGGGTCATCCCTGATTGACTGATGTGGCGATCTACCAGGATTTGAGTTGGACCAGGTGATGCAAATTGCTACAGTTGAGATATTTCTGATTGGTGAAAAAGTCTACAGTTTTGGAATATTTAGGTTGTCTCTCGTGGCTAAGCCGGGACGTGATAAGGGAGTCACCGAAGGGAAGGGTATCTTAACCGGGGTGAGCTCAAGCGGTTTTTTTTTGATAAATCGTGGTCTCAGGCTACTGAGTTAAACAAGGAATATGGCAATGATCAATGATTCTCCATCTGTCTTAGTCGTCGATGATGAACCCGAAATGCGGCAATTACTGCGGGATATTCTTGAGGAGGAGCACTATCGGGTTATGGTGGCGTCAGATGGTCACGACGCGCTTATCCGGATGGAAACGGAGAAATTTCCCGTGGTCGTGACGGATTTACGGATGAAAGGCATGGACGGGCTGGGATTATTGGATCATGTCCTTCGAAAGCATCCGGAGTCGAATCTCATCATGATGACGGCATTCGGCACCGTTGAGTCGGCCGTTGATGCGATGAAGCAAGGCGCGTTCGACTATCTCACCAAGCCCATCAAGAGCAATGAATTAACGGTGACGGTGGCGAAAGCCATGCGAGAGGCGCTGCTTCGCCAGGAGGTCAAGCAATTACGGCAACAGGTCAGCCGGGAATTTTCCTTTGACCAGATTCTGGGGAAAAGCAAACCGATGAAAGAAATTTTTGATCTGATCCGACGAGTGGCCGATTCACAGACGAATATTTTAATCACGGGAGAAAGTGGGACTGGAAAAGAGCTTGTGGCCAAAGCCATTCATTTTAATAGCCAGCGTAAGGCCGCGCCTTTTGTTCCGGTGAACTGTGCGGCCATTCCTGAGCTGTTGTTGGAAAGCGAACTTTTTGGCCATGTGCGGGGCGCCTTTACGGATGCGAAGACGGATAAACCCGGTTTATTTGAAGAGGCTCACGATGGCACGTTGTTTTTGGATGAAATCAGTGAAATGCCCATGATGCTTCAAGCCAAGTTGCTTCGTGCTGTCCAAGAGCGGGAAATCCGGCGGGTAGGGGCCACGCGCTCCACCTCAATCAATGTCCGGTTGGTGGTCGCCACCAACGTGCATTTACGTGAGGAGGTGAAGGCCAAGCGGTTTCGGGAGGATTTGTATTACCGGCTGAATGTGATTGAACTGCATTTACCGCCTCTTCGGGATCGCAAAGAGGATCTCCCTGTTCTGGTTCAGGGGTTGCTTCAAAAAAGTGTCACTGCGCAGCAAAAACATATTGAAAGTGTCGAAGAGCCGGCCATGGCCCGGCTGATGGATTATCAGTGGCCGGGTAATGTGAGAGAGTTAGAAAACATCCTCGAGCGTGCGGCGACCCTGACGCAAGGGAAAAAGATTTGTTTGGATGATCTTCCCTCCAATATTCGGAACATCCAAGGAGATGGACAGTTGATCGGTGATGCCGCGGAGCGGTTACTTCCCCTTGAGCAATTAGAAAAGTCTTACATCCGGCGGGTGCTGGAAAAAATGGGTGGGAATAAATATCAAACGGCGCATGTGCTCGGCATTGATCGAAAGACGTTATATCGCAAGCTGGCTGAAATGGAGGACGTGGTATGAAGGCACCAAGAGCCCGAATGATCACGCTGAGTCATGGTGCGCTCCCTCCTGTTGTTCACGGAGTGCTCCCTCTTTTTCCGGATTTGGCCCGGCAAGCGATATTTCATTGGTCTTTGTCTCATTCATTCATGCATTGAACCTTAGTCTTCTGTTTTTCAGAAACATCCTCCCGGTTAATCGATGAGTCACGATTCACGACCGCCAGATCTTCATCAGGAAGTATTTGCACTCCGTCAGGAATTGGCAGAACTGCGAGCCGTCCAGGCGATGCATCAGGAAGCCAGGGACGGGTTAGAGGCAATTGAGCAGCAACTGGCAGGGATCATCCATTCGGCCATGGATGCCATTATCATCATCGATGACAATCAACGGATTGTCATCTTTAATGCCGCCGCTGAAGAGATTTTTCAGTGTTCGGCGCAAGAGGCACTGGGGAATACCCTCGACCGCTTTATTCCGCTTCCGCTCCGGTCCGCCCATCGTGAACACATCCGCCGGTTTGCTGAAACCGGAGCAACGTCCAGACGGATGGGGGCCAACATGGAAATTTCCGGACTGCGAGGGAATGGTGAGACCTTTCCTTTGGAAGCCTCGATTTCTCAAGCCGAACGTGGGGGGAAGCGATGGTTGACGGTGATTCTTCGGGATATTTCCCAGCGAAAGCAACATGAAGAGCGGTTGTCTTACCTGGGGAGAATTCTTGAGGAGTCAGTCAATGAAATTTATGTGTTTGATGCCACGACTCTGCGATTTAGTCAAGTCAACAAAGGCGCGAGGGAAAATATCGGATACACCATGGAAGAATTGTGCACGATGACACCGCTGGATTTGAAACCGGATCTTTCGAACAATCAGTTTCTGGAGTTGTTGGGACTTCTCCAGACCGGTCAACGGGAACAAGTGAATTTCCGGACATCCCATCGAAGAAAAGATCGCACGACGTATCCGGTTGAAGTCCATCTTCAATATTTACAGGCGGAGGGTCGTCGGGTCTTCCTCGCCATTATCATGGATTTGACGGAACGGGTGGCGACCGAACAGGAATTGCAGGAGGCCCAACGAACCTTATCGACCCTTCTGAAGAATCTGCCGGGCATGGTCTATCGCTGCGAAAATGACCGGGATTGGACCTTGGAGTTCATCAGCCCGAGTTGTCAGGATCTGACAGGATATCCACCTGAAAAATTTGTCCAGTCTCGAGAGGTGTCGTATGGCCGGGATGTGATGTTTCAAGAAGATCGCGAGCGGGTCTGGCAGGAGGTGCAGGAGGCACTCAAGGACCGTAAGCCGTTTCAGTCCAGCTATCGGATTCGAACAGTGGAGGGATCCGTCAAATGGGTGTGGGAACAGGGGTGTGGGATCTTTTCAGAAGCAGGCGAGGTTGTCGGGATTGAAGGGTACGTGGTGGATATTACTCAACAACGTGCGTTGGAGGATCAGTTGCGAAAAACGGAACGATTGGCCGAATTAGGCACGTTGGCGTCGGGCATGGCCCACGAAATCGGGACACCCATGAATGTGATTTTGGGGAGAGCGGAATTGTTAATGCGTAAAGCTCAGGATGAGCGCACCAGGAAGGGGTTGGAAACCATTGTGACCCAGGTGGAACGCATTACCAAAATTATGAATCAGTTATTAAGCTTTGCCCGAAAACGTCCGGCTGTTCGGCAGGCTGTGAACTTAGAGGCCGTGATGATCGATGTTCTGGATGTGCTGCAGGAGCGATTGGGTAAACAGCATATTCAGGTGAAAAAAACCGTGAGCCCTCACTTGCCAAAAGTCTTGGCGGATCCGGATCACATGAATCAGGTATTGTTAAATCTAATTTTGAATGCCTGCCAGGCGATGGGCGATGGAGGCACTCTGAGCCTGGCTCTTCACCCGACCGATGACACGGTTGAACTGACTGTGCAGGATACCGGGAGTGGAATTCCTCAGGAGCAACTCGCCAAGATTTTTGATCCGTTTTTTTCTACCAAGGCCGTGGGGGAGGGGACCGGCTTAGGACTCACCGTGGTTCATGGCATTCTCCAGGAACATCAAGGTGCCATCCGTGTGACGAGTGTGCCAGGGCAGGGGACAACCTTTATTGTTTCCCTGCCCATGTATTTTGAAGACCTCAGGGGTGAGGCGTAGGTTGAAGAGGAGGCGAAGATTGAATCTGTTGAATGCGACTTTTCCCTTTTCTCCTGACCTTTGACTTCTCCGTCCGCATAATTTGCCCCTCAGGGTTCCCATCATCCCCGTTCGTGTCCTTCCGGTTCGATATGGACGACCACGTCTTCCAGCGATTCAAAATGATCAATGAGATGCTCCTCAATCCGGGTCGCGAGCCCATGAGCTTTTTCGACTGATAGGGTTGGATCAACGTGAACCGAGAGATCCATGAAGACATGGTGGTTCAGCCCGCGTGTTCTGATATCGTGACAATGCAGGACGCCGGCTATCGACATCACAGCCGTGTGAACTTCCCCAGGGTCCAATCGAACCGCGTCTGTTAGGGAAGACAGGACGTCTTTGAGCACGAGGGATGCTGTCCAGGCAATCACGCCGGCAATCAGGACCGCCACCAAAGGATCAACGAAGGCATATCCGGCTTGCACAGCCAGGAGTCCTGCCAGGACGGAAGATGATGTCAGGACATCACTCGCTGTGTGATAGGAGTCCGCTGTGAGGATATCGCTTCTGAGTTCAGTGCCTTTCCGCCGTTCCCATTGCGCGATGAAGATATTGATCCCCATGGTTCCGATCATGATGAAAAAACTGATCCCGGTTACCTGAGGGTGCAGGTCCAAGGTCCATGACTGATAGGCTTTCCACAGGAGATAGAGACAGGTCATGACCAGAAAACCGCCAATACTTCCGGCTGTCAGGGTCTCAAATTTTTTATGACCATAAGGATGATTGGCATCAGGAGGAGCCGTCGCCAGCCACAGTCCAATCAATCCAATCACATTCGAGAGGCCATCAAAGGTGGAATGGAGGCCGTCGGCCTGCAGACCTAATGAATACGTCATGACGCCATAGCCCCACTTTGCGGCGGCGACCAGTAAATTTAAAATGAGAATCCACCAGAGAATCCGGCGAATTTCTCCAAGACGGCTCATGGATAGCGTACAACGCTCAAGGCTAAGAAAGGCGGATTTGTTGGGCCGGTGAAAACGTGGATATCATCGGCTGCATACCGGCCTCACTATAACAAGAAGGTTGCTGGTGATCGAGAACCGAAGAGGGAATTCTCCCAGGTGCAGCAGAGTGGTGCGGATGGAGGCGAAACCGTTATGGTCCAGCCTTGGCGAAATCGATGTATCCCCGTTCCACGTTCGTGACGATAAGGTCGACTTGCAATTGCTCACCCACATCGAGGCCATTAAAACCGTATACCAGTTTTTACTCGACTGTCAGTGGTAGAAGTCTCACCCATGTTCTTTTCTTGGAGGCACCTGTGAACACGGCCTCAAACCGTTGTCCCACCTTGGATTCCAGCAGCAATGCAGCGGCTGATTTCCGTACCAGGCGCTCGACTTTCTCGGCATCGGGTTCCTTCGGGGTACAATAGGCGGCAAGAAACTTGAATTCTTCTTTCCGGTAGGGATCTTGGTCGCCCGATGGGCAATGCGTTGCAAAATCTGGCGGTGTGATCCTGCGTCTGAATCCGTCATGATGCCCTGTTCCGGAGTATTCTGTAAATGGTCTCCCTATCCAGAGTCCGGAACCCTTGCGAAGTCAGTGAAGGCCTGCCAGCTTGGGTTCGCTTGCTCTCATTTACCCCGTTGAACCGAAGAATGTTCCGACTCCTGCGGTCAGTGCCATGGCCAGTGCACCCCAAAATGTGACGCGTAGGGCTCCCGTCATCACCGACGCACCGCCCGCGTGAGCGGCTAATCCTCCTAACCCCGCCAGAAACACCAGTGAGGTCCCGGAAACGACGGGAATCAAGACAGCCTTGGGGACGATCGTCGCGATCGCCAGAGGTAAGGCGGCTCCGATGGCAAAGCTTCCGGCAGATGCCAGGGCGGCCTGAATCGGACGCGCACTCAGGTTTTCGGAAATGCCCAATTCGTCGCGTGCATGCGCCCCGATGGCGTCATGGGCCATGAGTTGTGTGGCGACCTGCTTGGCGAGTGCTGGTTCAAGACCCCGCCCAACATAGAGCGCGGCGAGTTCCTTGTGCTCACCTGAAGGGTCCGAGAGGAGTTCCGTGTGCTCAAGAGCAAGGTCGGCCTCTTCGGTATCTGCCTGTGATTGGACCGACACATACTCCCCGGCCGCCATTGACATGGCTCCGGCGACCAGGCCGGCCACTCCCGCGATCAAGACATCACTGTGCGTGGCATTTGCCGACGAAACTCCGAGTAACAGGCTGGCTGTCGACACGATCCCGTCGTTGGCGCCCAGGACCGCTGCCCGGAGCCATCCGATGCGGTCAGTTCGGTGACGTTCCCTATGTCGTATCGGCATGAATCGAGTATCCCTTATACGCAGGGACTCACGGCTGAAGGGTTTATAAAAAGCTGAAAATCTCTCTTGGGCCCTCTATGCTGGAAATTCAAATGTTACTTCGCCAGGCGTTTACGGATTGACTGCAATTCTTTCTGGCGCGCCTTGGTTATGGTCGGGTAACTCATGTTGAGACTCTTCAATGTTTCGACGATCACATGTGAAATGATAAGCCTGGCGTTCTTTTTGTCATCGGCAGGCACGACATACCAGGGCGCCGTCTCTGTGCTTGTGGCGCTTAAACAGGCCTCATAGGCCTGCATGTACTCTTTCCAGTACTTTCGTTCCTTAATATCGGCCAGGCTGAATTTCCAGTTCTTTTCCGGTTCATCCATTCGTTGAAGGAACCGGTTTCGCTGCTCTTCCTCTGAAAGATGAAGGAAAAATTTTATGATTCGCGTGCCATTGCGGTAGAGATGGCTCTCCAGGTCGATGATGGATCGATACCGGTCTTGCCAAAGATTTTTTTCGTCAAGCAATTCGTCCGGCAACCCCTGGCTCAACAAAATCTCCGGATGCACTCGCACGATGAGAACCTCCTCGTAATAGGAACGATTGAAGATACCGATGCGTCCGCGTTCAGGCAGAGATTGCGTGGTGCGCCACAGAAAATCATGGTCCAATTCTTCAGCGCTGGGATGCTTGAAGCTGAACACCTGGCACCCTTGTGGATTCACTCCGGACATGACGTGCCGGATTGCGCCGTCCTTGCCTGCGGCGTCCATAGCCTGAAAAATTAGCAGCAAGGCATAACGGTTCGACGCATAGAGGAGTCGTTGCAGGTCGCTGAGTTCTTCAATATGTTTTTTGAGAGCCTGTTTGTATTGTTTTTTCGAACTATAGATATCCTTTACCCTGGTTGGCCTTTTGCTGAGGTCGACTGTTGTGCCTTCAGCTATGCGGAGTCCTTTGGTCTGAATGTTCATGGTTGTTCTTCTTTCATGGTTCGATGTGTGGGTCATTTGCCTGGTAATCCCTGGTGGCTGGTGTGTCGGCCAGGGCCTCAAAGCCGGAGATGACGTCAAAGAGTTCCTCGTCGATGCCACGTTGGCGCAACTGGTGAAAGTGCCGATTGAGGTCCTCCAGAAGCTCGTCGATGTTTTTCTCGGCGCGTTGCATGGCGGTCAGTCGGCTGGCGTTTTCGCTGGCCAGAGATTCGGCGCATGCTCGGAAGAGAGAGATAAACAGATATTCATGAATGAGCGCCAGCAGCGTGGTCCCGCCACTGTCGATAACCTCTGGGAGGTTTTTCGTTGGCCACGGGAGTATGGCCAACTCGCTTTGCCAGGTTTCGTCCAGTGGCAGCAGGCGCTGATTGACCGGTGCATAGACTGCTCTGGAGGTGGGGCGGTTGTAAAAGAGTTGGAGTTCGTGGATCGTTCCCCGGCTATGAGCGGCTTCGCTTTCCAGGAGAATCTTTCCGACAAGTGGCGTAATGGCTTTGATGGAGTTCGGGACCGGAAAGAATCCTCTTAGTAGGAGACCTGCGTCTGCCAGGCGCGACTGCACGCGCTCGCCCACCGCCCATACCGTATGACGTCCAGACCGAGCGGCCAAGGTCTTGACCGCATAATCGGCAATCACCTCATTAAACTGGCCGACCAGTCCCTGGTCTGAACCGAACACGACTGCGCCGATCGCACCTGTCTTTTGTATCTTCTTCTGTTCTCCCAAAAAGCCCGCCGGCGGGGTTTCCCTAAAACAGACGCTTAAACCCAGTTCCACCGTGCGGGCATAGTCGGCTAATGCGCTCACCGATTGCTCGTATTGTCCGATGCTCGAGGCAGCCAAGGCCTTCATCGTGCGGACAACGGATTGGAGATCACCCGCTCCGTCGATCTGTCGCCGCAAACTGACCATGGTATCGCTCATGTCTTCTCCTTGAGTTCCGGCGTGGGTTGAAAGCATGCCAGTGCTTGACGGGCGATCCGAATAATTGCTTCACGATCTTCGGCCTTCAATTTATCTATGCCTTCCAGTCGTTTGCACAAGTCAAACGGGATGTCGAGGGATGCCTTGTGTAAAGCCTGTTCGGCCTCCGTCATCTGGGCAAGCGGCACAGGATCGAACAATTTATCGGTCAACGCCAATAGCAAGGTGATTTGAGCGGGCACGGACATCGGGGTGAATTCAGGCTGTTTGAGGATGGCGCGGATCCGCCGTCCGTGCTCGATAATCTTTCTGGTGTCCTCATCAAGCCGGGCACCGAATCTGGCGAAGGTTTCCAGCTCCTCAAATTGTGCATAGGCCAGCTTGAGATTTCCTGCGACGGACCGGTAGGCCGTCCGTTGGGCCTTGCCTCCAACACGGGAAACAGATCGACTGACATCGACGGCAGGGAGCACCCCTAATTCGAACAGGGAAGGTGAGAGATAGATCTGCCCATCCGTGATAGAAATTAAATTGGTCGGAATGTAGGCGGAAATATTTTGTGCTTCGGTTTCGATGATGGGCAGGGCAGTCAGGGACCCGCCACCCAGTTCTTCCCGGAGGTGGGTGGCGCGCTCCAGAAGGCGCGAGTGGATGTAGAAGATGTCGCCGGGAAAGGCTTCTCGACCGGGTGGGCGACGCAAAAGCAGGGACAGCTCACGATAGGCGCGGGCGTGATGCGTCAGGTCGTCATAGACAATCAGCACATCGCGACCCTGTTCCATGAAATGCTCTGCAATACTGGTTGCGGCATATGGGGCGATATAGGCGAGCCCCGGTGGGTCATTGCCTTCGGTCACGACGACGACGGTATACTCCATCGCTCCTTGTTCGCGGAGGGTGGCCACGACTTTCGCCACTCCGGACGCGCGCTGGCCGATGGCGCAATACACGCAGAGTACATTCTGGTCGCGCTGGTTGAGAATGGTGTCGACGGCAATGGCCGTTTTGCCCGTCTGCCGGTCCCCAAGAATTAACTCGCGTTGACCTCGCCCGATGGGAATCAGTGCATCGATGACCTTGATGCCGGTTTGTAGCGGCACCGTGACGGGAGCACGATTCATGATGGGCGGGGCCGGACGTTCGATAGCCAGACGCTCGGTGGAAACCACAGGCCCGCGGCCATCCAGAGGCCGTCCTAAGGGGTTGATGACCCGTCCGATTAATCCATCAGATACCGGCACGTCCATGACGTGTCCTCTCCGTTCGACTTCATCACCCGCATGTAACTGCCAATAGTCGCCAAGGAGCACGACGCCGATATCGTCTTCGTCGACGTTGAAGGCAATACCATATACATCACCCGGAAATTTCAGCACCTCCTCAAACCCCACGCCGGGCAGTCCGGACACCCTGGCGATACCGGTGGAGACGTTGGTGATTCTCCCTATCTCGTGGGCTGTCATGCCGGGTGCAAAGTCTTCGCGTGCGTGGCTCATACCCGCAAAGGTTGTGTCGAAGAGACTGTACAGGTTTTTAAAGGGGTTATTCATTGGCATGGTGTTCGGGATGCACTGCGGCTTTTGTTGCCGCTTTTGGGCGTACGTCCAGGAGGTCGCCGACGTGTTGCTGAAGCGATGCGAGATAATGCCCGATGCTCCACGCAATCTTGTGTCCATTTGCCGTGAGTTCGATTCCGCTGATCAGATTCGGGGCTGTCTCGAACTGGACGCGGGTATGAATGGCGAGCACATCCCTGACCGCATCTTCAATTGCCGCCTGCTGCGTGGCAGACAGGCGGAAGGTGGTGCGCACGATTGCGGGGGGAGAGGCCGCCTTGAATGCCGCTTCCAGCTCTTTTCTCTCCACAGGATTCAGTTGGTGCAAGCGGCGGATAAAGGCGTCGGCCATTTGTTCTTCCAGATTCGTTGTGGCGAGGTCCGCCAATGTTTTACGCGCGATGGCAAAAACTTCCTCTCGTGTCCGGCGGGTGAGTTCTTCACTGAGGTGCTGATGCTCGCTCTTCAGCGCCTCCTGCCACTGGGTCCGCAGGACGTCCGACTCCTTCCGCGCGTGGTCAATGAGTTGTTGACGTTCGGCTGTGGCGGTATTCACCGCGTTGGCCATCAGTGCCGCACGCTGCTGGTCGAACTCCTCGTTTTTGCGTTTGAAGGCGTCGCGCTCCTGTCGGGCTTCGGCTTTTCTGGCATCGGCGTCTGCGAGTTCGGCGGCGATCCGTTTCTCCCTCGCGTCCAGAGCATTGAGGATGGGTTTGTACAGGAAACGCTTCAGTAGCCATACGAGGATTAGAAAATTGAGTGCCTGCGCGATAACAGTAAACCAATCGATTAACATCGGTTCATTTTCCTGCGGCCTGGGCCAGAACGTGATTCCAAAAGGGATTGGCGAAGATCAGAATCATCGAGACCACGAAACAGTAAATAGCTGTGGACTCGATCATGGCGAGGCCGACAAACAGCGTTCGTGTGATCGTGTTTGAGGCATCGGGCTGTTGGGCCAGCGAAGTCAAGGCGGATGAAACCGCCCTTCCTTCCCCCAGTGCGGGTCCAATGCAGCCAAAACCGGTGGTGAGGCCGGCTGTGATAATCGATGCCATAGCGATGAGCGTCATGCTGTCCATAGAAGAGTCTCCTTTTGGTGTGGTGACGTGTGTGTCAATCTTGTGCTCCGGAATCCGAAAGCGTTCCATGCTGCTGGGTTCGTGTCGCGGCAGCGATATAGACCGTGGCCAGGATGCTGAAGATATAGGCCTGCACCATCCCGGTGAGCAGCCCGAGCAGGCTCATGACGATCGGGAAGATAAAGGGCGTGATGGTCAGGAGAATGCCCACAATCATGGCTCCGCTCATCATGTTGCCGAACAGGCGGACGGCCAGGGCCAGCGTGCGCGAGAATTCGCTGATAATGTTAAATGGCAACATGATGACCGTCGGCTTGAGATAAGACTTGAGATACTCCCCAACTCCCTGCTCCTCAATCCCGAAAAGCGGGACGGCGATAAAGACGCACAGTGCAAGCGCCACGGTGGTGGAGAGGGATCCTGTCGGCGGCTCGTACCCGGGAATGATCGTACAGAGGCTGGCCAGAGCGATGAACAGAAAGATTGTTCCGAGAAAGCTGAGATGCTTCCGTGGCTGACTCAGGCCGACCTCTTCAATTTGTTTCTCAATAGCCGTGACCACGATTTCCAGAAGATTCTGCCACCGCGACCGTGTCAGGCTCGTGGAAAGATTTCGTGTCATGACGGTTGATCCAACAACCAACACAAACATCAAAGCCCATGTGAACGCAATGGTGGCATTCAGCTTGATGAAACCGTATTGCCAGAGAATGATGTCGTCCGGGCTAAGGTGCATGGCTGGGCCCCTGTTCCGGCCGGATTGAATTGTCGGCTAAGCCGGTGAGCCGGGTTACAATCGGACGTGCCATGGTAAATCCGAGGAGGCATACCAGCAGCTTCACCCAATGGCCATCCGAGGCCACATAGAACCCGGCCAAGGTCAGGCAGGTTCGTATCAGCAGGCTGCCGATGAACCAAAATGCCGGTTGTGTGGACGATAGCCCTTTCCGAATCGTCCACCATAAGCCGCCAAAAAACATCCCTCCGAGCCCCATGCCCATTACCAGCGCAGGCACCATCATAAAAATTTCATTCATGGTGATTCTCCTGTTCGGCACGAATTTCCTGGTCCTCCTTGGTCACCCAATGCCACGCGTTCACGCAACCGATGATCAGGCCGATAAAGAGCAGGGTGAGTGTCCATGAGTGGGGTCCGGGATACTGTTTGTCCAACCAGAGACCGAGCGATGCGCCCAGTAGCGTCGGAATGGCCACCGACCAACCGATCAGCCCCATCATCCCCAATCCAAACCAAATGGTCCGCGTCGTGTGACGCTGCGCCTTGAGTTTGCGCGCAGCTTTCGTGCCGACCTGCCGGGCCATGGGCGTCTCTTCCCTGAGAGGCTGCTTTTCCGGGTTCTCAGTCATGGCGAAAATCCGCGAAGCGGCGCACAAAGCTACTTTCCAACTTGGTCATCACGAAACGGAGGCTCTGCTCCTCTTCGTTCAGGGTCAGAAATTCACGTTCCACTGCTTTCCGCAATTGGTGGAGGTCGGTTCCGGCAATGGCGTTCCTGACGGAGACCAACACCTCCAGGCCATTTTTAACCAGCACTCCTTCGTCGAGGGCCACATATTGCTCTTCATCCCCATTGGTTTCGTAAATCAGAATTCCCGGCTCAAGCGCCGCTACGCAGTCCAGCCGTTGAGGCAAAATACCAAACGCGCCCTGACGGGTCTCTGCAACGATCCGTGTTACTGCGTTCTGTTCGGAAAAAATCCTGAACGGCAGAAGAATTTTCAGAGTCATGAGCCTCGGCTGCATGTCCGACCTCCGGTTGCGAATGGGACGGTGACTTCGATTTACCGTTCGTGTTTCGCATTAAGTGTCGGGTCGCCCGCGGGTTTGTGTGTGGCCTGCGGTCCCTCCTGAAGAGGAGGTTTGCCCGATGTCGCCTGTTTCTGGGCATCTTCAATTCTGCCAATCATGTAAAGGGCATGTTCCGGGCAATCCTTAAACTCGTCCCGAAGGATGCGTTCACAACCGTCCAGGGCGTCCTTGCGGCTGACGAGCTGTCCTTTGAGGCCCGAGAACTGTTCCGTCGTGAAAAACGGCTGGGTGAGAAACCGCTCAAGACGTCTGGCGCGAGCGACGACTTTCCGGTCCGCCAGGGACAGTTGTTCCAAGCCGAGCATCGCGATGATGTCCTTGAGTTCCGCATATTGCGCGAGTGTCCGCCTGACGTCCTGCGCAATGCGGTAATGCCGTTCATCAATCGTGCCCGGCGTGGCCATTTTTGAATTTGACTGCAAAGGATCAATGGCCGGGTAAAGCCCTTCACTGGCCCGTTTGCGTGAAAGCACAATGGATGCGGAAAGATGCGAGAAGGTGTGCACGGCCGCTGGGTCGGTGAAATCGTCTGCAGGCACATACACGGCTTGAATCGAGGTAATGGCTCCGGAGTCGGTGTTGGCGATGCGTTCCTCTAACCGGGACAATTCGGTTCCCATCGTGGGTTGATAGCCCAGACGTGATGGCATCTGTCCCATCAGCCCTGAAACCTCCGAGCCCGCCTGGATGAACCGAAAAATGTTATCGATCAGCAGCAGGACGTCCCGATGCTCGTCGTCACGGAAATACTCCGCCATGGTCAGTGCCGCGTGGCCTATACGGAACCGGCTGCCCGGTGGTTCGTTCATCTGACCGAAGACCATCACCATATTCGACAGCACACCGGCTTCCTTCATTTCCCGGTAGAGTTCTTCTCCTTCACGGCAGCGTTCGCCGATCCCGCAAAAAATGCTGACTCCCTGATGATGTCCGATCATATTGTGAATCATTTCGGTGAGCAAGACGGTCTTGCCCACGCCTGCTCCACCAAACAGACCGGCCTTGCCTCCGCGCTCCAGCGGTAACAGCACATCAATGATCTTGATGCCCGTCTCGAAGATCTCGGATTTGGTGGAGCGCCGGGATAAGTCCGGCGGGGCTCGATGGACGGTACGATATTGAATCTCTGTTGGTGTCGGCTCCCGGTCGATGGAATTTCCAAATACGTCGAACATGCGGGAGAGAATGCCTTTCCCGACAGGCGCCATCAGCGGTCCGCCGGTGTCTTCAACGACCATGCCGCGCGCGAGGCCTTGTGTGGGCGTCAGCGCAATGCCGCGCACGCGATGTGCATCGAGTTGGGCTAACACCTCGATGGCGATTCGACCCTCCTGTCCTGTGCGCAATAATGAGTAGATAGGCGGTAAATGGTCATCGAACCGGATATCCACCACGCTGCCGCGCACGGAGACGACCGCGCCAAGATTTGAAGGGATGGTGGTATGCTCCATGCGTTGACTCCCTGAATTTCCGGTTCTACTGAAGCAGCGCCTGGCCTGAGCCATTGTGCTTCCAAGAGGGATCCGGCCTTATGTTTCGTCCTGTGGGTGAAGGATCCCTCAGCATGTTCTTCAATTCAACTCCTTAGCGGTCATATGAGTCAATGTTTCCAATCTAAGCATTTTTCGTTTGATAGTCAGGGCCCGATTGACGTGTGCGTGTGACCTTCGCCCACTTTAATAAGGGCTTTCCGGGTCATGACAGGTCCGATAAGTTCGAAGACGATGGTTGATCCAATCGTCACGGGAAGAATGACCTGCTTGAGTTCGGGTAGGTGTTGGCTGGCCAGAAGCGCCATGCCCAATGCAACGCCGGCCTGAGGCCAAAGGGCCATCCCCATTCATCTTCTCCAGACATGTGGGACCTCACTGATGATACCGCCTACCCATGCTCCCCCCACGAGCCCGAGCAGGCGCAAGAGAATATAGGCGAGACCCAGCACACTGGCTGCTCGCAAGGATTCCAATTCCAGTGAGGCTCCCGCCAAAATAAAAAACAGGACCATGAAGGGCCACTCGATTCCTTCGATAGCCGTAAAAGGGCGTCGGTGATGAGTCGCCAAATTTGACACCGTTGCCCCCAGCATCATTCCCGCTACTATAAATGACACATGCAGCCATACGGCCATTCCCCCGCATAAGAAGACGATGCCCAAGGCTTCGACTTGAGTGGGTTCTCCTGGTTGAAGTCGCCCCGTTAAATAGGCCATAGGGATACTCAAAAGGAGTCCCAGCAGTAAGGCTCCACCAATTTCCCAAATGCCGAGGAGAACAATGTCCCATCCCTCTCCCTTTCCGTATAGCGCCTGAGCCATGGCCAATAAAAAACTGAATACGATGAGCCCCCAGGCATCGTCGATGCCCACAACACTTTCCAGTGTTTGAGAAAATTCTCCCTGGCCTTTTACCTCCCGGATCACATCGATGGTGGCCACAGGGTCGCTCGCAGGAGCAATGCCTGCAAGAAGAAGAGCGATTTCCGGAGGAAACCCCATCAGGAGAAGACCAAGGAACATGGCTGCCGCTGCTCCGACCACTTCTCCAATAGAAATCCAGAGAACCGGTTTCTCCCTTTTTTTAAGAGATCGAAGCGTCAAATGGTGGCCGATCAAAAATCCCACCATGGACAAGGCGATATTGGTGACAACCGGAAACCAATCCTCCCTGAAGTCCGGCAACACATTGAACCCCGCGGGACCAATGACAAATCCGGCCAGGAGCAAGAGTGTGACTCGTGGTAAAAAAGTCCGGCGTCCCAACAGGTCCGTGAATAGTCCCAATAGGAATATGGCGCCAAGTGTAACCAGTATTTGGGGGATGTCGTCCATCGGTTTTTGCTCAAGAAATGCTCAACGTGGTTAATGACGGATTTGATATGGAACCGAACTCAAGAAGAACCGATGACCTTCAATCCAAGTATCTTCCCTTCCTGCTTGAATGAGCGGGCCATCATATTGATGTCTTGGGTAAGAAGGTCGAATGCTTCAAGCCACGGGCTGTGATGAGTGGCGGGCTTGAGCCCACCCCGCTGCGAGCGACAGACCCTGCCGGGCATGCGTGTGGATAAGGGAGAAGAAATCCTCAGGTTAAAGGGAGAAGAGGGGATGGAGGGAATCGTGGGGAGGGACGTTGTTTGACGTCCATAGGGCATCAATGACGAAAGGGAGAGGAGACAGGAGAGTCGGCTAGGAGTGGAACCGCCGTCCCGGTCAACCGGAAGCGTTTGGGTGGTGCAGAGAGTTGGGGTCGTCGTCGGCAATTATTTCCTTTTTCTTGAAACGGATGAGGGTTTGGTGGGCTTCTTTTTCGTGTCCGTTTTGAGCGGGTTGGATACCGCATCAACATCGGTGAAGGGCTGTCGTTTGTGGTAAGGATGCGGGACGCAAAGCACTGGACATGTCACGGTGCGAACCACTTTTTCTGCCGTACTGCCAAAAAAAATCCTGGTAATATCCCCTGTTTGCCCGCCATAACTACCCATGACGACAAGGTCGACCTGTTCTGTTCGTGTCATGCGGGCAATTTCTATAAAAGGGTTCCCTTCGCTGAGTAAACGCGTGATTTTTATCCCTTTGGCTTCAGGCAATGCCAGCAGGCCCCGTGCCAGAAGACGAGCCTGATGATGTAATCGTTTTTTTTGAACTTTCTCCTCCGAGGGCAGCGCGAGCCCAAGAGCGTTCAGGGCATTAAGGGATTTGGTGTCGATGACATGAAGGAGTATGACCTCTGATTGAAAACTTCGTGCGAGACGAAGACCTACCAGAAACGCCTCCCGTGAGGATGGAGCAAAATCGACGGGTATCAGAATTTTTTGAAACAAACCGTCACCCATGTTGTTGACCTCGTGATGTGGTTGTCATAGCGTAGATATTTACGATAATGCATGAGGACTCAGCAAAGAAAATGCCAGACCATGTTCTCTTCCTGAGAATAGGGTTTGAGTGAGACGTAGACGATCCAAAAGGCTGGCTCGTGCCCAATTACGTTTTTTGGGCTCCCGGGAAAAGCGGAAAAAAGCTACACCATGATGAAGGAAAATAGTCCCAAAAAAGGGCATGTGGAAATAGGGTGAACGGTTTTGAGGTTTTCTTTTCATGTAAATTTCAAATTTCCGGCCAGAAAAATATCAGGCAAATGCTTTTCCACTTGGCAGGATTCCTGCGAGTGAAAGAATGTGTCGTCATAAAGAGTGGACTTGTGCGAAGTGTTCTGTGGGAATGAGATGGAGGAGACGAGCCAATGAGAATCCTGTGTGCGGTTGATGAATCGGAGTTTTCACTCTGGGCCCTGGAGTGCATAGGCAAGCTGTTTCGCCATTCGGTAAGCGAGTTGGTGCTGTTGCATGCGGTTGATCCACGGATCTTAAGAGGGGGTGGGGTGAAGCGACCCAGAAAGCATGAGTCAGGAACCAAAGATATTTCTCAAAAACTGGAGGCAGCGGGTCAGAAGGTCTTGACGGGTTGTGCGCACCGAATCGAAGTGGCCTTAAGCCAGGCCACGACCAAACCCTTCGCGGCGATTAAGACGGCCTTGGTGAAAGGGCATGTGGCTGATTCAATTATTACCTATGCCGAGCGGAGTCGGCCTGACTTGGTGGTTGTGGGATCACGCGGAATGAACGATCTCCCGGGATATCTGCTTGGAAGTATTTCGAGGACGATTCTGACCCATGGGCCCAGCTCCGTCCTGACGGTCAAAAGTCCACTCGATGTACCGGTCTCGGTCTTACTCGCCCTGGACGGGTCCAAGCCATCCAAGTTTGCGGCAAACAAGGTGAAAGAATGGTTGTCTCCTGAAGAGGTGACCCTTCACCTGGTGTCGGTTGTGCCCGATATCCTGACGGATGCGTCTAAGAAGCTATTTCCGAAATCACGGTTGAAGGCCATGGTGGCTCCTCTTCGGCAGCATGCTCAGGAATGCCTTGAGCAATATCGAGAATTGTTTCTTAAGGAAGGGTTTCAGGTGGTGGGAGAACGTCTTCAGGGGAACCCACGGGAGAAAATCGTCGAGTCGGTTCCAGCCTGTCATGCCCAATTGGTGGTCATGGGTTCCAAAGGGCTGACGGGTGTGGAACGATTTACCATGGGAAGTGTCTCGGAATGGGTGAGCGCGTATGCGCCTTCTTCCGTGCTGGTCGTCCGGCATTAACCTTAATCGCATGAATGCCGAATGTTTTGTCTGCCTTCATAGAGGACCATCTGGGGAAGCGCGGACTTGACCCGACATGATAAACATAAAGGAGGGATATTGTTGAACACAGGAAAGACAGGCCATGTGCATATGAGGTCGATGAAACCAGGAGGATCGTGGATCGAAGGGTTGATGGGGGTCGTATTCATCGGATGGCTGATGGCCTCCGGAGCCTATGGGGAGCATCTGGATGTGTCCGGTGACCTTACAGGCAACTCCCCTGACTGTCATGGGGCATTCCTCGGCAAACAGGTTCCGGAAGAGACGTTGACCCGGATGTTTGCCGCACATGCCCGTTGGCTCGCCGACCATCAAGATCCCAAAGGGGTGCAGGCCGATTTATGCGGGGCCGATCTGTCCGGGGTCGATTTTCGGGAAGAAGATTTGAGCGGGGCCAACTTTCAAGGGGCCAATCTGACGCGTGCCGTGTTCACCACAGCCAAGTTAGTCCATGTGAATTTTCAAAAAGCTAACCTCACCGAAGCTTCTTTCTACTCGGTGGATATGCGCGGAGCCACAGTCTCAGGTGCTAGGGCACGGTTGGCGGATTTTCGAAAAGCCGATTTGACCCAGGCCAATTTCACAGGAGCCGATCTGCGAGAAGCGAATCTCGCAGAGTCCCGTTTCCGCCTGGGTATATTACGAGGCGCCGATTTGGAGGAGGCCTATCTGGTCAGGGCGGATTTCGAAATGGCCAATTTGGCGGAGGCGTCTCTTATTCGAGTGGATGGCCGAGAAGCCAGTTTTCAGCGGGCCTTACTCGTCAATGTCAAACTTTTGGATGCGGATTTAAACCGAAGCAATTTGCAAGAAGCCGATCTTCGCTCGGCCGATTTGTCCGGTGCGGATTTGGGTTTAGCCAATCTGAATGAGGCCGTGCTGACGCATGCCAATCTCCGTGAAGCGAATTTGGACAGGGCCGTCCTGTTTCAGGCCAATCTCGAAGGAGCCAATTGCGCCGGGGCAAGTTTTCAGAATACCGACCTGCTTGGGGCGAATTTAGCGAATAGCCATCTCTTGCGGGCGACATTGGATGAAGCCTATCTTGCGAAGGCGAATTTGCACGGGGCAAATCTGGAAGGCGCCGATGTCTCGTGGGCGAACCTGGTTGAAGCGGATCTTTCACAGAGCAATCTGGAATTTGCCGTGCTGTTCCGTACCAATCTGCAAGAGGCCAAACTGGATGGGGCGAGGTTGTACGGGGCCGATCTTCGGGGAGCGAATCTCGAAAAAGCCTCTTTTCAAGGCACGCATTTGGAGGGTGTGGCCATTCGGTATGCCCAAGGATTAAACCAGGCACAACTGAATCAGGCTTGTGTCGATGCACGAACCCGGTTGCCGGAAGGATTGCTGGGACCGTCGCCATGCCTGCGCTGAGGACGAAAATTTGGGCCTCACAAAACGGTGGGAATTCGACAAGCATGCTCAATGTCTCATGTACAAGTATAGAGTGTGAATCCAGGCAATCGGGCACGGAGTGTCGGAATGTTCACCTTATTTGAGCCGGGGGGCATGCGGGTCCCCTATGTGCCGGGTTCGTTCCGGCAGAGACATGTCGAGAAAATTTCGAAGGCCTCTCCCGCTGGCCGGGTGAAGGTCGGGCACGAAAACCTTCCTTCGGTTTCTCAGAAGAATACCGGACCATCTCCCTTGCAGGCCCGCTTATATGAACAAGTTGAATCGTTCACGCAATCTTCCCGAGCAAAGATTTTTGCCAGGGACATCATGTCCTTTCCTGTCGTCACGCTTTCTGTGACGTCCTCACTTTCCCAAGCCTGGGCTGTGGTGCATTCCAAGCGATTTCGACACATTCCTATTCTCGATGCAAAGGACGTCGTGGTCGGGATGTTATCCGATCGCGATTTGTTCCGGGGAACCATGGAGTCGGTTCTTTCGGGAGAAACCGCGTCTCATACACAAGCCGGAGGTTCTATTCGAAGTCTGGTCAGTCGCCCGGTCCTCGTCGCGTCCCCTGAAACGGAGCTTCGCGCACTGGCGAGAGTGTTGTTGGAGGAACACATTGGCGCATTGCCGATTGTGTCTGAAGTCGTGGGCTTATTAGTGGGCATGATTACCAGAAGCGATATTCTGCGTGCCCTGGTTGCCCATCCCGACTTTGACCAATGGGTATAAGAGAAAGGGGTTTTTTAGCCCAAGGGTGAGGAAGCGGACAATTCCTCTCTTATCCTTTTGCCGAGTTAAAGGAGGAAACGCATGCTAAACCAAGGAGAGAAATTGTTAATCGTCCATCGCCGACTATTTGAAAAAGATTCGCCCCGGTTTTTTGTGGGAGAGGTGCTGATCTATGAAGCCGGGATCGTCAAGGTGAAAGGTTATACGTTTGTCAAAGATATGTTCAGCGGAAACATGCAAAAGAAGTCCGACCTTCGCACAAAGGTCATGTCGATTGTCTCAGGGACCCTTATTGTGTATCAATTGCCGGTGACGGCCCTCTTGGATTCAATGAGATTCAGTCTGGACCAGGATGGAGGGTTGGTGCTCACAGATGAGGGGGGATTCTCGATGGATGTGTCGGAATCCCTCTACAAACACGAAACGCATCAATAACCACACGTCCTTGGTCTTTTCTCTGCCCAGAATCGGCTCCTTCCTCTTTTTTTGTCTAAGCGTTCAGTCTCCTATGGCCGGCCTGTGGTTTAGGCAACAATTTGCTTGAGTGCCAGTCTCTGCCCTTTAAGGAGAGAGTGGCCAATACGAAAAGAGGCAGTGGGAAGAAAATGCCGTGAATGTTTAGGAGGAATTGACGATCGTGTCAAAGGTACTACGGAATTGGTCGGGAGTCATGTGTAAAATTTCGGCGTACTGTGTAACGGTTTCCATGCGTGCCAAATCTTCCGGTTCTAAGCGGGCCATATAAGCACGGGCAATTTTATAGGATTCCGATTCGACATCGACCATGCGCACTCGGGTGCGGCCTGTGGCGGAGTCCACCATGTCTGTAAACGGCAGGGGGGTAAAGCGTCCGTTCACGATGGACACCATGGCGCCATTTCCTCCATCCAGAAGAAATTGGGCGGCGCAATACCCCAAGTCCCGAGTGTATTCCATGTCGAACGGAATCGGGTCGGCGCAACGAAGTTCATAGCCGATATTTTTGGA
The DNA here is from genome assembly GCA_020632595.1 of Nitrospiraceae bacterium. Taxonomy (NCBI): domain Bacteria; kingdom Pseudomonadati; phylum Nitrospirota; class Nitrospiria; order Nitrospirales; family Nitrospiraceae; species Nitrospiraceae bacterium. The sequence goes on along the minus strand of JACKFF010000001.1, from coordinate 206,815 downwards.
CACGATGGTGATCTTGATGTCAGAGTGTTTCAGCTTTTGGGTGACGGTTTCCTTCAGGACCTTTCCGATATCCAGTTCCGCCAGCCGGATATTGCCATGTTCATCTCGTTCAACTCCGCCTAGGAGGGTGAGGTCGTCCTGATCCAAAAACTCCGACAGTCCTTCAGCTAACACGGCCACGCCGTCCGAGCGGCCTTGGACCAGACGTTTGGTCATGGCTCCCACCAGAATGTTGGTTAAGTGACCAAGCTTGAGTGTGGTCCCCTTGAATTCCTCAGGAATCAGCGTCAGAGTCGCCCCTGCCGCTTTACCAATGCCTAAGGCCAGGTGTCCGGCCTTACGTCCCATGGTGACCACAAAATACCATCGGGATGTGGTATGGGCGTCAATCATCAGATTTTTGACCAGCTCGACTCCCATGTGCCGGGCCGTTTGAAACCCGAAGGTCGGCATGCCATGGGGAAGGCACAAATCGTTATCAATCGTTTTGGGCACGTGAACAACGTGCAATCGCCCACTGGCCAGTTCCGCGAGTTTTAATGCGGAAAAGGCTGTATCATCCCCGCCAATCGTGATAAGGCCGGTGACATCCAATTTTTGCAGGGAGGTCAACGTGGTTGATAAGTCTTGAGGGCGTTTGGTCGGATTGGCTCGAGATGTGCCCAATAACGAGCCACCACGAAAGTGCAAGTGGCTGACCGTTTCGCGGGTGAGAGTTTGCGTGTGGGAGAGGTCGCTTTTCATCAACCATTGGAATCCATCTTCAATCCCGATCACCTCTACCCCACAGAGACGACTTCGAATCGTGGCGGCTTCAATCACACTATTGATGCCGGGAGCAGGTCCGCCCCCGACTAGAATGGCGAATTTAGGAGATGGGGAATCCATGGTATCGTTTCTCGCGCTAAAGATTATAGCATACCATCATAGGGAGAGGCTCTTCGAGTAATCAAGCCGGAGCGTGTGAAGTTGGTTCACGAATCAAGAGCACGGAGCAGGGGGAGTGATGAATGGTCGCATGAGATACACTCCCGTGTGCCAGTCGTTGAAGCGGCGAACGACCGGGAGTACCCATGAGGACTAACTGGGGTTGAAGCCGTGAGATCTGTCGTTGAATGACTGAGGAAGGAGCCCCTGGTTCAACCATACTCTCTACGGAATACCCCAGGCTTGAGAGTTTGTCCGAAACGTCTTTCGTTAAACGGGCTCCTCCATTCTGGAGTTCTTTCTTCCAGGAGTCAGGTAGGAGTGCGCTAACCGGGAGAAGAGGCTGGGCAAAGGGGATGACATGCAGCACGGAGACATGAGGCGTGACTCGAAAAGGCTGCTGGGATAAAAACTCAATGGCCCATCCGGCATCAAGAGGATGTTCGATGAGAAGAAGAATGTTGTTGAACGGGATAACGGGAGCCTTGACGAGAAGGACATGGCACGATGCGTGGGTGGCGATCCGGTGGGAGACGCTTCCAATCAGATGTTCTTTAATGGTTCCCAGACCGCGCGACCCCATGATGATGAGATCCGCCGATTCGTGCTGCGCCATCGAGAGAATGACCGAAGCGGGAATCCCAATTTCAAGGTGTTGAGAGACCTTCCCGCATTCGGGTGGCAAAAGGGAAGCGGCCTTTTCGAGGATTCGAGCGCCTTCTTCCCGCAACGCCTTTTCCGCGGCCCCGGAAAAGTCATGACCGACACTCATCCCTGTTCCCGGATAGGCGAGTTGAGGTATGGAAATGGTGTGGAGCAGCAGCACGCGTTCCGGAAGAGACAAAGCCTGTACGCTTCGAACAGCCTCCTTCGCCTGTGACGAATCATCCACAGGAATCAAAATCGTTTTGTATTTCACTGGCGCGGTTGGAGTTTTCATGTTTCCTTCGCGTTATGGGGACCCCACCAGACTGTGGGATGAGGCTCCGTGTTATCTGCTAGAAGCATTTGTGGACGTTTCTTGGAATGGTTGAGGTGACGGTTTATGAGTAGCGACACCTGTTGGACTTCAACCTCGGAGCATATGGCATTCAAGCGCTAATCGCGTCAAAGGATCATGCATGTGGGGAACCTTAATGTGGTGGCCCCGCCTTCCTCTGTGATTGATGATCGTGATCAGTCTCAATAATTGGCGCCAATTGTCCTTAAATTTCAAATCGTTAACGGACCATTCCCTCCGCAGAACAATTCAGAAATCATTCTCATCTTGTTCTTCCTGCCGGGGAGTGTGATCATCAGGTTGAAACTCCGCTTCTTTACGATCGGTGGGATGAGGCATCCGCCTGTTCGTGACCTGTCGGATTAGAGCGTGAAAGCGGATGCTCAGGTTTTTGGAGTGGGCATGTATTTATGCCCAAGGCCTGCCACGCCGGGCAGTATCCTATAATGCCGGTCAACAAGGCGATAAGGCCGACAATCATGAGGATTAAATCCCCCCACCCCGGTAGGAAAGAAAATCCTGATAAGGCAAGCAGGAGAAACCCGACCCCGACGCGTATTACTCGTTCATGGTGTCCGATGTTACGATACTTTTTCATATCACACCTCTTCAGATGGAGAAGGCCAATTTAGTCGGTCATTTAGTCTAAGTCTCCACTGGCGACCCGCACTGCGCCCAGTACCTGGTTGGCGTTGAACGGACGTCCAATAATTTGAATGGCACCCAGTTGACTGGCTTCTGGAGCGAGGCTTTGATTCGATTGTCCTCCCAATACCACCACCTTTCCTGAGAATCCCTTTTCACGGAGTTGACGTAAAATTTCCAGACCGCTCGGCTGGGTCAAATATAAATCCACCACGACCAGAGAAGGGTTATGACATAATACCGATTCAATAATATTTTCCCCCTCATCCAGCAAAAGAAAGGGGTCGCCCCTTTCCGTTAAGGTCTGCTGTAGATTTTTTCGCAAGATGGGGTCAATGGTGGCGATGAGTAACATACAAGAGATATCCGTTAAAATATTGTACAATCTGGAGACATCAAGACCTGTGCCAAAATGAAAGGAAGAGAGGACTTTGATTTTTTAGGAAAGAAAATTTTCCAACACCGGAAAGTGGCGCAAAAATCCTCATTTCAGCTTTGGAGAGGTGTTGCGCTTGTCCTCAATTTCTTCAGGCTAAGAGTCTGATTGTGAAGGGGCCTTTCATTTGAAAATTTTGTAATATTCATTCAATTCCCTTGACGACAACAATGAGAATCTTGCTGGGGTTGGGCAGTATGTCGTTCTGATGAGCGGTCACCGTCAAACGTGTCGTCATATTTTTCAAAAGGAGTCGTAAGTTAATGAGGGCGTTATTAGTGCTGGTTTGCTTCTTGGGTTGTTCGGGAACCGGATGGGCGAAAGACATTGAATTGGTCGCCCTTGGGGTGAGAGGTGGCATGAACTTCAAAGAGGCCGGCCTACAGCCTGGCGAAAAGGAAGATTTTGAACAATTTGACGTCTTTGGCATCATGGGACTTCCCTGGAGGTGGGAAGGTATGTCCGGGTGGGAGGTGCGTTCACAAGTCTGGGGTACTGCTGGTGCGTTGAGGGGAGCCGGGGATCTCGGTTTTATCTCAACGCTCACCCCTGGTCTGGCTTTAAAAATTCCAAGTTGGTGGTTGGTTATTGATGGCGGAGTCGGAGGAGCGCTCATCAGCAAGTGGAAGTTTGGCCGTCAAGATATTGGTGGTCCGTTTCAATTCATTGCACACGTTGGTGTGGGTATTCAGCTTCCAGGGCACATGGTTGTGGGCTGGCGATTCCATCACATGTCTGATGCGACAATTTATGGAAAGAGTCGTGGTGTAGACTTGCACATGCTTGAACTGAGTTACGCTTTCTGAGGATATTTATGGTCTTCCCCCATGGCTCTTTCAGCAGGCATTGGTGAAGAGATCGACGTCCGGCCCCTTTCCCCATGCATGACGTCAGCTCTGTCTTGAATTTTTCTAGAGATGGGAAAAGACAGGTGGATGAGGGGGGTCGGGAAAGACGACGCCCCTGGGAACCGGAGCAGCCTTCAACGTGACCGGCTTTCGAGGAGGATGTGGCCTCCTCGAGGCTTGGAAAATTAACTCCCCCCGGTTGCTAGCCTCCATAGACATTAATTAAATGGTTATCAATCAGATGATTCAATAAGTCTGTGCGGGAGATCATACCGAGAAGCTTGCCATCACGTACGACGGGAATGCGGATAATCTGATGTTTGATCATGTGGTTGACGATTTCCTGTGCTGTTGCGGTTTCTTCAACCGTCACCGGATTTGTGGTCATGACGTCTTCGGCTTTTAGCTCGTGCAAATCCTTCCCCTCGACCAGGGCTTTCAATACATCAAATTCGGTGACCATTCCCACCAGATGATTGCCCGGTTCGATAACAGGGACTCCGCTAAACGTGCCCGAATGGATGAGAATCGAGAGGTCGCGAGCACTATACTGACGAGTGACCGCGACCATGCGGGTTTGCATAAGATCACGGGCCTTAATATGAAGATTCGGTGTAGCCATAAAACCTCCTAATAGATGAATAGAAATTTCCTATGAGGCAATCCTGGATAGGACCATATGGATGTGTATCTTAAATCTCGCACAGGGGTTCCAGCAAAACATCGGGCTATTTGATTTCCTGGTTTTTCTCGCGATTCTCTCTGTCACCATCCTCTCTCTGCTATGAATGGGTTGGATGCGAACGATGACTATACAAAATGGTGAGGCCTGAGGTCTCATGTGGGGAGGCATTCAGGAGAAAAAGTGTAAACAAATCAGGGCCGCCCGCCAGGGGCTGTGTCTGAAAGGGCATTCGGCAGGCCGCTAATCATGATTTCCGACTCATAATTGGGAAAACCGGTTTTGATGTTTTGAAGGTTTAACTGAATCTGGCAGACTAGAGGTAGTCTGAGCAAAAATCAGCACCTCTTTATGGAAGCTGAGAGTCGGCTCTCAAGAAAGATGTCCATGTGAGTCAGGTCCCCCATTTGATAGGGATGGCGCCATCGTAAGACGGGGAATAAGCATGTCTGTTATCATTCACGGCTTTGAACCAGGAACCCTGCAGGCCAAGGTGCAAGCCAGAACCGCTCACGCCATGCACCAAGGTGCGATACGTACGATTCCCACCCGTTTTGAGTTGGTGGAACAAGCCGGGGTTATTTTTCTGATACGAATTGTGTCCAATCTGGTCAGGAAGGTGCAGGCAAAGGTCGATCAACGGCATGCTTCCAAGGCTGCCAACACAGATCAGAACCCCTTTCTGCCTTACGATCAGGATCTGTTTGTGGCGGATATTTCCGATACCCATGTGTGTTTGTTGAATAAATTTAACGTTCTGGATCATCACATCCTCATGGTGACGCGATCGTTTCAGGAACAGGAATCCTTCCTCACGCTGAGTGATATCGAAGCTGTGTTATTGTGTTTGGCCGAGTTCGAAGGATTGGCTTTTTACAACGCGGGGGAAGCCGCTGGCGCGAGTCAACGACATAAGCATTTGCAAATGGTCCCACTTCCCCTGACCGCTGAATTCGCCCATCTTCCTATTGAACCTCTTTTGGAAACCGTCCGATTCGAAGGGACGATTGGGAGGGCTCCCGGGCTCCCTTTTTCCCATGTGTTGGTCCGGATGAAACCGGAATGGATTGATTCTCCCTTGAAAGGGGCACAAGAATTGCTGAAGCAATATCTGGAAATGTTGCAGACTCTTGGCTTGCCTGACCGTGGACCTGGAGGGAAAACCAGAAGCCCTGGGCCTTACAATTTACTGGTCACACGGCAGTGGATGTTATTGGTGCCACGGTCCACAGAATGTTTTGAAGACATTTCCGTGAATGCCCTGGGATTTGCCGGAGGCTTTTTGGTGAAGAATGAGGCGCAGCTTGATCGATTGAAAACCTGTGGGCCAATGACCGCACTTCGTCACGTGGCCTTGTGCTAGGGGAATGTTTCATGTTTCCCCTCGTGAGCGTCCATGAGTATACTGGAAGCGCGGTTTGTGGTGATGTGAGTGTCTGTTGTCTTTAATACTCAAATCGAGAGGGAAGAAAATACTATGGATCTTCAAATTGACAGTCGGAATGTGACAATGACCCCACGGTGGAAAACGGAGATTGAAAGTCGGATGGCCGATCTCCAGGCCGGCCATGAGGATCTGATCCATGGGCGGGTAACACTCACAAAAAACGCCCATCACAAAAAATCCCAAAATGTGGCCGAAGCCCTTGTGGTCGTCACGATGCCTGGACGGCATACTCTGACGGCGAGAAAAGAGGAAAAGACCTTCGAAGAGGCTATCCGCGCGGCATTCTTTGCCATGGCCATCGAAGTTAAGAAGTTTCGGGACAAACGGGCCTCCAAAGAAATTCGGGTCCCGCCTATTCCGTTACGCGGAGTGATCTCTAAATTATTTCCCAATGAAGGATATGGTTTTCTTCTCCAGGACGGAGGAGGCGAGGTCTACTTTCACAAAAATGCGGTACACGGCATGAAATTCGAGGAGCTTGAGGATGGGGTGGAGGTCTCCTTCAATGTGGAAGATGGGGAGAAGGGGCCACAGGCAACCACGGTTAATCCGCTTCCCAGTGTCCCGGGAGCCGTCGATAAAGCTGCCTTTTCTTGAAGCGGTTTGATCAAGAAAGACAGTGATTTTAGACGAATTTTTCTTCTTTTGAGAGGAAGCTTGGTGTTTGGGAGTGGCAGGAAATTTCTGCTCCGTGGAAATGCCTGTGTGGATTTTTGCGCATTGAACCTGTAAATAATGTTCATGCACGTGTAGTGTAATCGTGTTGGGCTCCCTGCACATTCCGCAGAAGGATATTTGGCAAAGAATACGATCCGGCTTGGGCGGCTGAACGTTCGACTTCTGCTGTTCAGGTGATCACATCTAGCCGGCCTTCTTTCAGCGAGTGCTGGTTCCCGATCTGTCCAACCCGGCTAGGCCATTTCAGTCCCAATCCCGGATCCTGCTCTTTCAGTGCCAGATAACCGGTTCACACCAAAGCCCGAGGCCGTGTAATGCGGTCGGGCTTCGGGTGTTTCTCTGCCGAGCGGGCTTTAAGGGGTACGCTTTTGTAATATCGGGGTTCGAGGACTTTGTAATATCGGGCTTAGGGGCGCCGGCCTATTCACGGTCGGGTTTTGTGTTTCCGGCCTTTGAATATATGTGGAGCATCCCTGGGAGTTCTGTCCAGCAAAGCAATCTCGTGAAGGGTTTAAGGTCTGAGGGTCGATCCTTCGCTCAAGCAAATCATTGGGGTTTAGAAGAAATAGCATCAAGAAGTGATCCAGTGAGGTTGCCTCACCTGATGTCACACCTCCGGCTCCGGGTCCCAACACATAACCCTTGCCCAATAACTTTTGCACAGCTGCCGCACAATCCAGCCCTCTATTGATTTCCACATCAACGGTTGAAGACATATTATCTACCACAAAATTGTTTGTGGCGTTCTCGACGCAATCCAAAAGGACAACATTCCGATTGAAAAATGGGAGCTTCTGAGCCTCAGATACCTCCCCGGTTAGAAAGATTCCGGTCAGACCTCCAAGTACCAGGGCTATTCCAAAAACGGTCTTGTTTGGTGAAAGGTGCCTCATTTGAGTCCTCCGTGTGTATAATTGTAAGAGCTATGCCGAGACCATTCGGTAAGCTTTGTCACTTCCTGCTTGTGATTGAGGATTGTTCTTCTTCCTCTTCCAGCCCTCGTCCCGGCTAATGGATGTGTTGCGAAAACAACCTCCGGTTCAAACGTGGAGTCCCTCCTTTGTTGAAGTTGAACAAAAAAAGGCCTTTGAGGCTTCCATCATCCTCAAAGGCCCTCCATTGCCTTGTCCCAATGTGCTTAACCGCCTATCAACTGATCCTATGATAGGCGAGAGAAATTTTTACCACAATTTGATTGAGAATGTCCCACCCCTTATGGGCTTACGGGGGTGCTGGTCGTGACAGCCTCAGAGGCAGGTCCCATAACAATCTGCCCTGGGTTTGAAATGCCGGCTGGCAAGTCGCCGGGGATCGGGATCACCATGGCGTCATGTTAATAACGATAGTAGAGGAAAACTCTCAGGTTGCTTAGAAGAGGAATACGCAGAAGGTCAGGAGAGCAATTATTTGACAGTTGTCTCCGGTTTGTTGAGGGGGGGAGTTGCAGGGTATCGGGTTCCTTCCAGATCAAGCTTTAACGAAAGAAATTTCAAGATGTCTTTCAAGGCCACAATACCGACGAGACGATTTTTGTCCATGACGATGAGCCGGCTGTTTCCGGTCCGGTTCATCAGTGAGAGGGCTTGCATGACGTCGGTATGGGGAGCAATGGTGTTGTGATCATTCAACGGAATGAGAAGGTCATTGACGGTGCGATAGTCCCATTCCTCGCGATTCAAGTTGTTGACGTGACGTGCGTGAATGCAGCCTACGGGCTGTGAGTGGTTGATCACAGGATAGATATCGTGGAGGTGCCGGTAGACGTACTGGTCCACGAATGCCCGGATGGAGAGATCGGGTGCAACCGTCACGACATCGGTTGCCATAAACCGTTGGATCGGTTCTCCTTCGAAAGCCTGCCTGGCGAGCAGTTGATCGTAGGAGGCACTGGCGGCCCGGTCGAGGAAGAGGCCCAGCACGCAGAACCATATGCCATTCAATGGCCGGCCGTGAAGGATATTGAGGACGCCCAGGAACAGCAGAAGGAATCCAAAACCCGATCCGATGCGGGAGGCCAGGTGTGTCGCCCATTGTAGATCGCGCTTCCAGTGCCATAACATCGCGCGAAACATGCGGCCTCCGTCCAGGGGGAAGGCCGGAAAAAGATTGAACACGGCCAGGACCAGGTTGATAAATCCCAGGTACCCGAAAACCGCAAAAACCGGAAGAGGAAGGCTAAGCAGGTGTCCTAGCGCGTACGCGCCATAGAACACTCCTGCTAACAAGAAACTGGCCAGTGGCCCGGCAATGGCCATGCGGAACTCGGATGTGGCATTGGGCGGCTCTTTGTCCATTTGCGCCACTCCGCCAAAAATAAACAAGGTAATGCCGGTAATGGGAATGTCGTATCGTCTTGCGACCAGGGAGTGAGACAACTCATGCAGGATGAGAGACCCGAATAGTCCGATGGCCCCGGAAATGCCCATCAGCCAATAGGTGGATTCCGGCAAATCCGGATATTCATGCGGAAAGAATCCCATGGCCAGTGACCAGACAATCAACAGTGCCAGAAAGGGCCAGGTCCAATCGATGCCGACCTTGAATCCCAGCAGTTGAAACAGGGGGACTGTGCGCTTGAGCATAGGTGGGAACCTTATCAACCGCCTGAGCGATGGTTCATGATGATGTCCGGCGAAGAAATTTCTTGAGTTCTTTAAGACTGCGGGTATTCAGGACATCCTCCGGCTCCAGCCAACCCCGACGGGCTTGCCCCACACCGAAGCGCATGAAATCCAGATCGGTGGTCCGGTGCGCGTCGGTGGAAATGACCACTTTCACTCCCATATCCTTCGCCATTTTGCAGTGGCGATCATTCAAATCGAGGCGTACCGGTTGGGCATTGACCTCCAGGTAACAACCCCGCTCCAAGGCCGCGGCCATGATTTGTTCCATATCGATCTCATAGGGTTCCCGCTCATTGATCATGCGGCCGGTGGGATGTGCGAGGATAGAGAAAGCAGGATGATCCATTGCCCGAATGATGCGCTCGGTTTGTTTCGCCCGTGGCAAATTAAATTTGTAATGGATGGCGCACACCGTCAGGTCCAAACGTTGTAGCAGTTCGTCGGAGAGATCCAGGGACCCATCTTCCAGGATATCCACTTCGGCCCCCTTCAGAATGTCGAAACCCTTGAGTGTCTGATTGAGCCTGTCGATCTCCTCGATCTGTGAGGCAAGGCGTTTGGCGTCAAGGCCGTGGGCAATTGTCACGCGTTGGGAATGGTCGCAAATAGCAAGGTAGTTATACCCTTTACTTTGGGCGGCCAGGGCCATGTCGTAAATAGTGGAATGGCCGTCGCTGGCTTTGGAATGCACATGCAGATCGCCACGGATATCGTTGAGTGTGACGAGGTGGGGGAGGGCATGATGGAGCCCGGCTTCCACTTCACCCCAATTCTCTCGTAGCTCCGGCTCAGGGTAAGGGAGACCGACCTGGGCATAGACCTCTTTCTCCGTCCGTCCCGCGATACGTGTTTCTCCTCGAAAGACTCCGTATTCATTAATCTTGAGCCCTTTTTTAACCGCCAACGAGCGGACCGCGATATTGTGCGCTTTAGAACCGGTAAAGTATTGCAGAGCGGCCCCGTAGCTTTCTTCGGGAACGACTCGCAAGTCGACCTGGAGACCGGATCGGAGTATGACGGTTGCCCGGGTCTGGCCTTTGGAGACGACCGTCTCAACTTCCTCATAGGCCACAAAGTGGTCCATCATGGTTTTCGCCTGTGTGCATGTCACCAGAATATCGAGGTCGCCAATCGTGTCTTTTCTCCGGCGATAGCTGCCGGCAATCATGGCGTCTTTCACTCCCTTCGCGCTTTTCAGATAGTCGAGGATCGGCTCCGCAAACTCTTCGGCCGTACTGATTTTGATTCGCTGCTCTGTGCCTGAGCGTTTGTCCGTCTCTGCGAGAATTTTTTCTTCGGTTTTTGGCCCAAATCCGTGAAGCTCCCGGATTTTTCCGGATCGGGCGGCCTTGGCCAGTCCCTTCAGGTCCTGGATGCCGAGTGTGTCGTAGAGCATTTTCACGCGCTTGGGGCCAAGTGTCGAAATTTTTGCCAGGTCAGCCAGTTGCCCGGGTAGTTGGGAACTGACCTGGTCAAGAAGGGAAAGATGACCCGTTTCCACAATCTCTTGGATCTTGGCTGCTAGATCTTCTCCGATACCAGGAAGGTCTGAAAGATCCGAACCTTCGGCCAACATCGATGCCACACTATGTGGTAGCCCTTCGATGGTTTGCGCGGCCTTACGATAGGCTCGAATCCTGAAGGGATTGGCCCCTTGGATTTCCAGAAGCTCTGCCAGCCGGCTGAACATTTCGGCAATCTCGGTGTTGTGCACGGACATGGCTGCAGACCGTCTCCTATGATGACATGTCTATTTATGAAGTATACATGTTCTTCGCTATCAGGTTGAGACAGGTCGCGAGACCGACGTTATTCCTCCTTGACCGGTTGAGTGGAGGCCATACGCCCTGTCTCCTCCGAACGGGGATCAAGGGTCAAAATGGCTTGAGTGGTCCTTGGGACACTGACAAAAGCCGTTTTCTCTGTTTCAGGTACCGGCGAGCGTTTCCAAATACGTATCAGTGTGTACGCGGTCAAGGACAAATGAATACTCCCTGTGAAGAGAAAGAGGCCAATGGGTCCGCCTATGGTCATGAACCATGCCCCGAGATAGGGACCGACAATAGCTCCAAATCCAAAGACCATCAGCAAATCGCGGCTGACTTGGATGAAGCTTTCGGGAGGCGCGAAGTCGTTGGCATGGGCCAGACAGAGCGCGTAGAGAGGGAGGGCCCCCGCCCCAAATACAAGGGCAAGGGTCAGAATGATGAGTTCATGGCTCTGGTCTCCCATGGCTAAGGCCCCTGCGGCCAGTGCTGCGGTGAGGCATGATCCTGCAATGATCCGGCGACGATCCATCCAATCCGACCAGCGTCCCAACGGCCATTGAGTGAGTGCCCCGCCGAAAACGGCTGCACCCATGAAGAGAGCGATTTGGAGCGGGGTAAGGCTGTGGGACTGTGCATAGATTGGCCCCAGCGTCCAAAACGCCCCATTCGTGGCGCCCACACTCAAACACCCGACAAAACCCACAGGTGAGATCCGGTAGAGTTCACGGAGGCGAAGAGGGTTTTCCGTGGCTGGCGCGGGTGCCGGACCGGTTCCAAATGCAACCGGGATCACGGCAAGACAGATTCCAATACTGACCAATGCGAAGGGAGATAACCCGCCTGGGTTAATCCAGGCGAAGAGCAATTTACCGCCGATCACCGCCACCCAGCTCACAAACATATAGGTGCCGAGGATGTGTCCGCGGGTGTGGGTCGTCGCCTGGTCATTCAACCAGCTTTCAATCGCCATGTAGAGGCCGGCAAAACAAAATCCAATGGCTACCCGTAATCCGAGCCAGACTGGAACGGTGGTCACGAAATCATGGAGAAGAAACGCCGTGGCGGCCAGTGCGGCGAATCCTGAGAACACCCGGATATGCCCGACTCGCTGGATGAGGGTGGGGATCAAGAGGCAGCCGATGACGAAGCCCAAATAGAATGCGGTTCCCAATAGACCGATTGAAGGGGTGGAAAAGCCTTCCAATTGAGCTCGAATGGGCACAAGGATGCCCTGGAGCCCTGATCCGAGCTGAAAGAAAAGTACCGTCAGAAGAAGATAGGAAATGGCAAACAAAGTGGATTTGCTGAAGGTGGTGGCGGGAGGCATGATGTGTGTGAATCACGATAGTAGAAAAGTTGTGAGAATGGTTCTCTCGACTTGCCTCCTGATTATTTGTACTATTTTCTGTTGGGTTCTTGGCGGGACAGGATTTTCCCTTTGAACCTTTCCTTGATTGGGAGCAGTCCTTATTAAACCGACCCCAAAGGCAAGACTTCATGAATACAGTTGATATGGTTATCCTATCGATAAAGGGAGTTCAATGACCAGAGAAGACTTTTGCGATGCCGCCTTCAATGAACTTCAGCGAATTGAACGTGAGGAGGCCAGCGTGGAATTAGTCGCTGGAGATATTTTAGAGGGCAAGGTTGAATATCAGACGAGCGATGGATGGAGGATCGTGGTCTTTAGTGATGGAGATGTGTGGGATTATGTGCGAGCGATGACTCCTCCAACCAGGGAGCATTTTGAAATTTGGCCCGAACAGGAAAAAGATGATTGTGAGGGGTTTCGGAAAATTCGGGCCTACCATCCACCCGCGGCGCAACTCAAGACCACCTGGGGGTTTTTATCCTGATTCGACGTTGGGGATGGTCCACGAAACAACTCAGTCTGGCATCAAGCTGATCGGATGGGGTTTGGGGAATGAGTTGGTTTGTTCCTTTATGCCTATGATGGTTCAGACTCTTGTGAAGACATCGGAACCAATGCGATTGGAGTACCACATCCATTCGTGTTCCTCTCTCTCCTTAATGTCCGTCGCGTGCAGCCATTGGGTGTGAATACTCCCAATCCCATTTTCCACCATGTGTTGCCCAATCCAGGTGACGATGGTCCGATAGAGTGGATACACCGCATGAAAGGTGATGATATCCCCCAGAATGCGGCCATTGACCTCTGCCCAGAGTGGTTGCCCATCCTCTCCGACCCCTGATTGAAATCGTCCTCTGACCAATCCTTCCACCACCGTCAATTCTAAAATGGACTGATGTTGGTTTTTCCAGGTTCCTTCGAAATTGACAAAAGGTTCTTCCGTCATGGGCTTCTTCTCCTTTCAGCGGCGTTGATTTCTTGACGGACTTTCTTAGGATTGTTCTCAAGTGGCGGTCCTGTGCGCTTACGAGGGTTTCTCCCGCAAGGCTTCTACGTTTTTTTGTAGGGCGAGCGCGTTGATCGGAGCATACCCGTCTTGGTCGTTGTCGAAATAGCAGTAGACATCTTTTCCGGATTGGGCCCACGTGTGACATTTGTTGGCCAAAAGCCGAAGAGTTGGGGCACGATACTTTCCCTGATAGGCTTCGCCGGGGCCATGAAGCCGGATATACACAAAATTCGTGGTGACGATTTCCGGTGACCATCGACCGGCCAGGTGATAGAGACAAAAGGCCGTATCGTATTTGGTCAGCAAGTCATAGACGGGTTGTGCGAACCAGCTTTCTTCCCGGAATTCGAATGCATAGCGGAATGGTGTGGGTAGCGCTTTCAAAAATTCTTCCAACCGGGACACATTCATTCTCCAACGTGGTGGCAACTGAAAGAGGATTGGTCCCAGTTTGTGGCGCAGCACGGTGATGGTCTCAAAAAATCGTTCTATGCTCTTCTCAGGATCTTTCAACTTTTTCATGTGCGTGATGAACCGGCTGCCTTTACAGGTGAATAGGAAGTTGTTGGGTGTTTCTTTTTCCCACTCTCTCAGGGTGTGAAGGGCAGGAAGATGATAAAACGTGTTGTTGATTTCAACAGTGCCGAAGTGGCGGGCATAGAACGGGAGAAACTCGTCACTGGCCATGCCGGAGGGATAAAAAGGTCCCACCCAATGAGGATAATGCCAGCCTGAAGTCCCGATATGGATTCTGCCGATGTTCTTCATGGGTATTCATGTCATACTGAACAACCATTCACCAAGCGGATAATCGAGTGTTGAGCTAGTGTGTGTAAATGACTTGGGAAGTCTCGGTTCAACATGCTTTCCGTCAGTCCTTCGATCGAAAAAGCCTCCTTCATCTCTTTGTCTGTGGGGAACGACCGGGAGCAACTCCCTCACGCCAGGTGTCTCAAGGTTTATGGCTTCTCATTCCTCACGCTTCACGTCTTCGTCAGCAGGATGGACTCCCGATAACGAAGGTCGGGAGTGACGGAATTCAACAGAAGGACGTGTACAACACGTCGGGCATGACACTTTCGTCTGTCATCCCCGCAGATTGGGAGCGGGAATCCATCTGAAACGAAACCAAGAAAGATGCCTAATTACACATGACGGGAATAACGAGGAAGCGAGATGACGATTTGCCGAAAGGCCTTTCGTGTTCAACACGCAACCTGTTTGCCCTAGATCTGACACTGTCTGCACATGACGTTCAGGATGTTCCATGTCCGTTGTGACGTTTCCAGAACTTATGCGGGTGTTTCATCCGGATTCTCCTGGCCACCTGAAAGAGAGGATTGGTGCCTTTCTTTCTTCACGGCCCAACGATCTTTGAGTTGGGCCAGAAATTTCTGGTGAGTAATCACCACCACTTCATCCTCTTTCTTTACCTCCGTGTCCTTTTCGGGCAGGATAAAGGTATGATCCCGATAGAGACAAATGGGGTGAAGTTGCCCCGGGATAGCAATCTTTTCCAGTGGACCTTCGTCTTCCGGACGGGCGACAAAGGAAAAGACGCGAGCCTCATCTTTGATCATCCCTGATAGTTCGAGTAAATCCCGCCCGGCGAACTTGTCTGCTAAATACCGCCCCATGGTACTGGACGGAATGATTGTTTCCTCAAGGCCCAGCTCCAAACAGATGTGTTCAAATTCCGGATTGACAATTTTAGTGACCACGCGCGGGAACCCGAGGGACCGTCCGACCAGGCTGGCGATAATGTTGGCTTGATCATTGCCGACTAAACAAAAGAGAAAATCTGAATGCTCGGGGTCTGTTTCTCGTTGAATGGCCGGCGTGGTTCCGTCACCATGGACGAACCCGCAATCGAGATCCTTGCTGAGTTCATTGATCCGTTCCTTATTGCTTTCGACGATGACGACTTCGTGCCCTCGTTTTAAGAGAATGTCCGCCGTCATCACGGTCAATGAGCTGGCTCCAATAAATACCGCTCTCATTGCGCTCGGGTTCTCCTTTCTCGCCAGGTGGCCGGGTATAACACCATCAAAAGCGCAATAACTTCCAGTCGTCCGGCCAGCATATCAAAACAGAGCACCCCTTTCAGCCATCCAGGAAGTTCCGTGCCGGTAATGCCGGTAGATAATCCCACGGTTCCGGTTGCCGACGTGACTTCAAAGAGGGCATCGAGGGGGTCGTATCCCCCAACGAGAAAAAGGATCCATGAGCAAAAAATCACCGCGATAAACAGGAACGTGAGCAGCAAGGCACGAGTGAGGTCTTCATACTCCAACCGCCGATTTCCCAGCCAGGGTTCGATCACGGCGTGAGGAGGAGCACAGGCCCGTTGAAGGATTACGCGAATCAGCACCAGAATGATCAGAACACGGAAAATTTTAATCCCCCCACTGGTTGAGCCGGCGCTTCCACCGATGAGCATTGAGGCCATGAGCAACGATTTGGAGGTTTGATCGATCTCCGTCAGCGAAAGGGTGCTGAAGCCGGTACCGGTTTGAGCGGACACCCCCAAGGCCGCCCCATGGGCCAGGGCGCTGGTCCAACCTAGATTGGTGTGTTGCCCCAATGAAAGTCCGACGACCAAGCCGGCCAGACTACAGAACACCAGAAGGGCTGGTAATTCCACATCGGAGATCAGCCGGCGGAAACCATGATGGTACGTATAGACGAAGAGGGGCAGGGAGATTGATCCACACACACACAGTAGGAGTAGAAAGGATGTGGCAGGTAGTGAATCGAGTCCGGCCAGACTGTTATTGAAAGGGGAAAACCCTCCTGTGGAGATTGCTGTCAGCGTCAGGGTTATCGCATGAAAGGGGTTCACTTGAAGGCCCAAGAGCACCACCATTCCCAGCAAGGTCAGGAGAACATAAGCCCCAAGGACCCGGCGTGCGTGTGTCCGGGTCGTGGTAACAAAATTCTCTCCCGGCACCGGTTCCACCAATTTCTTTGAAGCGATGCTTTGTCCCATGAGCAATGCGACAGAAAGGATGGCAATCCCTAATCCCCCGTACCATTGCATCCACGCACGGGCGAAGAGCAGGGAGGGTGATTGATCTTCCACGGAGGAGAGCACGGAGAGCCCTGTGGTGGTGACTCCCGAGACGGCTTCAAACCAGGCATCCTGGAAGGATAGCCCCGAGGCCATGAGAGGATACGTCATACAGAGGGGGGAGAAAAAAAAGGCTAGGGCGGTGATTGTCAGCGCTTCATTCGTTTGGAGAGCGATGGGAACGGAAAGACGGGAGAGAGGAATGCCCAGCAACGCTAAGGTCAGAATGACAACCAGGTATCGCCCGCTGATGGCATATTCTCCCCAAAAAATAGAAACGCTCAATGGCAGGATGGTCAGCATGGCCAGCATCAGACCAAGCTGCCCAAGGTATTTGAGAATGACTGGACCGCGGACGGGGTAGCTTAATGTGGTCACACCTTCATTGGCCATCTGGTGTTATGCCTCAATTAGACCATTTCGAATAGGCCATTATGCTTTCCTTATGGAGAGGAACCCGGTTTTGGCAGGCGGGGTGCAATCGGAGTGAACGCGGTTTTCCTTTGACCGGATGGCTGCCGGGACAGTTCGTTGCCGTGTCGGCTTTTGGCGGTTTCGGGAAAAGAAAGGAAGTTAACCGTGAATTCGGGAACATAGCCTCGACCGAGATTTATTGGGGCTCTTGTCTCTTGCCTCACATATCTGGTGCAGACGATGGGTGTGAGCTTGTGAGCCTCAATAAAAACAGTTGTCTACTCATCGGGATGTTCCAGCGCCCGGCATGGGCCTAGAACCGTCATGATGATTATGCCCTGACGAAGGTCCGCTTTATTATGTAGGCGAAGTCGACTGGCGGTCCGGCGTGTGGGTGAGGTGATTGGTCTGAATTTTTGAATGGGTTCTTTCGATTTTGAGGACGGAGTGGGTGTGGTGCCGAGTGCCTCACGGACACCCTTCTCTCCGGAATCATCGGAGGGAAGAAACAGATCCTTCAAATCCCTGAGCGCCATGTCTCGCCGTATTCTCTCATTCAACCATCGAACAGCCAGAGCGAGTAACGACAGAAAGAGAAAGACAATAAATGACACCAGTGCTTCGATGCTCATAGTTTTCTCATGGTTTTGAAGACCCGGGAGATTCCTCTTCCGTTCCGGCAATGGCCCCGCGCATAGCCGTATCGGCTTGCACATTTTTCATCCGGTAATAATCCATGATTCCTAAATTTCCCTGACGAAAGGCTTCAGACATGGCCTTGGGGACTTCTGCTTCCGCTTCGACGACACGGGCCCGCATTTCCTGTTCCAGCGCGACGGCCATGGCCCGTCGTTCTTCCGCTTTGGCTTGAGCAATCTGCTTGTCCGCATTGGCCTGATCAATTTGCAACTTCGCTCCAATATTTTCTCCGACATCCACATCGGCAATATCAATGGACAAAATTTCAAACGCCGTCCCGGCATCCAATCCTCTTCCCAGAATATTTTTGGAAATATGATCCGGATTTTCCAGGACGTCCTTGTGGGTGGCCGAGGATCCGATCGTGCTGACCATGCCTTCTCCCACGCGTGCAATGACGGTCTCCTCGCCGGCTCCCCCGACCAGGCGATCGATATTGGCCCGAACCGTTACCCGCGAGACGGCGATGAGCTGGATGCCGTCCTTAGCCACCGCGGTGATACGGGGAGTTTCGATGACTTTCGGAAGGACCGACATTTTGACGGCCTCCAGGACGTCGCGTCCGGCCAGGTCAATGGCGGCGGCGCGTTTAAAAGTCATGGGGATATTGGCCTTGTCGGCTGAGATCATGGCATTGACGACTTTGACCACATTGCCCCCGGCCAGAAAGTGAGCTTCCAGGTCGTTCACGGGAATATCGAGCCCGGCCTTGACCCCGCTGATTCTGGCGTTGATCACGGTGACTGGGGGAACCCGGCGCAACCGCATGCCGACCAGGGTAAAGAGTCCAACATAGGCGTTTGAGGCCCATGCGGCGATCCAAAGGGGAATAGGAATGACATACAGAAAGCCAAACAGGAGCACCAGCACTAAGATGAGGAGTCCAAGAGAACCGAATGCCTGTGTTTCAATTTCCATTATGCTAGGTCCTTTTCTGATTGTGAAAATCCGTCAATGAAGGAAAAATGGGACACGTGTAGAGAAATGATTTCCAATTGGGGAATTTTCCAGGACTTCATGGACAAGACTTTAATCCAGCCTTGACAGAGAACCAGTATAAAGTATAACAACAATGGTCAGGAATTTGAGCAGTTTTTAGCCCTTCTGCCTTCGTACCCTTCTGGATTCGTATGCCGATCCAATTCAATGAAAAATCAACAGACATCAGGTGGAGTTAATATGGTGACATCTCTATCTTGGTCCAGGACCCACATTTTTTTTGACCATTATGAAAAGATCTTATCCCTGAAAGGGAACCTATGAACAAAAGGGAAAGCTACGCGATGGTGTTCGCGACTACCAGTCTTGGGTTGTTGTGGTTATATTTTGTCCTGGTGATGTTTTTGGGCCGGTCTATCGGCGGCAAGGGCATAGGGCTGGGCCTGATAGGCCTCTCCTTTCCGGTTGCTCTTGGCGTGTTCTTCATTGTAATACGAACCATCATGCTTCGCGGGATGATCTCCTCAAAGCAGCTTGTAAACTTCGGCCTAGTAGTGTGTGTGTCATTGGGTAGCCTTTTCATTGTGGACATCATATATGCTATCCATCTCAAGTCCCAGTCCGTCGGAAAACCTCGTCTGGAGGAATCGAGACCATTTGATTCTGCGATGACCTGGAGGGAATTGTATCCTCCCCTTTATTATCCCACAGATCGCAATTTCCGATTACATAAAGCCAATTTTTCGGTCAGTGGGACTCACTATGGGGTATTATATAGTCCCGAGTTGATGCAATCACCGACTCTTGCCAAATCTGTGTTCGAGCTCCAGGAATTTTCGTGTATCATCGACCAGCACGGATTTCGGAATACTATCCCATTGGACCAAGCTGACATTTTTACACTTGGAGATTCTTTTACCTTCGGATGGGCTATTGATTCCGCACACTCCTGGGTTGGAATTCTCGAAGATGCCACGCACCGGCCGATTTACAATTTGGGAATACATGATTCCTCCCCAAAACAAGAACTCGAACTACTGAAATATCTGATAGAAACCTCGGGAAACTCTATGAAAATCCATACACTACTCTGGATGATCTATGAGGGAAACGATCTTGAAGATAGCCATGGAGAAAATCGTCTCCCTAATCCCAACAATCCCAGTCATATGGAGCAATTGATTGAGGGAACCGTTCTTCAAAGTTTGCACGAAATTCCCTTTCTCATCAAAGAGCAAGCGATGATCACGAAAATACGTGATGAAGACATTGTTTTTCGGATTCCATCCTTGCAGGAAAACCGGTCTAACCAAAACATCATTGACGGAATACAATCTTGGTTTCCTCTCTATCATGCTACGAACCTTGGACCGCGCTTGTTCGTTCCCCAATACATAGAAAGGGCAGGGAAACCATTTTCTTATGTTTTGAATCACCCCAACAGACCACGTTTAGATCAAGTTTTTGAAGAAATGGCGCAATTGGGAAAAGAATTTTCCTTCAATGTCATTGTGGTCATTGCTCCGACGGCTGTAAGGCTTCACGGACGGTTTTATGAAAATTTCCCCCCAATATCCGACAAACCTCATTTTATCGATTACATCGCCACGCTGTCTGAGCAGAAGGGATTCAGAACGCTCAATTTGCTCCCATTTCTCTCGACCTATGGAGACAAGGAACTCTTATATCTCAGAGACGATGATCATTGGAACAAAAAGGGCCATGCCGTTGCTGCAGAGATCATATTCCGGGAAATATTTCAGCAGGAAACTGAAAAATGAGAACCATGACGGTTTTTCCCGGGGAATAGAAGTTAGATGGAAAACGAAGACGTAAATAAACTTGAAACGGTCACGGCGCGATACGAAAGGAGAAGCCACGAGTGCGCAACATAATAGCCACTGATTTCAAGAAAACTGCATGAATCTCAAGGCTTCTCGTTTGATCAGACCGTCTCTTTTTCGGATTGGGGTGGTGCGAGTCGAACCACCACCCGATTCCCATCGATGCGCACGACTTCAAGAGGTTGCCCGGCATCAATAAAGGTTCCGTCGGATACCACATCCACTCGTTCTCTATCAAAACGGGCAATGCCGGAAGGGTGAAGATCTGAAACGGCTATTCCCTGTTTTCCCAGCCAGCGATGGTCTTCTGGCGGACTCGATTCATATCCCTCTTGAGCTTGAAGATTGGTCTCCAATATCAGTCGCCTTCCAAATGGAAGGCGTGGGAAATAGCGCAGAACAATGAGGGCGGCGATGATGGCCACCAGAATTGAAAGGGCAACTTGCCCCAATGCGGACAGCATGAAGTCCCATGTTGCTCCGGTCCCGATGAGGCTCAGCCCCAGTCCTCCCATAAGTGCCATGATTCCTAAGATTCCGGCAATGCCAAAGCCGGGGATGACAAAAATTTCCAGTCCAACCAGTATCAGGCCCAGTCCGACCAGTAGAAATTCTTCCAATCCGGCTAATTGAACAAGCCCGTGCCCCCAGAAAAAGAGGGCAAGGCTGATGAGCCCGAGGGCGCCGGGAACCCCGAAGCCGGGCATCCGCATTTCCAGCATAATTCCCAAAATCCCAACGGTCATCAATAAGGAGCTGACCACGGGATGTGTGAGGAACCGCACCAGAGACTCAGCCCAGGTTTCTGACGCGTAGCGAATCTCAGCATCAGCGAGGTTCACAGATTGTAACACAGCCTCCAGCGAATTGGCCTGGAAGTCCGCGATGTCGGCCTGTAACGCTTCTTTGGTGGTGAGAGTCAACAGTTTACTTTTTTTAACCAGGTCTGGAACTTCCACATCCGCATCAACCATCGCTTCGGCGATAAGCGGGGGGCGATTCCGTTGCTCAGCGGTTGCCCGGAACTCTTTGCGCATATACGAGACGGTTTTTTCTTCAACCGGTTGGGCCGGTGAACCCGGGAGACCGATCTGCACCGGCGTGGCAGCACCGATAGTGCCGCCGTCTGCCATCGCAATTTTTTCGGAGGCCAGGCTGATAAGCGCTCCGGCGGAGATGGCTCGTTTATTGATAAACGCGACGGTGAGCACTTTGGAGTTCAGGAGCGCATCACGAATCAGCACGGCGGCATCGACCCGACCGCCAAAGGTATTAATGTTTAATATGACGGCTTTGGCTTCAGCGGCCTTGGCTTCGTCTAATACCCGTTGCACAAATGGCGCGAGCCCCAGATCAATAACTCCCTCAATGGGGGCCACAAAGACAACGGGCTTTTGCGTGTCGGCCTGACTCACAACGAATACCATGAAAACAGACAGAAAAATT
Organism: Nitrospiraceae bacterium; assembly: GCA_020632595.1. Lineage (NCBI taxonomy): Bacteria > Pseudomonadati > Nitrospirota > Nitrospiria > Nitrospirales > Nitrospiraceae > Nitrospiraceae bacterium. The sequence goes on along the minus strand of JACKFF010000001.1, from coordinate 184,966 downwards.
GCCAGCGCGGAAAACACCTGGTGTAGTCGTATTTCTGCCCGCATAATTCAGGTTCCTCTCCTTCTATAATACCTTGTTTGCCGGGATCCAAGCGATGGCATGCCTAGGGAGTGCTTGTGTTTCGGGAATATCGTGATTTCCGTCCATTAGACATCTCTGATCTGATCGAATCATTAAAATCCAGTGTGGAAGAGTTTTAGCCAAGGATAATATGTGCCATAAGAATTCATTTTCAAATTGACCTTATTACTTAATACGGAGGTGTCAAATGAAATTCACTCACATGTTTAACGGGGCATTGGCTCTGACCTTCATGGCGGGAATGGCCTACGGTCAGGAAAATATGATAGCCGGTATGAGTGATATGGAAATGCAGGCAGTCGATAAGAATTGTTGGGCAGAGATATTTGAGGATACCGACTTCGATATTGATGATCCCCATGTCAAAGTCATGGGCCCTTTCCAGTCAGCCACATTAGAAGATGTCGCAGGCCAGAGTTGGAATAATGAAATTGAAAGTCTGATTGTAGGACCTAATGCTATGGTTTATGCGTATAAGGAGCCAGATTTTTCCGGACCCGAAGTCGTCTTTGTAGCAAATCAACGAAACAGTGATTTAGGGGATTTAGACATGTCTGATAACATTGAATCATTGAAAATCAAATGTGGAAAAGAATGAGTAAGGATCGCATTCACCTACCTCATATAAAAGGGGAGAAGCAGACTATAAGCGAGCAAAGTCAGGATTTTTACCTGCATTTTGTGGTGAACTGCAAACCATAGTCTCTGGTGAGAAGATTTCATGTTGTCCAAAATTATGGTGATCCTTTGCCCTTACGCGTATGTTCAATTACTGAATGGAATACTAAACAGAAATCGTGTCATCTGACTGTCACAATGCTCAGTCATCTTGTCGCGTCACATTGATCATGACATCTGATTCTGTCCGTGTAATTTCCAGATCAGCCAAAACATTTCCTATGCGAAAAATTTCAATCTGGATGGCCGGTAAAAATTCGGGAAAAGAGGGATGAATGAATCGTATTTCCCGATCGGTACCGTGAAAGGGAATGCCCAGACAGGCCTGCAACCGTAAAATCACTGCCCCGGCTGCTCATGTTTGAGGAGCACGGGTGACTGGATAGAGGATTGGACATTCTCCAGGTTTCCGAGAAAACCTGCAGATCAACTCAGGGAGTCGATGAAGATCCGCAGGAATACTTAGATCAAACTCTCCTCCCAGAGTCGGTCAACACCTTGTGTCCATCCATAGCGACTCATCACTGAGGTAATGAGAACGTTGTCGTGTGGCCAAATCGATCCATTATGGAAGGCCATGGGTTGTATGGAATTTCACTGGTCGGAATTGTCCGTATTCCCCAACAAGAAAAAATCCTCACAAAAATGGCATCGCCGAAAATTCCCAGATGATAGGCAAGAATGCTTACCTTGAGGGGGGAAATGGCCTTTTCTGGTGTAAGGCTCCCCAAGCAAGTCAAAGGAAAGGAGAGGAGAGGAGCTAACGCCTGATTACCAAGTGTGGGCACACATGAAGTGTCACAATTAAGCAGGGTATAGGGCGCACCTTCACTATCATCAAAAAAATCTCTTGCTTGAAAATTACGGAGGTCACTGACCGCGTGTACGAGGTTATATTTTCGATGTGAGGTCTGGACAAGAAAGCTTGAAACGTAAACGGTGATCCGGTTTCTCGCCTTTATGGGAATGACATGTGTATGCTTTTTCCCTAACGTGGATAGAGGGAATTGGTCCGGTGTGAAATGAAATCAATACGCTTAATTGTTTAGTAAACTCTCTAAATGTTGTCGAACAACCGGTTCCCTCAATTTTTTTAAGGCGATGGTTTCGATCTGCCGAATCCGTTCTCGAGTAACCCCTAAGGTTTGTCCGATTTCTTCCAATGTGGATTCTTCGTCGTACCCGATGCCAAACCGCATGCGAAGAATGCGTTCTTCACGTGGGTTCAACGCTTTAAGGAGGCGGGAGATGGCGGCTTTCGAGCTGTATTCCTCCGAAATCTTTAACGGCGAAGGCGCTTCGTGATCCTCAAGAATATCTCCGAGTGTACCCTCACCCTGTTCATCCAACGGGGAGTCCAGGGAAACGGAATCATAGGAGCCCTCCAAGATTCCTTGCACTTTTGCAACAGGTAGCCCGGTGGTTTCCGCCAGTTCTTGAAGAGTCGGCGTCCGTCTTAACCGTTGAGTAAGATGCTGGGAGGTCTTCTTGATTTTTTGGGTAATTTCATAGATATGCACGGGCCTTCGAATAGTGTTCCCTTTTTCGGCAATGGCTCTGGTAATGCCCTGTCGAATCCACCATGTGGCATAGGTGCTAAACTTATAGCCACGTGCATAATCAAATTTATCGACCGCTCTCATCAACCCGATGTTGCCCTCTTGGATTAAATCCAAAAAATGTAACCCGCGGTTCGTATAATGCTTGGCCACACTCACGACTAATCGCAGATTGGCTTCAACCATTTGTGCTTTTGCCTGATGAACCTGGGCGACGGTCTGATCAAGGATTTCACAGGATCGCAAAAATTCCTGGTACGGCATCAAAATAAGAGACTTCTCGATCTCCCGAAGACGTGCCAGAGCTTCTCTGGAGGCATTCCCGGGTTGTTTGCGGCGGCTGGTATCCAGGATCTGTTGGTGGGTAAGAATCTCTTCTTTAATCCCTTGAATTCCCTGAATCAGGCTTTCCTGTATGTCCGGGCGCAGGTTCAGGGCAGCTATTCTTTTTACCAATTGTTGAATAGGTTTTTTAAAGGAAGCAGAGGTACGGAAATTATCGGGCGCGGTACCATGCATGGCCGGACGTTGCGCAAAATGGGACAGAAATGGTTTGGCTAACCGAGCGATCGCATCAAGATGCTTGAGAGTCTTGTGGAAATTTTGTCCTGCCTCGTGTCGGGTTCCGGATGCAGGAGTTTCGCCTTCTGACCCAGCTTCGGAACTCATGATGACCAGATCACTGACGCGGAGATCTCCGGTGTGCAATTGATCTCGAAAACCCAGGAGACGAATAAGGATGACGGGTAAACTGAAAAGAGTGGCGACCAGGTTATTGGCACCCTCTTTGATCTGTCGAGCAAGCTGGAGTTCGGTCTCTCGTGTCAACAGCGGAACTCGACCAATGTCTTTCAAGAAGAGAGGGATCGTCATGTTGGCGGTGAGGGGGTCCTCATGATGTTGATGAGTAGGATCCATGAATTCATCAGGATAGGAGTCTGGCATCTTCATGCCGGTCTTTCGGTCCCTTTCCACAAAAGAAGAGGAGGGAAAAGACTGAAATGAGGCAGATAATTCCATAGAAGCACCGGATGAATGCATCAGGCCATCCTGCTGGAGGGAGTAATTTTTTAAGGTCCGGTTTTTCTTTTCCGAGGGTTGCAAGGGTCGATGTAACAATTCATTTGATGCCATGGTGGCCTCGCTTTCTCCTGCGCTTAATAATCACTCGAAAGCCATTCGTACCTGGCGCATGATGCAAATCCTTCGCACTGGTCATTCCACTCATACTCCACGCCCATATCCAAAAATCCCTTGATTCCGGTTTCTTTTCCAGTTTGGATTCAGAGTCGTCCTCCCCCAGTCGGATCCCGTCAAACATTTCTCTCAATTGACGTGCCCTGAGGCAAACTGGAGTTCCTTTTTCCCACTCCGGTTAATTTCTATTCCCCGGGCTCTGAGAATAGTCGTATCTACCGTTTCTCCACAGTTGAGGCACCTCAATACTTCTAGAAGGTGAAACTGCCCCTCGAGATTATAAATGCTATCTCGTACTAACAGCCCATTACAGCGTTGGCATTTCATCATCTCTGAACCCATCTGTTCAGTTGTCATAAAATTGTTCCCTCCTTTTGGAAACGTTTACTTGCACCTTGACCCTCATGCTAGTTATGATAAGTAACTAGTTACAAAAGTAAAGTAGGTACTATAAAGTAACCATGAAATTGCCTCCCAGTTCCTTCGGATGTCCGTTGGATTCCCTTCTTCGTGTTCTCGCCGGACCGTGGACGATTTACATCCTCTGCCGCCTGCATAACAATGGGGAAACCCGTTTTGGCGAGATCAAGCGCCAAATGCCGGGCATTTCCTCAAAAATGTTGACGGAGCGGTTGCGATCGTTGGAAAGGGCTGAAATTATCTTTCGTCACCAAGCCCCGACCATTCCTCCCCAGGTGACCTATGGGCTCACGCCAGAAGGCCGGGAACTCACCACGATTCTTGATCAAATTAATACATTAGCCGGCCGATGGCAGGATCTTGAGACCAAAAAGACTGCAAACACCAACATTCAGGGGAAAGAGACAAAAGGAAGAAAAACGGTAACTCAGTATTCCAGGATTCCTCCCTCCCAAAAGGAAAAAACTGAACGGAAAAAATAGGTACACATTATTTTCTCCAAAGATTCTTTTGGTCTTGGCATTCAACCGGACATGAAAAATTTTCCGCGGGAATGTGAGACAACTCTCAGTAAAATCATTCTGAAAGTTATCTGCCGAGTAAGCCTCCTCACACAATCACTTGCTGGAAGGAATGCGTAATATCCTCGTGGGGCTTTGAGTGTCGTGGAAAGGTGATTTACCTCAAATCGAGGGCATGTATATCGGGCCAGACCCGGACAGCTTTCGCTGGAAATCTTCCTGAGTTGATGATTCTCACAGAAAAAAAGGAATGCAGCTGATAAAATCGAAAGGGAGAGAGATGAAGGAATCCGGATAGAAAAGTACTTATCTTGTTTTTGAAATCCTGCCAACTCCGGTTTTTGAAGTGTGAAGTCCGCTCCTGATTTCAGGAAGGAATCCTAGCCGGTTTAGCTTTTTTCAACCCGGACAAAGTGAAAGTTAATTCCCCCGCTGATACCCTGGTTGTCGGGGTCAGACGGTTCATAGGTTGCCACGGAAAAATTTTCTGTGGGCAACGCGTCCTTTAGAGCCAGGCCGAAATCCTCCAGGGTGGTCACCTCGACAGAATTAATTTCCTTGATGAGGGCCCGGGGTTTTATGCCGGCAAGGGCCGCAGGCTTTCCCCCGATCACCTCAAAGACGACCACGCCTTTTGCGCGCTCTAAGCCCAGAAAATCTCGTATTTCCTCGTCCACTTCTCCGACGATGATGCCGAAATCTTCTCCCAGTTTTATAGCCTGTTCCTTGGTCATGGTGTGAGAAGCGGTTTCAGCGTGAAGCAGATAGGGGGTTCCCAACGAGAAAGCCAAGATCATGCTCACAATCACCCCTTGACCGACGTGAACAAATCGTCTGCCGAGCCGGTGGATTCGAGGTTGGATAGTCGGACGAATCATGTTCATCATTACCTCCCTTATAGCCGGACAGATTCCTGCACGAATTGGTTTACCCAAATAAAAAAGAATTTTACTTCTTGATCAAATTCATGAAGGGCGCTGTTTTTAGGCACACGAATCACCGGAATCCATGGGGATGTTGCGTTAGTCTACGCCTGAATAACGGAATCATCCTGGCGGCCAAGCACGGTCCGCAAAAGAAGCCGGCCAGGATCATGGCCATGAGTAAGTACTGAAAGCTAAGTTCTCCGAAAATTTCTACCATCGGCAATTCCCTTTCCGGTTTTCATGAGACCACTCGAAATGATAAGAAGAATGAGGTGTCTAGACCAAGACCTCTTCTTGATTAGAAGTCATATTACTCTTTTCCATTTGTCGGGTTTTCAGAAGATTGAGATCAACAACATGGCCACAATTGAGACATCTCCCTATTTCAATTTCTAGAAATTGCCCGTCCACGTTAAAAACACTGTCTCTCACCATGAATCCTCTGCAGCGTTCGCATTCTCCCATTTTGTCACCTTCAGTTAAATTATAAACATTTTGTCTCGGCCCTCTTTATTGGTTAAGATAAGTAACTAGTTACTAAAGTAAAGTAGGTACTATAAAGTAACCAATGGAAATCTCCTGAAAGTCCTTTTAATGTTAACTGGGTTCCCTTCTGCGGAGCCGGGAAATTCGACGATAGGGCCTCCGGACCGGTGGCATAAGAACGGGTAGGTCGGACTAGACGGCTCAAACGGCACAGGTCCGGTATGTCGCTAAAAACTTGGCGGATCGATTAGAGGAATGCACTGATTCTTCGAGGGCAGGATGGTTGACCAGATGGCTAACTCCAATTTTCGAAGCCTGTATGACGAACTTGACGTTGGGTGATTCAGTTGGAAAATACTCTGATGGGATTGATCAAAATGGGCGGGATGGGTCAAAACGGTTTTGGGGGAATGCTGGCTTTTGTGTTGATGGTGGCTTTTTGTATCGTTGAACCCGGCAAGATCACAACTGCACAGGAAATCGAAAGGACGACCCCTTCGGCCCCGCCATTAGAACGCATACAACAGGGTAAGGCCTTATATGAGGGGCTTGCCCGGTGCGTCCATTGTCATGGTCAGACCCCTTTGCGACGTCCCCTCACCCGACAAGAACTTTTTTCCATAATTAAATTCGGTGTGCCAGGGACATCCCATATGCCTTTTACCTATCTGCTTTCAGATGAGCAAATATGGGCCATTGTGCAGTATCAGCTTGACGCGTGCCAAAACGCCTGTGCTGCGGACCCGTCTTAAGAGGGAAGCACTCAGGCCATTTCCCAAGTGTTAAGGAGAGGGGCACCCGATTCACGTAGATTCCGTTTCCTACATGACTGCAATCCGGTTGAATGCGCAATCGGATAGGTCAATGAGGTTGATCTAGTGAAGACCTGGAGGGGGCATAGTCAAAATCTAATTGCACCTACGAAAGGTGGAGGGCCAAGTGGAATGACGGTCATTCCGTTCGGAAGCCTTGTTACCGTTCTTCACGCATGTTGACCTTTTCCAAAAACGCCTCAAGTTCCGAATTGGCGTAGATGCCATAGGCATCGACAATGGTTCCCCGCAAACCATCATGCGTTTCGACGGCATACACCACCGACTCATCATCGGGATCACTGATGCCTTCAAACCGATGATGCTCACGGATTGTGAGTTCTTCCGGTTTGAATGTCTTTCCGCTTTCGACAGCACAAAAGGCATGATGAAGAAAGGCAAAGTTGGTGGTAAAGCCCCGGCTCCTTAGTCCCTTTAACGCTTCGGTCATGGTCATATATTCAGGATGTGACATGGGTTCTATGGCTCCTTTCTCTTTTCGTGGCTACGTGGGGGAGTGATAGCCCCGTTCTTGGGTCACCATTTCGAAGGAGGCGCCTTTGGATCAATTCTTATCTCAAGCCTGTTCCATTTCCAGAATTTTGACCGTGGTTTTGAGGATAGCATCGGGATTCAAGGAGATGCTGTCGATGCCCTGCTCCACAAGGAACTGCGCAAACTCGGGATAGTCACTGGGGGCCTGGCCGCAGATGCCGATTTTTCGCCCTTTGGTTTTGGCGGCCTTTATGACCTGGGCGATGAATGTTTTGACTGCGGGGTTACGCTCATCAAACACATGGGCCACGATTTCTGAATCCCGGTCCACTCCCAGCACCAACTGTGTCAAATCATTTGAGCCGATGGAAAACCCATCGAAGATCCCGGCAAATTCTTCGGCCAGAATCACGTTGCTCGGAATTTCGCACATTACATAGACTTCCAGACTCTTGTCGCCACGCTTCAGTCCGTGTTTGGCCATCTCCTCGAGAACCTTTTTGCCTTCCTCAACTGTCCGGCAAAATGGAATCATCAGCTTCACGTTGGTGAGCCCCATCTCCTCCCTGACTTTTTTCATGGCCTGACATTCTAAGGCAAAGCCCTCCCGGTAACGGGGATCGTAGTAGCGGGATGCGCCACGAAATCCGAGCATGGGGTTCTCCTCTGTCGGTTCGTACTTCTGGCCGCCAATTAAATTTGCATATTCGTTCGACTTAAAGTCGCTCATGCGGACAATGACGTCTTTCGGATAAAAGGCTGCCCCGATCATGCCGACCCCTTGAGAGAGTTTGTCGATGAAGTATTGTTTTTTGTCGGGATACGCAGTGGTGAGACGATCAATCTCAGCTTTCACGGCGGCATCCTTTATGTGGCCATACTCCAGCAAGGCCAAGGGATGGATTTTTATGAAGGTGCTGATAATAAATTCCAGGCGTGCCAACCCGACGCCGTCATTGGGAATGCCGGAAAGCGAAAAGGCTTCTTCAGGATTTCCGATATTCATCATGACTTTGGTGCGGGGGTGACCCAAATTTTTTAAAGAAACCCGCTCGACATCAAACGGGAGCCGGCCTTCATAGACGAAGCCGGTGTCCCCTTCCGCACAAGACACCGTCACCGATTGCCCGTTCTTGAGGGCGTCGGTCGCCCGCTCTGCCCCGACAATAGCCGGAAGGCCGAGTTCCCGACTGACGATGGCCGCATGGCAGGTTCGTCCTCCTCGATTGGTCACGATGGCCGACGCTTTTTTCATGATCGGTTCCCAGTCCGGATCGGTTTTGTCCGTAACCAACACGTCTCCTGCTCGAAAGTCCTGAAGGTGTTGGACATGGGTGATGACCCGAACCGGGCCCTGCCCGATTTTCTCTCCCACGCTCCGGCCTTCAATGAGAACCTGTCCTCGCTTGGTCAGGTGATAGGTTTCCATCACATCGGGATCTTTTCTGGACTGAACCGTTTCGGGCCGGGCTTGAACAATAAACAGCTCTCCCGTCTGTCCGTCCTTGGCCCATTCGATGTCCATGGGACAAACCCGGCCTTTCTTCGCGCTATAATGGTCTTCAATGAGGCACCCCCATCGGGCCAACGTCAGAATTTCCTCATCGTTCATGGCAAAACGGTTGCGGTCATCGGGGGAGACCGGCACGTTTTTGACCATTTTGCTCCCTCCGATATCATAAATCAGTTTGAATTCCTTGCTTCCCGCAATTTTATGAAGAATCGGTTGAAACCCCTGCTTGAGGGTGGGCTTAAAGACATAATACTCATCAGGATTAACGGCGCCTTGCACGACATTTTCCCCAAGCCCATAGGAGGCGTTGATTAGAACGACATCGGGGAATCCCGTTTCCGTATCAATCGTGAAGAGCACGCCTGCTGTGGCCAGATCGGAGCGCACCATTTGTTGCACGCCGATAGACAGCGCGATTTGGAGATGGTCGAACCCTTTATCGACTCGATAAGAAATGGCCCGGTCGGTGAACAAGGACGCAAAGCATCGCTTGCAGGTTTCAAGGAGCGCCTGATGGCCTTGCACATTGAGATAAGTTTCTTGTTGTCCGGCAAAACTGGCATCCGGTAAATCCTCCGCTGTCGCGCTGCTCCGTACGGCGACGTCGGCTCCTCCGGTTGATGGGGTACTTAATCGGTCATAGGCCTCTTCGATGGCCTGTTCCAATGCTGGAGGAAGGGTGGCACCAATAATCGCCTGTCGGATTTGTCGCCCTCGTTGACGGAGGTTGGACATATCCCCGGTATCCAGATCGCCCAGGATCTGTTGTATTTTTGAGTCGAGTCCGGCCTGACGAAGCACATAGCGATAGGCCTCAGCCGTGATGGCGAACCCGTTGGGAATCCTGACCCCCTGGGGAGTCAGCTCCCGGTACATTTCGCCAAGAGAGGCATTTTTGCCTCCCACTCGATTGATATCCTGTAAGCCAATTTCTTCAAACCAGAGGATGTAGGATTCAGTTGTTGAGGCAGGCGGTTTCATACCAGGGACGTTCCTTGTTTATATTTCAAAACCAATAAAAGGGTACTGCCCCTTAATACACATCATAAGGGTCAAAGGCGGCCATAGCCGTACCCGGTGCCGGCCGACCGGAAAGCGAAAGCTTTTTCCCGCAATTGGGACAGGTGAATTGTTCAACCTTCGTTTCATTTGAATAGTGGCTGCTTGCCATCACCTGAGGGGGCCATGTGCAGTGACAGAGTTGAAAGCCGAGGGATTGCCCCATAGCCGCATGACCAACCTGGATCGTCCGTTCCGCTTCTTCAATCTTTTTTTGAATGGCTTTTCGTGGTTCGCCTGCCGGCAGTTGATTGTTCGCGGAATGGACGAGGGCAATCGCCTCCTTTAAGGTGGTCAACCCTTTCGTGAAGGCTTCTAAGATCTTGAGAAGACTCTGTTCTCGTTGAGCGTGATCCATAACAAATTCCCTTTGTGTTGATGAATGATGCGAATGCGATGCCCTGGTTGTAGTCGTTTGAGATTGTCGAGTCCTTATCCTTTTATACAGATTAAGGGGCGCATTTTCGCTACCTTGCGGGCCAAGTGCGCCTGTTCAGCCGCATCGACCACGGCGGTGACGTCTTTATAGGCACCCGGGGCTTCCTCGGCGACCCCTCGTGCGGATGGACTTCTGATCAGGATTCCCTGAGCCGCTAATTCTTGAATCACCCGCTGACCTTTCCATTGTCGGGTGGCTTGGTGTCGACTCATACTGCGTCCTGCTCCATGGCAGGCGGACCCATAGGCCAGATCCATGCCTTCCTCCGTTCCGACCAGAAGATAAGAGGCTGTACCCATGGTTCCACCGATAAGAACCGGTTGACCGAAGGCTTGGAGATCAGGAGGGATGGCCGCATGTCCCGGACCAAACGCACGCGTGGCACCCTTTCGATGGACAAAGACGCGCCGAATCCGGCCGCCGATCTGATGCTCCTCCATTTTGCAGGTGTTGTGTGACACATCGTAGAGCAGCGGTAGGGATGTCTGAGGAAAGATCTCCGAGAAGGCTTGACGCACTAAATGCGTGACGATTTCACGATTGGCTAAGGCACAATTGATCGCCGCTCGCATGGCCCCTAAATATTCCTGGCCCAAGGGGGAGTCGATCGGGGCACAGGCCAGTTCGCGGTCCGGCAACGTAATGCCAAACCGGCTTGCCGCCACCACCATTTTCTTGAGGTATTCGGTGCCGATTTGATGCCCAAGCCCTCGAGATCCGCAATGAATGCTGACCAGGATGTCCCCGGAATGAATACCGAGCTTTTCCGACAGAGGATCGTGATAAGTTTCCACGACCTCCTGAATTTCCAAATAATGATTCCCTGATCCTAGCGTGCCCATTTCGTCCTGCTGGCGTTTCTTGGCCTGATCAGATACGTACGCGGGTTTTGCCCCTGTCATGCAGCCGTGCTCTTCAATGTGCGATAAATCTGTTGCCGTCCCATAGCCCCGGTGAACCGCCCATTGGGCGCCCCCGGCGAGCATGTCATCCATTTCCTTGGGTTTCAGATGCAATCGACCGGTACTCCCCACACCAGCGGGCACCTGTGCAAATAAGAGGTCTGCCAGTTTGTCTTTCACAGGCGTGATATCGTCCGCACGTAGACCGGTATAGAGGGCCCGTACGCCGCAGGAAATATCAAACCCCACACCGCCGGCAGATACCACACCACCCTGTTGCGGATCGAAGGCGGCGACTCCGCCTATGGGAAACCCGTAGCCCCAGTGAGCATCGGGCATGGCAAACGAGGCCTGGACAATTCCCGGGAGTGTGGCCACATTGACGACTTGTTCATACACCTTCAGATCCATGTCACGGATGAGTGACTCATCTGCATAGATAATTCCCGGCACGCGCATAATTCCCTTCTGAGGAATGTGCCACTCATACGCAGAGACACGGGATAAGAGATTCAGGTCCATACGGTTTGTCGGACAAAAAATGGTGAATCAATGGGTACGTTGACAGCGTCGGCTCAGCATGCATGCTATGTTCAACGGACAAGACCAGGAGCCTGTCGGACTTCGGAAGAATCGGCTACAAAAGTGCCTCGGCGGTCCATATTCCACCGCTTTCTTGGCCTATAGTCCCACTGTGGGGGGCTGCAAAACCGTCAAAATCTGGGCTCGCTCAGCCGTTTTTCGCTTTCGATCTCCTAAGTCCGAAAGGCTCCTAGACATCCACGACACATTGGGCAACCCAGCCGTTTCCCTCAATCTTCCTGACAGATAAGGCGGTATAGGTGGCCCCTTTGATTTCTACGGCTGGTTCATGTTTGATACGATCGACTGGTTCCCCTCGCGCAATGGCTTTGAGGTGATGGTCCATGATCGTGACGTCAAACCGGCCGAATACCATGTGACCGCATGCCATTTCATAAATGAGGGCATTCAGCCAATCAACCAGTAATAGCTCATCATCCGGCGCATCGCAGGTGAAATGGCGCTCCAGCCGAGGATCAACCTGTTGGGGATCCGTCACGACAGCCGTCAGAGCTACGGCTACCTGTTCAAAAGCTTGGGGCTTGGTGATTCCAAAACCACGAATTCCCATATCCGCCTCATGGGGAAAATGCTCCCACCCTCTTGAAGACTCAAGGCCGTCCATGTGTGTCATTGGCCGGTTGTCAGCCTGAGCTTCAAGCAAAGGACCTGTCCCCAGGTTGACGGAAGCATAACTCAGCCAAATCCTTGGATGAACCTTGCCCTGAGCCCCTTCGGCTGCGCTCAGGGCAGGCTTGCCGAATGGGTCAGCATGACAAGGAGCAGGAAGCCATCGGCCTTTTGTTTCTGCCTAATCCAGCAGAAAAGATATGTTGGCGTTAATGCGATATTTGGTGATCTTGTTGTTTTCCACTTTGGCTTCCATGTCCTTAATGTAAATCGATTTAATGCCATGCACGCTTTTGGCTGCTTTGGTCACGGCGTACGAAGCCGCATCCTCCCAACTCTTGTCTGATTCTGCTAACACTTCGATCACTTTTAACATGTCTGACATGGCTGAACCTCCTTAATGTGAAAATGAATGATAACCCAATGACCTGAATACAGTGGTTGAGCTGTTATCCCTGCCTCTCTGTGGAAGGATGAAGTTTGGCGATGGGATTAAAGGGAGCAAGGAATCTGATATATCGCAAGACATCCCAGCGCTCATCTTCCGTCAGACGCTCTGACCACCCATGCATAGGAGAAAAGACGGCTCCAAAGGTGATCACATTCATTAATTCCCAATCGGTTTTTGATCGGGATTCCAACGAGTGAAAATTCGCGGGCTGTACCAACAGGAATTGGGTGTCCGGCCCATCACCGGCCCCTTTTTCTCCATGACAATTCGCGCAATGCTTTTCAAACAGGATTTTCCCATTCTGAGGGTTGCCTGGAACTTCCTGACTGAACGCCAGAATGGGCCAGGCCATGATGAGGATCAAACTGAGAAACCCAAGGTATTGGTGTGGGTGATGCATGATGTCCTCCTGCTCGCTTATCTGTAGGGATATTCATCTATGGACGGTCAGAGTCTTCCTCTCTTATGGCTCCTGAATAGATTCCAGGTACGACAACAGTTGCCAGATCCGCCCTCGCACTTGGTCGGCCCACTCTGTTTCAATCGAGACTTCATCATCCGGTATCCGGAACCATATTCCAAACACCGGCATATCACGCGTGCCATGACTTGGAATGTGATCGCGCCCATCGATCGTGCGGTACGCATGCCAAAAGGGGAATGTCCCACCATGATTGGCTGATAACCTGGTCAGATTTGCCGGCTTGGGCTTTAAAGATTCAGATAGAGGACCGTCCCCCTTGGCCTGGGTTCCATGACAGGATACGCAGAATTTTTGAAAGAGCTGCCTCCCTCCGGCTATGACATCCTGCTCCTGAGCCCATCCCGAACTCATTCCCATCCACAGGATCAGCAAGGCAAGGCTCCCATTCCGCAGGAGAAGACTAAGCAAATGATTCATGGGGTATCCTTTGGGTGTGAAACATTCAGGCAACCTCTTGAGCATGTTTGGGAAAGGATTTATGTTGGCGCATTTTGCGATTGGAAAGGGTTTGCGAATCAAAAATTTCCCCGCAATTCACACATCGCCATTCATAAATCCAAACAGTCTTATGAATATTTTCCATATTCAGACAGGTATCCATAACCATCAACCCATGGCAGCGGGAACAATCCATCATGTCACCTCCCGGTATAAGTTTTTCTCAAGTGATGTCCCTAAAGCAATGAATGTATTAATCCCTCATTCGAACCATGCTGCTCACTATGTGAGCGAGGGTGAAGAGAGATTCGATAACAAAGAGGATCTATCAAACCTTATGCCAAATCCGGAATATGGAGTGAGGAAGGAATAAATGTTGAGAAAATAAGGAGAGAAAACGGTGCCAATCCCATTGAGAATAGGGCGAAACCATAAATAGCCAGCGAGGAAACATTGAACCGCAAAATTAGTTAACGTGACATGGCACGGCCGAGAAAAGTTCGGGGAAAGATGCAAATGTCAGTGGAACCGCCACCGAACTGTAGCATCTTTCCCCAGAGCTTTCGAACTATTGGTCCCAGTCTTCCTCACCCTTGATCCATTCGACAAATAAAAAAATATCTGTCCGTGACAGGTTATCGAACAGGACGTATGGAGGAAGATTCCCGCCAACACCGGATACTTGTTAGCGATCATGCCGATCAGGGCGAGTGACCGGTTCGATGATGCCGCAGGCATCCCGGGGGCCACCTGCACAGCCCGCAACCAATTCATCCTCGCCCACCAGGTCACAATAGAGGTCGGGGTTGGTGTGGATGATGAAGGCACTGCCCGCATCGTCTCCCGCACCCTCATCAAAAATACTGAGGCGCCCCTCTGAGAGGGTAATACGGTTCGTGGTGGTATGCATGACACCTATCCCGTTGCGGACTTCAATATTCACAAGGTCTCCCATATGAAACGGGTGATTGAAATGAGGGCTGTCCGGTGCGTTGGGGTTGCCGCTGTAGAGGTCAATGGCTCCTGGATCATGATGGCCTTTGGCCGCGCTGCATGGTGTACATGCCGCGGCTTCATGGATATGGACCGCATGTTTGCCATCCGACAATCCCTTCACAAACATCGAAACTTCCACTTCCTTAATGCCTTCTTCAGTGAAACGTTCTTTCAGGGTCGCTCTTCCCTGGATAGCGGAATCGGTACAACCAGCGATTTCGGCCGCGGCCTTCTCGACCCCCTTGTTGAAAAGCCTCTTGGCATCCGCGTCTGAGTGACCGAATCCCACCATCGCAAGGCAGGCAACGAACCCCCCGAACAGGCATGAAGACTTCATGGTACACCTCCCTGGAAGAAAAAATAAAAAAACAGAATGGTACATCTGAGAATGTTCCCAGAGGTATAGGGAATCAGAGAGACCAGGGTAACTCAAGCGCACTATGGCTTGAACTAGGGTATGCCCTAGGAAATAAGAAAAATTACCCTGGTAAGAAAATCATGACTCACTCCTCATGACGGTTAGGATATGGCGTGTCTCTGTCCTCCTCAGGGTGTGGTGAGCGGGAACCCAAACCGGAAGCTGCCGGAAATGAATGCCCGATGCCATACATCGCAGGGTGAGTGAGGGGCAGAGACAAAAAGGGCTGTACCTTTTGAGCCAAAATCCCTATGATTCGGACTTCTGTCCGGGTGCTTGTCTACCTTACCCCTAGGGGAAAAGCTTGCATGGGTACTCCAATAAAGCCCAATTCATTCAAGGGGAAACCTGCAAAGCCAACTAAAAAAAAGGTTCCTGCAAAGAAGACCCCTCCTGGAAATTCGGGTAAAATTTCATCAAAAACCTTACAATCCAGTCCCAAGCCTCCAACCCCGCTTAAGAAAAGCCCTCGTTCATTCAAAGCCCGGAAACCCCAGACGGCCTTTCCGATAGTGGGAATCGGAGCCTCGGCCGGGGGACTTGAAGCCTTTGAGGAGTTCTTTACCCGGATGCCTTCCGATAGCGGATTGGCTTTTGTGGTGGTTCCCCACCAGTCTCCCAGCCATATCAGTTTGCTTCCTGGTCTTTTGCAAAAATGTACCACCATGCCGGTGATGGAGGTCGCAGATGGTTTAGTGTTGAAGCCCGATACGGTCTATCTGGCTCTGGCCGGAAAAAACCTGGGATTGCTCAACGGTCGGTTGCAATTAATGGAACCGGCCTTGCAAGACCGACTGCCCTTACCTATCGATTACTTTTTCCGTTCCCTGGCGGAAGATCAAAAGCATCGCGCCATTGGAGTTATTTTGTCCGGGACGGGGTCCGATGGCGCATTGGGTCTTAAAGCGATAAAAGGGGAATCGGGTATGACGATGGCCCAGGAGCCGCAGTCTGCCAAATATACCGGGATGCCACAAAGCGCTATCGCGACCGGAATCGTCGATTATGTCTGCTCTCCGACACAGATGCCCGAGCAAATTCTGGCCTATATCCGAGGTCCCTATCTGACGCCTATGGCATCGGGACCAGATGAAGAAAAAGATGTGGGACCGTTTTTACAGAAAATGTTTGTGCTCCTGCGTGATCGAACCGGCAATGACTTCTCCCTGTATAAAACGAATACGGTTCGCCGCCGTATCGAGCGACGGATGAATGTCCATCAGATTGAGAGTCCCAAGCAGTACCTGCGTTATTTAGTAGAAAATCCACACGAGTTGGATGCGCTGTTTCAGGAAATTCTCATCGGCGTCACGAGCTTTTTCCGGGATCCTGCAGCCTTCGAGATTCTGGCGCATCAGGGCCTCCCGATACTCCTGAATTCTAAATCGGATGGGGATCTCGTCCGGGTGTGGGTGCCCGGCTGCGGAACCGGCGAAGAAGCTTATTCGCTGGCCATCCTTCTTCGGGAATATATGGCGGACCGGAAGGTCCGGTTTCATGTTCAGGTATTTGGGACTGATTTGGACGCCCAGGCTATCGAGGTGGCTCGGAAAGCAATCTATCCGGCGGGGATCGCGAATGATGTAACTCCGAAACGGTTGGAGCGGTTTTTCATAAAAGAAGACAGTAATTACCGTGTCAAGAAAGACATTCGGGATCTCGTGATCTTTGCACAGCACAATCTGCTGGCCGATCCTCCGTTCACGAAGCTGGATCTCCTTTCCTGCCGCAATCTGCTTATCTACTTAGAGGGGCGAACGCAGCGGCGCCTGTTTCCGCTCTTTCATTACGCGTTGAAAGACCCAGGCCTGCTGTTTCTGGGGTCTTCAGAAACGATTGGGGATTTTGAGGAAGGGCTCTTCGAGACCGTCGATCGAAAGTGGAAAGTCTATCAGCGCAAAGCCGGAGCGACTGATCGAACCAGCCTTGAGGGGCTCCCGGTCGGCGGAATCAAAACGGAACGCGAGAGTCTGGTTGGTGTGGACCGTTCACGACGCGATCCGGCCCCTTCCATCCCTGCCATGGTCGAAACGATGTTGTTGGAGCAATATGCTCCGGCCTGTGTCTTCGTCAATGAACGAGGGGAGGTTGTCTATATCCATGGACGGACCGGCACCTATTTAGAACCGGCGCCGGGGCAGCCGAACCTTATCCTGCTGAACATGGCCAGGGAAGGGTTACGTTATGATCTGGCGACTGCCCTGCATGAAGCAACGATCAAGGGTAAGGAAATCGTGCGACAGGATGTTCACGTGAAAACCAATGGGACCTTTGTGTCGGTGGATCTGGCGGTCAAGCAAATTGATGAGCCGGAACCCTTGCGAGGGCTCTATCAAGTGACCTTTGCTTCCAAGCCGGAAGGGCCTTCCGGTAACCTAAAGGGGAAAAAGAAAGCTTCCGCTAAACCCGCTAAACGCGATGTTGCGCCATCACCAGGCATCCTTCAAGAATTGGGCTATACGAAACAACGGTTGCAACGCACCATTGAAGCCCTGCAAACCTCGAATGAAGAGCTGAAATCCACCAATGAGGAACTCCAGTCCACCAACGAGGAATTACAAAGCACCAATGAAGAACTGGAGACGTCCAAAGAGGAACTGCAATCATTGAATGAAGAACTGGTGACGGTCAATGCCGAATTACAAGGCAAAATCGACGAACTGTCCGCGACAAACGATGATTTGGATAATCTGCTCAACAGCACCCAAATTGCTACGGTCTTTTTGGATAATGATCTGAACATCAAACGGTTTACGCCGGCGTCCAAAAAGATCATCAATCTCATTGCCACCGATGTCGGCCGGCCACTGGCGGATATTGCCTCGAAATTAAGTGGCGAACGGCTGATCGAAGACGCTCAAACAGTTCTTCGCACGCTCGTGTTTCACGAAGGGGAGATTCAAGCCAGCGGTGGGGCATGGTATATCATCAGAATTCTTCCCTACCGGACTGCCAGGAATACCATTGATGGTTTAGTCCTCACTTTTCTCAATATCACCGAAGTCAAAAAAGCAGAAATCGCCGCACGAGAGGCCCAGGAGTTTGCCGAAAGCATTATTCAGACTGTCCGTCAACCGCTGATGGTCTTAGATGGGGAATTACGAGTCGTGAAAGCCAATCAGGCCCTTTACCACATGTTCCATCTTGCCCCATCAGAGGTGGAACAGCAATTTTTGTATCAGGTGGGGGAAGGGGAGTGGGATATTCCCGCATTGCGCCGATTACTCGAGGAGGTTCTCCCCCAAAACAGCAAATTTCAAGACTTTCGCATCGAGCATGCGTTTCCACGTGTCGGGCAACGGTCTTTGGTCTTAAATGGACGCCGTCTCGAACAGGAGCCTGGTAAGCCGCGACTGATTTTTCTGGCCATGGAAGATGTCACGGAGGAACGGCAGAATCTGAATGCCGGATAACGCAAGCGGGGGAATGTCTAGATTTCTGCCAACCCCCTAATTTGTCAGCGGGGATCCATCTGAATTCAGACAACAGGGGTGAGTCGCTAGGTGTCTAGGGCAACAATGGGGAGGCAGAAATCCGGGAAAAAGCCAATCATGAGCCCAAAGAAAAAACCAGCTGCCGGGAATAACCTCTTGCGTCAAAAGGCTGAGATGGCCTTGAACACTACGCCCGCCCAGGTAAAAAAGATGTCGCCCGAGGAAGTGCAACATCTCGTGCACGAACTCCAAGTGCATCAAATCGAATTAGAGATGCAAAACGAGGAGCTTCGACAGTCACAGGTTGACCTGGAGGTGGCCCGGGACCGGTATGCCACCCTTTTTGATTTTACACCGGTGGGATACGTCACGCTCGATGGAAGCGGTCGCATTCTGGAAGCCAATTTGACTTTTTGTCATTTGCTGGGACTGCCACGGCGGACCATCATCCACAAAAAGTTTGAAGAATTTGTGGAACCGGATGACCAGGGGATGTTTCGTCTATATCTGGAAACGTTGCAAAAGAAACCAGGTACTCAGCCTTCCGATATTCTGACCTTGCAGCATGGCGAGAGCATCCATCGAGTCCGCTTGGAAGGCTGCTTGGAGACCATGGAATCTTCGGGCATGGCAAATCTGTTTCGAATCGCAGTCGAAAATGTGACGGTACTGGAACGAATAGAAATCGCACATGATGAGCAACAGGCCTTGATGGGAGTGGTGGTGAATGGTGTGATGGATGCGATCGTGACTACCGATGAAGAGGAGCGGATTGTGCTGTTTAACGAGGCCGCCGGGCAGATGTTTCGCTGTCCCGCTTCGAGCGCCCTGGGGCAGTCAATTAATCGATTTATCCCCGAGCGGTTTCGGGAAGCCCATCATAGACACCATCGCCAGTTCGGACAGGATTCGCAGGTCTCCCGGGATATGGGGCAGGCGAGGGAGATTTTCGGACTACGAGATGACGGGGAGGAATTTCCGATCGAAGCGACCATTTCACGAGTGGAATTGAAAGGAAAGAGCAAAGGCCACGGCAAAAAATTATTCACGGTGGTGTTGCGGGATATTTCCGAACGTCGACAAGCACGGGAGGCGATTGAGAAAGAACAGGAATTTATTTCGGCAATTTTGGATACCACCGCCGCATTGATCGTGGTCCTGGACTCCCAGGGAACCATCATCCGGTTCAATCGTGCCTGTGAAATGCTGACGGGTTTTTCCTCTGAAGAAATTCAGAACAAGCCATTTTGGGAGACCGTGCTGCCCGCCACGGCTGTGGAAGAGGTCAAGGCGTATTTTCAGGCATTTCTCCGAGGTCAAGCCCCGAACGTTCATGAGAACTATTGGATCACCAAACAGAAGCAACTGCGCTGGATTGCCTGGTCTAATACCGTGCTTCGGGATAACCAGGGTGAGGCGAAATACCTGATTGCCACCGGCATTGATCGCACCAGGCAACGGGCTGCGCAGGATGCTCTGGAGAAAGAGCGAAGGTTTGTGAACCAGGTGCTGGACACGACAGGCGCCCTCGTGGTGATTCTTGACCCGCACTTGCGGATTCTTCGCACCAACCGGGCCTGTGAGCAGATGGTCAGATACTCCTTTTATGATTTAAAGGGACAACCTTTTGTGAATCTCTGTGTCATTTCAGGGGAGGATGATCAGGGGGCCAGGAACATTGTGGAGGCTTGCCAGTCTGGGCGCCTGCCGGTCTTGTTTGAATCGGCCCTGGTGAATCAATCGCGTCAGCTGAGTTGGATTCAGTGGGAAACCAAGGCCATTCATGATTTGAGAGGGAACGTCAAATATGTTATTGCGACAGGAACGGATATAACCCCTCGCAAGCAGGCCGAGCAGCTGCTTCAGCAGAATCAGGAGCAACTTCAAGCGATTCTTGATCACAGTCCGGTTTCCATCTGGCTCAAAGATCTTGAGGGGCGGTATCTGAAGGTCAACCGGCAGTTCGAAAAAAATGTGGGTCTCTCCGAGAAAGAAATACTGGGGAAAACCGATAGTCAAATTTTTCAATCCGAACGGGTTGCGCGATTTGAGGATATCGACCAAACAATTTTTCAAACCGGGGAGGCCTATGAATCCGATGAAGTTTCGGCCTGGTCAGAGGGAATCCGTATCGAACACGTATTTAAGTTTCCCTTATTGAATCTCAAGGGGAAACCGTATGCACTGTGCGGGATTGCCACGGATATTACCCAAAGAAAACAAGCGGAAACCATTCTTCAGGAAGCCTCTCAGCGCCTGGAAATTCAACAGCAGGAGCTTCGCTCACTGGCTGCCCAACTCCTGACTGCGCAGGAAGAGGAGCGCCGGCGTATATCCCGTGATCTGCATGATGATGTCAATCAACGGCTTGCGCTTCTGAGCTTGAAGCTGCAAGCTGCGCAAGACGTCCTTCCGGATCATCACCTCGTCACGCCAATGATCCGTGAGCTCTATGAAAACGTCGCCAATCTGTCCGATGATATTCGGCATTTAGCGTACCAATATCACCCGTCGATTCTCGATGATCTGGGATTGGGCTCGGCTCTTCGCTCGTTGTGCGAAGACTTTGAAAAGTGGGAAGGGATCCCGGTCATGTGTGAGTTGCCTGATGGAGCACGAAAAGTTTCCCAAGGGGTGGGCACATGTCTGTATCGTGTGGTCCAGGAGAGCTTGCGAAATGTTTCAAGACATGCTCAGGCCTCGGCAGTCCATCTCATTTTGAGGGAGGACGAGCAGGAAATTACTCTCTCCATTCAAGACGATGGACAGGGATTTAAAGTGGACGGGCTCCTTTCCCGAGGCTTGGGTTTTGTCAGCATGAGAGAACGGGTTCGTCTGGTGGGTGGAACCCTGTTGGTGGAGAGTCAGCCCGGCCATGGCACAACCGTGAAGGTCTCAATTCCGGGTAGCGAAAAAAATGATTGGTGTGTGGCATAGATCGGCTTGTGGCGTCAGGTTTCGGGATAGTTGGATACTCCGTCACTCATGGTTGTCTTTCTATTCCGTCATCCTCGCAGATGAGATTCGGGGATCGGTCCGAAAGATTTCAAAGAGAGATTCCTAATTTCGAATGGGAGGAAGGCTATACAGATGAGCAAAGCCAACCAAATTTCCCGATACAGGTTGTCGGGAATGAGGGTCAGATTATAAGGTGTTAATGCCAGGGCATGGGAAAAGGTCAGGACTATCTGCATGGCCAAGGTGGCCGTGCCTCAAAAGCATAGGACACGTTCCATGGTGACCCGACCTCGTGTATTATTAGCCGACGATCATGTATTGGTTCTGGAGGGCTTGGCCAAACTGGTTGCGGAGGACTGTGACCTTGTGGGGAAAGTGGAGGATGGGCGGGCCCTTCTTCAGGTTGCTCCGAATTTGGAACCGGATGTGATTGTCTTAGACATTTCCATGCCAAAATTGAATGGACTGGATGCCGCCCGTCAACTGAAGAAAATACTTCCTTCGGTCAAGCTGATTTTCCTGACCATGCATGCGGACCCTCTGTATGCAAAGGAAGCCTTTCAAATCGGGGCCTCCGGTTTTCTCCTGAAACGTTCTGCGGCTTCAGAGTTGATGCAAGCCATCCATGCCGTGATGAAAGGGCAGTACTTTGTGACCCCGGCCATTGCCAAGGATTTTTTGAGTACAATATCTCAAACGAGTCCGGTTCCCCAGATTGAGAAAAAATCCTTGACGCCACGACAGCGGGAAGTTCTTCAACTCATCGCCGAGGGTCACAGCACTAAACAAATCGCGACGATATTACATGTGTGTCCTAAAACGATTGAATTTCATCGAACGCAGATTATCCGTGGATTACAACTTCATAGCACGGCCGAATTAACGAGATATGCCATCGCGCATGGCCTCATTGCTCCTGAGGAATAACCGGTTGTTCATATTGCCTCCCGGCCTACTTCATGATCTGATCTGACTGCACATACCGTGTAGTGGTGATTTATTCGAGAGGCTTTGAGGCAAAAGTGCGGCACGTGAAACCCTGGATAGGTGGCTAGGAGGTTTTCCTCCGAGAACTAGGGATTTGCCTAGTGGTGCGTGGGGTTTCCTTGTATACAATACGGGAGGCTGAAGGGTGTGACCTATAGTCTGGAAAACGTCTAGATGGCCGTTCATGTCCCTCATCTTCGTGATCTTTCATGTGGCAAAGGCTCCTTGACGAATCTTCCCCGTATTGTGCTGGCGGACGATCATCCCATGGTGCTGGAGGGGGTGGCCAAGCTTGTTGAGGATTTTGGCGAGGTCGTGGGGAAAGTGGAGGATGGACGATCGCTGCTGGAAGTCGCTTCACATCTGAACCCGGATGTGGTGATCATGGACATTTCGATGCCGAGTTTAAACGGGCTGGAATCGGCACGGCATCTCCAAAAGCTTGTTCCCCGTTGTAAAATCATTTTCCTGACAATGCATGCGGATTCCGCCTATATTACCGCGGCATTTGAGGCCGGAGCTTCTGGATATCTCTTGAAACGGTCTGCCGGTTCCGAACTGCAATTGGCGGTCAAGACGGTGTTGGCGGGCCGCCGGTATGTCACGCCTTTTGCCCTGCGGGGGGAGGTCTCGCTTAATGTCTTCCTGGGAGGGGAAAAATCGTTGTTTAAGCTACTCACTTCTCGTCAACGGGAAGTCTTGCAGTTGATCGCCGAAGGCCGTTCCACCAAAGCCATAGCCACCCTTCTCAATATTTCCACTAAAACGGTAGAGTTTCATAAAACCAGGGTCATGGAAACCTTAGGGATGCATACGATTCCAGAGTTGACCCAGTTTGCGGTGGCTTCCGGCCTGGTTGAGAAGTAGGCGATTCCGATTATCTCCCTCCTGCATCCTAGGATTATTTCCCGAAAGGACTAGGGGTTTCCCTAGTTCTTTTTTTTTACGTCGATCGGTATTTTACACCCGCACCCTAGCAGCAAAATCCCCTTTGACTCTGACGGTTTCATGGTTGAAACCGATGTGAAAGCGAGGCCCTCGGATGAACCACCTTTTTTCATCTTTCCCGTTGGCGGAAGATCTGATGAACACCGCAGCCGTTCCTCTTCGACCCGGTCGGTTTGAGAAGGGTCTGGCTTTGCAATTTCTCTCGGGTCAATACAGCGGATGGCCGGTGGTCGATCCTACCGGAGAAATTCTGGGGGTCGTGACCGAACTCCGTCTGTTGCAAGCCTGTTCACGCGTGAATTCCCTGGATGAACTGCGGGTCGAAGACACCATGACCACACCGGTATATGTGTTTGAGCAGGATCCGCTTGATGTCGTGATGAAGGAAATGGTTCACAGCCAGGTTCTGCGGATGCCTGTGGTTCGTGATCGGCAGCTTGTCGGGGTCATTTCCCGGGCAGATGTCTTACGGCATAGCCTCCCCTTATCTTCGCCTGCCTCCCAATTCGTGTTTTCCTGTGCCTGGTGTGAACGGGTTCATGATCCCTCGGAGGGGCTGGTCGGAACAGATGCCTGGCGAATGTTGGATGCCTATTTGGCAAGGCATCAACTCACATTCTCCGATATCGAGCCTGCACAAACCTATTGCCCTTCCTGTCTGGAAATTCTTCAAGCGCTCCAAACCACATCGCCGGGTGTGTCGCGTGCCGGGACCGAGGCCAGGGCTCAGGAAGTCCGTCCCTGTTTGTTGGTGGTCGATGATGATCCTTCCGTTGCCGGGTTGTTGGATCAAGCCCTTCAGGAATGGGGATATGAGGTGCTTGTTGCGAGAAATGGGCGGGAGGGCCTGGATCTGTTGGACGGCCGTTGCGTGGATGGAATTTTACTGGATATGCACATGCCCATTATGGATGGGCGGACCATGTTGGATGAATTACGCTGGTTGGGACATCAGATGCCGGTGGTCATGATGTCGGGCGCCTCAGAGGAACCATTGCTCCGGCGGATGTTGCAGGAAGGTGCTCAAGGATTTTTCCTTAAACCGTTCCACCTCGCTTCTGTTCAACAAGCCTGCCGTAAGATCTTTCAAAACGATGAGTTCAAGTCAGAAACCTCCTCTCGTTTCCATGTGGCCTGATGGAAGACGGGATTTCGGTTAGAGCTGATGGATTGTTAAATGAGGTCTTGGGCATTTTTCAGAAAGGGGGACCCATGAATGAACATAAGGCCGGTCGTGTGAATGGAACCCTTAAAACCGGTGTGAGAGAAGTCTGTGCCCATCAACGCCTGGTAGACGAACAGGTCAACATAAAAGGCGAGAAAACCGGGTACCTGGTTTGTCTGGAATGTGGTGAGGTTATTCATGATCAGATGGAAGCCTGAAATTGAGGGAGATGAATGTCATCTCCAGGTTCATGGAGGGTGAAGGCCTGTGATGCTCCTCGTGCTTCACGACGCTGAATGTGCCAAAGAGAAGGTGCCGCGGTGTTGGTCGCTACTGTTCACAGGCGGTTTTGCACGATTTGATATGGCTTCGCCGATGAGCGTTCAATCAGGTTTGATAATTGCAGTAAAGGGCATGTCCATGTTCTGCTCATCTGTCTTGAAATGATGTCGTGCTGAACTGGTAGCCAGGGAATGCAAGGCGGAGGTTGATCCAATGAAAGATGTCTCATTCGTGGCCAACAAGCAGGGAGAAGTGCAAAGTCTGCCAATTCCTGACAATGAAAACCAGGGGATGAGGCTTGATGGTTCTTCTGATTCACTAGAGAGCAAAATTGACAATCGCGCCCATGAGATTTCCCGGTGGGCAGGTGAGCCTCGTGGTCCGACTTTAGCCAGTTGGTTGAAAGCCGCAAGGGAGATTTTGGCCGAAGATTCTGAAGGACCGCAATTCACTGCCTAAAGCCTGTTTGCCCGGCTAGCCAATTTTAATCGGGTCCTCATATCCAAGCTGGAATTTTGACGTTTTTAATCCAGAAGCTTTTTTTATCTCTCCAGAAGTTGGGTCTCCGCTCATGAAAGCGGGGATGTCCAGGCAAGAGGAATAGGATCGGTATGTGGTTTCGGACATCCATAAGTGCCCTAGGAAAAATTTCTTGCTTTTTTTGGAAAATACCCTGTATCCCTCCCTCTTTTTCCCACGTTATAAAGGTCCGCGTAGATTTATTCATAGCTTTCATACAATTTTTTCGTGCCAAGGAAGGAGCTCCGCCCTATGTCTCAATCCCATGCCTTATGGTCTATGATTCTCGCCGGTGGGGAGGGGGAACGAACACGTTCGTTTATTGAACGATGGTTAGGCTATCCCAAGCCCAAACAGTATTGTACATTTGTGGGAAACCGGTCGATGTTGCAACACACTTTAGACCGGGCGGATCGCCTTGGGGCTCCGCATCAAAAAATCACGGTGGTGGCCCAAAGCCATCAAAGGTTCGCAGGAGAGGCCTTAGGAGGTCAGCGGGCAGGACAAGTGATTCTTGAGCCGAACTATTGCGGCACCGCCCCTGAGATGTTTCTCCCTCTCACCTATATCCGGGCATGGGATCCAAGTGCCACGGTGGTCATCTTCCCTTCTGATCATTTTGTGTTTCCGGAAACCCGTTTTTTGGAAATGGTTCGGCGTGCCATACGCGGGAGTCGTATTTTTCAGGATCGCCTCCTGCTGTTGGGGGTTCGTCCGACTCATCTCGAATTGGACTATGGCTGGATGAATGTGGGTGGGGTGTTGGGTTGGAGTGGAGGATCATGTGTTCGGCAAGTCGATTCCTTTGTTGAGCAACTCGACCACATCCAGGCCCTCAATGCCATGGCCAAAGGCGCACTCTGGAACACATCGGTAATGGTGGGAAAAGTTTCCACCATCTGGAAGCTTGGCTGGCAATACCTTCCTGTCATCATGGAGCGGTTTGAGCGATTAGGAAAAGCCATCGGGAGCACTCATGAGGGTCGCATGCTTCGTCAGTTGTATCAGAAAATGCCCAGATTAGAGGTGTCTTCCGAATTACTTCAGCGCGTTCCGGAACGCCTGGGGATGATTGAGCTGGAAGATGTGCTTTGGAGTGATTGGGAAGTCTCAGATCGCATTCGTGACACGCTGAATGTTCTTGGAAAGGAGCCTGCGTTCCCCTCAGATCTTGCCACCATGTCCTGTTCCTCACCGCATGCATTCTCTACTCTCGAGCTGACCCGATGAGTCCGAAACGCGTATTCACAACAAGTGATCGCAAGGAACCGGAAGGACAGTCCGGCGCAACTCGTCAAGGCAGGAGAGTTTCGGGTAAGCCGTTACGCGCTAAGACATCTTCCAGGGCCAAGACTCGAAAACCTCTTCCGCCGGAGGAGGAACATGAGGGCGAGACTCCATTCGCGAATGAGGATATTCAGCCGCGCATTGCTGAACGGGCCTATGAGCTCTACCAGCGGCGGGGAGGCCACCACGGTCAGGATCTCGATGATTGGTTCCGTGCGGAGCAAGAGGTCATGGCTGAAGAATCATGGGAAAATATTGAACCATAGAGCGAAATTCGGGACAGCCAGCCTTGCGCCGTTATTGCGCGAAGGTCGACAGAGCTCCGTTCTATTAAGACTTGAAGGATTAGCGAAGGCAAGGGTTAGTAGGGTTAGGACTGTCCACGATGGGACTCGGTTGTCGATACACAATATCAATTGTGCCGACTCTGTCCGGGTATCCCCCGCCGATCTTGAGGGAATTCAGCTTTGAATGACTAAATTCCATTTGGGTTCCTCCTAATAAATCCTGGGAATGACCAATGGGTCTAATTCCCGATTTTCCTCCCTTGTTGTTGCAATCTTCAACAGTACCCCATTCATCCCTGTAGCTTTTTGGCCAAGTAAACCTTTCCCAGCCTGGTCCGTTCCCTCAGAACCCGTTGCGAACAGAAAGAATTGGTCCGCGGCCCTCTCCTGGCATAACCCTCGCTAGAGAAAGAATAGCGGGTCTATCCCGGAAGGGCAGATGAAATGCTTCTAGGCCAAAGGAGGTGCTGGACCTAAGAGGAAAAAAATATCAAGCCATTGGATTTCTCGGTGGAAAGTATCCCGTGCGGGCCGGTTACGAATTCGTGTTTCGGGGGTGAAAGGTACAATATGTATCGAATTTTAGATGAAAGTGAAGACGGAAGTGTGGGAATACGGGTTGAAGGTAAATTATCAGTCGAAGAGTATGATCTCTTGAATGCGTACCTGGCGCATCTGATGGAGGAAGTTGGGCCGATTAATTTCTTATGCGATATGGCAACCGTTGAAGGCGAAAATGGACAAGCTGTATGGGAGGAAATAACTAAACATCTTCGGAACGCTCAAGATTATCAACGAATTGCGGTAGTGGGAAGCCGACGATGGTTGGAGGGCGGACTGCACGTTACTGTTCCCTGGCCAAGGGCACAATGTAAATATTTTACACCAGACCAGACGGAAGAGGCCTGGCATTGGGTAAAGGGGTGAGGGGCTCAAATCGCTTGCCAACGGGCGTCATCCGGATTCCGCAGAGGAGGTGGCCCGTGAATAAGTGGTGGCGATTTTGGAAAAATAGCCGTTCGAGTTAAAACCTTTCATTCTTTTCACTCAACGAGGGCATGCTCGGCTTCGGACCCATTTCCGTTAATCCCTGCGGTGGTGAAGACGTTAGCCTGGCATCCCCGATACCGTTTATGGGGGTTCACTGCTGTATCCTAGGGTCATTTTCCTGTTTGACTAGGGAAATTCCCAGTTCCTTCCTTGTGTGAAATGTTTTACAAAGAATATTCCATAATGGGGAAGACGCTTAAGGTACTTTGGCATTCATGACCCAGGGAGGGAGATGAAGAACATGCTGAGAGCCGAGGCTCATCCGTTGTGGTCGATCATCCTAGCTGGTGGGGAAGGGGAAAGGACCCGCCCGTTTATCGAACAGTGGTTGGGTGGGCATAAACCCAAGCAGTATTGCACCTTTGTCGGAAAACGATCCATGCTTCAACATACGCTGGATCGGGCAGACCGCTTGGTCAGACCTGAACATAAGGTCACGGTGATCGGTCGGAACCATCGGGAGTTTTTGAATGAAGCCATTGATGGAGACACGTCCGGGCAGGTGATTGTTCAGCCCCAGAATTGTGGAACAGCCGCAGGAGTGTTTCTTCCGCTGACCTTTGTTCGAGCCTGGGATGCGGATGCCACAGTCGTCATTTTCCCATCCGATCATTTTGTCTTTCCGGAAGCTCGTTTTCTCGAGACGGTGAGGCGAGGGATTCGCGCAAGTCACTTTCTTCAGGATCGTTTGATCCTGTTTGGCGTTTCTCCTTCCCATCCCGAATTGGATTATGGGTGGATCAACCTGAGCGATGTCCTGGGCTGGACCAATGGGTCATGTATTCGCCTCGTCGGTTCCTTTCTTGAAAAACCGGACCTCCGTGAAGGAAAACAGGTCATGGCAAGTGGCGCTCTTTGGAATACCTTGGTGATGGTGGCCAACGTGACCACTCTCTGGAAGCTTGGTTGGCAAAACCTGCCGGTTATGATGGAACGGTTTGAAGAATTAGGTGCGGCGATTGGAACTGCGCACGAAAATAAGACGCTGCAAGAGATCTATCGAGACATGCCTGTCCTGGACTTTTCTCGGGAATTGCTTCAACGGATTCCTGAGCATCTGGGAGTGATGGAATTCGAAGAAGTGCTATGGAGTGATTGGGGACAACCCGAACGCATTGCCCATACACTCAAAACTCTCGGGAAAAAACCTGCATTTCCTTCTGAAATTTTAGAAAGGTCATTGGCTCCCACCGATGCCATTTCTCGGATAGAAGTGACATGATGGGTAAAATGCATTCATTTGCCCATCCGATACACCTCAGAATCCCCCCTTAGCCCGTAGGTTCAATGGCGCGGTGAGAAAAAAGGCATCATATAAGAAAGGTCTCTTGAGAAGTTCAGGAGAGCATGATCCCTGGTGGGACCGAATTCATGAACCCTCAATCTCTTATTTGGAATGTGCGCGCGGCTATCACCCGGCGGACAGATGCAATCATGCACTGTCGAGACGGACATCATGGACAGGACTTGATGATTGGGTCGTTGTTGAGCAGGAGATATTGGCCGAAGAATAAATCATCATCGCCCGGGAGATCTGTTCATCAGTCGCATGGCAGGAATTCCCGTTTGCACATCTTCCTTGTTCGTTCTGAGTGACGGCCGGTTTCCTGGAATAATTGTCCCTGTGCGTGTCATTAGATTGCCCCCGGCTCACAATCATGGCGCCTTTATTTTTTCTCAAGAGAAGGTGTTTGTATGATATGCACGAACATGTTCTGTGGTTTCATCTTCGTCTCGTCAGTCTTCCTAATGGATGGGCTTTGAAGGCTTTATTTGGTCTCAACATCAAAGACGTGTCTAAATCCAGACTACGGATGACCTTCCACAACGGGACAGGGAGACTATTCAGCCGCAAAAACGGGATCGAGCAAACGAATAGCTTCCAAAACACGAAAGGAACCCGGAGGGAAAGGCCAAGAGGATTCATTCCCCCAGTCCAAACGGAAAAGGTGAATCTCCATCAATGGGAAAAGGATGCGGTATGGGTCGGCAAGGACGGGAGGTAGCAAGACCCATCTCCGGCTGCCATGGATGATGAAAATCCATGAGCCAAAGCTGTATGCGCAGAATTACCAGAGCCCGGTGTTCATCGGGGGGCATTGTTCCAGTCCCGTTCACCAGTTTCCTTTTACGTGTGTTACCTCATTTTGGATGTTGTCGGGCTGAATACGAGTCTGTTTCGTGAAACAGAATTGGAATGTCTTCTTTTATAAAGGAGAAATGATGTGTGGTCCAAGATGGGCTTTGATCATATTGGGTATTTTTCTTGTATCCACGTTAGGGTGTTTGCCCACGCCCTCAGTGCGTGGAGAGATCCTTCCTTCAGGGGAATGGTATGGCCGAGCGCGAATGGTCCACATCCCGTTCTCGGGACTTCTTCAAGATACTGTTTTTGCCCCTTTTCCCAGTCAGAATGGTTTGGTTTCAGGTTCGACCTCTCACTGATCACATCATCGTCTTCAGATTCCGGAATTCCTCACATCTGTATTGAGTACATGGAATCTCATGGAGCTTAGGACGAATCCGACCTCTCATTCCCTTGTTCCTTCCTCCTTTCCCGGAAGAGCGTGCTAACCCCACATATGAATCATATGGGGCAACTCCTACAGAATCATGGGCTGTTTCTGGTAATTCACAAAAGAATCTGGTAAGGCAAAACGCCATTAAACTCGATAGTGGATTAAGAGCGGTTCACACGTGATTTCCTGTTGAGTCGAGCGGGATAGAGCTACCCCAAAAAGGCGGCATTGACCTAATGCGAATTCATGTCGGCCCACCAAACTCTTTTTGTCTCATCCCGCCAAAACCGGAAACAAGCCTTTCAATCCGTTAGCAATGAATTCTACGGCGATGGCTGCCAGGATGAGTCCCATGATACGTGTAAAGATATTAATGCCGGTCTGGCCTAAGCGCCGGGAGATCCACGGTGCCAAATGTAAGGACGCCCAAATGCATAGGCCGACTGCAACGATTGCAAGGGCAATGAGGGCTTCATGAATCCAGCCGATTCCTTTATGAGACTGAAGCACGACTGTGCTCAACGAACCGGGTCCCGCCAGTAAGGGCGTTGAGAGCGGGACGATGGCAATGTCCTGTTTCCTGTCGGACTCCTCAGCTTCTTCTTTGGTCTGCACCGTGAGGCTCCGTTGTGCCTGAAGCATGGAAATCGCCAGGAGTAAAATGAGGATCCCGCCACCCACTCTGAACGAACTTACACTGATCCCGAAAATTGCGAGGACTCCTTCCCCTGCGACCAAGGCTACCAAGAGGATCAGAGTGGCCGAGAATGAAGCGATTCTGGCAATGTTTTGCCGGGCTTTTATCTCTTTTCCCGGAGTGAGCGCGATGAACATGGAGATCGCCCCCAAGGGATTGATGACGGCTAACAGCGCCACAAAAATTTTCAGGTATTCAGTATAATCCAGCATCGGGTATCTATTGGTTGGTTCCTCTCATACATCTGCGTATCCGGGAACTCTAAATGCTCACCGGCCACAAAAGGCATGAGTTCTGATGGGGTATGACATCGAAAAACCTGTATAGTCATGCGATACTTCTCATTGTAGCAAGCAAAGAAATGTTTCACTTCATTTCCTGGCGGATTGTCATGCTTGGGCTCTGACGCTCCACTGGTCTGGCTGCTGTGAAATCGTGTGTCGTTGGTGCGGCGATCTGTCATTCGCCTGGCGGAAATGGAATTGAGAAAAGAAAATACAGGAAAGGGAGACATCAGGTAAACTGGAAAGGGGCAGGCGGTTTCTGTTGTTATGGGTTGAAAGGAGCGCAAAATGAAAGTGTTGTTGGCGGTAGAGCAAACTCGTATTTCTGAAGGGGCCATTCAAGTTCTCAGCAGATTGACACTGCCGGGTGGATCCGTTCTGTTTCTTCTTCATGTGAACCCGGTCCCTCAAAAGATTACGGGTCTGGCGAAGGAACGGATTTTGAAAATCTCCCAGCAGGTACAAGAGGTGCAAAAACAGGCGCTTGAGCAGGCACGTGAGTTTCTGGGTAGAGTCGAAAAAAGGGTGAGTCATCAGGGTGTACAGGTGTTTCCTCTTGTGAAAAAAGGCTTTCCCGGAGAGGAAATTTTAAAAACCATTCACGCGAAAGACGTCGATCTGGTAGTCCTCGGATCACGGGGCTATTCCAAGGCGAAGGGGATTTTACTCGGGAGTGTCAGTCAATGGGTGTTACAGGAAGCGCCATGCTCGGTGTTGATCGCTCGCCCCATGGCGCGGGAGAAAAAAGCTGGTCGAGGCATGAAGCTTCTCCTGGCTACTGATGGATCTGCCGATTCCCGAGCGGCCGTCGAATTTATTCAAAACCTGACCTTACCCCCTTCCTCACAGATCACCATTCTCCATGTCGTCAAAAAACATGTGTTCGAAACTGAACAAACGTTGATTGCCGACAGCAGGAAGGGGGATGAATTTGCCAAATTGGCCGAAGAACTCCTGGCGATTCGAGGCCGGGAAGGAGCGAAACTCCTTGAACAGACTAGAAAGGTCCTGAGTGCTCCTGACCTTCACATTCAGGAGCGATTGGTGTTTGGCAATCCAGGAGATGAAATTCTTAAAGCTGTTCGATATTTGCGAGCTGATCTTGTTGTCCTGGGATCGCGTGGGTCGACCGGGGTCAAGCGGGTGTTTCTGGGCAGTGTATCGAACAAGGTGGTCAGCGGTGCCGGATGTTCGGTGGCGGTCATACGGCATTAAGAGAAAAAGTGGTGCTTTCAAGGCTGGGATAAAAATGCTGCATCGTTGCATGATCATGGTCCTGGTGGCGCTCGCCTCGTGCCAAAGGAAGTGGGCAACAGAATGAACTCGCTGCGGCCTCCTCACTCCATCCCGTATCCACAGTGGCGGTCGGTATTGCGGAATTGTTTGACAGTATTCATCTGTGAATAAAGGTCCCTGTCATGAGCATTCGAAATTTTAAGTACCTGTTTAAGCCACGCGCTATTACGGTGGTTGGTGCGTCGAACCGGCCACATCGCGTGGGAAGTGTGGTGATGCAGAATCTTCTAAAAGGGGGATTCGAAGGGCCTATTCTTCCCGTGAATCCAAAGTATCAGGCGGTGTGCGGAGTGCTGGCTTATCCCGATGTGAAGGCCCTGCCGGCCAATCCCGATCTCGCCATTCTGTGCACCCCTCCCAACACTATTCCGCGGTTGCTTCAAGAATTAGGCGAACGCGGAGTCCGGGCTGCGGTCATTCTGACAGCCGGCATCAGGCAGGATGCATCGGGGAGGGAGGGTGCGACGGATTGGACGGACATGCTGGAAACCGCAAGGAAATTCGGTATACGTATTCTGGGTCCCAATACCGTTGGCATGCTTATTCCCCGGCTGGGACTCAATGCCAGTTTTGCCCACGTGGAAGCGCTCCCGGGCTCGCTGGCGTTTCTTTCCCAGTCAGGCGCTCTTTGCACGGCTGTGTTGGATTGGGCCCGATCCAAGGGAATCGGCTTTTCGCATTTTCTTTCCCTGGGGGATAGCCTGGATATCGATGTTGGTGATGTGCTCGATTATCTGGGCAGCGACCCCGATACCCGGGCCATTCTTTTGTACATCGAATCCATCACGCAGGCCAGAAAGTTTATGTCGGCGGCCAGAGCCGCCGCTCGGAATAAACCGGTCTTGGCGATTAAAGCGGGACGACATCCGGAAGGGGCCACCGCCGCCAGTTCCCATACCGGGGCACTCATCGGTCGTGATGAGGTGTATGATGCCGCATTCTGCCGGGCTGGAATCTTGCGGGTATTTGAAATCGATGAATTGTTCGATGCCGTCGAAACCCTGGAGCGAGCCCGTCCATTACAGGGAGAACGATTAGCGATTGTGACGAACGGAGGAGGGCCGGGAGTTCTGGCTGCCGATGCCTTTGCCGAAGGCGGGGGTGCCCTCGCCGGCTTGTCAGAGGCCACCATCCAAGAATTGACCGCCCTATTGCCGGCAAGCTGGTCTCACGGAAACCCTGTTGATATTGTCGGGGATGCGAGAGGGGACCGCTATGCGCAGGCATTGACCAGTATCCTGAACGCGCCGGATGTGGATGCGGTCATCGTGACCCATGCTCCCACAGCAGTCGTCACCAGCGAGGAGGCTGCGCTGGCCGTGGTGAAAGCGGTTGGCGCCTCGTCCTCCAAGAAAAATGTGTTGACCAGTTGGCTTGGTGGCCAAACCACCCTTCAGGCCCGGCGTATGTTCGCCGAGGCCAATATTCCCACCTATGGTACACCTGAAAAGGCGGTGCGCGCCTTCCTGCACCTGATTCGATACTCCCAACGACAGCGCATGCTGATGGAAATTCCCCCATCCATTCCACGTGAATTTCAACCGGCCACGTCTTCCGCACGATACGTGATTGAACAGGAATTAGCGCAGGGGCGTTCTCTGTTGAATGAGCCGGAGGCAAAGGCCATTCTGGCTGCCTATGGGATTCCCACGGTGGAGACCCATATCGCGTCGACCCCCGAGCAGGCCATTCGCTTCGCGGAACAGGTGGGATTTCCCGTGGCATTGAAAATTCTTTCTCCCGACATTACTCATAAAACGGATGTTGGGGGTGTCGTGCTTGATGTGGAAAACTCCAAGGCCGTTGAAACGGCGTTTCAGGGAATGAGGGACCGGTTGCAGCAACTTCATCCGGGAGCGGAGATGCGTGGTGTGACGGTCCAACCGATGGCCCGTCGGCCTGGTGCATACGAATTATTGATGGGGGTGACCGTCGATGCCGCGTTTGGCCCGGTTATTGTGTTCGGTCAGGGGGGCATTGCCGTGGAGTTGTTGGGGGACCATGCCATGGCTCTCCCTCCCTTGAACATGAAATTAGCCAAAGATCTGATTCAGGCGACGAGAATAGCGTCCTTATTGCAAGGCTTCCGGACTCATCCTGCCGTTGATCTTGAAGCGCTCTGCCTGACGTTGATGCAAATTTCTCATCTCGTGCAGGATTTTCCTGAAATTGTTGAGCTGGATATTAATCCCCTTCTCGCAGACCAGAATGGGGTCTTGGCGTTGGATGCCAGAATGAAAATTGCTTCGTCTCGCATTTCCGGTCCGCACCATTTGGCCATTCGTCCCTATCCGGAAGAGCTTGAGGAATGGATGACGCTGCGATCGGGGAAACGGATCCTGTGTCGGCCCATTCGTCCGGAAGATGAACCGGCTCATAACGAATTTTTTTCACGGTTGTCTCAGGAGGATATTCGATTCCGGTTTTTCGGACTCATTCGGGAATTACCCCATTCACAAATGGCCCGCTTTACCCAGATCGATTACGACCGGGAAATGGCGTTCATTGCGGTAGGCAAGGATGAGGCGAACCGGTCTGAAACCCTTGGTGTGGTTCGCACGGCTAATGATGCCAACAACCACACGGCCGAGTTTGCCATTATTGTGCGGTCTGATCTGAAGGGACAGGGTTTGGGACGACTGTTGTTGGAGAAAATGATCCGGTATTGCCGGCAGCGGGGTATGGCGCAGATCATGGGACAGGTCTTAACGGACAATACCGGGATGCTGGAGTTGGCCCGGCGCATCGGATTTACACAAAAACTTACAACAGAGGGAGATGCGATGGAGATTACGCTGAGTCTCACCTCCGGAAGGCCGTCTGAATAATCGAGGGGAGATCATTGCCCCAAGGATACTTTTCAGGTTATAGGCAAAGCGGACCTCTTGCGATAAAGCCGGCGGACAGAAAGAACGTCACTGGTTACGCCACCGTCGGTGGGCCAAATTGGAGATGCAAGGCCATCAAGACCGCGAAGTCCATGTTTAAGGATATGGATATGCGGACATTTTCGGAAGATCAGGAACGCAAGGCATTGGCATGGCTGGGAGTCGAGCTTGCTCAATACGCGATACGGCGGCTGGCGTATGATAATAACCCTCGCCTCAAAAAAGTTCGGGATAGTGCAACGAAAGAATAGGGGATCGCCACTTTCGATGACTACAATGCGGGTTTTAAGGGTTTCTTTTCAGCGGTTATTATTGGCTTAATTGACACGATATTATCGTGCTGACCTCCTCTTTCCCACCATTTGGGTTTAGATTTACCTGAAACATTTCGTTATGTTTCTTAAGTCAAAACAATCATTTTTCATTGTTTTGTTGCTGGTGTTCCTCATTGCCGGTGTGCTGGTTGCGGTGACGTGGTGGAAAAATCGTTCGGCTTGGCCTGAAGGCCTTATTCAAGCCAATGGTCGAATCGAGGGAGATCTGATCTCCGTGGCCACCAAATTTATGGGCCGAATCAACAAGCTGGTGGTCCGGGAAGGAGACACGGTGACCACAGGGCAGGTGATGGTGCAACTTGATGATGTTCAGGTCCGGGCGCAGGTGAAGCAGGCCCAAGAGGGATGGAAGGCGCTTGAAGCTCGCGTTCAGGCAACGCATGAAGAGCTGGCGGTCTTGAATCTTCAGGTCCCCTTGGCCATTGAATCGGCTGAGGCCAAAGTTCGGGAAATTAAGGCCAAATTACAACAAGCTTTGGCCGTCGAACGAGAAGCCCGGAGAGAATTGGACCGGATGCGTATTTTGTTTGAGAAAGGGAATGTTTCCCTTCAGGAATTCGATGTGAAACAGCGACAATGGGATGTGGTCTCGCAGGATATTTTGGCCATGCGGTCTTTATTGGTACAGACTCAAAAAGATCTGGCCCAGGCTGAGCTTGGTTGGAGACGAATTCGAGCCAAGGAAGCCGAAGTAGCCGGCCTAGAACGGCAACGGGATCAGGCCGAGGGTGCCTTGGAGGAAGTGGAAAGCGTCTTAGCTGATTTGACGATTCGCGCCCCTTCAAATGGAACCATT
Organism: Nitrospiraceae bacterium; assembly: GCA_020632595.1. Taxonomy (NCBI): domain Bacteria; kingdom Pseudomonadati; phylum Nitrospirota; class Nitrospiria; order Nitrospirales; family Nitrospiraceae; species Nitrospiraceae bacterium. The sequence goes on along the minus strand of JACKFF010000001.1, from coordinate 148,147 downwards.
ACGACCCGTATGGTCGATATTGGCGAGGTGGTTTCTGCCGGGGCACCGCTATTCGAGATGGTGGATCTGGACCACCTGTATTTACAAGTCTATGTTCCTGAAGTTCAGATTGGGAAGGTTCGATTAGGGTTATTGGCGCAGGTCTTTATTGATGCCTTTCCCGATCGTCCATTTCCGGCTGTGGTGCGGTATATCGCTTCTCGTGCCGAGTTCACTCCCAAAGAAGTTCAGACACCTGATGAACGTGTTAAGCTGACGTATGCCGTCAAATTATATTTTGAGGAAAACCCCGAGCACCGTCTCACCCCGGGAATGCCGGCCGATGCGGTCATCCGGTGGAAGGACGATATTCCGTGGAGAAAGCCCCAATGGTAGTCGAGCCTCGTGAACCTATCCGTCATGGGTCGTCAGGGCTTTATTGGTCAAACGGTTGTTCGGGAATCCTGGAATTTCGCGCGGAAAGCGGATCTTCCCTCATTTCGCCTCTGGGCATGCGTGGCCCTTTCCCTCCCTGTTGTGGCGGATGAATTAAACGTTTCTTGAGGAGAGATTGCCCTTGAACGCATTGAACAGGGCTCCACAGTCCCTCCCTCATCCAAGTTCCGATTGCATTGTCCGTGTCACGAATTTCTATAAACGCTATAAAACCCATGAAGCGGTCAAGGGGGTTCATTTCGACATTCGGAGGGGAGAGGTGTATGGATTGATTGGTCCGGATGCTGCCGGGAAAAGTAGCATTATGAAAGCGATCGCCGGGGTTTTGTCGTATGAACAAGGATGCGTCGAGGTGTTTGGAACGCCCATTCAATCTGAACGACAGGCTGAGGGAATTAAGGCCCGTATTGGTTTTCTTCCACAGGGCCTTGGACAGAATTTGTATCCTGATCTCTCCGTCGAAGAAAATATCGATTTTTTTGCCCGTCTTCGCATGGTGTCCGAACGCGATCTCCTTCTGAGGAAGCGTCGTTTCCTGGCTATGACCCGTCTGGATCCCTTTCGCCATCGCAGCATGAAGCATCTTTCAGGTGGTATGAAACAAAAACTGGGATTGGTCTGTACGCTCATTCATGAACCGGAGTTGATCATCCTGGATGAACCCACGACCGGGGTCGATCCTGTCTCTCGGCGCGATTTCTGGACCATTTTGTCTGACTTGGTTCAGGAACGCGGTCTCACGGCATTGGTCTCGACGTCGTATATGGATGAAGCCGCCCGCTTTCAACGCCTAAGCCTTATGTTTCAGGGCCTGGTGTTGGCCGCGGGAATTCCCTCGGAAATCCTTGCGCAGGCCCCGGGGGTATTAGTGACCGTCCAGGCTGATCCCCAGGTTGAGGCGATGTCCAAACTCAAGCGCACCTTTTCACAAGTCGACGCGATGGGGCCATCGTTGCATGTCTTTGTTGAGGATGAAGTGGCGGAGGTGGCGCAGAGCATGGTGAAAAACGCTCTCCAAAATGTGGTGGTAAAAAATCTAGGGGCCAAAGCCCCCGAATTGGATGATGTGTTCGTGGCCCTTCTCCGTCATCAGCAATTGGTTGGTGAAACAGGTCCAATGCCGCGTTCGGCGTTTGTCGGGTCTTCGCAAAATGGTGGGGTGGCGATTGAAGCCCGTGGACTCATTCGGCAGTTTGGTGATTTTCGGGCGGTCGATCAGGTCAGTTTTCAGATTAAAGTGGGAGAAATTTTTGGTCTTCTTGGTTCCAATGGTGCGGGGAAAACGACCGTGATTAAAATGCTTACAGGGATTCTACAACCGACAGGAGGCGAAGGATGGGTAGCCGGAGTCAATATGTATCGGGCGGCGGGGGCTCTGAAGCAACGCATCGGATATGTGTCCCAGTCCTTTTCTCTCTATCTGGATTTAACGGTTCTTGAAAATATCCGATTGTTTGCCGGGGTGTATGGGCTTGGGGATCGTGAGGCTAAAACGCGGTTGGATTGGATTGTGACGATGGCCGGGCTGGGAGGCTTCGAACAGACATTGGCCGGGCAATTGCCCATGGGTGTGAGGCAACGCTTGGCTCTTGGGTGTGCTCTCGTTCATCGTCCGCAGGTGTTGTTTCTGGATGAACCGACCTCAGGGGTTGACCCCGTCGGTCGGCGCCGGTTTTGGGAGATCTTGTTGCATTTGGCACGAGAAGAAGGGGTGGCTCTTCTTGTGACGACGCATTACATGAGTGAAGCTGAGCATTGCGATCGATTGGCCTTAATGGATGGTGGGAGGATTGTGTCAGAGGGGTCGCCGTCTCATCTAAAAGAAGAAGTGGAACGAGAAGCCGGAGAGCTGTTGGAACTCATGACGACTCATCCGGTGGCGACGGTTTCCTTCCTCCAACAAGCCGGATTTCATCATGTAGGACTGGCCGGGTCGAATATTCATGTGCTGTCAGATGATCCGAGACGGGATACGCAGCGTATGCGGGAGGTATGCGATGCGCATGGGATCCTTCTTCAGCGCGTGTCGCCGCGTCCTCTCACCCTCGAAGATGTGTTTGTGTATCGCATGAGGAAGATGGAACAGGAAGGCTCCGGCAGGGCGGTGGGAGGCTCGTCGTGAATCTGAGGCGTGTGGGCACCCTCGCGTTAAAGGAATGGCGGGAAACGACTCGAGATCGATTATTTCTTGTCCTGGCCTTTTTGTTGCCGGTTCTCTGGATGGTCGTGTTTGGATACGGTCTCGTGCTGGATGTCGAGAATATCCCCTTCACCATTCTGGATCGTGATCGAACGGCCTTGAGCCGGGATTATCTCTATCGTTTTGTGGAGTCACGATATTTTTCGTATCAGGGGTCCCTGGAGCATGAACAGGAGGCGAATGAACTATTGGAGCAGGGAACGGTCCGGGCTGTAGTTGTGATTCCTGAAAAGTTTGAAGAACGTCTTCTCTCCGGGTTTCCGGCGTTCGTCCAAATTCTGATCGATGGAACCTTTCCCGTGCGTACCGATATCACCAAAGGGTATGTAATTGCGATCAATCGGGCGTTCAGTCAGGACCTGGTAGTTGATTATCTCGTCCGCACCCGTGGGATGGCCCGGCAGCAGGCCCGCGCCTTCATTCAACCCGTTCAAGTAGAGGTCCGGTATCTCTATAACCAGGAGGTGAAAAGTATTTGGGGATTGGGGCCGGGACTCGTGATGTTTTCCCTGATATTTTCCACTCCCATGTTAACGGCGTTGGGCGTGGTTCGAGAAAAGGAACGAGGGTCCATCATGAATATTTACAGCTCGACCGTCACTCGATTGGAATTTTTGGTCGGAAAGCTCTTCCCTTTTGTGGTGATTTCTACGTGTAACGCCATGGTGCTGTGGGGAGTGGTGGTATTTCTTTTTGAAGTGCCCTTTAAAGGAGATTTATTCTTTTTTGCCGTGGCCTCTCTCGTCTTTGTGGTGTGTTGTACGGCGATGGGATTTCTCGTGTCTCTGTTGGTGAATACCCAAATGGCGGCTCTCATTATTACCCTGGTGCTGACCACCGTCCCCACCTTTCTGTTTTCCGGTTTTATCACTCCCGTCTCGTCTCTGAGTCCTGGGGCTCAGGTCCAAGCCCATTTGTTTCCCGCGATGTATTATACGGACATTGTGAGGGGGGTGTTTCTCAAGGGACTTGGATTTGATGGCTTGGGGCTCAAACTGGGGATTTTGATTTTGTACACGTCGGCCCTGCTCGTGTTGGGGTTTTTCTTGTTTCGGAAAAGGCCAAAGGCATGAGGCCCCGGGTGAGCCCATTCTGGGCTGCGAGTCTTATCTGGTGGCGGCGCCTCCTGGTTATGACCAGAAAAGAGCTATTGCAATTATGTCGGGATTTTCCCTTGCTGATCTTTTTTCTGTATTCGTTCACCTTGGCCGTCTATATCACGGGAACAGGCATTACCGCCCAACTGAGACATGCCAGTCTGGTTGCGTACGATGCCGATCATAGTCTCTCCTCTCGGGAACTCATCTATCGATTTCGGCCACCGTATTTTCGTTTCGATGGGGAAATCAGTCATCCCGAGGAAGGGCTTCGGCTTTTGGACCAGGGAGAGACGATGATGGTGTTGGACATCCCTCCCAGGTTTCACGAGTGGTTAGCCAAGGGCGAGCAGGGGAAGGTGCAAATTCAAGTCGATACCACGAATGCGCCACAAGGCTTATCCGCTGCGAGTTATGCGGCTCAAATTGTCGCAAGGTTCGGTGAAAATCTGGTCGAGCAACGATTAGGCCTACATTCAAGTGGACAGAATGTGTTGCCTCAAATCCGCGGCGAATATCGGGTGTGGTATAACCCTGAGCAAAAAGATGCCTGGTTCGAGTCGACCTCGCACATTCTTCGCATGACGACGCTTTTTGCGATTTTATTACCGGCGGCAGCCCTCGTCAGGGAAAAAGAGCGCGGAACGATTGAGCAGTTACTGGTCTCGCCTCTGACGCCCTTTCACATCATGGCATCAAAAGTCCTGGCCATGACGCTGATGATCGTCGGGGCGGTCAGTGTGAGTATTTTTGGTGTGCTTGGTCCCATCCTCCATGTTCCGATTGCCGGCAGTCTGCCTTTATACTATTGCATTATGGTGTTGTACGTTTTCACCACGGCCGGTATTGGATTATTTGCCGCGACGCTGGCTCGAAACCAGGCTCAAGTTGGGATGATGACCATTCTGGTGTTGGTGCCTATACTGCTCTTGTCCGGGGTTACCACTCCCATGGAGGCTATGCCGAAGTGGGTACAATATATCATGATTTTTTCCCCCCTACGCTATTACATAGAAATTACCCATGGGATTTTTTTTAAAGGAGCCGGGCTTGCCAGTCTCTGGCATTTAGTGTTGCCCATGGGGCTGCTAGGAAGTGCGACCTTCGGGTTCGGCGTGTGGAGATTTAGAAAGCAGTTTGACTAAGGGGATCGCCGGAGAAACCCGGAGGGTGAGTCATGCAAAAACATGCCGGTGTCCTGTAATGGATAAATGAATGGTGGCATATACAACGAAGATCTGAAAAACGGGGTATATCATGTTTCATGAAAGTAGGGATGGTCTCGTATTTTTCTGTGTTCTGTGGCTCGTGATGATTCCTGGCCTCTCTTCCGGACTGGGTGATGCATTGCCGGATGGCGTTCGGCCGCTTCATGTCACCCAAGATGATTCCTGGGAATCGCTCATCACGAAAAACACACCGTTTCTCAATGATCCTGCAACGGTTGAATCTTTTCTCAAGGAACTGGAGAGTCGTCCTCCGGATTGGAAGTATCTGTATGGATCAAATGTTGATGAACGGTATGATCGGCTCTTGGCAGAAATGGAAAAGCGTGATGCCGTGAGAATAGGCCATCCAATGTTGAAAAAACGAATTGCGTTTCTTTGGCATGGAAGTCTTACCGGCTATCGGCCGCAGCATAAGGGTTTCGGGATTGCCATCGGTCCAGCCAAAATCAAAACCAGTTGGGGAATTGTCAGATTTAAAATTGCGAAGGATCCGTTTGAAATGGTTGCAGTTCCTCCTGCTACGATATTAGAAGCCATACAAGAACGAAGGGGTAAAGGGGAATCCGTTGACGTGACAATTCTTTATCAAGGGACTTTGATCCCGGAGGAATCCCTTTTATATGATTTTTCTACTGAGACTGAAGGCGAAGGAATGATTCTCCCCATTGTTTCGCTTGAGCAGGTGGATTATGTGTGGTCCCCTTAATATAGAGAAAACCTATCCGGTCTTACATACAGAATTTCCAGGATGAATCGTCTCAAACACACCTCAAATTTCTGGAGGCCATCATTATGTATCAACAAGCACCCGCGCCGGATCACGTGATTGCCATGCATCTCAGCGGGAAACTTACGGGCGACGACATCAAAACGTATAAGGGTATTCTTGATGAGAAACTGCTCAACCATGATCAGCTTGGCATGGTAGTGGACTTCACAGGCTTGTCGGACATGAACGCCGATGCATGTGTTGAGGGTACGAAGGCCGATCTCGAGCTTCTCAGGCATATCACTCAATTCACCCGCTTTGCCTTTGTTTCGGATAAGGAATGGCCCCAAGCCCTGATCGGGTTCATGAGCGCTTTTTTGCCGACTGTGGAGATGAAGGTATTCCCGTCCGATGAGCGCAATGAGGCCATGAAGTGGGCCTCGGAGCTGCCGAAAGCAGGCAAATTTCCACCTTCGGCTTTCCGGTTTCTCCCCGTATCAAAGGACGATGTCCTGGCCTTTGAGATTGATGGAGTGATTTCGGGGAAGGAAATGCCCGAGGTCATCAAAACATTCGAGACATTTTTTGGTCGGCACCAGAAGGTGCGTTTGCTGAACCGGATCAAACACTTCGGTGGGATTGATCCGGCAATATTTATGCAAAGTGGCCTTCTTTCGATAAAGCTGGCGGCCATTCAGAAGGTCGAGCGCTACGCCATCGTTGGTGCGCCAAGCTGGATGTGCAAGGTCATTGAGACCGTCAATCCCGCCTTTGCGGATATGGATATGCGGACATTTCCGGAAGATCGGGAAAGTGAGGCATGGGCTTGGTTGGGAGCAGAGGCTACTCCATAAAGAAAGAAAATAGGGCACTTCTACGAACTACTGCCAATTTGGTCTGACTCTGGCATAAGTCCTCCAAGGAGGATGAGTTAGGCAAATACCTGTCAACTTGGGTTCTTTAATCTCCCAAACCGCAACGAAGGTCTTAGCCGGAAGGGTGATCCCTTAGATCCGCAAGTGCAGATGATTTCTTGGAACGAATATCGTTCCGCTCTTTAGGCATCATCGAGGCTATAGGCATCAAGAGGTTGCGCGGTGCGGTTGATGCCCTGGTGATTGTATGGACAGGCCCAGAATTCTCGCCACGGAAAATTCAGCGTTAGGGTTTTCCTGCCTTATGATGGGTATCAGGCGAAGCCCGCATTAGAAACCCTGAGTGGAACACGGCGGCAGTCGTGCCGGAGTCTCCAATGGTCTGGCTAGCTTTTGAAAAGGCTCTGTGGCTGGATTCTTGACCGGAATATCTTTCTCTTGAGACTCTGCATTCATCCTGCCCTGCAGGAGACCTTCGGCTTGTTGATAGGATTGATCTGGATTGTCCCCTATCAGAAGAAAATGCCCCATTTTGCGTCCCGGCGCGGCGTGTGTTTTTCCATAAAGGTGAAGCCGGACCTGCGGATGAGCCAGAAGTCGATCCCACCTGGGCGGTCCGTTTCGCCATAGATCTCCGAGGAGATTCACCATCACGACGGGATGCATGAGGGAGGTATCCCCCAATGGTAATCCGCAAATGGCGCGGAGATGTTGTTCGAATTGGGACGTCACGCAGGCCCCAAAGGTAAAATGTCCACTGTTATGAGGCCGGGGAGCGATCTCATTGATCAACAAGGTGTCGTCCTCGAGAAGAAACAGCTCCACCGCCATGACTCCGCAGTAATCAAGCGCCTCTGAGAGGGAAAGGGCAAGCTCCTTCGCCCGTAAACGGATCGTGTCCGCCACCCGGGCCGGAACGCGTGTGGTATGGAGGATGTTCTGCCGATGGGCATTCTCAGCCAGGGGGTAGAGTTGAATATCTCCCTGAAGACTGCGGGCCAACACGACCGATAGTTCCATCTTGAAGGGCGCGACGGCTTCTAAAACACACGGGACTTCCTTTAATTCTCGCCAGGCCTCATTCAGATGGTCCACGCCGGTAACCCGGATTTGGCCTTTACCGTCATATCCTGAACGGCGCTTCTTTAAAATAGCAGGGAATGTCACGTGTTGAGCCGCAGCGGTCAAGGTGGCGTGATCTTTGACCGAGGCAAAGAGAGTTTGTGGAAAGCGGTAATCTTGAAGAAATTCCCGTTGAACCAGTCGATCCTGGATGAGAGCGAGCACGGAAGAGGATGGACGGGTCGCTTGGCCCGTTTCAATGTCGGCAAGAAGCATCCAGGGCACCAGTTCGGTCTCAATGGTCACCACATCAACCTGAGAGACAAAGTCCATCACGCGTTGCGTGTTCGTCAGCTCTGATTGCACACAAAAATCCGCAACCTGGGCGGCCGGGCAATTCTCAACGGGATCTAACACGCCAATGCGATACCCCATCCGGCGGCCTTCCATGGCCAGCATGCGACCTAGTTGGCCTCCGCCCAATATCCCGATCGTCCCACCAGGAAGAATGATATTCATATGAGTTTCTCCAGTGCCGGGGTGTGTCGTTGGTCATAATAGGCCTTGAGTCGCTGGCCGATGCCGTGATCAGATACGGCAAGAATGGCTGATGCCTGCAAGGCGGCATTGACCGCTCCATCCTCGCCGATTGCATGGGTCGCAACTGGAATGCCCTTTGGCATTTGGACAATTGATAAGAGCGAATCAAAGCCTTGCAGGGCTCGAGACCGGACCGGCACTCCGAGAACCGGAAGAATCGTTTTTGCTGCGGCCATTCCCGGCAAGTGTGCGGCGCCTCCTGCTCCGGCAATGAGCACATGGATGCCACGGCTTTGGGCCGAGCCGACATACTCAAAGAGAAAATCCGGTGTGCGGTGAGCTGACACAATCCGGCATTCATGGGGAACGGCTAATTCTGTGAGGATCAAACTTGCGTGCCGCATGGTCTCCCAATCACTGCTGCTCCCCATGATAATCGCCACGAGAGGATTCGAATGATCAGATTCAGTATTCATTGATTAGGTTGCCTCTCCAAAAATATTCCCACTTTAACAGCATCCATACTGAAAGGTCCCGGTTCCGTGAACAGATCGAGTCCCGGCCTTTTTCTCCGGCTCCGACCGTATTTGTCGGAAGACCCTCTTCTCAGTCTGGCCTACTGTACCCCGCTTCACCATCATAATTCCATAATTTCTGCACCGCCGGCCACCACCACTTCCGGCTGAACGGTTCCAGGACCGTGGTCCCAGGCAATTTGGATATCGGGTCTGTTGAAAAAAGCCGCCAGCGGCGTTCTCGCCATTTTCCCGTGCTCACGTACTCAGCGTACGCTCCGCGCGTAAAAACGGCTGCGGCCTTGCTGGACGGACTTTTTTGAACCGACCCGGAGCCTTTGAGGAGTAATTTAATCCTGGCGAATTTGCCCTTGAAAATCTTTATTATTCAACACTCCAATATCCTTTGTCCCCATAAACCGGCATCGGTCCCATTTCATCATTCGTAGGTCCTGGCTCACATACCCTGGCCACGCTTTTGTCCCCCGATAACAAATGAATTCGCATTTGAACGGGGCAATTTCCTTGAATCGGGGACTACCCCCTTTCTTTATAGAGACGTCAATGCCAACTAACTGAGCGTTTTTTTTTTCCTTGTGCCATCGCACATCATGATTCCCGGAATCATGCCTGCGGATGGATTCACTTTCTTAAGTCCCGCCTGACGAGCCGCCTTGAACCGGTATCGTCAACAGATCATTTCGGCGATGACGTGGTGGTCGGAAAGAAAATTTGACAGAGAAAACCGGCTTTTGATTCGGAAATCTCTCCCCACCACGTGACGGCGTTTCGGAATCGCATACCCCGCTTGAAAGTTTGTACCACTTTCAACGGAGAAATTCCTCAATCCATCCATGCCGACAGCCAAAAACTGACACCAGATACAACAATTCATGAGAGTCCCGTGGAATAAGAATTTTGCAGAGTTCGACTCTTAGGGCTTCCTTTTCACGTTTTCTATAAATTCCATATTCCACGAAAAGCACTGTAGATATTTGCCACGTCCCTGCAAAATTGTTTGTAGCTAAATGGGCCATTGGTTTGGGGATCAGAAAATGATGCCTGACGTCAGAAGCCCATTATAAAAGAAATTTTCATAATGGTACCGAACTTGAAACGAATGGGAGGAGACACCAACCAAGTGAGCGAAACTATTAGAAGAACTGAAAGATCTTGATCCTGCGTGCATTGGGAGAACCAAAAATTTTGAGAAGGGTTTTGGGGGCTGCTGAAAGAAGGGACTTCATGAAAGACCAAAACACGGCAAAGGGAGAACGCTGGTCAGTGATCCTGGCGGGAGGAGAAGGGGAACGAACCCGTCCGTTTATTGAGCAGTGGCTGGGGTATCACAAGCCCAAACAGTATTGTTCATTTGTGGGCCATCGTTCCATGTTGCAACATACGTGGGATCGTGCGGACCTCTTGACCCGTCCTGAACACAAAATAACCGTTATTGCTCAGAACCACTTTCGAGAAGTGGTAGCTCAGTCGGCGAATCGATCCTGTGGCCAGGTGATTGGACAACCTCGGAACTGCGATACAGCTGCCGGAATTTTTCTTCCCTTAACCTACATCCGGGTTCGGAATCCCCATGCGACGGTGGTGCTGTATCCAGCAGACCATTTTATATTCCCCGAAAATCGATTGATGGACACGGTTGAAAAGGCTATGCAGGCGACCGCCATCTTCCAGGATCGCATCATGCTCCTCGGTGTCAGGCCTACGTCTCTTGAGCTCGAGTATGGATGGATCGAACCAGGAGGACCCCTGGGATCAAGTGGCGGACTTTGCGTGAGACGGGTGGATGCCTTTCTCGAGAAACCAAACGCGATTCAGGGGCTGGCCGCTCAGGCTCATGGGGCGCTTTGGAATACCTTTATCATGACCGCCAAAATGGAGACCTTATGGAGATTGGGGTGGAAATGTTTGCCCGAGGTCATGGAACGGTTTGAACAATTGGAAAAAGTTATAGGCACACCTCAGGAAAGTCAAACTCTTCGTGAAATCTATCATGAAATGCCGAAGCGGAATTTTTCATCGGATCTTTTGGGTTGTGCCCCTGAATCGGTTGGAGTGCTTGAACTCAAAAATGTCCTGTGGAGCGACTGGGGTCGGCCTGATCGTATCGCTGACACTATTCGCGCGATAGGAAAAACCCCGGCTTTTGGATTGGAATGTCTGGCGGAAACGCGGCATACGCGCAATGAGAATCAGTTGACGGAGGTCTTGTGATGCGAACAAATCAACAAACAGAGAGCCGTAAAGACGCAAGGAATCCCATTTCCACATCGGGCTCAAGAAAAGCTGTTGTCTCTAAAAAGAGAGTCGCTAAACCCTTAAGGTCGGCCAACTCAGACATCGACACTGTTATCTGCGCTGATTCCTCTGCCCGCGATCTCGAAGCTCGGATTGCCCAGCGAGCGCATCAGCTCTATGAGGAGCGGGGGGGGTGTCACGGGGAAGATCAAGCCGACTGGTTCGAAGCTGAACGTCAGATATTAGCTACAGGATGAGAAAACTGACGTGGTCAACACAAGGGACTTTGTGACTGGCTTCCGGCTGAGAATAAGAGGGAACAAGGTATGTGAGGATGGATTCCCGATTGAACAAGGGGAAAATGAAAAAGCTTTTCTCCGTCATCCCCGCCGGTAGTAAGCGGAGATCTCTGCCGCTGGATCCGGAAAAGAATTTCCCGTCACAGATATCGGAAATGACGAACAAAAGATCCCAATATCTCAATTTGGGGCGTAATGGTTCACATTTAGCAGGGAGGTTGCCATGACTCATTTTTATCGAATTCTTGGACTGAGGAGTGTGTTGACTGTTGTGATGGTGGGAGGAATGTCTGTGCCGGCGATGAGCGCTGGTTCCGGACCGGCAGATGGCTATGATCTTCATGTCCAAGCGCCGCATCTCATGCACAATGGAGAGATTGGTGGTCCATTTCACCATTTTTGTAAGGGTATTTCAGACACCGTTTTTCAGTGTCTGTTGTTTGAAACGACTGATGCCAATGCTCCGCTCGTCGCCGTGGAATATTTCGTGGCCAAGAAGGCTTCCAGAACGCTTCCGCTCATCCAATGGCACCGGTACTTCCATGATCACCAGGAGGAGATTGACACTGGGCGCTTGTTTATCCTCGACGTCGATGATGAGAACAAGAAAAAAGAAATTGCCGAAGCTGCAGGTAAAACCGATGGGGTGATCTATCATCTGTGGCAAAAAGGACAGGCGTTTCCGGACGGAACCGTGACTTTCCCACAATCGATTGGTGTGCAGTTTCCTCAACCGAATTAATTACTCATGACTGGACGGGGGATCTCAAAAATCCCCCGTTCTTTCCGGATGTCGATATCAAAACTAAAAATGGAAGCTTGCCTATCTCAAGCCAGGTTGTGAGGGGAATGATGGGTCAAACAATTTATGCTTTATGAGGTATGGGAAATGAATACACGACAGTTTGGCATATTGGTCATGACAACTCTTTTTGCCGGGGTGATGGGTGGGGCTCTGTCCAACCTTGTTTTCATGAATGCCGCAGTATCGGCAGGGGAATCTGAGCAGCCAAAGAAAGTGGTGGCGGCGGAGGAATTCCGCCTCGTGACGAAGGATGGCCAACCACGGGCCACGCTGCTTCTGTGGAATGGTAATCTCCCGGCATTAACTCTTGCTGATGAAACCTGTCATAACCGTGTGTTCCTCGGTGTCTTTAATGAGGCACAGCCCGCGTTAATTCTCAACGATAAAGGCTGTAAGCAGAGAGCGGCTCTGGATCTGCAGCCGGATGGATTGCCTTCCCTCACGCTCAGAGACAAAAATGACGTTCCACGCGCACGGCTCCGTGTGTTGCTGGATGGAAGTCCTGTCCTGACCCTTTTTAATCAGGACGGCCAGATTGCCTGGTCACCGCCATTATCCTCCTCCAAGCCTTAGAGATGATCCCTGAGAGAATGGGTTCCCTTTGTGTGGGAGGGACCAGGACATCCGCGAGGAACGAAGGGACGTTTCAAACACTTGAATCAGGCCATCTGAATCGAACGCGTTGTGTGAGATTTTTCTTGGAAAGAAGCGATAATCATCCAATTTCAATACTTCTGTAGGAATCAAAGGAGGAGAGACCAATGAGCAAAGAAAAATTCCACCACACCGCTACAATGAAGTGGGAGAAACTTCAAGAATTTCCTGGGCCCGCAGACGTCAAGATTGTTCGGGAAGACCCATCCCTTGGCGCCAAGACCATGCTGGTTCGGATTCCTGCCGGCGGCCGGATCACGCCTCATAGCCACCGAGGCATCGTTCAGCATTTTGTTCTTGAGGGGCAATACGAGACGGACGGCCAGTTATGTGAACAGGGCAGTTATCGGATGATGCCGGAACACTGTAATGTGTCTCCTATTTCCACAAAAGACGGAGTGACCATCCTCATGATCTATGACCCGGTTTCCAACTAAGCCCGTTATATCCGGTAACTTGGCTAGGGGGTAACTTTTTGTATGATGGAATTTTATGAACAATGTGTAATGCTGGCTGGCTATCTATCTATGGATATTGAGATTTTTACATTTTAATGTGGGGAGGTCATATGGCTATTCAAGGTGTCCCAGCCTCAGGATTTAAAACTGTCGGACAGATTGTGCCAACCAATGAATTGAAATTCGGTAGGAAATTGAATGCTCTGGCCGCCGCGATCGAGTTACTTTCTCATCATACGCCGGGGGGGCCGGTCGTCGACGAAAAAAACCATTTTATCGGCTTTATCAGTGAATTTGATGTCCTCCGTGCTTTGGAAGCAGGAAAAGATCTGAACAAGGTGACCGTCGAAGACGTGATGAAAAAAGACCAGATTTCAGTTGTTGATACGACATCGATCAAGGATGCGGTGCATCTCATGGAAGAACATCGATTGTTGAGTTTACCCATAGAGCGAAATGGGGAGGTGATGTATACGGTGACAAGACATGATCTTCTGAGGGCCTGGATTGGATTAGGATTGGGAGTAGAATCTGGAAATGAATAGCTCAATAAATCGGCGTTTACTCCTGGAATGGGATAATCCACGGAATCTACAAGACGGCCATCTTTATTGAGGGGGAAATCTTAGAGATGCGGGAGAGGGGGTTGGATCATATTGAAAGTGGAAAGTGAGACATTCTGTTCTTCGTGAGGCGATGTAAGGTGGTGCATGAATTCAGAATCTAATGGCTATGTCACAGTCAGGGTTTTTGAGGCTTCAGATCCCTCTGAATGGGAACTTCTCGGACCGGATGGAACGGTCATTGAAGGATGGCATCTGCTGTCTGTGGGGCGTGATCATTCGGGGAGGTACTCGCTTCACGTGACCTTTGATCAATTTCATTGTGTCAATGCGGCGGGACAAAAGGTCAACGTACATCTGAGTGGGGGTTCCGCTCAGAAGTTGGAGAAAGAACCACCCCCTCCGAGTGCCCGTACACATCGTAACCCACGGCATGGAACAACATAATGTGCTGATGGAAAAAGGGGAGGGCAGAGGAACGTCCCATGCAGGTCAAATGAGGATATGAGCTCAAAGCAACCTAGCTTCATCCGGGCGTAAAAATCCTACTAGGCTGAGAAAGGAAAAGTCACATAGATATCTGAACGCCTGGAGCGAAAGGGGAGCAAGGTGTATTGCTTTTTCAACCGCCATGACACTCTTCGTAGGTATCATCCTTTAGATACTTCTTAATGCTTCGGAGGAAGACGAGCCTCAAGGGTTTTTCACAGCTGCCTTGAGTGGTGCCTTTTTTATAGGCTTAGTAAAAGGAGCATTGAAATGCCCAACTAGGCCGATTTTCATGGGAACCCGAATATATTGACATTCGAGACAGCCCTTCAAAAACATTTTCACGATGGTTTAGTAAAAACGTGTTTTATTGACTTCCTGTCAGATTACAAGATGTATGTAACCCTTTAAGCAGGAGGGAATTTTATGCGTGCACTGGCATATGTGTTGATAGGAGTCTTGGGTGGAATGGGCGTGATGAGCCTAAGCCAAAAGGGAGGACCAAGTCCCCCTACTATGTTGGCACCGGTGAGTTATGCGATGACGTCTTCGGAACAAGCTTCCGATTTAGCAGATGAGAAGCCCTGGACAGGTGAAGATCTCTTGGAGATGGCGCAGGTCTATGATCAACAGGCTGATGAGCTTCAAAGTGAGGCGGTGAGATTGGAACAGCGAGCCATAAGTCTTGCAAAAAAGCCACATATGGATCCCAAGGGGTTTACCAGGTCCGGGTGGATGTTGATTGCCTCAACGCGATGGAAGTCGGCAAAAGAATTACGAGAATTGGCTGCCATGCATCGTTCGGAAGGGCAACGTCTCCTGGCATTGGAAAAAAACGGAGAGGTCCCCACGGAAGATTTAGATAAGGAAGGAAATGCCTCTCAGAAACACGGCACATGACACATGAGTTGTGGTGTTTGTGTAAGCTTACTGTAGGGTAGATCCGCTGATTACGTGTGTTGTTTTTGTCCACCTGCTGTCGCATAGCGTTTTATTGTCACCGACCAGCCGGCGGTCTTTGCTTGCGTCAAAGACATTCTATTGATAGCACCATTATTTGTTCGGCATGACCATCGCCGCGGAATTGGGGCGGCGGGAAATTTCTTTGCTCTTTCTCTAGATGATCATTCTATGGATAGATCAAATGGTGAGGGGGAATGTCCCCGAAACTCAAGGGCGAGAAGCTGGTTGTCATGCCGATAAAGGGAATGTATGGGTTCAACTTGAGCAATCGAGGACTCATCCTGCCGTCGCCAGTCGGTTGCGCACGGGATTCCAATTTCCATGGATGGATCCATTTCATCGCGATAGGGAGGGCTTGGCTGTGGGATCCGCATCAATCAAAATTCATTGTTTCTCCAAGAGGTCGAAAAGGTTCAGGATGCCTGGAAGAGAACACTCTTCCTCATGAGGCATGCGGGATGACGCATGATGAAGAAACTGGAGTGGAAAGAGCTTTTTACGATGACGTGGAAAGATGTACGACGCGATTTTCTGGCCTCCGTTGTGGTGTTTCTCGTGGCATTGCCCTTGTGCATGGGCATTGCCATTGCATCGGGTGCCCCTCCTGTGAAGGGGATTATTACCGGTATTATCGGGGGCCTCGTTGTCGGACTCCTTGCCGGGTGCCCTCTGCAGGTCAGCGGCCCGGCTGCCGGTCTGACCGTGATTGTCTTCGATGTGATTCAGCGTTTTGGCATAGGCAAACTCGGGATCGTGGTTCTGGTGGCCGGAGGAATCCAAATCCTGGCGGGATTTCTTCAGTTAGGTCAATGGTTCCGAGCCGTCTCCCCTGCAGTGATTCAAGGAATGTTAGCGGGAATCGGCGCGCTCATCCTGGCAAGCCAATTTCACGTTATGATCGGGGACACGCCCAAAGGAAGCGGACTTGAGAATATTTTGACCATTCCCGAGGCCGCGTGGAAAGGGTTGATCCCTCAGAAGGGAGTTGACTCGAGTCATTTAGTGTCGGCCCGCATTGGAATTCTCACGATCGCAGTTATTATTTTTGGCAATTTCTGGTGCCTAAAAAGATTCAATTTATTCCTGCTCCTCTGGTGGGGGTATTGGTCGCCAGTGGAGAAGCCTACATGCAAAATCTCTCCATCGAATATATTGAATTCCGGGACAGCCTCGGGAGCTCGATCCATTTTTTAAACCTGGAGGATTTTGCCTCCCTTCTCGATCCATCCCTATTGTCCATGGCCATCGCCATTGCCTTTATCGCCAGTGCGGAAACCCTCTTATGCGCCACTGCTGTAGACCAGATGCATTCGGGAGCCCGGACCCGATACAACCGTGAAATGTCTGCCCAGGGCATTGGAAATCTTTTCTGTGGATTTCTTGGAGCTTTACCCATGACAGGAGTGATTGTCCGAAGTAAAGCCAATCTTCAGAGTGGTGCCCGAACGCGTGTCTCAGCTGTGCTCCATGGTGCCTGGTTACTCTTATTTGTCGGACTTTTTCCTAAAATACTCGAATTGGTTCCCATCGCAAGTTTGGCCGCTCTCCTCGTATACACCGGCTATACCCTCATCAATGTCCAGGCTATTCGAACACTTTCAAAATTTGGCCGGGGAGAAGTCATCGTGTATGCGGTGACTGTGGTGACCATTGTGACAACCAACCTTTTAATTGGAGTGCTTGCAGGGCTTGGTGTGGCACTTGCGAAGTTAATTTATTCAACTAATACCCTTCAGGTTTCGATGGACCGCAGCAAGAACAATAAACTGATTTCCATCAAATTTTCAGGTACGGCCACGTTCGTAAATCTCCCAAAATTTGCCAATGCTTTGGATGATGTTCCATTGAAGAAAGACGTTCATCTCGATTTTGATGAACTACGGTGTATTGATCACGCCTGCCTGAACTTACTGAGTTCCTGGAAGAAATTTCATGAAACCCAAGATGGAACAGTGTCCGTTGATTGGGAAAAATTGGAATCAAAGATGCTTGAAAAGCAGACCACTCCTCCCTAATTATAACGCTCGGCTATCGTACGCCACATGAGGTATTCTTTGATACGACCACATCACTAACCGTTGCACTTACAAGTTGAATCCAAGACGGGTATTTGACACTCAATTCCGCAAAAAAATGGTCAAGACATACATGGAGGGTCTTGCCTTTTAAAGAAATAAGGAATTTTCAGCGAGACAAACCGTATGGAGAAAGGATAGCGGCGGGTTCAAACTTGTTGGGCTATGCTGTGCGGCTGCATACGGTACCTCACGCATGGATGGGAACATTTGAGAGTTTACGAAATCTCCATTGTATGTATGTGAAGAATAACAGGAAGGGGAATCCAGGCTACGCGATCGAAGCATCCCTGTGAGTCATTTAATGATGAGAGACTGATTGGTATCAGGGTGGGCCATGACCAGGGACCCCTGAATGCCTCTTTATCGGGTGTATGATTTGTCGCGCATTCTGGATCATGATGGCTATTTACATATTCTTGTTGGATTTCAGGGCAAGGACGTGAGAATTACTCAGTAATTCCACCGCACGCTCGGCGGCATCGGCAAACGGGATGAGCACGACATTCACCCCGGCCTGTTTCAATAATTCGGCCTCACGAACCGTATAGGCTGCCATACCTAACTGTTTGGTATAACCATGCGTGCGGAGGGCGTGTAGTAATGTCACGTTGGTCGAGGTCGCCGGGATCGTGCTCACGACCCATCGGGTCCGGGTCAGAGGTAATGAACCCGGCAGATTCGGATCGGCTGCATCTCCGTAAAAGGCGGGCCAGCCTTGTGCATGCCAAAGTGCAACCACTTCGGGATCAAAATCCACGCCTAGGACCACATACCCTTTTTTGCGCAAACCCTCGGCCATCCGGCTGCCGTAGCGTCCCAGGCCACAGAGGATGACATCCGGATTGAGGGCCTCCCTGGAGGTGTCATCTTCCTCCTGTTCCCGATGTGGGGTGGTCCGCTCAAAGATCTGTAGCCATGTGCCGAATCGTTCATATAGTGGATGTGAATACAAAATCAGGTAAGTGGACAGTCCAATGGTGATCAGACCCACAAGCGTAATGAGTCCCATCACTGAATCGTCAATGTGACCGAGGGTCACTCCCAATGCGCCCAGGATCAATGAAAATTCGCTGATTTGTGCAACTGTCAGGCCCGCCAGAAAGCCGGTCCTCGCCCGGTATCCCATTACTCCCATGATGATGATCACAATCAGGGGATTCCCGATCAGGACAAATAATGATAGAGCGATGGCCGGCCAGGCTTGAGAGCCCAGGTGGCCCATATCCAGCTGTGCTCCAAGGCTGAGAAAGAAAAACAACAAGAGAAAATCCCTGATGCTCACTAATCGTGAACCGATGGCTTCACGGTACGTCGTCGAGGCCAGCGAAATCCCGGCCAGGAACCCTCCAACCTCTTTGCTGAATCCCAAGGCTTCGCTGAGCGCGGCAAGGGAGACCCCCCAGGCGATCGCAAACAACATCATCAACTCCGGGGTACGGGCCAGGCAATAGAGTAATTGCGGCAGGCCATAGCGCATGAGGATTCCCACGCCGGCCAAAAGGGCAACCCCCTTCAGTAAGACCAGGAGCATTTCCTGTGCGAGGCTATTTTCCGTGGCCCCTGTCCCTAGGGCGGAGAGGCCGATCATGACCAATACGACCACGATGTCCTGCACAATAAGAAAACCGATGGCGATACGTCCGTGGAGCGAATCAATCTCGCCCTTGTCCGATAACAATTTGACGATGATGATCGTGCTGGAGAATGTGAGCGCCACGGCCACATAAAGGGCCGCTAATGGTTCGAAACCTAATGCCACTGAGAGGCCATACCCGACAATCGAGGTAAACAGCACCTGACCGAGACCAGTGGCCAATGCTACTCGCCCCATTGAGCGAATCAAATGCAGATCCAGCTTCAAGCCGACCATGAACAGGAGAAGGGTGATGCCGATTTTGGCTAATAAGTCCACTTGATCGGCTGAATGTAGCCAATTGAATCCGGACGGACCACTCATGATTCCGACCGCGATAAAGGCGACGATCAATGGCTGGCGCAAGCCCGCTGCCAGCGCTCCAATCACCGCTGTCAGGAGCAACAGGGCAGCGACTTCCTGAAAGATAGTGTTTATTGGCAACATACAAATCAGCAAATTAGCATGGGATTTTCACGCATCGAGGGGAAAACATACTATAGGGATTTAGGCACTAAAAGAAAATCTAGAATTTGTTGGCGGGAAGTTTTAAGGAACCGAATTGTGAGGGGTGAATCAGGCAGAGCACCCGGAGGAGTCGGCAGATCCTTCAATTGTTCCACGGCCAGCAGCAATTCATCATGGATCCTATTGAGTTGAGGAGCATATTGTTAGCGCCCATTCACCATCCTGACCACGCGTAACTGGAAGATCCCAAGCTTCATGGTCCTGAGTGAAGCTCCTGACAGCAATCTGAGGGGCATCTTTTAGATGTGTTTTCTTGTGGCATTTGCGCATTCCTCCCCCCCTCATCAGGTTGAGGGGTATTCTGCGCTTTTTATTTATGAAATGAATTTTTTGTCTTTTGCTCGGCGTCAATTGGGCGTTTGATCGTACATGACAAATATTTTGTCAGGATTTACCCTCTTCCCATTCTCTTTTGCTATTGGTTAACTAGTAGCAAGTACACACAAACCCTTGTGGCCCGGCCTCTTCGGGTTCTTGCGGAGGTCTCCATGGTCATAAGGAGGTAACTGTTCATCCATCCATTTCTCATATACTGAATTGGATTCCATTATGACATCATTTCGCAAAATTTTATTTTTGGAGTCTGGCTCCCACTGCTTCTGGTTGCCGGATGTTAAGCAGTCAGGAATCATAGGAAAGGTCTCCGGGACTGTGAATGCTGACATATCTGGACCGGGGTCGCGGCATATCTGCGCTCGCAACATACGGTTAACGGCGTGCGTTCGGGGTATTATTTGATCGCCAATGAAAGATCCGTTGGTAACCTTCAGGATCCCAGCCAGGACGGGATCCGGCACATAAAAATTGGTCGCAGCCGATCCAATGGAGTTGGGTGGAAATTTTGAAGTTCAAATTGAGAGAATAGTTGACGGGAAACTTACTTCTTTTGGGTTCGATACAGAAGGAACTCTGGCCTTGGAAACCATCCCCGCTGATGGAACGAAATTGTCTGGTTCCAAAATTAAAGGATCTTTTAAATTGGTGACAAAGGATGCTGATGGAAAAAACCTCTCAGGCAAAGGAACCTTTGAATTTTTTGGGTAGCGAAAGAATGCCTTTCCTGGTTGATTGTGGAAGGAGTTATTTCGAATCAGCGGTCCGTGAGGAAAGAGAAAACAAAAGTCCGGAGGCCGGAATCGACCGGCGATACCTGTCCTGAGTGTTTGTCCAATCATTGACTTAAATGATTTTTTCCTGATTTTGCATCTCGCATACTTCTCGCATCAATTGCCAGGAAGGTTGAAAAGAGGGATGTGGTAAAACGTAAGGAGACAAATACATGGATGCTTTAATGTTACTGGGCGGACTCGCGCTCATTATCGGGGTGATCGGCTTTGTTGTTTTGGTGAAAGGCTGGAAAAAAAGACCTCCTGGACCTGAATAAGCAGTGGCGCAGAGGCGACCATTTGTCCATTGAGAATCACGGGCTGGCTGACTGTGGTGTTGGTTGAAAGAGCCGAAGCGTACGATTCTGCCAAAAATTAATCTCCGGAGTCTGAAAATTGTGTGTAGAAATTCCTCTAAAAGGGGTTCCATTACTATCCTAATATGGGGCAATTTGCCTCTATGAGGGATTTTACTTTCTGCACATCCACTCACCGTGCTGTTTGAGTTGCAGAGAAAGTACATTAATGTATTTACAAAATGAAAATGGTATAGAATTTGTACTATCTACCATGAAATAGTGGATGAGTAGTTTCGTAGGATTTTGAGAGGGAGGTTATTTCTTGATGATTATGATTGTGACCTTTCACGAGGAATTTCGAGGAAAGATTTCGGCTTTTCTCTCTGAAAAGGGATATGAAGTCTGTATTCCTCCTCATAGGCAGGATGTGGTTCCCCTGGTAAAGGAAAAATCCCCCTTAGTGGTCGTGTTGGATATGTATGTGGCGGAACCAAATGGACTCAACGTGCTAAAGGACCTACGAGCCCAACATTATCATGGAGGAATTGTGGCGCTGGCCGGAACCTCGGTGCGTTCATTAATGTCACAGGCGTCCCAGCTTGGCGTCGACCAGGTGATCGGAGGATTTCAAGGCGATGGCGGAGCGGTGAATCTTGATCAGGTGGAGTCTGCAATTAAATTGGCATTACACTCAAGCATTGCCAAACGCGCATTTGAATTGTATGAGGCACGAGGCCGGACGAAAGGGAAGGACATGGACGATTGGCTTGAGGCTGAGCGGCAAATTATCCATACCGTCAAAACCTTCTCATCAGGGGAAAGCCAAGTGAAGCCCGCTCCTGAAAGCGTTTCCAAGAAGCGACCCAAAAAGACCCAAAAGCACGCACCCTGAAAGGTGAACCTCCAACTCAAGATTGCCTGCCGACCATCTCGACAGTGTTTTGCAGGTATGACCAAGAGTCAGGAAAGCCTGAGGTTCATCTTAATCTTTTTACTCAACAGTTTTTCAGCGCATTTAACTCGGGATTATGGTGAATCTGGTTAGAGGAAGTGGAATCTTATTACATCCGACGTCTCTCCCGGAGGGATGGGGCATCGGGGATTTAGGACCCGCAACCTATCAATTTGTCGATTTTCTAAAGGCCGCAGGTCAGAGTTGGTGGCAGATGTTGCCACTGGGTCCGACCGGATATGGCAATTCCCCCTACATGTGTTTTTCCGCCTTTGCAGGAAACCCCTTACTCATTAGCCCGGAAAAACTTGTGGAGGATGGATTTATATCGGCATCCGATGCGAGGCGGCCTCCTCCCTTTCCAGCTGAACGTGTGGATTACCCTCTGGTCATAACGCAAAAGCACCTAATCTTCGAACAGGCATTTGAGCAGTTTAAAGCCAATCCTCCAGCCGAACATCGCCAAGCCTTTTTGTTGTTTCGTGAAAAGCATGCCTCCTGGTTAGAAGACCTCTCCCTCTTTATGTCTTTGAAGGAAAGCTATGCGGGGCAAGCATGGACTCGATGGGAAAAGCCATTGATTGTTCGAGATCCTAAAGCCTTGCAGGAATGCAGTCGTCGCCTCAGAGATAACATAGATTTTCATCAGTTTCTTCAGTATCTGTTTTTTCACCAATGGTCCGTTCTGAGACAGTATGCTCATGCCAGGGGAGTCAGAATTATCGGGGACCTCCCGATTTATATTGCTCATGATAGTTCAGACGTCTGGGCGCATCCTGATTCATTTTATTTGGATGACCAATGTCAACCGTCCGTGGTGGCCGGGGTGCCGCCGGACTATTTTAGCGCAACAGGACAACGGTGGGGGAATCCGATTTACCGGTGGGACGTGAGAGCCGGGTCTGATTATCAATGGTGGATCGATCGATTTCGTGCCAATCTTGCTCTTGTCGATAAGATTCGATTGGATCATTTCCGGGGGTTTGAAGCTTATTGGGAAATCCCGGCTTCTGAACCTCATGCCATCCATGGTCGATGGGTGAAAGGTCCGGGAGGCGAATTGTTTGCAGCCGTGAAAGCCGCACTTGGTGATTTGCCGGTGATCGCCGAGGACCTTGGTGTGATCACTCCGGAGGTTGAGGCGTTACGGGATTCCTGTGGTTTTCCCGGTATGCGAATTTTACAAATGGCTTTCGGCACCGATCCCAAAGCCCATTACTATCGACCCCATCACTATACTCGGAATTCCATCGTTTATACGGCCACTCATGACCATAATACGACGGTCGGGTGGTTTACCGCTGAACCGGGGAAGGAAACTACCCAATCCAAAGAGGAGATCAAGGAGGAGCGTGTGAGTGTATTGCGCTATCTTGGTACCGACGGGCGAGACGTTCATTGGGATGTGATTCGACTGGCCATGAGCTCTGTTGCCCAACTCGCCATGGTTCCGCTTCAGGACGTATTGGGTTTGGGGAGTGGATGCCGGATGAATCGCCCCGGCACGCTCAAAGGGAACTGGGAGTGGCGGGTTCACCCCGGGCAGTTGCCGGAGAATGTTGGAACCCGACTCCGTGACCTGACAGATTTATTTGATCGACGGCCAATGACCACGCAGGTTTGAACGGATAGACAAGACGGGTTTCTTGAGGAAAGGAGAGACGGATGAAAATTCTGGTGTCGGTTGATTATTCAGTACATGCGAAGGAGGCCATCCGATTTGTGAAGTCGATGGACTGGCCAAAAAAATCCGAAATTTATTTAATGCATGTGATTGAAATGAAGGATGCCCCCTCTATTGTGCCCTCGGGAGGACCATCGAGTTGGGATAGAGTGATTGCCCAGGCGAGAGGACAACTGATAACCGAGGCAAAGTTTTTCCTTGAGCAAACCAAAATGGACATGCTCAAAGAAAGCTCTCTGAACATTAAGAACATCGTAGTGGAAGGGCTTCCTGGAGCGGAAATTTTACAGGCAGTCAAGGATTATCAGATTGACCTGGTCATCATTGGGACACGGGGTTTGTCAAATGTCAAGCGATTTCTCCTTGGAAGCACCAGTGATTGGGTGATGAGGGAAGCTTCGTGTTCCGTGCTATTGGTTCGTGAAAAATTAAGTCACGTGATGATGGGGAAAACGGCCGCAAAAATTATTCTCGCCACCGATGGCTCAGCTGTTGCTCTGAGTACTATGCAGATGCTTGGTCTGTTGAAGGGCAAAACGCCTCCTAAGGTCACGGTGACGCATGTGGTGGGAAAGCCCGCCTTCCTGGAAGGCTGGTATTGGGGAAAAGGAAAAGCCGAATTTAAGCAATTGGGAGAACAATTGCTTGAGAAGGCGGAAAAGGACGGCGCCGCTCATTTGGACGAGATGAGCCAGAGAGTCGAACGACTCGGAATG
The DNA here is from genome assembly GCA_020632595.1 of Nitrospiraceae bacterium. NCBI lineage: Bacteria > Pseudomonadati > Nitrospirota > Nitrospiria > Nitrospirales > Nitrospiraceae > Nitrospiraceae bacterium. The sequence goes on along the minus strand of JACKFF010000001.1, from coordinate 124,002 downwards.
AAAGTCGATACGGTGTTGACCAAGGGAGATCCTGCTGAAGAAATTGTCAAAATTGCCGAGCGTTCGAAGGCAAAATTGATCTTGGTGGGATCAAAAGGATTTGCGGGGGGTAAGCCGGTTCCATTGGGAGGAGTCGTCAGAAAAATTGCTCGCTATGCGCCATGTTCGGTGTTGCTCACACGCCCTGGCAGATCCGGAAAAAAAGTTGATGCGTGATCCATTTTCCCTCTTCAGGAAGACTTAAGGCCATCTAAGGGTAAAGGAAGCAATGGTCAGGGCCGTCTGCTGGTGAGGTGAGGCATTCTAAACCTGTTTCTTATGTGTGGTTTTATCCTCAATTAAAAGGAGCGCGATGTCGGTATCCGATCAAAACAAGTCAAACCTATGCTGGCATGCCATGGATGGAGAATCTGTCCTCAAGACAGTGGCCAGTCAAGTGGGGGGCTTAACACAGGAAGTCGCTGCCCAACGTCTGGCGCTCTATGGCCCTAATCGATTACGTCCACCTAAAAAGCAATCCTCCTGGCAGCGGTTTCTCGCCCAGTTCCACAATATTTTAATTTATATCCTTCTGGGAGCGGGTGTCGTGACTGCCATTCTGGGTCATTGGGTGGATACCAGTGTGATTCTGGGCGTGGTAATCATCAATGCCGTTATCGGATTCCTTCAGGAGGGGAAAGCTGAAAGGGCAATGGATGCCATTCGCCGGATGTTGTCCGTGCAAGCCTGCGGTCTTCGTAATGGAACCCGTTGCCCCATTCCGGCGGAAAGCCTGGTACCTGGGGATATTGTGTTTCTCCAATCCGGGGACAAAGTCCCGGCGGATCTGCGTCTTCTGAAGGTGAAAGATTTGCGCATTGAAGAAGCCGCCTTGACCGGTGAGTCCGTCCCGGTTGAGAAACACATGAACCCGGTGCCGGAAACCGCGACTATTGGTGATCGAAAGGGCATGGCCTATTCGGGAACTCTGGTGACCTATGGGACGGGAACCGGGGTGGTGGTCGCCACCGGAGATGCCACGGAGATTGGACGGATCAGCACCTTGCTGGCCAGGGTGCAGACATTAACCACGCCGCTTCTCAGAAAGATTGGAGAATTCGGGAGCCGGTTAAGCCTGGCCATCGTGATCGGAGCGGTTGGTGTGTTCCTTTTTGGAGTATTGTTCCGGGAGTATGGGTTCAGTGACATGTTTCTTGCCAGCGTAGGATTAGCCGTTGCCGCCATTCCTGAAGGCCTTCCGGCTATTATGACCATCACGCTTGCCATCGGGGTGCAAGCGATGGCCCGACGCCAAGCGATTATCCGACGGTTGCCGGCGGTTGAAACCCTGGGCTCTGTGACCGTTATTTGTTCAGATAAAACCGGCACGCTGACACGAAATGAAATGACCGTTCAAACGCTGGCAACCGCGGCCTATACCGTGGAGGTCAGTGGTGTCGGCTATGATCCGCATGGGGGGTTTTCTTTGCTTGGCAACCCGATCGTGCTGACTGATCTTCCGGACGTGATGGAGCTCGCTCGTGCCGGAATGTTGTGTAACGATGCGGATTTGTCCCACGTGGATGGGGTCTGGCGGATCAATGGCGATCCGACGGAGGGGGCCTTGGTGACGTTGGCACGAAAAGCGGCTCTGGATATCCACTTCGAACTGGAGATGTGTCCCAGGACTGATGTGATCCCCTTCGAATCCCAACATCGGTTTATGTCGACGTTACATCATGACCATGCCGGGCATGGATTTATTTATATCAAGGGTGCCCCTGAACGCGTGTTGGAAATGTGCGCGTTTCAGCGCAGCCTGGGGGAAGATCATCCTTTGAATAGCCGGTCGTGGCACGATCGGATCGAGCAGATGGCGAGTCGGGGTCAGCGAGTGCTGGCAGTGGCCTTTGCATCTACGAATCACGAACATCGAGAGTTACGATTTCGAGATGTGGAGCAGGGCCTGACGATGTTAGGCCTCTTCGGCATTATTGACCCCCCACGGGCTGAAGCCATTGAAGCGGTGCGGCAATGTCAACAAGCCGGGATTCGGGTCAAAATGATTACCGGCGATCATCTTGTGACGGCGAGAACGATCGGCTTGCAGATGCACATCGGAGATGGGAAACAGGCTCTCTCGGGACAGATACTGGAAACGTTGAGCGATGAGGAACTGAAGCGTGTTGTTCGGGATATCGATATTTTTGCCCGGACAAGTCCGGAGCATAAGCTACGGCTTGTGCAAGCTCTCCAGGCCGATGAGGAAGTGGTGGCCATGACCGGAGATGGGGTGAATGACGCGCCGGCACTCAAGCGGGCGGATGTCGGAGTGGCGATGGGAGTCAAGGGAACGGAAGTGGCGAAGGAAGCGGCGGAAATGGTGCTGGCCGATGATAATTTTGCCTCCATTGCCCATGCCGTCGAGGAAGGTCGTCGGGTCTATGACAACATTCAAAAGTCCATTCTGTTTATTCTTCCCACCAATGTCGCCGAAGCCGGAGTGATTGTATCCGCCATTCTGTTAGGAACCATGCTGCCGATTACGCCCGTACAAATCCTGTGGGTGAACATGATCACCGCCGTGACACTGGCCTTGTCCTTAACTGTCGAACCTCCTGAATCGGATGTTATGCGACGTCCTCCTCGAAGCCCCGGGGAAGCCATTTTGTCGCGGTTTCTGCTGTGGCGAATCGGCTTTGTGTCCACCTTAGCGGTGGCCGGCACGTTTGGATTGTTCCTATGGGAAACAGACCAGGGGGCATCTATCGAAACCGCGAGGACGATAGCCGTCAACATGCTGGTGGTCTTTGAAGCCTTTTATTTATTAAATGCCCGGTCGTTTTATGGTTCGGTGCTGTCCCGTAACGGATTGTTTGGAAACCCCTATGTTCCCCTGACCATAGGGATGGTATTAGGCATGCAAGGCTTCTTTACCTATACCGAAGTGATGCAGACGCTCTTTCATACAACCGCCATTGATGGACTTGCCTGGCTTCGAATTATCGGAATTGGCGCGGTGATTTATTTGCTGGTCGAAGTGGAGAAATCTGTGTTTCGGATTATTCTGAAATTCAGAACACCCGATCTGAAAATTTGACGACTGGGTCGTGAGTCGGAATGGCTTTCGAGTAGGCATCGGAAGGGATTTGGGGATACCCGGAGAGGAGAGATCACAATAATTTGTGTTTCGTACAAAGGGAAATGACTGATGTTGATAAAAGGGTGAAATGAAGAAAAAGAAGATGAAAACCCGGTGTACCCAAAAAATCAGCAGTGACTAAGGAAGAGCTTCAGCGCATGGACGCGGCTATCAGGCATTGTACGGCCGGTATCGGGATTTGGGAATGGGCCGGTACCGACAAAGGTGGCGAACCTGATGTGATCTTGGCCTGTGAGAAAGATCGTCCTATTCTGGAGACCTTGGTTGCGGTGGGCCTTCCTCGCAAGCAGGCGTTTTGCAATAAAAGGATTGATCATAAAACGTACATCGCCCAGTACGGCGGCGATATCCCGGAAATTAAAGATTGGAAATGGCCGTAATAGTTTTCATGCCCCGTTTATGGCCTGCTCCATTACCATAATTCGATCGCCTGGATTATTGTGGTATCCTCTCCCATGTGGATGCCCTAGATTTTTCGGTTACCCAAATTGATCTTTTAAGGAGTCATGCGATGGACCGCCGGGACATTTATGTTACGGAATTCGACCTGAATCGACTCACTGAACTCTTAGGAGTCTGGCAAACATTCAAAGGTAGCAAAAATACCAGCATTCATCTGGAAAGCTTAATGGAAGAATTGGATCGGGCATATATCGTTCTCCCAAAGGATATTCCAGCTGATGTCGTCACGATGAACTCACGCGTCCGGCTATCAGACATGAGCAAAGGGGAAGAGTTGGAGTATACGTTGGTCTTTCCGCGTGATGCGGATACTGCGACAGGAAAGATTTCTATTCTTGCCCCGATTGGAACGGCCATTCTCGGGTATAGGGTCGGGGACAGTATTGAATGGCAGGTCCCTATTGGGACGAGGAAGTTAAAAATTCAAGAGATTCTCTATCAGCCTGAGGCTGCCGGAGATTTCCATCTGTAGATGTCTTCGCCCTCTATCAGTTCACATGAACAGTATGGAAACCTGTTAAGGTAAAGACGTACAAACGAATGGTTGAACCGTTGCCCGGGGCAACGCCTGATGGTTCACACTGCCGGTCATCATGAGGGAAAAATTTACACTAACATCTTCCTATCGAGCAGATCTTCCGGGAAATATGGCTCGGGTATCATTATGGAAGGGGTCTTATTTATGAGAAAATCCTTGCCCCCCGATCGTCTGTTCACAATGGATTTTTTATTCCCAGGGCTGTCCGGTTTATCCGTTGGGTTTCGTGTCTCTCCTCCCATACCTTGATGGCCTGGAGGACTGTCGCTACGATCAAATCCCTTATCCTATAGAATCCCGCATTCAACGTGAATAAGACGGAGGGGATGTAATCTTATGAAGCCGCAATCTCCGGTTGTTTCATCTCGCCCACACCCGCATCTCTATGAAATCAATACCTGGGTCTGGTTGCATGATCTCTCCCGGAAAATGAACCGAACGATTCGTCTTGGTGACGTGCCTGATCATGAATGGGATGAGCTTCAGGCAAAGGGATTCGATTGTCTGTGGCTCATGGGGCTATGGGAACGCAGTCCTCTTGGCCGGCGGATTGCAAGGCAACATGCTGATTTACAGCAGGAATACACCAAAGCGCTTCCCGATTGGCAGGAATACGAAGTCGTGGGTTCCCCTTATGCCATTCGGGCGTATCAGCCTGATCCCGAGCTGGGGTCCTGGGAGCAACTGAAGGAGGTATTGGGAAAACTTCATGACCGCGGGATCAAGCTGATTCTGGATTTTGTGCCCAATCACACGGCATTGGATCATGAGTGGACCACTAGACATCCGGAGTACTATGTTCAAGGGAACTCCAGGGATGTCACAAACTTCCCTTCGAAGTTTTTTCCCATCGAAACATCCCAAGGCATTCGATATCTGGCACATGGCAAGGATCCCAATTGCCCGGCATGGACTGACACTGCGCAATTAAACTACTTCAATCCTGATACGCGTAAGGCGCTGATTCGCGAGTTGCAACAAATTGCCAATTATTGTGATGGCGTTCGCTGTGATATGGCGATGTTGGTGCTCAATGAGGTGTTTGCGCAGACATGGAAAAATCATGTGAAGGGCGATGTCTTCCCTTCCGGGGAGTTCTGGACAGAAGCCATCTCTCTCCTGCCGGATTGTATGTGGATTGCAGAGGTCTATTGGGATCGGGAATGGGAGCTTCAACAACTTGGCTTTCACTTTACGTACGACAAAAGATTGTATGACCGGCTTCGCCATTCGACCCCACATGAGGTCGCCCTGCATCTTCAGGCTGATCCGATCTTTCAAAGCAAACTTGTGCGGTTTTTGGAAAATCACGATGAGCCGAGAAGTGCTGCGGCGTTTGGTAACGTCCGTCTCCCTGCGGTCGGGGTCCTGATGGCCACATTGCCGGGCATGCGTTTATATCATCAAGGGCAACTCACTGGAAAACGTATCCGGATTCCGGTTCAACTCTGTCGAGCTCAGGACGAACCTCCTGATGAAGCGACTGTTTTGTTTTATGACCGAATTCTGGCGATCACCAATGAAGACGTGTTTCATGCCGGGAAATGGGCCATGCTCACTGTGCGTTCTGCCGGCGACGATTCTTTTAGTAATGTCTTGGCGTATCAATGGACCACTGACCGGGATTGGAGACTCATCGTGGTGAACCTGAGTCCCATGGTTGCCCAAGCGTATATTCGTTTGAACGGAGAGCTTGGAATGGAATTGCACACCTCCCCCAACTACACCTTGTATGACCGGTTCAGCGATCTATCCTTTGAAGGTAGACGAGAGGATCTCCTGCAAAAAGGATTGTATGTGCGCCTCGATCCTTTCGGATGTCATATCTTTTCTGTGGGAGATGGATCCCTTGAGGATGGAAAAAGTGAAAATAAAAAATGAGGTTCAGAGTATATGAAGGTGGATCAATTTAGGGGTTCTCCCGCAGTAAGTTCTGAGGCAAACAATTCTTGCGCCGTCATCCCAGCCGTTTAGTCGCAGGAATCCATTCTTGTCTGTTGTGACGTCCCACCGGTGGTTAGCGAGGATGCGTGTCTTGTTGTTGAGGCATTTTGCTCTTTTCTAACCGGGCGAATTCTTCCAGCAGAGTGCGTTGTTGGGTTGTGATATCTGTGGGTGTGCGAACCTCCACGATGACAAACAGGTCCCCTTTGCCTGAGGCATCGAGCCGGGGCATGCCTTGGCTGTGAATTCTCAAAGCCGTTCCACTTTGGGTTCCTGGCGGAATCGTCACCTTTAGCGAGGCTCCTCCTAATCCCTGAATAGGCACCTTGGTTCCCAGTGCAGCATCGACAAAGGATAACGAGGTTGTGGTGAATAGGTTACTCCCCTGTCGCTGGAGAGTAGGATGGGCCCGAAGGTGTGGCCGGATAAGAAGGTCCCCGGAGGAACCACCTGTTGCTGAGGGTTCTCCTTGCCCGGCCAACCGGATGATCATACCGTCATCAATGCCTGAAGGGATCTGAACCTTAATCGTGTGAGGGGTAAACACGTGGCCGGTCCCATGACAGACCTCACACGGTGACTCAATCCAATGGCCTTGCCCCTGGCATTTGGCACAGGTGGTGAGGGTGACCATGCGTACTCCCTTTCCGGCTTTGACCTGTTGTTTCTGCCCGGATCCTCCACATTCCGTGCATGTGGTGGGCGTGGTGCCGGGCTTGGCTCCCGTGGCCTGACAGGTTCCGCAATTCTCTGATCGGGTAATGTGAATGTCCCGTTCGCCGCCCTTGGCTGCTTCCTCAAGCGCGAGATCCAAATCGTATCGCAGATCCAGACCACGGTTCATGCGGGGTCCAGGGCGTGTCCGTCGGCCTAACACGTCGCCGAATATAGTTGACAGATCGTCGAAGCGGCCACCGAAAAAATCTCCAAAGTGAAAATCCCGCATCAGATCTTCCGCAGACCAACGTTCGCTGACCCCCACGTGGCCGGTGGTGTCGTATTCCCGGCGTTTCACATCGTCCGACAACACTGCATAGGCTTCGGCGATTTCTCTGAAATGTTCTTCCGCATCCGGCGCGTGGTTTCGGTCGGGATGATATTTGAGCGCGAGTTTCCGGTAGGCTTGTTTGATCTGGTCGCGACTGGAAGACCGGTCCACCGCCAGAACTTCATAGTAGTCACGTTTTGGCTGGTTGGCCGGCATGATTAATTTTGCGAATGGAACGAACGTTTTGAATGAAATGGACGAGTTGAGAGTCGTTCTCTCAGGGACAGACCTCGTCCTCAAGAAGCAGGACTTTCACCAATAAGGTGCTACTCCTCAGGGACAATGCTCCCGCGACCACGTTGGGGCTTTTTTATCAGCCACGCGACTGAAAGCCTTCGTCAACTTTTTGAACTGGTTCTTGCAATAAAGCTCGTGACCAGTTGCTCCAGTTCTTTGCTTCCACATGAGGGACATGTTGCGGCCCCGGTTTCATGTTCTTTCAGCGTGAGGGCTAGAAGGGATTCCTTCCCACATTTGAGACATTTGTAATCATACAGAGGCATGACCATCCTCCTTCTTGGGTTCTCCGCACAATCGGGAGAAGTTCATTGCGGGTGTTCGAACATTTTTGTTCATCTAGACCCATTTCCCCCTCATGGGTCACGGAGGCTTGGAACTGTGGACGGTTTCCAGAGAACGGCGGTCTCCCCACTCTGCGACAATGTGAGCCATTTCACTTAAGCGTTGAGTGACGCGTCCAAAAATGGTGTTGGGAGGATACTGTCCCTCCGGCTGAATTTCTCCCGCAGGCATTTCCGTGAGTAACTCGAGCACTTCCTCAATGGTATGGACCCCATATATGGAAAATTGTCCTGCCTCCGCTGCATCCACCACCTCATGATGCAGGGCCAAATGGCGGATGTTCTTGGCAGGAATCAGCACCCCGTGTTTTCCCGTCAATCCGTGTTTTTTGCATGATTCAAAAAATCCTTCGATCTTTTCGTTCACGCCCCCGATGGGTTGAATTTCTCCCAGTTGATTGACCGATCCGGTCACCGCGAGGCATTGGTGTACAGGAACATCTGCCAGGCTCGATATAATGGCGACTAATTCGGCAACGGCAGCGCTGTCTCCCTCCACTTCCGAATAGGTTTGTTCGAATGTGAGGGTCGCACTTAAGGCGAATGGCTGGAACTCGGCGAATTTTCCACCAAGAAACCCCGCGAGGGTCATGACCCCCTTGCTGTGAATTTCCCCGGCCAGTTCGGCTTCACGTTGGATATCGATGACGCCTTCATTGCCCACAAACGTGCGAGCGGTAATCCGGCAGGGACGTCCGAAGGCATAATCTCCGAGCTGATAGATGGACAGGCCGTTGACCTGACCAACCGTCTCGCCTTCCAGGTCCACCATGAGCGTGCCTTCCTGGATTTCCTCCTGGAGTTTTTCTTCTAACAGATTGGTGCGGTGGCGTTTCTTGTCGATAGCTGTTTTCACGTGCATGTTCGACACCAATGTCCGGCCATCCTGCCTGGCCCAATAGGCGGCTTCGCGAATCACATCACTGATCAAGCTGAGGCGCAATGACAAGCGATCGCGGGATTCGGCCAGACGAAGGCTGTGCCGGATCACTTCACCTACAGCGTCAGCCCCAAAAGCGGGAAGCCCTTCATCACGACAGAGTTGCGCGATGAAACGGGCATAGAGCTGATCCTGGGTGGTATCACGGGGGATATCCACTTCAAAGTCCGCTTTGACCTTGAACAGCTTTGAGAAATCTTGTTCATACCCTTGCAGGAGTGCAAAAATGTGGGGAGGGCCTAACAAAATGACTTTGATGTCAGTGGGAATTGCTTGAGGTTTAAGGCCGGTTGTCGAAAAACCAAAATACTCTCCGGGATCTTCAATGTTGACCGAGCGTGTTTTGATGACCCGCTTGAGCGCTTCCCAGGAGAAGGGCTGACGGAGCAGGTCTATCACATTCATCATCAAAAAACCGCCGCTTGCGCGCAGACAGGAGCCGGCTCTGATCTCGGTGAAGTCGGTATAGACCACGCCCAAATGCGCCTTTCGCTCAATTTTCCCGATTAAATTCGCATAGGTCGGATGAGGCTCATCGATGATGGGAGCCCCGGAATGTTGGGCATGCTCGATAAGGAGGTTCACGTCATAGCGGCTGAGATTGGGCTTGCGATCGCGTACATCCCAACCCATGAGTGCCAATTGGGGACCTTCGTGCGGTAAAAAATCCTTGTAGTTGGCGACAATGTTCTCTTCGACTTTTTGAAGATATTCCAACACATCAGGGAGGGATTGATGATGGTCTCGAAGGACGGCAAAGCGGTTGTGCATGACTGCTCTGACGACCTGACGATCCATTCCACTGAGTTGATGGTCGGCTTCATGATCCAAGGCATGGACCTGGGCTTGGAATTCACGGATTTTGCCCTCCAGAATCTTTCCCTGTTCGGATATGGTATCTTTTTCGATCGCGGTTAACGTGTCGTGATCTTTTTCACGCAGCGGTTTCCCATTCCGCATCGGCACGAGACTGAATCCTACCGGATCTTCTTTGAAGCCAAATCCACGTGTGCTGGCTTCTTCATTGATTTGTTTGAAGAGCGCCTCTTTTTTTTCATTCCGCTCTTCGATGATTTTTGCTCTGGCATCTAAATATTTATGGCTTTCAAACGCCAGGGGAAGATCTCTTTGAAGACTTTGAATGATGAAGCTCATGGCCTGTTTAAACTCCCGTCCTTTGGAGGCAGGAAATGACAGGCAGATTGGGGAAGACGGCTCAAGGAAATTATAGACGTAACACCAATCGGGAGGATCAGGCATTGACGAGGCCACCTGTTGGACACGCTTTTGGATGATGGCCCATTTACCCGTACCAATTGGCCCCGAGGCATAAATATTAAATCCGTGGCTTTTCATATTCAGCCCGAAATCCAGGGCTTCAATGGCCCGGGCTTGGCCGAGCGGTGTTTCCAGGGGCGGCAGTTCAGTGGTGTCGCTAAACCCCAAACTATCCACGTCGATGGTTGGAGCCAATTGTGAAAAAGGAATTTTTAATTCGTCCATGTTTAATCAAATTTCCTAGCGAATGTGTGGGATGGCTGTTTTTGAACCTTGGATTCTCCTCGACTGCAATGTTAGATCCTGGGTTGGTAAGGGGCTAATTGCCGGATATAGCCGATCACCTCTCGAATCTCCTCTGAACTCAATCGATCCCACCAGCCATGCATGGGGCTAAAGACCAGGCCCCAAATAACGATCGCACGAAGGTCAAACTCGCTTTTGGCGGTGGATTCCGGAGAGTGGAAATCTGTTGGGGGCACGATTAATGCGAATGAATCCGGCCCTTTTCCGTCGCCAGCCTTCCCATGACACCGGAGGCAATGCAGACGATAAATTGTTTCTCCCGCAGAGATCATAGTGGTCTGCTGAGCCCGGACTCCTTCAGGCCATAACACGATGCAACCCCAACTGATAACGAATATGACTAGACTGAGAAGGCGTAGTTCTTTTTTCATCGGGTGAAGTCAGCATTTTTCATGGAAATGCGATTTTGTCGCATCTTGCAACAGCCCTTCCCTTTTCCATGGACCCAAATTGCAACACTTTTTGTGTGCTCAATTTTCACTTAGTCTTTTGGCTCTAATCCCAAGCCTACCCATGCTCCTAAAAGATCCTGCCGGGTCAGGCATCCTCTCACCACACCATTTTCCTCCACTGGAAGTACTAGAAAATGATGGTCTTTCATGATTTTGACAGCCTCCGCTAATGTGGTGGAAATAGAAATGGCGATAGGGTCCGGCACCATAATTTCCTTTGCGGTTAATTGGCTGACATCCCGCCCCGCTTCCAGCACGGCCAGAACATCAAATTGGCTGATGAATCCAACGCAGTGCCCGTTAGGATCGACAACCGGCGCGCCTGGCAAGGAAGACGTGAGAAGTTCTTGTGTTATGGCCAATCCATTCTGATCCTGATGAAAACGGAAATCATGGAGTGTGGCGATTTGTTGGATTGTTCGGAGGCCGACGGTAGCGACCGCATGAAGACCCATGTGTCCCTCCTCTCTCTTTCACTCATAACCCCACAAAAGTCTTTTCACACGGATGGGGTGAATGAAAATCTAAAGGGTTTGAGACGAAGTCAGGTATGACTTCCATTTCGAATATACAGCCCTCCAACCTCCAGAACGGTTCCGTCACTTAAGGTGATGGATAAAAACTCTTGATTCTTCATGAGAGATTTGACTTCCCCGGACCATCTGGATGGTTCAACAGACACGATTGTTTTTCCACAAATTTTGACCTTTAGCCATTCTACGGTATCTTGTTTCATGTGTTAACCTCGGTCTTGTAAATGGTTGAACCGTGTGCATGCTATGGTTTCCATATTCACCATGAAAAAATCTTTGCTCTTCCTTGAAGCAAGCCTCGTGCCTTTATGGACAACCTCCGTTTTTTGCCATCCCGCCGGTTATTAGCGGTGAATTATCCGCAATGAAGACCTGAGGGATGCCGGATGAATACTGGCGGGCATGACAGAATTTTTTCTTCTTCCCGCCAATCGTCAAGCAGGGTATATAAGTTGCATTTCATCTACTTACAAAAAGCTGTTCCCAATTATCATACTTTTAAAGGAGGTATGTGATGGCACATTTAGTAGTGGAAAAGGACAAAAAGGAAGTCGCTCCGGTTCAGAAAGGAGAATTGGCGCGTCAAGGAGAATTTGACCGGTGGCTTGACCGTATGGAGCAAATGATGACGGAAGTTTGGGGGCGTCCCTTTTCAGGGTTATGGCCATCCATGCCTGGTATGGTCCGGCCGTCACGAGCGTTGCTGGGCGAATCATTGCACGTGCGAGTTCCTGCCGTTGATTTGTATGAAGGGAAGGAGGAAGTCGTGCTGAAGGCCGAAGTGCCAGGTCTCTCCAAAGAAGACCTCAAGATTGATTTGACGGATTCCATGCTGACCATCTCCGGAGAAAAGAAAAAAGAAGAGGAGGTTAAGGAAGAAGACTATACTTACTCCGAACGAGCCTACGGGTCTTTTTCCAGGAGTCTGCAATTGCCTTGTGCCGTGAAAACGGACAAAGTGAAGGCCACGTTTAAGGATGGGATTCTGGAAGTTAAGCTGCCCAAGACCGAAGATGCCAAAAAACGGCATGTCACCGTAAAAATTGAATAGTGTCCATCTGCCCGTGTTTGGATCGGTATGAATCTGCGTTTGGGCGGCGCTCCCGGAGAAGAAAGATGTCTTCTCCAGGGAGCGTCAATAATAATACCTCGGTTGAGGTAAGTTCGTGGTTCAACATTTTTGTATGCCTCTTCGAAACCGAGAGAACCGGGTTTTCAGAAAACCATTGACTGAAGAGGGGGCTGGGTGTTCCGGAAATTGAAGATTTTCGTTGTGATTGGAAGATATTCTAGCATCAACGCGATTACGGCAGGAGCCATTCTTGTCTTGGGAGTATTGTGTTGGCCGGGTGGTGTCCTGGGTGTGGAAGCTCCTACCGTCGTGGTCAGAGGCACTATCGATGAGGTCATCCGTTTAGTGAGCGACGAAGGTCTCAAGACGCCGGATCAAGCGGCCCATCGCCGGCAATTGTTGGAGGAGATTATTGGACAACATTTTGATTTTGAAGAGATGGCCAAACGATCATTGGCCGCACATTGGAGGAATCGAAGTGAGGCGGAACATCAGGAGTTTGCCACATTGTTTCAATCGCTTCTTTCGAAAACCTATGCCAGCAAAATTGAGAACTATGCGGGAGAAAAAGTCCAGTATCTCAAGGAACGGCTGAAAGATTCCTATGCAGAAGTACAGACCATCATTGTGTCAAACAAAACCGAAATCGCTCTCGATTACCGGCTCCTACTCAAAGATGGCGACTGGCGGGTCTACGATGTGGTGGTCGATGGAGTGAGTCTCGTGAAAAATTACCGGGTGCAATTCGATCGCATTATTCGCGATTCCTCCTATGAAGAATTGGTGAAGACCTTGCGAGACAAGTCTGGTGACATCACGGCCCCCTGAGGGATGCTGAGGATGAAGACGCGTATTCTGATTCACCAGGGACCGGACGTGCCGGTTGACGCGCAACCTCTTGAAATTGTCGAACGGAAAGGCAGGGGGCATCCCGATACCATTTGTGATGCCATTGCTGAAGCTGTTTCCATTCAATTGTCCAAGGCGTATCAGGAAACATTTGGGCGCATTTTGCACCATAATATCGATAAATGTCTGCTGGTGGCGGGTCAGGTGAAATTGCATCTGGGCGGTGGTCGGGTCACCCATCCGATGCGCCTGATCCTTGGGGACCGGGCTTCCTTCGGTGTTCCGGGAAAAATGATCTCCGTGTCCGACATTGCGGAGGAGACAGCGCGAACGTGGATCAAGAGCCATTTGCCCCATGTGAATCCTGATACCCATATGAGGTATCAAATTGAGTTGCAACCGACGTCCGCTGAACTTGGGGCGATTTTTGATCAGAGATCGGGGATGCTTCCCGCGAACGATACATCAGCCGGAGTCGGTTATGCACCGCTGACTCCCACCGAGCAATTGGTGGTGGACCTTGAACAGTATGTAAACGGGCCACAATTTAAGCGGGCATTTCCCGAAACGGGGGAGGACGTCAAAGTCATGGCCGTTCGCATGGACCGGATGTTGTCACTCACGGTGGCCATGCCGTTTCTTGCCAAACGGATCACCACAGAAAAGACCTATTTAGCCCGAAAGGCGAAGGTCCTTCAGAATGTGCAGCACTTTATTCGTGAGCAACCTCATTCCTGTAAGCAGGTGGAGGTGGTCGTGAATGCGCTTGATCGCCCGGGTCAAGGACTGAAGGGCATGTATCTGACGCTATTGGGAACCTCCGCGGAGCAGGGAGATTCCGGACAGGTGGGACGGGGGAACCGCATTTCAGGGGTCATTGCGCTGAATCGACCGATGAGCGGGGAGGCTGCGGCCGGGAAAAACCCCGTCAGTCATGTTGGGAAAATTTATAATGTGTGGGCTCGTGAACTCGCTCTGAAGGCATACGCACAAATACCAGGAGTGCGTGATGTCACCGTGTGGATGGTCAGTCGGATCGGTGCACCGGTGAACGAACCTTTTGTTGTGTCGGCTCAGGTCGGGGTGAAGAAGGGATTTTCACTAAAGCGGATCTCGGGAGAAGTCCAAGCCCTGATCAAGCAGGAGCTGGCTGATATGGAACATTTTTGCGAGGCCCTGGCCAAAGGGCAATTCCGGATATGCTGACAGCCATCATGACAATCATCGAAATGGTGTACGCAACGATTTCAAATTCTAACCAGATAGATGCTATCGCCTGACAGGAAGCATGATTGATTGACAACACATTGGTTGAATGTCCACTTCATAACGGACCCTTGGAAGAAGGTTCCCGTCGCATTAGCGGGTTTACGGCTACGTGTGTGCTGGTCAGTAGTGTGATTGGCACCGGGGTCTTCACCACGACGGGATTTATGGCCCGAGACCTTGGAGATCCGTGGCTGATTCTTCTGGTATGGGGAGCGGGTGCATTACTGGCTCTCATAGGGGCGATGTGTTACAGCGAGCTGGGAGCAGCATTTCCTTTTGTGGGGGGAGATTATGTGTATCTTCGGGAAGCCTACCATCCCTTTTTCGCATTTCTGAGTGGGTGGGCCTCATTTACTGTGGGCTTTGGAGCCGCCATTGCCGCAGGCGCCATGGGATTTGCCTCCTATGTGGTCCAACTTATCCCACATGAACCGGATTCCACCTTTCTGATCAAGGGATTTGCCCTGGCCTTGATTTGGAGCCTGACTGCGGTTCATGTGGCAGGCGTTGGCCCGGGCGGGGTGCTTCAGCAGCTCCTCACGGCCTTGAAGATTGGAGCGATTCTGCTTCTCATCGTTGGGGCCTGCACGGTAGGCCATGGTGATTGGGAGCATTTGGTCATGCCCCCGGGAAAGCCGGATATCGGACTGGGAACACTGGTAGTGTCCTTTATTTTTGTGACCTATGCCTATTCGGGATGGAATGCCGCAGGGTACATTGCCGGAGAAATACTCAATCCGACCCGTTCTATACCCCGAACGATGATAGGCGGGACGCTACTGGTTGGCACGGTCTATGTGATGCTGAACGTGGTATATTTCTACGCGTTACCGATTCAAGTTTTGGCCGCACCTCCGCTCATGCCTGTGGCGGAAAAGGTCGCGGTGGGATTGTTTGGTCAGGCGGCCGCTCAATTTGTTACCATCATGTTGTGTATTTCCATCGCCGGCGCGGTGAGCGCCATGATATGGACCGGGCCACGGGTCTACTATGCCATGGCCAGAGACGGGTTTCTGCCGGACTTCTTTTCGGATACGGAACAGCATCATGGCACCCCGGTTCGGTCCATTGTTCTCCAAAGCCTGTGGGTGACGGTATTAGTGCTTTCAGGATCCTTTGAGCAGTTGGTGATTTACAGCGGAATGGTGATCACTGCCTTCACCGCGCTGACAGTCGGGGCGGTCATTCTTCTTCGTCAACGGCGTCCGCAACTCGTTCGTCCCTACCGGGTTCCCTTCTATCCTGCCTTGCCCGTGGGCTATATTCTGGTTGCCGGAGTGATCATCCTTTTTCTGAGTGTGGAAAAACCGCTTGAAACCCTTTGGGCCTGTCTGACCCTGAGTGCTGGTATTCCCTTATATTTCCTGATGAGAAAGCATAATGGAGTATCCGGGGCCGCATGAAGATCGCGATCACACAGAGGAGAAAAATACATCCACTTGCCTTTTTTGTGATCCTTGGTGGAGTATGGTTTATTCTGTCCGGATGTGGAAATGGCAATCAGGCTATGACCCAAAAAAATCATCACTCACGACAGGTTGAACGGGATTCGATGGTGGATACCCAAATCGTGGCGGGGGGTGTCACCGATCCGGCCGTTGTCGCAGCCATGCGCCGGGTTCCCCGGCACCGGTTTATGCCTGAGTCACATGCTAAAGATGCCTATGGAGATTTTCCGCTCTCCATCGGCTATGGGCAGACGATTTCTCAGCCCTTCATTGTTGCGTATATGACGCAAGCCTTGAGAGTGAAGCCGGATGAGAAGGTCTTGGAAATTGGCACGGGTTCCGGGTATCAGGCCGCCATCCTGGCTGAATTAGTTTCAAAAGTGTTCACGATAGAAATTGTCGAACCACTCGCTGCGGAGGCAAAAAAGACTCTGGCAGAACTTGGATATGACAATGTGATTGTACGGGCTGGTGATGGCTATAAAGGTTGGCCGGATGAAGGCCCGTTTGATGCGATCATCCTGACGGCGGCGCCGAACCATATTCCCGAACCACTCTTAGAGCAGCTGGCGATCGGCGGGCGTCTCATTCTTCCTGTCGGAGACTACCCTCAACGTCTGTTGTTAATTCGTCGCACTGAAGAGGGATATCAGGAAACCGAATTGCTACCAGTGGTGTTTGTGCCCATGACAGGCGAAGCTTTAACGAATCCTTCCGCAGCCGAGCCTTGACGGACTTCACTTCCGTTGAACACATTCACTATTCATAAATAACAAATCCGCCAGCCGGAAGGGTGAGCACGACGGCTTTGCCATTTCTCGACTCTACGGTCGTCTCCTGACCAATCTGTCCCGCATTCGTTGAATAGAGACATGTGAGTGTGTGGCCGGTGTGATGCAGTCCGTCGTCAACCGTCACCCAGGCGCTTCGGGGGGCAGCATAGTCGGTATTCATCGCCAGGAGAATTTCCTGGTCATTGAAAATCCTGGACCAGGGAATCACCGAACGAATCTGCCCACCCAGCATGCGCGGCAGCCCGAAGTCGATCCCATTTCCGGAAATTTCTCTTAGGTATTGTCGACCCCGTCGTAACGCAAGCTTGTTACGGCGAATGCCTAACAGGATCGAGAGTTGCCGGTACGCCGGACTCTCTTCATTAAAGAAATGCCGTTGGTGGCTTCGAAAGGCGCCGAATTCTCCTCCGAACATACATTCGCGAATGTATTGATCACTCTGTCCGTGCCCGTCAAAATACTGTTCGCTGCCATAGTACATGCAGGGGATGCCCATCGTGAGGGCGTTCAGCGCAAGGACATTCAGGAGTCCGTCCGGTCCGGCAGGATCAGCACAAAATCTGGCTTTGTTTTCTCCCTTTCGTACTTGATCATGATCATCAAACAGGGTCACCACCCGGTTGCGAA
Source organism: Nitrospiraceae bacterium (assembly GCA_020632595.1). Lineage (NCBI taxonomy): Bacteria > Pseudomonadati > Nitrospirota > Nitrospiria > Nitrospirales > Nitrospiraceae > Nitrospiraceae bacterium. The sequence goes on along the minus strand of JACKFF010000001.1, from coordinate 106,719 downwards.
ACCAGACGTGGGATTCTTTCTGAACCAGGATGGAATTGCGGAATAACTGGAAATACTCCTCCGGATTGCGATAGCCCTTTACGAGGTATTCCATTTTGTCCGGGATGTCGTCGACGCCAAGTGCGGCGTCCAGACCCGTGGTTTCCAGCGTTTGAAATGCCCGGGTTCTGCCACCGGTAATTTCCCCAATGAGATAAAAATTTTCTTTGCCGATGGATTGGGTGAATTCATGGATCACCGAGGCGAAGTACCGGCTCGCTCCCAGGTCCATATGTTTGACGGTATCAACCCGATATCCGTCGACGTCCGCAAAGGCAATCCAGAATTTGTACACCTCGGCCAGGGCCTTAAGAGCATCCGACGGCTGATACTGATCGACGTCGCCGGAACCGAGTTGGATATTTTTCAGATCAAGGAAATCTCCCTCAAGAAATTCAGGTGAAAAATCCCAATTGGTGATATGGCCTTTTCGGGTAAAGGCCTGAGGGTCCTGGAATTCCTGTGGCCAGATGGCACCATGCGGCCAGGCGGCGGGATGGCTTGCGATGTCGAGTTGTTGGAAGGGGAGAGTCGGTTCTCCGAATTGATCATGGAATCCTTGCACGTCATAGGGTTGGCCATCCCAGCGAGGATCGTTGAAGATCTGCCCGTTATGTTCGGTCCGATAGCGGTTGGGATTGTAGCGAAACACATCTCCCGTGTGGTTGAGGATAATATCCAGAATAACATAGATCCCGTGAGCATGAGCGGTCCGGACAAGGGTTCTCAGATCTTCCCGTTGACCAAAATGCGGATCGACATCCAAAAAGTTTTGAATGCCATATCCATGATAGGTGTCTTTAAATGACACCTGTTTGAAAATGGGACTGATCCAAATGGCGGTCACACCGAGACGTTCTAGGTATCCCAGCTTGCTCGTCAATCCGAATAAATTCCCTCCGCAAAACTTCTGTCCCGCTGCCTTCCAATGAGATGCATCCGCATTGCCCGCATCGGTTGACTGAAAGAGTGGGGTTGAGCCACGCCGGACGACCGTCCCGTCATTGCTTCTGTAGCCTTTTTCCTGTCCGTCCGAAAAACGGTCGAGCATTAAAAAGTATAAGACCTGATCCTCCCATGCGGCGGGAGAAGGAAAAAACTTCCGGTCACTGAGAGAAGGCAGATCCACCTCGTGAAGATTCTTTTCTGTCATGACGGACTCCTTTTTTTAGCTCTTCAGAAAATCGTGTGGGCGAACCCTCATTCCGGTTCTCAATCCCCCTCCTTTGTAAGGAGGGGGCAGGGGAGGTAGAAACACCATATCGCAACTGTTGGCCAAATTTTCCTATTGCCAGCAAGATGCCTAAAGATCCGAGACTCTACCTCACCCTAGTCCTCCCCTTACAAAGGGGAGGAATGACCGGTAGCGTTTTTGGTCGCAAATACGTGACAGCATGGCTGACTCACACAAAACCCAGAAGAGCATCTTCTTTTATTCACGATGGTTATGTCCAATCATGGCTGAAATATGGCCCGAATTCCCGTGTCGCCTGTCGGATAGTTTTGGTCATTCACCAATACCGGAACCCTCGATAATGGAAAAATTTTTCTCAGGCCGGGCTTCTTGATTCACTATCAGGCAATGACCCAAACGGCAAAGCCCTGCCCTTTTTTGGCCAGCTCTTCGCCCACATGGTGATGAAATATTTCTTTGAAGCTTGAGTACGATTCCCGTCCAACGACGATGGTTCCGCAATTCTGTTTGTGAGCTGTCCCGATCAATTCACCAACAATATCCGGCCGGTGGATGGATTGAGAAAACACGACGCTGACCATGGCGGGTAATACCCCAATCCGATACAGAATCGTCTTGGCGTTATCTAAGATTGGTTCCGCATCCTGTTTTGCCTTCTCGATCCATTGAGCCTGCTCTTTTTTTAAGGTCGCATCCAGCTTTTGTTCGGTTGCCGGATCTTCCGCGCCCCCGAATTCCAAAAGGTCGGGAGGAATCGGGGGGAGGATGTGAAAAAGCACGACATGAAAATCTTCACGGGCCCCAATCATTTCAGCCACGTAGGAGACGCTTCGAATGGAAGAATCTGACCCGTCGACACTGACGAGTAATGTCTTATCCCTTACCATAGATCACTCCCTTCATTTGACGTGAATTTCGCTACCCCCTAACCAGGATAGTTGGCGTATTTTGTTCATCCAAAGGGCATTCCAAGATATCGTCTGCCGGCCTGAGCGAGCTGAATGCCTTCACCACATTATTCCCTAAAGGGGGCCTCCCTCAACGCCTTCCGGCTTTGGCTGCGAATGGGAACGATTGTTTGACCCGAATCAAATTGTCCACCAGGACACTGTCGCCTTAGACCCGGGAATGCAGGTTGCTGGGCATTGGTACAATGGATTCTAATTCTACACTGGTTCGGCGGTGGGGTGAAGGGCTGCATAATATTGTAGGATCTGAGAACATTCACATGCGCATATCCTCGTGTGTCCCGGAGTGTTACAGTTCATGCGCACAGGCTTTGGAGGAAAGGAGTACACGCTTCACAATCTTTGATCAAGACAACTACCGGCTTGTGCTGGAAACACTCCATTCTGAATCATCTTGTAACAAAGATATTTGACTTGATGGAGGAAATGCCCGCTCATGGAAGGGCAGGTTTTGTCTGATGGTTGGCGGCAACTGACCTTGCAGTGACGATTTCTTCTGTTCAGGCGTCAGATTCAAGTGCCTGTTGGGTGCTTATGTCTGGAGCGTCGATGGAAGGAGGGCCTGAGAGCAGGCTTTCTGGGGTTGGTCTATGAAAGATATATCTACCGTTAGGGCAATCATGACCGGGTTCGCTGAGCGGACGGGCCTGAAGACCCCGGCTCGACCGCCTCGTCGCTATCTCTGGACCGATGCGTTTGCCGTTTGCAACTATCTGGAACTTTTCCGTCAGACAGGGGAGGAACATTACCAGGAAGATGCCATACGTCTTGTCTCTCAAGTCCACCGTGTCCTGGGGCGACACCGGGAGGACGATTCGCGCCAGGGATGGATCAGTGGATTGGACGAACAGGAAGGAGAGCTGCATCCGACCCGAGGCGGCCTGAGAATCGGGAAAGCGCTTGCTGAACGCGGACCGGATCAACCGTATGATGACCATTTGGAATGGGAACGGGATGGGCAGTATTTTCATTATCTGACCAAATGGATGCATGCCCTCGATTGTCTGGCACGGGTGACGGGAGATGCCGTGTATAACCGGTGGGCTTTGGAACTGGCCGGGATCGCCCATGCCCGCTTCACCTATACACCCTGGGGTGGTGGCCCCAAGCGCATGTATTGGAAAATGAGCATCGACCTCTCCTATCCCCTGGTCCCGTCCATGGGGCAGCACGATCCGCTCGACGGGCTGATCACTTACCAGCAAAATCGTGCGACAGCTGTGAGATTGGGCGATCCCTATGCAGACAGCCCTCTGGGGCCAGAGATTGCTGAGATGATCGCGATGTGTGAAGGGATGACATGGAGGACGGATGATCCACTGGGAATCGGTGGACTTCTTTCCGATGCCCACAGACTGACACAATTAATGAGCAGTGCCAATTTGCGCGAATCAGATCGATTGGTCTTGCTCTTGCGAGATGCGGAGCTTGGTCTGAAGGCTTTTGTCCGGAGCCGGTCCCTGAATGCCTCTGCCGATTACCGTCTGGCCTTTCGCGAGTTAGGGCTATCCATCGGCCTCCATGCCATTGTGAAGATGCAGAAAGCCATCGAACTGCATCCGGAGAAATTTTCCAACCCACAGGAGTTGCGGGCCAGCCTGTCGGGCCTTGGGCGTTTTCTTCCATTGATCGAATCCATCGAGGCCTTCTGGCTTGAGCCGGGCAATCAACAAAGTCACAGTTGGACCGGGCATCGTGATATTAACAGCGTGATGCTGGCGACCAGCCTGGCACCGGATGGGTATTTGGTTCTTCAATAACAATCACGCGACTTGGTTATGCCTGGCGAATTCCTCATCAGCGACCCACAAGGTCAGGGTGCCGGGCGTATCGCTACGATAATGCATGCTAAGCGACCTGTTTAGTGATGACTCGCATCACCGGTTTCGTAGGAAAATTCTGTAACAGGGAATTTGCAAAATTGAATCAGTTGAGTGTCTTGAGGTTGGCAATGCTTTGCAAGAAGGGATCTATAGGGAACGTAACTATTCTTGTCGACAGCGGGAGGCAACTTGCTGGAAAGATGTGCACAAGCGTCGCAAGGAAATATCCAGACAACCCGTTTGATATCCTGAACGGAAAACCCGTGTCCGAATGTCCCGGTATCGGCCAGAAAGGGATGATTTAAGGAGACCACAAGGCGGGTTTGAGCCACTGGGGAGGGACGGACAGTTTTCCGTCATAGGGTATGGTTGTCCCGCCCAAGCATTGTGACTGCCATGCTCCGCTATACTCAGTTGGCAAGTGGAATGGCGGCTCTACAAGAGTCTCTGGCACAAACCCAAGGCGGCCATAGTATGCAGGGTCACCCAGTACACATACTAAGTTTACGTCGGCGTCTTCAAGCCGTTTTAGGCCAGCAAGCACCATTGCACTCCCGATGCCACGTCTTTGCCAGGCTGGCGCGACAGCGAGTGGCCCGAGCAGGGCAGCTTTGACGCCACTTCCGATCATGCCGCATTTCGTGAAGATGGCATGTCCTACAATCAACAAGTCAATCGTCCCGATGAGCGAAATGGCAATTGCCGCATCCTGCAAAAGGTCCCGCACGAGCGGAACCAGATCCTCGTCCGGGAACGCTTCGGGATATAATGACTCAATTGCAGCGACATCACCTTGCACACTCTCGCGAATCTGAAGTTTGTCAGACATTGCGTTATTCGCGAATACAGGCAGTCGTTGAAACAACCGGCGACCGCCTTGTGGCCGCTTTGGGTCGGTCCCCAAACAAGCTTTTCTCAACAAAAAATTTCGCAACTCGTAAAAATGTATTGTCCTGGTCTGCAATAAGTTGCTGATTGCGTTAAGCAGCGTTCATGTAAAGTTAATGGCATACCTTCCTCTTTGAGCATAACAAGGATTCTAAAGATTCCCTGATTCCAAAAACCATCCTGGATGCAATATTGCCGTTTGTTTTTGGCTCAAAGTCCTCACTCAGCCCCAAGGGCTTTGGCTGCTTTTTTCACATCCTTTTGGTTGACCCACAAAATGGCCCCGCAGCGTCCTGCGCCACCTGTCACGGCCGCGGCCGCCCGTATGTTGATTTTCGCTTCTGCGAGTTTTGCAGCATACGGAACGAAGGCCCCCATTTGATCCTTATCATCGATGACAAAACAGGCTTTGGGACCTTTGATATTCCATTTGGCCTTTTTGGCGGCGGCCGTAAACTTTGCAGGGTCGACGGGCACACAGTCGACTTGGGCTTTCCCGTTTTTTTTCGGAAAAGCCAGAAAGGCTAACAGGTTAACCTGGGACTGTTGTAGGTGCTCCAGGAGCTTGATGCCTTGTCCCGATTTATGGGGAACCATCATTTTGTAATACTTGGCAAGTCGGACGGAATTGGGCATGGGGACCTCCTCATGTTTGGGAACGTTTGTGAATCTTTTGAGTGATGACTGGTGTTCTCCTGGATTATTTCGTCTGTGATGGCTAGAGAAGGATCATAAACAATTTATGGTTCTGACTTTACAGCAATATTATTTATATCGGAAATCTATTTTGAGGTCTTCGAGTTGAGACCCGTTGGTCGGTGAATGAGTCCCTTATTCTTCCCGAACTCGCGTATCACCGTGCTTTTCTGTATTGCCGGGTTTCGGCCCGGCAGCCGAGCCCCTTTTGTTTCGGCAAAAGGAGCCAAAACCATTGACGCCCCGCCCGGCCCCACGAAATGAGATGGACGCAAGCCACAGGAGGGCGAGCCAACTCGCGGCGCTCAAACAAGGCTCGCCTGGTCATGAGAGCGTCCATCCAGAGGGCCGGGCGGCAGGCGTTGGACATTGGGAGATGAACATTTCAGGTATCCTGCTGAAAGAGTGTGGAGCCATACTTTCTGTATAATCCCTAAAAAATGTGCTGCAGTAAGTTTCTATCACGTCTGCTGAACTTTTCAAACGGTAAAAGGGAAGAGTGTTGTTGGAGGAAGAATGTGTGTGCACAGCGATGTTTAAGGGACAGCCCTGCATGATCGTACCAACCGGGATGAGGGGCTCATTGTAGCATGGTTGGGTAGTCTTTCCCTAACAATTACAATCCAAAGGGGAAGGTATCCGGCATATCTTTAGTCGTCTCTCTGGTGAGTGCTTCAACAGCTCGCGTCTCATCAAACCAGATATATTCGTCAAATTGGTGTGGTAATGAAGCATAAAAATAATGGCTCTGCAACTCGGTTTCGGGCCGATAAATCACCCCAATCGCGCGTTCCAGTCTTTCTTGCAGAAGTTTTTCGCGGGTGATGTTCTTGAGTGGTTCCCTGAGAGGTAGGAGAAAGTTGTCGGCCTTCACTTCATGACACAGATATTCATAACTGTCTGGATGCGATGGACGAACCTGCTTGATTTCCATCGGGCCACCCCATTCTGATGCCGCGGCAACGGTACCATGGTCGGTGCCAAAGCCAATCAGATAGGCCGCATCGCCATATGCCTGCCGCACCAGTTGCCCGACATTGAACTCACCACGAGCACTCATCTCCGTGGCCCGTGCGTCACCGACATGTGAATTATGTTCCCAGATCACGGCCTTGGCATCCGGGCCTCTGAAGTCCAGAACAGACTGCAAGGTTTCAAACATGTGCTGGTCACGCTGGTTCCAGGAGCTATTTTCGGCAAAGTACATCGTACGATAATAGCGTTCGGCATTACTTACCAGGCGTGCATTTTGTTCGGCGTTGAAAAAGCGTTCTCCGTCTGCCCGGGAATATTCCATGCGCTTCTTGTGCAAATCCTTCAGCATCGCCAGGACTTCATGCTCGCATTCCCGGTACTGTCTGGTCATGGTGACGCGGCCATACATTGCGGGATCACTGGCCCATGGCATCAGGCAACCATAGCGAACCCGCGCCACTTCTGCTGTTTTCGGGTCCACTTTTTCCAGATAATCCAGGACGACTTCAATGGAGCTGTACAAGCTGTACAGATCCAATCCGTAAAAACCCACCTGCTGATGAGGATCTTTAATGGTGTCATTATGGGCTTTTAACCAGGAAAGGAAATTCAGGACAGAATGATTAGCCCACATCCAGGTAGGGAAGCGGGAAAATGGCTGACTTTTCAGGAACGGATCGGGCGAGGAACCATGAATATAATGATCGATAGAGGCTGCATCAGGCCAGTCGGCTTCTACCGCAATAACATTCACGCCCTTCTGTTCAATTAATTCCCGCGTGATTCGCGCACGCATATCATAGAACTCGGCGGTGCCATGCGAGGCCTCACCCAGCAAGATCAGGCGACTATCACCGATGCGGTTCATGAGGTGATCCAGCTTCACATGTTTAATGCTGGCAAAGTGTTCACTCGATTGCCCAATCAACTCGGGTAGGCTTGCTTCGAAATCCTCCCTGGCGGGTGTATGCCCAGCTTCGTCTTCCCAGCCAGCCGCGCCAATCAGTGGGACAAAACGTACACCGCCCATATCCTCTTCCTGATATTCATGCTCGCTTATGCGTCGAAGCCGGATGAGTTTTTGTGTGCGCAGGGTCGAGCCCACGGGGATCACGAGACGGCCACCGATGGCCAACTGGTCTTTCAGGGGTTGAGGTACTTCGGGTCCGCCTGCGGTGACAACAATGGCATCATAGGGGGCATGTTCCGGCCATCCCAGGGTTCCGTCTCCATACAGGACCTGAATGTTGCGATAACCCAGTTCCGCGAGGCGTGTGCGTGCGGTGTCCACGAGTATTTTATGTCGTTCGATGGTATAGACTTCTTGAGCAATTTCCCCCAATATCGCCGCGGCATATCCGGAACCCGTCCCGATTTCCAACACGCGGTCTTCCGGTTGTAATTCAAGCGCAGCAGTCATCAACGCCACGATGTAGGGTTGAGAAATGGTCTGGCTGGCTTCGATCGGTAGTGGCGAGTCACGATAGGCAAATTCAACAAGGTCTGTGGCGAAGAATTCCTCACGAGGGACGGCGTTGATGGCATGAAGCACCCTTTGGTCGTGGAGGCCACGAGCCACTAACTGCTGATCAATCATGTCCTGTCGTAACTTATTGAACGTGTTCATAAGTGACTCCTGAGGATGTCCTTTTTAACATGATGCCAATAGTCACATGGTATTAAAAAAAAATTGAAAAAATTCTCCAAGCGATTCTGTAAAATTGATTCCGCAATAATGGTGCCAATTGATTGCCTTTCAGTATAAGGCAATCAATTCCATGACCCGCTTCCGTTTTTCCGCAATAAGAGCCATTCAATAAAAATTTCGCTAGGGTGGGAATTCGTGAATTAAGGAATGCCTAGGAGACGCACCCAGAAAATTTGTGGGGCAAATTTCTACACAGGTCGCCTTACAGAAGTCTTTGGATAAGGGAATGGTCTCTTAGGGGATAAGACGCATACTTTTTTGAGGCACAATGAGCAAAATGCTGGTGGGAAATTTCAAATTGAAAATGGTGAACGGGGTAATCCCTGTCCGTCGAGGATAGGGTCAACTCCCGATCGTGGTTTGCGGGCAGCCGCGCCCGTGTGGCGACCCGCATTTGTCTGACCGCTCCAGGGTATCCCGATGTTCTGCATGGGTCAGGAGTTTCTTGAGGACAAGCAATGGTCGGAGAACTTTGAATGACTTCAAAATCCACTGCCAGCCAATAGCCTATTAGGTTTTGCACGCTGAGATGATTCCTGTCAACCACCTTTATTTGGACCGCCTATTTCCCTTTTCTTGGTAGTGTGCCCTTCGCAATCAAAGAATGAGAGTTGTGCAGAAGTGGGAGAATCACAATTTCGCTATTGAATAGACTGGGTGTATAGGGTATCTTTAAGAAGTGGCTACGGTAGCTACAAAATCGAGTTCAGCACGATGGGATTGATTTTATGAGTACAGTCGGCATTAAAGAGCTGAAGAACCGTCTCACCCACTACTTGCGCCTGACCCAAAAAGGGGAGGAGGTGATCGTGACCGATAGGGGACAACCTGTTGCGGTGATTCACCACATCACCTCAGATCAACTGGTCTTGACCCGGGAAGGGCGGCTGGCCCAATTGGCTGCACAGGGTAAGATCTGTCTCCCTTCACGTAAATTGGCCACGCGACTCAAGCCTGTACCCTACAAGGGGCCTTCCGCGGCTCAAGCGGTGATCGAGGACCGTGAGCGCGCGACGTGATCTATTGGGATACGAGCGCGCTGGTGAAGCAATTCCTCGCTGAGGTGGGAAGTGAGGAAGTGCTTGCCCTTCGAACTCAAGATTTGCCTCACGCCACCTCCATGATCACGTATTCTGAAATCTTTTCCGCTTTGCGACGCCGTGTGCGAGAGCGATTTCTTCCTGCAGGGCATTATCGTACAGTCATAGATCTCTTTAAACGTGATTGGCCGGCGTTCGTTCGAGTCCAGCTCGATGAAGAAATTATTATGTTGTCTGCCAAGCTTATTGAACGACACCCACTCAGGACTCTGGATGCGATCCATCTTGCTTCCGTCCTCCAGCTTCAGCAATTGGTCGGCGAGCCCTCCCTACTTGTGTCTTCCGATAGTCAGCTGCTTCAGGCCGCCAGAGCCGAGAACGTAACCGTCCGTCATATTGCTCTCTAGGAGCCTGTCGGACGTAGGAAGAATCGGTTGCAAAAGTGTCTCAGCGGTCCATATTCCACCGCTTTCTTGGCCCATAGTCCCACTATGGGCCTGCGAAATCGTCACAATCTGGCCTCGCTCAGCCGCTTTTTCGCTTTCGATCCCCTAAGTCCGACAGACTCCTAGGCATTTGCTGATCAGCCGGTTTGTGAGCTTTAAATCTTGCAAATTCTCCGGGTCACGAAATAAGCCCAATCCCGTCACGGTTTCGAAAATGTTCCTGGTTCCTTTATATGTCATCCTTGAATAAAGAGCTTTTCTTGGCCCTGAGGAGAATCCTGTGAGCTGGAAATTGCTGTATTGGATCCTTGGGCTTATAGTTGTCTTGCCATTGTTCAATTTTCTGCTGGGTGTGCATCCGCCAAGATTTCAAACGGATGATGACCCCAAGCGCTACGGGTTGGACTACGAATCGGTTTCATTCCCCACCTCTGATGGGTTAACCCTGAGAGGGTGGTTTATTCCCACAGCCTCTGCAGCACGGGAATCATGGCGCCAAGGAGGGATGGCATGGAATACGTGCGGGACTGTCCTGGTGGGCCATGGCTATCCTTTTGATAAAGCCAATATCCTTCGGCATGCGCTCTTCCTGCATCCCCGCTTTCATCTTCTCCTGTTTGACTTCCGGTATTTCGGTGAGAGTGATGGTGCCTATACCACGGCGGGTCTATTAGAAACCCGTGATGTCCATGCCGCCGTTGAGTATGTCAAAAGCCGGGGCGATGTGAATCCGGAACGAATCGGGGCGCTGGGGTTTTCCATGAGCGCATCAGCCTTCATCATGGCTCGGCATCCCGATGTCAAAGCCATTGTGGCCGATAGTCCCTATGGCACTCTGGAAGGACTCATTGCCCGGCAGTTTTTCTTCTTTCCGGGCTTCACGAAATGGCCGCTTGTCGCACTGACAAAATTCTATGCCCGGCTCTTCCTGGGTGTACGAGTCAATGATGCGGTCCCGTCCGAAGTCGTGCGGAATCTTAACACCCCTTTGCTGATTATCCATGGGGATGCCGAATCGCAGATCCCTCTTGAGCATTCGCGGACCATTTACGCCAACGCCGATCCCGAAAAGACAGCGCTCTGGATTGTCCGGGGGGCTGACCATGGCTTTGCCCATGGGCTGGAGGGACCTCGATATGAGGTGCGAGTGAGAGAGTTCCTTGAGAAGCATTTGTGCGCAGATGCACCTACCTAAAGGGTGTGTAACGCCGGTGGATTGCGTGAACTTCTGGCTTCTCCGCTCATTCCTCCCCCGTCATTTCCCACATTCTTTTTTGGGAATCCATTTTGTTTTGCTCCCTTCAATATCTGTTGGAACATGGGGTATGTGTTGAGCCAACTGTAGTGTCCAAGTGGTTATTGGTATTGCCGGGTTTCGCCCCGGCGAACGAGCCACTTTTGTTTCGGCAAAAGTGGCCAAAACCAGTGACGCCCAGACAGGCTTCATTAGATGGGACGGACGCGAGCCTTAGGAGAGCAGACCAACTCGCGGCGCTCAAACAAGGTCTGCTGAATCACCAGAGCGTCCGTCCCTGGAGCCTGTCAGCAGGCGTCGGATAAGGCAAAGAGGGAAAGGGAAAGTGAATTTTCACATACCACGTTCCAAAGCTGCAGGAGCAGCTTTGGTGTTGGCGCGATTTTTCTTAGGAGATTAGAGTAACACTGAATCCCGTGGCCTTGTGGCGAGGCCAAGTCGTGTAGCCGACTGCGGAGGAAGGCGCGCATTGTTTGAGCCCTTCGACATGGCTCAGGGTAGACTCCGCGAGTTTGCGCCCCGCCGGAGTCGGCTGCACGGCGCAGGGGACCCGAAGGGCCACGCCTCGGCCACCATGGTTTTGGGTCCTTTTGCCGAAACAAAAGGACCTCGGCTGCCGGGACGAACCCCGGCACAAAAAGATAGCAAGTAGGCGCCGGTTCCTACTTTGGATACAAGTCAGTCTTGCCCAGGGAAGCAGACATGGGAGCCGCTCCGGCCGGACCAGCTCAGATGGTCTCGACTTGAAAGATGTATGCGTGCAAGTCCTGACCCCAACTACTTCTCTGGGTAGGCTTATTTAGGTTCATAGGGTCGCTATCAAGGATAGCCTTTCAATCACTAAAAGCGAAAGGAAATACCCACCAGGAAATAATGTGTGGTCAGTTTGGCTCCCAGATTTTCAAAATTTATGGTGCCCTCCTCATTCTGACGACTATAATCCCTGGGAATTGACTTATCGTTTATATCTAAATACGTAAATCGATATTCGGTAAAGATCCCCCAATGTCGATGTAGACGCCACAACATGCCCCCTCGTACATCAACACCAAAACCATCCATGTTTTCCTTAATCTTGGTTTTGCCACCATCGTTTTCGAACTCAACAGTGCTTTTAGAAAAACCGAATTCGGGACCGACCCCAAAGTAGGGCTCTAACCTTCCCTGAGGAAACTGTTCATTCGGGAATAAGGGATACCGCATCATCATCAAGAGGGAGAACCCATAAACGGGAATCTCAATATTGGCGTTTTTGGCGTCAGCCTTAAAATACGAGCCATCAAACGCCACGCCTAGCCAGGGAATGGTCTTCGTCCAGTAGGTCACGCGTCCCCCTACCGTCAAGGCATTTTTGAATTTCGCATCCTCCTTGAGATCTTTGGAAGTAGTGACGGGACTCCCTGAAAATGGCACATTTCGCACCTGCCCTTCCACTTGACCATTCTCCGTCTTGGCCAAACCCCCATAGAAATCCACCTCGAATTCTGCCCGAACAGAAGGAGTCCATCCTGCGTTCACTCCCATGATAAGAAACCAGATTAGAAAATATTTCGACAATCTTTTGCCCTGCACAAAAAGCCGCCTTCCCTTCATCCGGTCAGAATTTTATGCACTCGCTTTTTCATCGCTACCCCTTTTGGGTCGTTAGCACAGGGCCAACCATTCCATCTTTGATTTAAGACGAGCAAAAGAAATGCCTGTATGGAGATACGCGGAAAAGTTCTAAGAAACTAGTTAGTTAGGAGAGGCATACGTGGGCGGAAGGGTTGCCAAGATGAGGCGCGTTTCCCTAACCGGTTGGTGGGGAGTGTTCCAAAAAAGGGCAAAGGGTACGTAGCATGAAGCGGCGGGGGAGATCCTAACCACTAACCCCGCCATAAAGTTGGGCTTGTGCGCATACCACGTTCCAAAGCCGCAGGAGCAGCTTTGGTGTTGGCGCGATTCGTATCAGAAGATCAGACCATAATTGGAATCTCGTTCTTACAGTTCCGGCCTTGTTCAAATTTCCTCATCCCGAGGAAAGTTTCCCACTACCTGAAGAAGGGCAGTGTGATAATATCCGAAGTGATGTCATAAGGAGGAGAACCCCATGTCGAATGTAGAATCCTTCAAAATTGAACTTGAGCAGGAAGATGACGGGCGATGGATTGGTGAGATTGCTGCCCTGTCGGGGGTGATCGCCTACGTGTCAACCAGGGAATACGCATTGGTAGCCGTGCAGGCCTTGGCTTTGCGTGTGTTAGCTGACCGATTAGATCACGGTGAGGTAGCGCCGGACGAATTGATGAACGTCTCTTTTGTTGGCGCATGAGTCAATGGGCATCGACGTCAGCAAAACGGGTGCTGGCGGCACTTCTCAGGCTCGGGTGGCGCATCAAACGTCAAACCGGGTCGCATAAATCCTCACACGGGAAGGATGGCCAAACGTCGTGTTTGCGTTTCATGATGGCGAAACTCTAGGACCAAAAATATTGGCTCGAATTGCCAAAACTACCGGGCTGCATTCTGAGGATCTCTAATCTCATTATCGAAAGCCTCAAGTTCAGACGGTTCCTTCCCAAAACAACACGACTCCTCAAAACGACATAACCCGACGAATCCCTCTACTTTTCCCTCCGTCATTCCCAACTTTTTTTATTGGGAATCTATCTTGGGTTTTTCAATCAATGCCTGGTGACAGATGCAAGACTGTGCCCTAGTATTCCAAACTATGGTGTCTACATGATGATTGGTATTGCCGGGTTTCGCCCCGGCAGGCGAGGTCCTTTTGTTTCGGCAAAAGTGGCCAAAACCACTGATTCCCTATCCGGCCTCATTTGTATGAGTAAACGCGACCTTTTGGAGGGCGGTCCAACTCGCTGCGCTCACACAAGGCCCGCCGGATGATCTGAGCGTCCGGGCCGGGCGGAAGGCGCCAGACCTTGGGAAGGTGTGTAAGTCGGGTTTTCTAGCCGTGGTATCTATCGAAGTTTTGATGTTGCTGAGGTTCGTTCCAGAAGATTAGAGCAACACAGAATCCCGTGGCCTTGTGGCGAGGCCAAGTCGTGGAGCCGAGTTCGGGTGAAGGCGCGCATTGTTTGAGCCCTTCGAAAAAACTCAGGACAGGCTCCGCGAGTTTGCGCGCCGCCGAAGTCGGCTCCACGGCGCAGGGCACCCGAAGGGCCACGCCACGGCCACCATGGTTTTGGGTCCTTTTGCCGAAACAAAAGGACCTCGCCTGCCGGGGCGAACTCCGGCACAAAAAGATATCACGAATGCGCCGGTTCATTTTTGGGATATCAGTTATCCTTCCCCTGGGAAGAAGGCATGGGAGCCAACCCGGTTGGACCAGCTCAGATGGTCGTGATTTGAAAGATGTATGTTTGCAAGTCCTGACCCCGCCTCCTTTATCCGTGGATAGTGAGTGCCGTTCGGCCTAGTTCCACGAAATCATTTTCGATGAGCGCGCGTTCCAGGTGAACAAGATTTGTGAGGAACAGTTGCAGGAGGGCTGCATTATCAATATTGCCGGTGGAAACCAGTAAGAGCTTGGGTGGACTGTGTTGGAGATGAAAGGTGGTGACGAAGTCACTATCCTTGGTAATCAGGATGCGATCCTCGCGAGTGGCAAGGGCGGCCAACTCTTCGTCCCGCGTATGGTTCCCGTGTGGAAGGTCTAGGGTATGGAGTGTGTCGTAACCGGCCCGCGTCAATTCTTTAGCGAGGTATTGGGGTAGTTGCGCATCGACAAGGAATTTCACCCCACCACCGGCTCAATTCGTTGTACACGCGCTAGTCGTGCCCCGAACGCACAGGCGGCTTGAAGATCAGCCTCCTCCAAGTCCGAATAGTCGCCTAAGATTTGCTTATTCGACATGCCGCTGCTCATGAGTTCCAATAACCAATCGACCGGATACCGCAGCCCACGGATGCAGGGTTTGCCGTGACAAATCTGAGGATCAATCGTGATGCGGGATAACAGTTGTTCACTGGGCATAGTGGAAGAATACCCCACTTCGACTACCCTGACAAGAAGGGTGAGACAGATGCCTGCGAATGGGTGGCTCTAATTTCCATGGCAATATACTCACTGCCGAATAGTCTGTTTGAACTGAGTGCCCGTCTTCCCCGCCTCAGCGTGGAAAAAAAAGCCATTTCACAAACGTAGTGTCTTCTCTGTCTTTCCCGACACGTGTTTTGGGGAATCCATCTTGGTTTATCACCTTCCTCAACTGTTGGAACATGGGACATAAGTTGAACCACCTTTAGTGTCCAAGTGGTAATTGGTATTGCCGGGTTTCGCCCCGGCGAACGAGCCATTTTTGTTCCGGCAAAAGTGGCCAAAGCCAGTGACGCCCAGACAGGTTTCATTAGATGGGACAGACGCGAGCCTTAAGAGGCGACCAACTCGGGGAGCCTGTCCTGAGTCCTGGCGAAGGGCTCAGACAAGGTCTGCTGAATCACCAGAGCGTCCGTTCCTTGAGCCTGTCAGCAGGCGTCGGACTTTGGGAAGGTGTGTAAGTCGGGTTCTCTAGCCGTGGTATCTATCGAAGTTTTGTGTTGCCGATTCGTCTTAGAAGATCAGACCCATAATTGGAATTCGGTGGCCTCGCCACAGGGCCAAAGGAGCCTAGTGAAGCAAGGAGCAATTGAATCATTGAGAAGAGATGGTATCGGTGCCATGTTCTGTTCTGCGGGAACGAACCCCGGCACAAAAAGATATCAAGAAGTTGCCGGTTCCTTCTTGGGATACAAGTCAGTCTTGCGCAGGGGAAGCAGGCATGGGAGTCGACCCGGACCAGTTCCGATGGTCCCGAATTAAAATATAGATGTTTGGAGGACCTGACCCCCCTCAGACTGCATTTTGTGACGCCTATCGCTCAGGTTCGATGTACTGGCCTTTAATCGAAAGAGTGTCGCTCTCATTCGTGTGCTTCCATTGGTCGGAGTCTGCATCATACTCAAAGCGGCTGTGCACTCTCCCGTCCAATTTCAACAATTCCAGCTTCTTCCTAAACAGTCGCCACTTGTGCTCGTTTCGGTTGTTGCCTTCCACAATGACCCCGTCCGGACCGAAGACGATACGCTTCGACGCCTTCATTGTGGGATTGAACACGAGTCTATAGGGCTGACTCACCAGGAGTCGTTCCAATGACTGCGCGTCGTGTCCGCCCGTACCCACTGTATTGCCATAGCCTGGGATGAGAGCCTTCTTGATCTTGTTGCATGCTGGCCCCACAGCTGCGAGGAGGTTGCCATCAGCACGCTGATGGTTGTAGTCGAGCGGCGTAATAACCGCCAGATCTGAAGGAAGATGCAGGTCGCCTATGTCCCTCGGGAGAAGAATGAATGTCTGGTGTCTGCCCAGTACTCCCACGAATAGCCCAAGCTCAAAGATCACGTTGTCCCGCACAACACATTTGGGCAGGCCTCGAAGGATGGCGGCGTCGTCTGGTGTGAAAACGAACAATGCAGCATCAAACCTTTTCGGCTGCTCGGTCAGGGACTCCATTGTCGTGCGAGAGGGCTGAAAGATCCCCTGCGTCCAGACTGTTACCTCCAGTGCACGATCCAGTTCTTCTTGCACGGCATACGCCACGTCCAAGCTCTCGCTCGCTGACCCTACGAACAGGCGCTTCTTCATAACATCCGTTCTCAGTCGTGATCGGCTGAACAATGTTTAGGCGGATCCGCATAAGAGCCGGATCTGCCAATTTCTATAACACGCCATCGTATTTTCTGAAAATACCGACATGATCGTTGCATTTCAATGTTACCGTGGAACTCCCGTCCACACAAAGAGGTCGGCCTCGATGAGGGGGGATTCTTGAGTAATGCACAAGCTTTGTCAAGGATTGATCGGGTGGCCTGAGCGAGATCCTTCGCGCTGCTCAGGATGACAGAGTCGGTCAAGACATGGGCGAGAACGTAGATGTTGTGCCTTGAGCGAAGTCTGAAAACTCAGTCAAATTTCATGGCTGTATGTGGTGGGGTAAAATAATATCCACATGGCCTGAAGGCTAGCCAAGTTTGATTCGAGGAATGAAGGCTTGCGAGATATGTGCGAGGGGCTGGGTTCAACAAGATTAACGGGACAATTCACTGAAGAACCATCCGAAGACCTACCTGGCTACATTTGGTCCTCGTCGCCGGTGGGTTGGAGTTCTGTGATGTTGGTCACCACTAACGAAGAGTGAATGGGAGTTTGCTCAGACGATGGTTGTTCTGTTGCGTGTTCCTCTTGCTCAAGAAGCTTTTGGATATGTTCGGGATCAATTGAATTCAGTTCGGACAGGATTCGTTCTTTGTTCACCGATACCATCGTCCCATCCTCTTCCGTGACCTTCACCGCATATTCCACGCGAGCGATTTTCATCCTGGTCGTGTTTTCCTCTTTTCGTTGTCTTTCATCATAGTTTTCCCGAAGTCGTTGTAGAGTATTGCGACAGGTGAACCTGGGACGGGTCATAAGTAATCTATAGGCCGGAAGATGGCAAATTTTCAAGCCTTGTATGCGGTCTTATTGCCAGAGCCGGATTATTGGTGTGGTCAGTTCTAATGGGTACAGGGCCTAAAGGCCACCTAGGATGTGTCACCTCAAACCTTTTCTGTGCTAGATTTATATTTCCAATAAATAATTTGTTGACTAGGGATCAACCTTTTCTAAAGCTGCGGGAAATATCTAGCATTCCTTCTTGACTTATCGAGTCTATCTCATAGATGAAAATCCCCAAACTCAATAATTTTAATTTTGTTCCTCTTTCCCTCCGCTTCCGAAAGCCAGGGGGGCAGCAGAGCCCAACTCATTGGATGGAATTTAGATGGCCTTTCGTTCTGTTGTGCGTGGGACTTGTGGTGGTGGGGATGCTTGGTCTGTCAGGGAAGCCTGACGTGCTTCCGGATCAGGCTGAGAGTGATCTTGAAGTGTTTGTCCGCCAGGGATGCCCGCATTGCGAAAAGGCGAAAAGCTACCTGACCCGGCTGAAGCAACAATATCCCAAACTTACTGTAAACGTTCGCGATATTGGGGAAGATCCCCAGGCGTTACTTCGATTGAAGACCTTGGCGGCGAAATTCGGTATGACACCACTGGGTGTGCCCGCGTTCTATGGGGGAGGGGAGTTGTTGATCGGCTTTGAGTCTGCCGAGACAACCGGGCAGCAACTGGAAGAATTGTTAGGGCGTCCACCGCCGGATGCGGGAACTTCCTCTAAAGGTGCCTGTCCGGTTGAACCTGATATGCCCTGTCCCCCGGTATCCAGTCAAAGCGATGCCGGGGGAAAGAGTGTTCAGGTTCCTTTTTTGGGGGACCGGACTCTTCCAGAACTCGGCCTACCGCTTTTTACACTCTTTCTCGGACTTCTTGATGGATTCAATCCTTGTGCGATGTGGGTCTTGCTGTTTCTTCTGGCGTTGCTGGCCAACCTTCGGGATCGGCGCAAGATGTTTCTCCTGGCGGGCACATTCGTCCTGGTCAGCGGAGTGGTGTATTTTGCGTTCATGGCGGCGTGGCTGAATGTCTTTCTGTTCATCGGGTATGTGCGAATCATCCAAGTGCTGATGGGTGGGTTGGCCGTCGGCATTGGCCTGCTGAATGTCAAGGAATTTTGGGCCTTTGGGCAAGGCCTTTCCCTTACCATTCCCGAGTCGGTGAAGCCGGGGCTCTATGCCCGAATTCGAAAAATTTTAGCGGCCGAGCATGTCGGTCAGGCGATGATCGGCATTCTGGTGTTGGCCACCCTAGTGAACATGGTTGAGTTTGTGTGTACGGCGGGCTTTCCGGCCATGTTCACTCAGGTGTTGAGCCAACAGGGTCTGACCACGTTTGAGTATTACGGATATCTCGGTCTCTACAATCTGGCCTATGTCGCCGATGATGCGGTGATGGTGACGATCGCCGTGGTTACCCTGAGCCATCGTAAATTGCAAGCACGGGAGGGCCGGTGGCTTAAACTGATCAGCGGATTGGTCATGCTGGGGTTGGGTTTACTTTTGCTGTTCGCTCCAAAGCACTTATTCTAACCTGTCGGAGGCAAATAATTGAAGGAGCCTTGTGATTAATGAATAAGAGTTTTAAAGTAACATTGTTCTCGTACAGACACAGAATCATTCTCACGGATGTCACTATGACGTTGGAAACCGAAGAAGGTCTCAAAACGTTCCCTGGAGAGTTTGTGGAGGGTCCGTGTTGGCTAAACACGAGCACGATCTCTTGTATGGGCAGCAGATAGAACAACTCTATGCCCTTGCACCCGTTGGGATCATTGCCTCTCTGGTCAATGGATCCATTCTGACTGGTATCCAATGGAACGTGATCTCCCATGACCTGTTGCTTACCTGGTTGACCGGCCTGTTCCTGCTCAACGGGGCATGGACTCTACTCTGGTATCAATTTCGCAATGCATCTCGACATCCGCAGGATTCCCATCGATGGGGGCGTAGATTTCTTGGCGCGACCCTTGCCTCCGGCATTCTTTGGGGGGTAACCGGTGTCATACTCTTTCCCGAAAGCTCCATTCCCCATCAGATTTTTTTGGCCTTTGTGTTAGGAGGCATGATTGCCGGGGCGACCGCAGTTCATGCGCCCTTGCAAGGTGCTTTTCTGGCCTATGCTCTCCCGGCCATTAGCCCGCTCATCATTCAATTCTTTCTCCTGAATGAAGAACGGCATATGGCCATGGGAGGCATGTGTCTCCTTTTCCTGACAATGATGTTTGTCACCTTACGACGGAACCATACTGTCACGATGGCTTCCATGACCTTAAACCTCGAATTGGGCAAGTCCAACCAAGCCTTACAACGCGAAATCAGTCAACGTGAACAGGCAGAGGTGGCGCTTCGGGAAAGCCGGGAACAGTTACATTCGATTGTGCAATCAACCGATGAGGGTATCATTTCCTTGAATAGTCAGGGGAAGGTCATGTTGTGGAATACAGGAGCGGAAACCTTGTTTGGCTTTTCGATGGAGGAGATGAAAGGTCAGACCTTAGAGTGCATCATTCCTGAACGGTTTCGCCAGGCTCATCAACAGGGAATTTTACGGGCCTCGCGAGCGGGGAAAAAGACCGTTGTGGGAGAGATGTTTGAGCTGATGGGACTTCGACGGGACGGCAGCGAATTCCCTCTGGAACTGTCTCTGGGATATTGGCACAAGCACGGAGAGATCTTTTTTACCGGCATTGTCCGGGATATCACAGCACGCAGGAAGACAGAACGGGCTCTTCATTGCAGAGAGCGGGAACTTGAGCAGAGCCAGGAAGAGCTCCGGGCTCTTGGTGCGCAACTCATTTCTGCTCAAGAAGATGAGCGCCGCCGTCTCTCCCGTGAACTGCACGATGATATGAATCAACGGTTAGCCATGGTCGCGCTCGAGATAGATTCTGTTCAGAGGTCCCTGCCGGAGTCGGATCCGATGCAGAAGACTCTTCATCATCTGAATGATCAAGTGTCTGCGCTTTCCGATAGCGTCCTGCATCTGGCCTATCAGCTTCATCCTTCGATTTTGGATGACTTGGGGTTAGTCGTCGCCCTTAAGTCCTCTATTCAAGAATTTTCTCAATGGGAGAACATTGCGGTCACGTTTCAACCCCGGGATGTCCCTCAGTTTCTGCCTCAGGATATTGCGTCGTGTGTGTATCGGGTGACGCAGGAATGTTTACGAAATGTGGCGAAGCATGCGCAGGCGTCTCAAGTGTCTGTGGAGGTGAAAGGGGTAGAGGGTGGCCTCCAACTCGTCATTACGGATAACGGTAAAGGATTCATCCCTGAGTCTGGTTTGCGAGGCACTCGCGGGTTAGGGCTAATTGCCATGAAAGAACGAATTCGTGTGGTGCAAGGTAAATTTGTTGTTAAAGCCTCAGAGGGCAAAGGCACGACAGTGACTGCCTGGATTCCACTCTCCCCAACTAGTTAATTCCGATTGCAAAATTTGGTCTTTTCTTCAACAAGCCTCTCCCTCCATTCAAGCCTGGGAGTGTTGAATAATAAAGATTTTCAAGGAAAAATTTGCCCAGGATTAGGTTACTCATCAAAGGCTCCGGGTCGGTTCAAAAAAGTCCGTCCAGCAAGGCCGCAGCCGTTTTTACGCGCGGAGCGTACGCGTAGTACGTGAGCACGGAAAAAAGGAGAGAACGCCGCTGGCGGCTTTTTTCAACAGACCCAGCCTCTCTGTTTGGCCAGCGGCACAGTCGTAAGCCGTCAGGGGGTAAACTTTTCTGCTAAAAACCTTTGATGGTCTGTCGCATTTGACTACAGGGCCATTTATCTTCTGCCCCTAAACGCGTCACTAGAGTATGAGTGGATCTCATGTCCTCTCAAATCTCCCTTGTTTCTCCCTATCTTTCCGAAAAGATGTTTTTTGACCTTTCTGGCTCCCTTCCTGCACCTCTTTGAAAGTAATGTGTTGTGACCTCTCTGTGAAGCAAGGACCTTAGGGAGTGCTGCATCTCTGATATCGATCACTTCAATGGAGGTGAAGAGTTCAGCAAGAGAAGCGTTCATTTTGATGATTGGCCTTCATAATGTCATCCAAGAGAAAAAGCCTTTTTCGGCAAAGAGCGTATGATGAGTCTTTCAGGCCCTGTGGCGAGCTGAGGGATGTACCCACTCTCTGGTTTCGGGAGGTTTTGCCATGTCTTATATTGGTGTGAACATCGGTGCTCTGACTGTGAAGGTGGCAGTGCTCCGGGGCGATACGAGGGATGCCAGGGTGGTGGCTCATCAAGGGCGTCCCCTGCAGGTGCTTGAGGAATTGCTCGCCAGCCCGGAGTTCGCAGATGCGGAATACTATGGCGTCTCCGGTCAGCTTGGGCATATTCCCGAAGTGGCCGCTATCCAGCGAGCCCTTCGTGAGGTGGAAGGCGCGTTTGATGCGGTGGCCTGTCTTGGGGGCGAATCCTTCCTGGTCTATCTCCTCGTGGACGGAAAGATCACCAATGTCTTATCTCATAATAAATGTGCGGCCGGAAGCGGGGAATTTTTTATGCAGCAGATCGGCCGGATGGGGTTGGAAACGGACGAGGCAATCCAGCGTTCTTTCAGCGGGAAAGTTGTGCCCCTGGCCTCTCGCTGCTCTGTGCACTGCAAATCGGATATCACCCATAAGCTGAATCGGAACGAGGCCACCCCCGAAGATATTTTACATACGCTTCATGACAGTATGTCCAACAAGGTGATTGCGTTGTTGGAAAAAGGAATGCACGAGCCGAAACGGGTGCTCTTGACCGGCGGGGTGACCCGTAATGCGGCCATGCTGGCGGCGTTGCGCGAAAAGCTTCCGGCCACGGATTTTGTCGTGCTGCCGGAGAGTCCCTGGTTCGAAGCCTGGGGCAGTGCATTGATCGCCCGGGATGAGCCGGTTTACACCTCGCCTCAAATCTCGGCTCAGGCCAGCCTTGGCCATCTCCCGCCGCTTCATCGCTATGCCGATCGCGTAAAAATTATTCCGGCCTTGCCACATCAAGCGCCTCCCGACGGCATGATGGTCCTTGGAGTCGATGCCGGATCGACCACTACTAAGGCGATTCTGTTGGATCCCGCCACGTATGGCGTGGTGGCTTCCCATTATGCGCGCACACAGGGAGATCCTGTGCGGGCCACTCGTGAATGCCTTCAAGCCCTGGTGGATCAACTTGGCAATCGTGCCGTGGGTCTCGTGGGAACGACCGGGTCAGCACGAGAACTTGTCGGGGCCTATTTGGGCACCGAATATGTCTACAACGAAATCTCGGCTCACGCTGCGGGGGCGAACCATTTTGATGCCGGTGTGGACACGATTTTTGAAATCGGTGGGCAGGATTCCAAATATATTTATCTGCGCAACGGGGTTCCCATCGACTATGCCATGAACAACGCCTGTTCGGCGGGAACCGGCTCGTTCCTCGAGGAGAGTGCTCACGGAGATCTGGGCATAAAGGTGTCGGAAATTTCGAACATCGCCCTGGACGCGCCTTCGCCGGTCCATTTCAAGGCGACCTGCGCCGCCTTCATCAACTCTGATATTCGCATCGCGCAACAGGGGGGGCACCCACGTGACAACATTGTGGCCGGATTGGTCTATGCCATCGTCAGTAATTATCTCAATAGAGTGAAGGGCCCGCGCTATGTGGGAAAGAAAGTGTTTCTGCAGGGCGGCGTCGCGTTGAACCATGCGATTGGCCACGCCTTCGCCCATAGTATCGGACGCGATATCGTCATTCCCCCCAGCCCTGAGTTACTCGGGGCCCTGGGGGTCGGGTTGCTCGCACTTCAGAGGTCCGGTGGCGCACTCGGCTCGGCAACCAATCTGCTGGCCTTGGCCGAACCAGAGATGACGCTGGCCGGGCGGTTTACCTGCGGGGCGTGTGCCATGTATTGCAGTATCGACCGGTTTATCGTCGCCGGCCGGCGGTTTCCCTTCGGCGGTCGTTGCAGCCTTTTTGAAAGCGTGTGGAAAAGAAAGGTCCGAACCGTTGCGGCTCCCGATCTGGTCGAGAAGCGGGCCAAATTAATTTTCACCAGTGTCCCACCCCCTATGTCCACCACTCCCAACCAAGAAGGAGGAAATCACATTGGCTGGGGTGTCAAGCGTGCCTTCGATAGCGCGAAGTCACTTGTGGAAGCCTCCCTCGGCCACCCTCACCCCGTGACCGCCGGTGAGCAAGGAAAGAAGCAACAGATCGGGATCCCACGAGCACTCATGACGCATTCCCTCTATCCGCTCTATTCAACCTTTTTCTCCAGCCTGGGGATGGAAGTGGTGTTGTCGGATGTGGACCCGCGTGGCGATTTGAAGTCGAACGCGGGATTCTGCTTTCCCATACAAATTGCCCACGGCGCGGTGTTAGATCTCTCCCGAAAAAAGTTGGATCTGGTTTTTCTGCCTCAGGTGACGCGCATGCCTCATCAAAATGCCTGCCGGGAATGCTATTTGTGTCCGATCACCCAAGCCTGTCCGTATTTTATGTCTAAAGCCTTCTCCGATATTCGCTTTCTTTCGCCGGTGTTAGATTTTGTGAACGGCTATGAGGCGTGTGTGGCCCTTGTGGATATGGCTGTCGAGGATTTGCAGATGCCGCGTGAGTTGGCTCAACAGGCATGGGAAGCGGCTATCCGGGTTCAGAGAGAAAGCGAGCAGGCCCTTCGGGACCTTGGTCAGTCGGCCTTGAACGAGGCGGTGGCATCGGGAATGCCCGCGATTTTACTCGCCGGGCACAGCTACAGTGCATTTACCCAGGAGGCGTCTCAATCAGTGGGAAAGAAATTATCCAGTATGGGGGTTCCCGTGATTCCAGCCGATTGTCTCGCGTCTATTGAAGACGGTTCCACGTCATGGCATTTTGCAAACCAGATTTTAAATGCGATGGCCGTAACCAAAAAATATCCGAACCTGTTTTTGCTCTGCGTGAGTAATTTTAGTTGCACCATCGATGCCTTCACGCATTCCGTGCTGTCTTCCGAGATGGGCGCCAAGCCCTATCTGATTCTTGAAATCGATGCGCACACGGCGGATGCGGGCGTGCAGACACGGTTGGAGGCCTTCCTGGACATCGTCCAGAACTACCGTGAAGCGCAAACCAGTTCGGGCAAACCGTTTATCCCATGCCGGTTGACGTCCAGCGGGCATATTGCCCGTTCGAACGGAGAGCAGGTGCGGTTAGACGATCCACGGGTAAAAATTTATTTCCCGAATTTCTCCGACTACCATACCCAGGCTGCGGCCATGTCGGCCCAGTGGTTAGGGTTGCATGTCGGCGACCTTATTCCCCTGGATCGAAGCCAGCTTGACCGGGGACTTCAACATACCTCGGGTCGTGAGTGTCTACCCCTGCCCATTTGTATTGGGCAGTTGCTTCAGGTGGCTGAGCACCGTCGTCCAGGTGAAATTGCCGGCTTCTATATGATCCGTGGTGGTGCCCCCTGCGTGACCGATTGCTACATGGGGTATTTTGAGAGGTTTATTGCCGAACAACGACTGTCCGACATTTTTCTCTTGAGTCCCGGACCGGAAAATAATTACGGAGGGTTAGATCTGGCATCCCTGCCGAAGCATTTATTACCGACGATGCATGTGGCAGATATCCTCGTGGAAATCGAGCAGGTTCTGCGGGTGGTGGGTACACCTGAAAGCGTGGACCAGCTCAAAGCCGAGTGGCAGCGATTCAAACACGCTGCTCGCTCATTCGATCAATTTCAAGCCGGACTCCCTGGATTGATCGATCGGCTTGCCGCCTTTCCACGTGAGCGGGATCCCTTGACCTGTCCGCGAGTGGTGGTCACGGGCGATTTTTTTACCCGATTCAGTCCTTTTTTTATGGACGGTGTGCGTGACCGGTATAACCAAAAAGGCATTATTCTCAAGCCGGTTGATCTGGGTGACCTCGTGCTCTATGACTCCTATGACCGGATCACAAGAAATGCCGACGGGTGGGGGATGAAACCAGGAGGTTTGGCCATGGCGAAGGCGTGCACAAGAATCCTGCAGCCCGATGGCAGGGAGTATCTGCAGCAGTGGTTGGGTCACCAGACCGTAGAATGGTCCGAGCACTATTACCGTGGCCTTTTTCGTCGAACAGGATTGCTGGTCGCAGGAGCCAATAATGTCGCCTCCCTATTTGAGAAAGCGGCAGAGCATATTTCGCCGACCATTTATGGCGAGATTATTCCGACCTTGGGCAAGGGGCTTGAAGCCG
The DNA here is from genome assembly GCA_020632595.1 of Nitrospiraceae bacterium. Lineage (NCBI taxonomy): Bacteria > Pseudomonadati > Nitrospirota > Nitrospiria > Nitrospirales > Nitrospiraceae > Nitrospiraceae bacterium. The sequence continues at coordinate 81,038 of JACKFF010000001.1, read as the reverse complement.
CCAGTGAAGGTTATGACGGCATTATCCTTCTGGGACCATTCAATTGTCTGCAATACCGGATCTCGGAGGCGATCCTCAAGCCTTGCAGTATTAAGCAGGGGATGCCAATTCTGACCTATGAGAGTGACGGCTATGCGGTCTCGCCGTCGGTCCTGAGACAGGTCGAGGTGCATGTCCAGCAGGTTCTTGAGCATGCGGCCAGGCACTGTATGGTGCCATGAGGTGCAGGGCATGCAGAGCGATAGCATGTGAGGGGATGGCTCTCTGAGGGGTGTACCTGCAACTTTTGTTGAAGAGATCGTTGCCAGCTGCTTTTTCCCTGATGCTCTGTTTCCAGAACAGAGAGTGAAGACTTATTGCAGCATGCCGCTGACAATCAGTTCCGTGGCCTGTTCCGGGTCGAGTCCATGCGCCATTAAGGTTTCCAACTCCTTTTTGTCCACCGTTCCGATGGCGGCTTCATGTGTGACTTTTGCCTCCGGATGCGTCACTTCTACGATGGGAATGGCGCGGCCGATCGCACGGTCCTTGATAATTTCCCGACAATCCACATGCCCGCGGGCTCCTTTGGCATGCGCTTCCATGATGCCGGTCATGTCACCCTGAGCGTCATGTTCTAACGCTACACGCGTTGTAATGAGCCCCCTCGCATACTCACCGGCCAGTATCATTTTTTCCTTGATGTGAATGATGTCGCTTCCTCGTCCGAATACTTTTGAGGTAAGCTCCGCCACAGCCGATGTGGCCACCTCCACGACGTAATCGATGTTCAACTGTCCGACCCGGCCCTTCACCAGAGAAAAATCGGAAAAATATTGTGCGCCGGGTCCGACTGCAATAATGGCCTTGGGAACAACGACCATGCCTCCATGCGTTCCTTGGTAATGATTTTCGTGGTATCGCACATGCGCACCTTCTTTAATCGCAATCGTGGCATCCATGCGGTGTTCTCCAAACTCCACAAATGGGAACAGACAGTGGGCGACAAATGAAACCGACGCGCCTTCTTCAATAACCAGCCTGGTCTGAATGCGTTGAATCCCGGTTTTTTCGGTAATGCCCAGACAGAGATGAATCGGGAGGTCTATGTGCTTTCCCTTCTCAATGATGATGGTGTTGGTAATGCGATCTCCCGTTTCTTGCGCGTCAATCGTGACGCCGGGAATTTCCCGTTGACTGACCAGCTGATGGCCGCTGGCGGCCATATGGGCAATGTGCCGATCCTGAAAAACCTCAGGGTCCCCGCCCAGCGATTGGAATGTGTCAGTCAGAATTTTGAGTTCGCGCATAGGGTCCTACCTGGCCATGGTCAATGGTATACAGCGTTCACCATCACATCGAACGCAACTACCTTTTTTATACTGGTCGGCAATGTCCTTAGGATTGCCCGAGGCAATAATCCGTCCCCCACAGAGTTGCGAGGCGTGATCGGCCATCAAGGCAATTGTTTCCTGGTGAGTAATCAGCAGGACGGAGGCGCCCCCCTCTTTAAACGAACGAATGACATGCATCATGTCCTGGACCGAAAGCATGTCGATCCCGGAAGTGGGTTCATCCAGAATGGCGAATAGAGGTTTCATGGCCAGAACGGACGCCAGCTCAATACGTTTGCGTTCGCCTCCGCTCAATGATGTATCCACCAAGCGGTTCCCATAGGTGTCAGGTGAGAGTCCCACCCTGGTGAGATACGGCGCGGGATCGATGTCCGGTTTTCCTATCCTGATGTATTGAGAGACGGTCATGCCTTCGAAGCGAGCCGGTTCCTGCCACGCGAGGGTCATGCCCAATCGTGCTCGTTCAAACATCGGCAAAGGCCCAAGATCCTTCCCCTTGAAGGTCATCAGTCCGCTGGTGGGAGCAAAGCCCTGGCAACCCATTAAGACATAGGCCAATGTGCTTTTCCCGGAGCCATTGGCCCCTAACAAGGCATGAATTTCCTGTTCCTCAATAGGGAGAGTGAGATCCTGAAGGATCGTCTTTCCATGAATTTCACACACAAGATGTTGAATGTCGACCAATGGCATGTCGGTTGTGTTTCCTTCCTATCAAAATCGTCATGAGGTGGCAGTCTCATGTTCGGGGGCTGTCTGCTTTTCATAATAGCGCAGGCATGCCCCTTCCCGGCCCCTCACGATTCGTCGCCCCTCCAGGATTCCCCATTCAGCGGTGATGATCGTACATTGGGACTCTTTCACCCTATCGTCGAAAAACAGTACGACCCAGTCGCGGGTTTTCCCTTTTTGATGCGCCCGGGCCGTGTTGGAAAATAAGGCCGTGTAATGCCGATTCCCGCGTTGCGTATGAAGGATGGGAAGCCAGGCTTCATGGGTGGGATTAAACCGGCGTGGAGCCACGCAATGCAGCAGTCCGGCTTTGGCTTTGTCCCGGTATTCCCGATCGACATCCAGCAGTTCTTGGATGGAAGGGATGTCTTGCGTATCCTGATGAACGGTCGCTCGAACGCGTCCCAATCGTTCGGTTAAACAGGCGATGATCCCGGCCAGGCGTTTTTCTCCAATTCCGCCTGCCTGCCGTAACCGCCCGTCATGAGCGGCCGTTTCCAGTTCTTCAAGTGTATCGATTTCCAAGTCATGATGGAGACGGGCGGCCAGTTTTTTCCCGATTCCGGGAATCGTGGCCAAGAGACTTTCGGATTCTGCTTCACCTCTTAACCGTTCGAGCATCGGTAATCTTCCTCGGAGGACTAGTTCCCGTATGGCACGGGCCAGGCTTTCTCCGATACCGGGAAGCGTTTTCAGTTCCTCAACCCCCTTAGTGCGGATCAGCTCGTCGACGGGTTGTTCTAACTGTTCGAGTGTCCGGGCGGCATGCTGATAGGCTTGAGCGCGAAAGGGATTGCTTCCCTGGTTGTGCAGAAGTTCAGCCACTTCTTTCAACCGTTGGGCTATGGTGATATTCAAAGGGGGAATGCTTGTGGTCATCGATACCAGTGACGAAAAATATTCATCTTTACTCCTGAGAGAAAAATGACAGCAAGGGTTGTGCTCAAAGAGTAAAACACTCAGGACTCAGGGTTTTTCAGCGAATTTAGAAAATGGATAACATCTCAGATGTAGCATTTCGCGCCACTGTCCCCAATGTGGAAATATGATTTTTGGGTAGGGTATCTAGAGGTGGTAATTTTAAGAAAAACATCCCAAGTCCTGGGTGCAAAACTGGTTTTTCAAGAAATCACCATGCGGGAGGAAAGTGTATGGCGTTGTCCATGTTCCCAGGCATTCCCATTGCAGCTGGGTTATCCTAGAGAAAGAACGCAAGGCCCGGCTTTGGTTCCCAAAACCTGTTGGTTAACTTCTCACGCAATTTTTTCCGGTTTCCTATGACTGGAACACATCAAAATAGACCGCCGCATGTCCTTATCATGGATGATTCCATCGTTCGTTGTGAAGGATCATGGATCATTCCTCATCTCACAATGCTGAATACGTTACTGATGGAAATCCAGTGGCCGCTGGTGCGAGAGCTGGTGTGGGATGTGGTGAATATTCGGGCCATGGATACGGGTGGTGCGATTGTGCTGTATCGGACCATTATGGAGCTTCGTTCAAAAGGGCACCAAGTCTCGCTTGAAGGCCTACGTCCGGAGTTTGAGGAACTGATGCAATTAGTCGCGAGCCATTGGGATCGAATCCATCCCGCATTGCCCGTGAGCGAACATACGGAGAAAAATTTCAAATGGTGGGTGTCCCGGCATATCGGCCATATGGTGAAAGCTCTGGCGTTTGTCGGAGAGGCGACGGTGCATATGATCCGTTCACTCCGACGACCTTCATTAATCCGATGGAGGGCGTTGTTCCGCAGCCTGGACCGGGATGGCTATCATGCGTTGCCGATAACCGGATTGCTCGCCTTTCTCATGGGTGTGGTGATTGCGTATCAGGGTGCCGAACAATTGCGTCAGTTTGGAGCCAATATTTTCGTGGTGGATCTCGTCGGCATCTCATTGTTTCGTGAAATTGCTCCCTTGATCGTGGCCATTCTGATTGCCGGGCGTTCGGGATCAGCCTATGCCGCCCAGATTGGCACGATGAAGGTGACGGAGGAGTTGGATGCTGTCAGGACCCTGGGACTTTCGCCCATGCAATTGCTGGTACTTCCGCGGGTCCTTGCGCTTGTCATCGCGGTCCCCCTTTTGACGGTGTATGCGGATATTCTCGGAGTCATTGGCGGTGCATTGGTTGCCTCCAGTCAGCTGAATGTCAGCGGGGTGGAGTTTGTGGGACGATTTGAAGAATCCGTGGCACTCCGGCACTTTTTTATCGGGATTGGGAAAGCCCCGTGTTTTGCCGTTATCATCGCCATGGTCGGCTGTTATCAGGGGTTTCAGATCCGGGGTAATGTCGATGATGTGGGTAAGAGAACCACGATTGGCGTGGTCCAAAGTATTTTTCTGGTTATCGTGTTTGATGCGGTGTGCAGCATTGTTTTTAGTTGGTGGAATATTTAACGATGGCTTCAGGCATTATTCATCACGCAAATCCTATTATTGAAGTGAGCCATGTGTGTACCCGGTTTGGTGACGCCGTTGTCCATGATGATGTCAATTTGTCGATTATGTCGGGGGAGATCTTTGCCATCGCAGGCGGGAATGGTTCAGGAAAATCCACACTCCTCCGGGAAATCATTGGATTACACGCACAGGCTGAAGGAACCATTCGCCTGTTCGGACATGACGTGGCAGCGTTAAGAGAGCAGGGTGCACAGAATATATACCGGCGTTTGGGGGTCATGTTTCAGCAGGGCGCCTTATTCAGTTCGTTGACCTTGGCGGAAAATGTCGCCGTGCCGTTAAAAGAGCATACTGATATCTCCCCGGAACTCATTCGCGAGATTGTGGCCGTAAAAATTGCCACGGTCGAATTGCCCATGGACAGTGCCGATAAATTCCCCAGTGAATTGAGTGGGGGTATGCGGCGACGAGCGGCGTTGGCACGGGCGATTGTTATGGATCCGGAGCTCATTTTTTTGGATGAACCCACTGCCGGCCTGGATCCTCTCATTGCGGCGGGATTTGATGCCTTGGTCTTGCAATTAAAAGCGGTACTAGGCTTAACGGTGGTGATGGTCACGCATGATCTTGATTCTCTCTGGCGCATCGCAGATCGTGTCGCCGTGCTCGGAAACGGCACCATCCTGGGTGTAGGAACGATGCACGAACTAGCGGAATCACGGGATCCCATCATTCATGAATATTTCCATGGTCCCCGGGGGAGGGCGGCCCAGAGTCAAAATGAGGTTTCATGATGGAGCCGCGAGGGAATTACGTCATGGTCGGATTGTTCGTTTTTGTGCTGGGTGCGATTGCGGTGGGAATGGTGTTGTGGTTGGGGAAATCAGATTACCGCGGCGCGTATGACCAGTACCATGCCTACATGCGGCAATCCGTGTCCGGGTTAAGCGTCGACTCGACGGTGAAATATCGGGGGGTGAATGTGGGGCGAGTGAAAGAAATTGCGTTGAATCCTGACAATCCCGAGGAGGTGCGTTTGACGCTTGATATTCTTCGGGGCACACCCATCAAGACCGATACGGTTGCGACGCTAGAGACGCAGGGATTAACGGGATTGGCGACGATGAATTTGGAAGGAGGGAGCCGCGAGGCTCCAAGATTGGAATCCGAGCTGGGTCAAGAATATCCGGTCATTCAGACGAAACCCTCCCTTTTCTTTCGTTTGGACATGGCCATTTCGCGTCTCCTATCAGAGCAGGGACTCTCCAAGCTCTTGAGTAGTTTGCATGGGTTGAGTGAGAACGCTTCGGCGTTCATGAATGAGGAGAACCGCTTAAAGATGGAAGGGATTCTGAATGATCTTTCCATAGTGTCTCACACTTTGACGCGGCACAATGAATCGATAGCACAGGGAATTGACCGGGCGTCCGAAGCTGCCGAGAATCTGGCCATGCTGACTTCAACGGTGAACCATGACTTGCCAAGACTGGTCGCGCGAATTCACCAGAGTGTCACAGCAGTCAAGACGGTGGCGGAAGAATTGGCTCGAACCGGAAAGACGTTAGAGTCCATCGTTGAGGAAAGCCATCCGGACATCCAGCAATTCACGCGCGAAACTTTGGGTGAAACCGGGCAATTAGTCATCGAACTCCGGCAGCTGACACACACGTTGCAACGAGTGGCTCATCAAATCGAGCAGGAACCCGACTCGCTGATTTATGGTCGACCATCTCAACCCAGAGGTCCCGGTGAGTAAAGACATGAAGGCTATGTTCCTGCTGGCGGCCATATTCCTTGCGACCGCACTTTCCGCTTGTGCACTTTCTCGAGGGAATGATGAGCCGGTGCGGTCGTATGTCCTGGAAATTGGGGAAGGAGGGGAAGCCCGGGGAACGGATAGATCCCGTCCATCGAATTTGCCAATTCTTCTTATTTCGCTCCCTCAACCTGCTCCGGGATATGAATTGCAACGAATGGCCTATGAACTGGTTCCCTATGAAATTCGCTATTTTGCCACCAGCCAATGGGTGGATTCCCCCGCCCGAATGCTGGCCCCGTTAATCATGAATGCACTCGAAAGCAGTGGGGAATGGGGTGCGGTGATTCAACTGCCTTCCGTACTTCGAGGGGACTATCGCCTGGATCTCTCCCAGGTGGCGTTGGTTCAGGAATTCACGCAACAACCGAGTCGAATTCGATTGGCCCTGAGGGCACAACTGACGACGGTTTTTGATCCTCGTGTCCTTGGAACACGGAGTTTTGAAATTCTTGAAAATGCTCCCAGTGAAGATGCCTATGGTGGCGTGCAAGCTGCCCAAAAGGTGGTTGAGAAGTTGTTGGTCGAGCTACAGCATTGGTTGCAGGGCTGTCTCCAAGGAGGTCAAGTGGCGCACTGCTAAGACAGACATCTTCGGAGGTAGAGCAGAGGAAGGCTGAGAATAGTGAGGACGAACACTGGTTTAAAGCGAGGCTCATGATGGAAGGAATGTTTGAGGAAATTTTTGATTCCAGCATCCTCTGGAAATGAAGGACTGAGAGAGAGGTCTAGGATGAAAAGAATTTCATCCTGTTTGGTTCCCATGTTCACCTGCATACGTGTTTCAGAAGCGGTCGTATGAAATTTGAACCTATAAAAGTCATCTCTCCTGAATCCCTGGTCCTATAGTTCCGTGACACATGTCCCCATTGTTTTTGCAGTGTCTCATACTTTCCGTTTGCCTTCTGCTTCCCCCGGCGTTCAGGTGAACCCGGCGCGCCAACTAGCCTGGTTAATTACATCATAGAATTGAAAGATGTGGAGGTCACGCACGGAAAAATGGATGGGCGGTGTGTGTGAATGCCACGCTTACTCGAATAATCGTTGGAGCGTGGTTCATAGATCAGTTTGATTATTTGACTGGTAATGTCGTGACAACGGTTCATCATAAATTCCCAAGCCCATGCTTCGCATGTATGAGTGAATTTACGTGTGCGTTCAGTGCGAAAACGCCCATTTCAAACCTCTTTGCTCGCCGTAATCCTTTCCCGACTGTAATTCGATTCTTTGTCCGTTGAGGGAGTAATCCAAATCCCAGTCATGTGTTTGGAGGCATAGGCCGGTTGCGGATATCTCTAGCGGCTCGATGGTATCAATTATGCTATGAAGGTTTGAATGAGACGAGGGGATTCTTTCCTTATTGAAAAGAGTCAAGACGAATTCCCTGCCAGCGGTGTGTTGCGCGTCCCAACAGATTGATACCAAAAGATTCTGACGCTTGAATTGAATCCACCCCCTATTTCGAGAGGAGGGAGAATGATGAATCAATCAGAGGCACGAAGGCCCCAATTGTCTGCGCCAACGGAGAAAGAGGCTGCGGCCGATCATACCCGGGCTTTACGCGATCATTCTCGACCCAATTCCGCAAATGCGAGCCTGGACAAGGGTATTAAACGGTTTTTGATTAAACGTCAGGAAAAAGGTGGGACTTGATATATCCGGCACAAGGTACTGTTCTCTGTCGGGCCATGCCTGACCGTTTTGGGAATGGACGGTATGAAAAATATGGAGAACGAGAGACCTCCGATTGCCCGTTGCCGTCATTGAGTCCCAAGGCCAGACCGATCGCGTTGATTATGGGGCAGAGGGTTTGTGGCATCGAGTTTTGCGCCTTCAGTGGGGGTTGCGGCTGCGAGCAACACCCCGAGCCAAGTTTTGAATATGGAGGAAGCGATGTCGACCAGGATCTTGGTCGTTGATGATGAGGCAGACAGTGCCAGCTTCGTAGCCGGGGCGATAGAGGGGTGGGGATTCGAGGTGAAAATTGCCTCAAATGGGCGTGAAGGTCTCTCCGTGCTTCACGCCACGCCAATTGATGGCATTTTGCTTGATTTGGAGATGCCGGTGATGAATGGATGGACCATGCTGGATGAATTGCGATGGCAGGGGAACGCGGTTCCGGTCATTGTCATGTCGAAGGAGGGAAATTGCGCGAAACTCAAAAAATTCCTTGCAGAAGGTGCCCAGGATTATCTGGTGAAACCGTTCAATCATCTTCTTCTGATGCAGAAAACATTTCGGCATTTCCCTTGGCAACCGAGCATGGGAAAAAGACCGGCTATCGTAAAAGATGAAACTCAGGAGGCCAAGATTTCTCTGGCAGAAGGAGCGCTCTTGGTCCAAAGGAGTTGTTGGGTGCCTGCGGAGAAATCCGATTGGAAGGTGGCCTGAGTCGCAAGAGTCATCCGCCCTTGTGTTGTATGCTTCCTCAATGCCCTTGCTTACATGATGCGGATGAATTTTTTTCTTTTCACCATGTAGAGTGAACCGATCAGGGAAGGTTGGACATTGTTTTTGATAGTCACTGGGAAGCAACGATATGTGGGAAGTACAACCGAGCGATTTAATGATGTAGGGATCGATTTTCACACGTTTTAGAAGGCGTGCTTGAGGAGTAAAAAGATTATTAACCCGAACTCGTGTCCATTGGACCAACTGTAGGAGAATGATGAGAACTCAAAAATCTCACAATGAAGAAAAGACCTCAAAAGTTTTACCATTTCAATTTCCCATTACCAAGGACGGGGCTTCCACGACGAACTCCAAAAAAGGGAATATAAAAGCCGTGTCTCGACTGGCTGAGCGTAGGAAGGGTGCAAAGATCAGGCAAGCTCAATCAGGTCTTCCCCATTACATTTCGGAAGAAATATTACATGGGCGAATCGAAAAGCGGGCCTATGAATTGTTTGTGCAACGAGGCTGCCAACATGGGTATGATCGAGAGGACTGGTTTCAGGCGGAACACGACGTGTTGACCCCAAAAGAAGTGGGGTAGAAGGAGGAGCCCGGTTGCGGGAATACTTGCGCCAGAGAAATGACTTTCTATGCACACCCAAACGATGTCAAGAATGCACTGGTGGTCGGTTAGATCACCTTGGCCAAATCAATAGTTGACCGACGTTTCTAAGTATGTCGGCAATATCCTACTCCCTGCTCGCATTACCTTCGACTTATTTTCCATAATTTATAGGTGTTAATTCCCAAGCGATATCCCCCAATGCATGCCCCAAGCCCGGAAAATATCGTCTGACGTAAGAAGGAATGCGTCGCTTGTCCGGTATTATTGGAAGGCGTTCCTATACTAACAGGCCCATACATCTTTCTATCACCATCACGCAATTCTTTCATTTTAACGAGCCTTTTGATTTCTGAGCATGAAGCCGAATGTACCCTCTGTGGGTATTATTGAGCTTGTGGATTGATTCTCAGGTCTTGTCACAGAATCAGATGAGACAAATTCGCTTGCGCGTGGTGGGTTGGACGTTATCAGGGTTTTGAGTTCAGGGGGGTATTGAATAACGCAAACCATACATCATCCTTATTTTCTGATGGAATTCCGGGTAAGGAATCCATCCTATTGACCAGGCTCTATGAGCATGCTAATTAGCATCGACCATAGGGTCGTGATATTGAATTCTTCCTCAGTGCCTTTTTCACTTGCCTGCATTGACCACATCTTTCGTGGTGATCCGATCCCTCAAAGTTGTGTCTAGGCTAAACAGACGAATATTGAAGAGCCATAAGAGGATGCCAGGCGGCGGAACCGTATCCGCTTTGTGTGTAGCAGTATGGCGAAGGCCGGGAAATGTGGGTTCTGGTCTATGGTCCGGAAGGGGTTTTAACGAAATGCGATGATGCAGCTACCAAAAAGTTCCTACCAATGGTTGTCATGGCTTCGCATCCTCATCGTGGTCGGGGTATTAGTTCATGGGGCTGTCGCCGTTCATCAGCTTGAAAATCAAACCCTGGAAGCTGCCGGAAGGAGTTTGACCAGGGTTGCGGTCGATATTGCCGATAAGTTGGACCTGCTCCTGTTTGAGCGGTATGGGGATATTCAAACCATTGCCAAATCAGAAGTTTTTCATGGTAGGGATGTCCACACCATAAACAATTATCTGGATTTGTTTAAAAAAGCCTACCCTATCTACCGGTGGATAGCGGTGACCGATCGGCAGGGCAGGATTATTGCCGCCTCCAATCGCTCCAACGTAGGAGAAGACCGCAGTCGCGAAACCTGGTTTCAAGATGTGCGCGATACAGGTGGTATTCATATTCAAGATGCAGAACGTTCCCTGGATGCTGGAGGGATCTTGGCGGTGGCCTTTTCGGCTCCGATCCTTGATGCTGATGCGAAATTTTTGGGTGCCGTGACTGCACGGGTGGGGCTGCCCGATCTCCGAAAAGTCTTCGACCGGACAGTGATCCCTGTACAGATGCCTGAAGGCCCTTCCGCGATGGGGGAGTGGCATTTATTGGACAAGGATGGCAACCTACTAGCCGATTCTCTGTTACAGGAAGAGGGAAAAGTCAACCTGAGAAAGCTAGGAGTTCAACCGGCATTCATGAATGCGTCGGGGCAGCCTGGTTACGTCGAAGAAATGCATAAACGACGTGGAGTGGAAATCCTCAGAGGATATGCCCGCACCAAAGGAATAGGCGAGTTTCCAGGTCTGAATTGGACAGTCCTCGTCAACCTGGATCGCAGTGCGATCCTGGCACCCCTCCACCGGATCGTTTGGAATTTGGGTCTCGCGGGGGGCGTCATCTTTTTCCCGCTGGTGGCTCTGTTGTATTGGCTCACATACCGCTTGAGACAGGAATATGGTCAGGCGCAAACCGAGGCGGTTCGGGCGGTCAAAGCCGAGCAGGAATATCGGGCGGCGCGGGATCAGTTGGCGGATGTGCTTGATCACGCGCCCGATCCGATCTTTTTTTCCGACACAGAGGGAAACATTACGAGGTTTAGTCGGGGAGCCGAGAATGTGCTTGGATATGCCGCGGAAGCCATGGTCTCCAAACCCGTGACGGAACTCTTCATGGATCCAGGTCATTGGAAGCCATTGGTGGACGAATTAACTGTCCATGGGGAGGTCATTGGTCGTGAGATTGTATTTCGGAATCCCAAGGGGGATCCCGTCCATATCAGCCTCACCCTCTCTGTCCTTCGGAACGCAGAAGGGCAACCGACCGGAACCGTTGGATTATGCAAAGACGTCACCGCTGCGAAGCGAAATGAAGAGTCTCTGCGAATCAGCAATGAAGAACTAGAGAGTTTTGTGTATGCCATTTCCCATGACTTGCAAGCACCCTTGCGGGGCATACAGGGGTTTGCCGTCCTGCTCCTGAAACGAGCCGCCGAGCGACTGGAACACCAAGAGCGGCATTACCTGGAGCGCATCCGAAAAGGCGCCGAGCGAATGGAGGCACTAATCCGGGATCTGTTAGAGTATTCCCGCATCGAACGCATCACGCATCCATGGGAATTAGTGTCGATGGAACAAATTGTTCTTCAGGTTCGCATGGATGTGGAAGACCGCATTCGTCAGACACACACAGAGTTACGGATCGAGGGCCCCTTGCCATGGGTCTATGGAGATCGGGTTCGGCTGGCCCAGCTTTGGGCCAATCTCCTGTCTAACGCCATCAAATATGCCAAACCCGGGGAGCCTCCGGTCATCAGCATCGGGTGTCAGAAGCTTGCGGAACAATTTATCTTCTTTATTCGCGACAAGGGAATTGGCATTTCTCCGGAGTTCCACCAGAAAATTTTCGGAGTCTTCAATAGACTGCATACTGAAGACCAGATTGAGGGCACAGGTATTGGGCTGGCGATCGTCAAACGCATTGTCGAGTTCCACAAAGGGAAAATTTGGGTGGATTCGGCAGAGGGAGTAGGGAGCACGTTCTTTTTCACGCTTCCGGAAAATCAAGGAGGGTATGGAAAATCACTGTCAGCGGGTATTCCCGCGCCAACTCCGGCTGCCCCGACACGTCTTTAGAAAGGCAAGAGAGGAGACTCATCGTCCATCAAATGGAAATTCCCGCGGTGTCATAAGGAGGAGAGATGACCATCAACGTCATTGATATTTTGCTGATTGAAGGCAATGTAGACGATATTGAGTTGACCAGGGAAGCCTTGCGTGCAGGCAAAATCGCGAATAATCTCACGGTAATCCGTGATGGACAGGAAGCCATGAGACACTTGTTCGGTAACGGGGAGCCGCCGCTTCCACCTGAGCGATTTCCCAAACTCATTCTCTTGGATCTGCGATTACCCAAGGTGGACGGCATTGATGTTTTGAGGCGAATCAAAAAGGAACCTGTCCTTTGCCGGGTTCCTGTGGTGGTGTTGACCACGTCGAAACGTGATGAGGATATTGTCCGGTCCTATGACCTTGGAGTGAATTCCTATATTCAGAAGCCCGTATTGTTTGACAAATTTGTTGAGACGGTCAAGACGCTGGAGTTATATTGGGTTTTGACGAATACCCCGCCCCCCTATTTGTAGGATCCTGCAACCCATTTCCCGTTTTTCCCTCCCAGGTGGGGAAGCTCTGAAACGTTGAATGGCATGGATTTCCCATGTTCATGAAACAGGGTGTGAGAGGGCGGGAGTCAAGGCATGGTGTGTCTCGACTCATACTATGATGCCTGAATGAATGTGCAGAGGTACGTATGCCTGATAAAGACACACAAAGAATTTTGATCATCGACGACGAACCCGATGATGTGGAATTGACCGGTGAAGCTCTTCTGCAAGTCTGGCCAGGCAGCATCATCGTAGGAGCCGGGACGGCGGAAGCTGGTTTGGCGAAGGCCAGAGCATCGAGCTGGTCGTTGATTCTTTTAGATTATAAGCTTCCGGGGAAAACCGGGCTGGAGATTCTCCGGGAGTTGAGGTCTCTCTGTCCCGAATCCAGCATCATTCTTCTCACGGGACATGGTGATGAGGCGACAGCAGTCCAGGTGATGCTCGCCGGCGCCGATTATTACCTCCGAAAATCCACCAACTTCTTGTTGGAATTGCCCATGGTGGTGCGTGAAGTGCTTGAAAAGCACCATTTGCGGCTCAGGATCAAGCACACGGAGGAGCGCTATCATCGACTGATTGAACATATCACCGACATCGTGTTTGAACTGGATGCGTTGGGCTGCTTTCGCTTTGTCAGCCCGGCCGTGCTTCCCATCCTTGGATATGCCCCGGAAGAAATGAAGGGGGTCCCTGTCTCACATTTCCTTCATCCCGACGATCTCCCTCGCTCTGCGCACTGGTTTCACAAAGAAGGCATGGAACGTCAGGCCACCAGTGGATCAAGCATACGCTTCCTGATGAAAAGTGGTGAAATCCGTGAGATTGAGGTGGATGCGACGGTCATCTACGATCATCGCAATCAGTTTTCGGCTACAGTGGGAATCGCGCGGGATGTCACGGAACGCAAGAAGGCGGAAGCCTCACTCGCGCGACTTCGCTACAAGTATGAACTTCTTTTGAATTCCGCCCATGATGGGATTTATGGAATTGATCTGGAGGGAAAAACGATATTGATGAACCCGGCCGCTGCAGACATGATTGGCTATACCAGGGAAGAATTGCGCGGCCGGTCCATGCACGATATTCTCCACCACAGTAAATCCGATGGCACGCCTTTTCCGGTTGAGGAGTGTCTGATCCATCAGGCATTTCGGGATGGAACACTTCACCATGTTCCGGAGGATGTGTTTTGGAAAAAGGATGGCTCGCCGTTCTGGGTGGAATATACCAGCAATCCCATTTGGGAACACGACAGGATCGTGGGAGCGGTGGTCACATTCCGGGACATCACCGAACGAAAAAGGTCAGAGGAGCGTTTGAGGGAATCTCATGAACAGTTGCGCGATCTGGCTGCGCATCTGGAGACGGTCAGGGAAGAGGAGCGGACGCGGGTGGCCCGCGAAATTCACGATGAGTTGGGTTCGGCGCTGACATGCTTGAAAATGGATTTGGCCTGGATGGCCAAGCGAATCCCCATGACGAATTCAAGGGAGACGGCTGCTCAACTCGCTCCCAAAATTCATTCAATGTCAAAATTTGCGAATGAGATGGTCCGATTGGTTCAAAAGGTCAGTACAGAATTGCGACCAGCGGTGTTGGATGAACTTGGACTTGGCCCGGCCATCGAATGGCAGGCCAAAGAATTTCAGAGTCGGACCGGAATTACTTGTAGATTGGACATTTATCCTGAGAGTCTGGCTATCGACAGTGATCGCGCCACGGCTGTCTTTCGAATCCTCCAGGAGATCTTAACGAATGTCATCCGCCATGCCGATGCGACAAGTGTCAGCATACACATGAATCGGTCTGTGACGCATCTGAAATTAAAAGTTACGGACAATGGTCGCGGCATTACCCTCATGCAGATTTCCAGTCCCAAATCCCTGGGCCTGGTCGGTATGCGCGAACGCGCCCTGCTTTGGGGTGGGGAGGTGACAATCGTCGGTGACCCAGAGAAAGGCACGACGGTCTTCCTGGAATTGCCGCTCAACCGTGAGGGGTGATCAGCAAAGGTCTGTCAGGAGGCTGGCCCGTCGGCACGCCCGACGTGATGAAGGGGAATCACATGTTTCGAGGAGGGGTATGGTAAAAATTCTGGTTGCAGACGATCACGCTGTGGTCCGGCAAGGGGTAAAGCAAATTCTCGCCGAGGATTTCAAGGATGCGGTTGTTGGTGAGGCCTCCAATATCCATGAAGTCCTTGACCTCGTCAGGAAGCGAAAATGGGACATTGTGATCCTGGATATGACCATGCCGGGTCGAAGCGGCTTGGATGCCCTCAAGGATCTGAAGCAATTGAATCCCAAGCTTCCGGTGCTGGTGTTGAGTATGCATCCGGAAGATCAATTCGCCGTGAGAGTTTTAAAAGCAGGAGCCGCCGGCTACCTGACGAAGGAGAGTGCGGCAGAAGAATTGGTAACGGCTATCCGAAAAGTTTTGCTTGGGGGGAAATATATCAGTTCCGCACTTGCGGAAGTCTTAGCCATGTCCCTCTCCGATGACCTCGGAAGCCCTCCTCATCTCACATTGTCCGACCGGGAGTATCAGATCCTCAGTCTGATTGCTTCAGGCAAGACCGCACGGGATATTGCGCAGGAATTGTCTTTGGGCGTCAGCACCGTCAGTACGTACCGCTCACGTATTCTTCAGAAACTGAAAATGAAGAACAATGCGGAAATAACCCGGTACGCCTTTCAGCATCAGTTGGTTCCTTGAACCGACATTCCGACAGGGCACCGTGTTCTCCTGGGGAACCGGTTCGGTCATCCCTGCCTCTGTAGTACAAACCACGACAACGTAATCGTCAGAAATGTGAAGGGAAAATCGCCGTATTGGTGATTGTGGCCCTAACATCGGATTGCTATACCTTCATCCACAGTAGCAAGGGCATGAAGGAGTGAAGCATGAGAGGACAGTGTTTCCGATGTGGTGGATGGATGATCGAGACGTTTGTGGAAGGTGAAGCCGTATGTCGGGATGATCCGGCCGGGATATGGAAATGTGTGAATTGCGGGGAAGTGATTGATTCGCAGATTCTTGCCAATCGTCAGTTTGGAAGCCACATCCAACCAAAAACGACCATTCCGTCTCCTGCTTCTCTCCCTTTTGGTCGAGTCAGTTGAGAGACCATCGGAAGAATGAGGGATGTGTTAGGCGTATCACCAAATTGTTGGATTGACCATAGCACCGTTATTGGGGCAATCGAGGAGGATGTTTATGATGGGTTCGGGAAAGCAGAATGACCATGTTTGGTCGATTATTTTAGCGGGAGGCAATGGGGAGCGCCTTGGACTTGCCAACTATCACTGGTTTGGGGATCACAAGCCGAAGCAGTATTGCACGTTTGTCGGGACCCGGTCCATGCTGCAACATACCATAGACCGGGCCGATCGCCTGGTACCTTCGGAACGCCGGGTGACGGTGATTTCGCAAGCTCATCAACACCTGGCGTGGGAGCAAATGGCAGACCGGGCAGCCGGTACCATCATCAGTCAACCTCTCAATCGTAATACGGTGCCGGGAATCTTTCTCCCGTTGACCTATGTGCGCGCCCGTGATGCCAAAGCTACGGTGGTGATTTATCCGTCGGATCATTTTGTGACTCCCGAGGCACGATTTTTGGAAATCGTGGGGCGAGCGGTTTCGGCAACAGAATGGTTGACGGACCGACTCGTGATGCTCGGAGTGAAGCCTGACAGGACAGAGCCGGATTATGGATGGATTGAGGTCGGGCGGGAAATCGGTTGGGTCTCTGGTCAAAAGGTTCGAGCGGTTCATTCATTCCTCGAAAAGCCGGATCTCACCGAATGGGGAACCCAAGGCCGGTCGGGCATGTGGTGGAACACGATGGTGATAGCGGCCAAGGCAGAAACATTGTGGAAACTGGGATGGCAGTGTTTCCCGGAAATGATGCCGCTGTTTGAAAGGCTGGGCCATGCAATTGGCACCTCATACGAAGGAACCGTGCTGGAATCGATTTATCGCGTGATGCCTGCGTGGAATTTCTCTTCACACCTGCTGGCGCGTGTGCCAGACCACCTCGCGATGCTCGAAATGGCCGGGGTGTCATGGAGTGATTGGGGAAGTCCGGAGCGTATCCTGTATGATATTCACCGCTTTGGACTACAGCCGAATTTTTCCTTGGAAAGAGCGGGCCAAATGAGGAAGCCTCGCCTATTGGACATGGAACCGGCAAGCGCCCTCCAGACATGATGGGGCTTGGCATTCTGGTATGCCAGTACAGGTTGAGAGCAAGAGGCTGTTTTACTTGAATCACATCGACCGCTATGTGGAGAGAAGGGAGTACGATGAACCAACGGGAATCACCAGAAACAGGAAAGTCCGTACCAATGAAGAAAGAGTCGCTGCCTGATAATCAGCGAAAATCAAGAGAATATTCTCATGCCATTCCGTCAGACATTGGTGGGGGAAAGGTTCCCAGGCGGTTTTTAATTAAACGATAGGGCCGAGCTGGAACATAATGGTTCGAGTGCAGGGGATGGGCTGACTCCATGACGGGGTAACGCTGTTGCCGTCGAATTCTGCGAAAAAATTGGACAAACGAGAAGGCCCGTTTTGCCGTTACCACCCTTGGGACAGAGAGCAGAGCGAATATGGCGAAAATCGTCCGGCAGGGAGTTCATGCCGCTTTTCACCGCATGATGGGCTCCAATGCAAAAAACTCGGTGAATCGAATCTTGAATGGAGGGCATGATAATGTCTGAGCGGATTCTGGTTGTTGATGACGAGGCAGGCAGTGCGCGGATTATAGCCGATGCAATAGCCTGGTTGGGATTTGACGTGGTGACTGCCTCCAATGGGCGTGAAGGGCTCTCGGTGCTCGGTACTATGCCATTCGATGGCATTTTGATTGATTTGGAGATGCCGGTCATGAATGGGTGGACCATGCTGGATGAACTGCGATGGCAGGGCTACGACGTTCCGGTCATTGTCATGTCCCAAGAGGCGAATCAAGCGAAACTCCGGGAATTACTTCATGAGGGTGCCCAGGATTTTTTGGTGAAACCATTTAATCCCTATCTCTTGCTGCAGAAATCACTTCGTCATTTTTCTTGTCGAACGTCCGTGGAGAAAAGGTCTCTCTTGGAAAGGAAGGGTGCCCGCCAAGCCGGGCTCTTTCAAGCAACGGGAATCCTTGTCCCTTCATGAGGTTTGTGAGGTTGTCAAGGAATAGTGGATCGGAGGTGGATCTGAGTCACAGACATGATCACATCTCTGGTGTTGGCCTTTCTCATGTTCGTTCCTTATGGGATTTCATTGGCTCTAACCGCAACCTGTTAGGAGGAATCGTATGAATTTGAAAATGTTTGTGGGTGGACTGCCGTTTGCTATGACGGACGCTCAATTACGCGAGCTGTTCGCTCCTCACGGCGTGGTAAAGTCCGCTCAGGTGATTATGGACAAATTGACAGGGAGATCTCGTGGCTTTGGCTTTGTGGAGATGTCCCGCAACGAGGAGGTTCAGGCAGCGATTGCAGCTTGGAATGATAAGGTGTATGAGGGGAGGACCTTGCTCGTGAATGAGGCGAAACCTCGGATGGCTCGCACAGGCAGCGACTCCGCTCCCTGGTGGTAAGGGCGGTCATACGGGTAATGTGACCGTGGGATTCAACAGCATAGAGATCCGGACCCGGCCCGTCTAAACAAAGAATGCGTTGGCGAGCGAAAAAGAAATTCAGGGTGAACTAATGGCAAGCCTACACACATAAAGGAGAGTTATGAGATCTCAAAAATCTGACAATGAAGAGAGTCCTTCAAAGGGATCGGCCTCCCGACTTCCCAAATCCAGGATGGTGGTTCGCACGACAAAATCCAAGTCCGGGAATAAAGGGAAATCACACTCTTTGGGCCAATCGGGTGAACCTCAGAATGGTGCAGGAACCATGCACCTCCCAACAGAATATTCTGGTTGCCTTTCAGAATGGGAATTGCAGGAGCGAATTGCCAAGCGCGCGTATGAATTGTATGAACAACGAGGGTGGCAACATGGCAATGATCAAGCGGACTGGTTTCAGGCGGCAAAAGAGGTCTTGACTCTGAATGGCGTGGGGAAAAATGAATGGGCTGATGGAGAGAAATCCGACTCCAGGGTAAACAGGGCGAGTTGAAGAATAGCAGATAACCTATCCGAGGGAAGGGGTTTTGGGAGTGTGAGCCGGTTGAATGCACGGGGTGATGAAGCGGTTTCCCTTCTTCGCAGAGATCCCTTGGGTATCCGGTTCAATGCTCCGGATGAAATGGAGAGGTCACATTGTGGCCATCGTATTGATGAGTCCGGATTGCCTGCTCACACTGACATGTTCCTTCCAGCCATTCCACAGCTCTTCTTGCCCTTGCACCCAAGTCGGGCTTGTCTGGTTATTCCCACCTTGGGAATAACCTCCTTGTTCAGCTTATCTAACGTCTGTGGCAAGGCCTTATCCTGCTCTTCCCCCAGAGTAGCCCTGGCCATCTTATGCATAACATCCCTCAAAGATGAACACTGTACTCATCGACCTGGCAGGATTGAGCGGATTCAGCATCGTGGTAAACGGGTGAGGGGGTTAAGGCATGTGTAGGCAGGGGGGATAAGGTTGTCGTCCGGCCTAGGCCTGGACAAAGGTCAAGCCCCAAACCCATTAGGCGGCCCGGGTTTTTTACAAATAGCGCAGGGTTCACGAATCGGAAAAGTCTTCTATGAATTGGAGGGCGATGGGAATGGATGGACGGTTACGGATTATCGAGAGTCACCATTTTGAGTTGGGATACGACCGACTCCATGGGAGAAGGTGGATGGGGAGGTCAATTGTGCAGAGGATAGCAGAAAGCTCGACAAATCCCCCTACTATTCAACAGGCCCCAAAATTCAACAGGCCCCAAACGGTGAGCGGGCATTCAGTCGGGTCTGTTTATCAGGGTGGTGGATTTGGCCGTTTGCCAAGAGAGGGTGTCCTGATGTCCAAAAACACACTGATTATTGATGATGATGAGATGAGTCGCAGATTGCTCAGGCTGGTCCTGGAATATGATGGATGCCGTTGCGTGGAGGCGGAGAATGGGGCGATCGGGTTGTCTCTAATTGAATCGCAGCCTTTTGACATTATTATTCTTGATAATGCCATGCCCGTCATGACCGGCATGGAGTTTTTGAACCGCTTACAACTCAAACCCCAAAGCCCGTATGTCCCGGTCATTATGGTCACAGGGTTGCTCAACGCTGAAATCCGTGAGAAAGCCATCCGCTTAGGAGTGTATGCCATCCTTGGCAAGCCGTATGATTTTGGGGAGTTGCGTTCCATGGTCGCCCAACTGTTATGCCCTTAGCCTGCTTCGCCACGACCTCTTTAGTTTTTGTCTCAAAAAGGCCAGACACCTATGGCCTCTATGATTTGAGCCATGGATGAAAAATTCAACCAGTCCTTTCCTCTGAGTGTTGACCCGTATTGTTATTTTTCCCACAACTGGTGCAACACATCCCATGATCCCTCTCCAGCCTGATTAATTCAGGGGGCCTTGTTTTTTTAAATCATGTCTATTATTCTGGACATATGGAAATTAAGGAGGCCCTTTTGGCTTTTGCGGCCCTCTCACAAGATACTCGGTTGCGAGTGTTTCGTCTGCTGGTGGAATACGGTCCGGAAGGGGCACCCGCCGGGACGTTGAGCGAGACCCTGGCCATTCCCCATAACACTTTGTCCTTTCATCTCTCGCATATGAGCAAAGCGGGGCTGGTCCTTTCTCAGCGAAAAAGCCGGTCCATCATCTACAGCGCCAACTTTGAATTTTTTACCGACCTGATTCGCTATATGGTCAAAGACTGCTGTCGGGAGGATATGGCCAGTATCCGGGACAATAAAAAAAAGAAGTGCAGCATTATTGAACTCTCAAATTGTTGCTAACCCACTCACAAGGAGACCCATCCATGAAACGTCTTCATATTCATATCGGCGTCGAGCAGTTGGAAGAAGCCATCGGGTTTTACAGCAAATTGTTCGGGGCGGGACCGGTTAAACGTAAACCGGACTATGCCAAATGGATGCTTGAAGATCCCCGCGTGAACCTGGCCATCTCTACGCGGACATCCACGAAAGGCGTGGATCACCTGGGCATTCAGGTTGAGGAGGGACAGGAGTTGGACGAGATCAGGCAACGACTTCAAGTCGGGAGTCTCCCGGTGGCCGAGGAAGGCGAGACTGTTTGTTGTTATGCCAAATCGGATAAATCCTGGGTGATGGATCCTGCCGGTGTACCCTGGGAAGCCTACCGCACGATGGAAGACGCGGCAATCTTTTCAACCCATTCGGCGCAAACAGAAACCGCCTGTTGTGAACCGGCGTTTTTGGCGAGACCCGAGCCTAAAACGCCGGAACAGGAATCCAGCGCCTGCTGCAGCTAATGTCTATTGAGCCAATAAAAGTTCTGGTTATCTGCACCGGTAATTCGTGCCGCTCCATCATGGGCGAAGCCCTCATTAACCACATGGGCCAAGGGCGATACCGGGCTTGGAGTGCAGGCAGTCATCCTGCCGGATACGTTCATCCGGATTCCGTCTCGACCTTAATACGACATGGGATTGATCCGGGCCAGCCGTACAGCAAATCGTGGGATGACATGATTTCCCAACCGTTTGACCTGGTCGTCACGGTTTGTGACCAAGCTGCCGGAGAAGCCTGCCCGATTTTTTCCGGTCACCCCCAAAAGTTACATTGGAGTATTCCTGATCCGGGCAGGGTGATAGGTACGAAAGAAGCAATTAACGCGGCCTTTGACCAGACCTTTTTCCTGCTCAAGTCAAGAATCGAAGAGCTCATGTCATGACCGCGTCCGCCCCACGTCGTTTAATATTTCTCGACCGTTATCTCACGGGGTGGATCCTCCTGGCCATGGCAGCCGGCGTCTCAATCGGCTCGGTCTTCACCGAAGTTCCGGCATTGGTGAACAGCCTCTCTGTCGGAACCACCAATATCCCCATCGCCATTGGTCTCATGCTTATGATGTATCCCCCGCTGGCCCGTGTGAAGTATGAGGAGCTGCCCTTGATCTTTGGCGATTGGAAGATTCTCCTCCTGTCACTCGTCCAAAACTGGGTCATCGGCCCCTTGCTCATGTTTGGTCTGGCTGTCACATTCCTCTACGATTCCCCGGAATATCTGACCGGGCTCATCCTTATTGGCCTGGCCCGCTGCATTGCCATGGTGCTGGTCTGGAATCAACTCGCCGAAGGCGATAACCAATATGTGGCTGCCTTGGTGGCCTTCAACAGCCTCTTTCAATTGATTTTCTTCAGTGGATTGGCCTGGTTTTATATGGACATCCTGCCGGGGGCATTAGGTCTGGCTGTGGAAGTCGTCGACGTTGGCTTTCGGACGATTGCCGATAGCGTCTTCATCTATCTGGGCATCCCCTTTGTGTGTGGATACCTGTCACGCTGGATCGGGATCAGGCAAAAAGGCCGCGCGTGGTATGAACAGGCATTTCTTCCGAAAATCGGTCCTCTCACCCTAATGGCGCTTCTGTTCACGATCTTTGCCATGTTTACGCTCAAAGGCGGCATGGTGCTCAGTCTCCCCGGAGGCGTGGTTCGCATTGCCCTGCCACTCATTCTCTACTTTGTCATCATGTTTCTCGTCAGCTTTAGTATGGGCAAACTCATCGGGGCCGATTATGGCAAAACCACGGCTACCTCCTTCACGGCAGCCAGCAATAATTTTGAACTGGCCATCGCCGTCGCCATCGCCGCATTCGGCCTGGGGTCGTCCGTTGCGTTTGCCACCGTCATCGGACCTTTAGTTGAAGTCCCAGTGCTCTTAGCTCTTGTCCATGTCGCGCTCTGGTTAAAAAAGAAATGGTTTGCCGGAGACCCGGCATCCGTTCTTCTTTCCTGACCTATTAAGTCCATCCGGTCTGCCTGGTTGATTGTTGATTGCCTAATATTTCCAGACATGCCAACATAGGCACATAAGGTTTTGTGACTCATCATCGAGGATCATTCAAAGAAAGAAACCGTTGTGTATCGTCTACACCAAACAAGCACCATCATCATTGGGCTGATCATCCCAATGGGTTTTTCCGGATGCACCAATTATCCCACGAAAGCCGAAGCTGCTTCCCTCAAGCCGGTGGAGATGAAAGAATGGCAGGTGCCTTGGGACCAGACCAGACCGCGTGATCCGTATGTGGATCAACAGCAACGCGTGTGGTTCGTGGGGCAGGGAGGAGATTACATTGCCGTGCTTGACCCTGAGCTCGGGCAATTTCACCAATTCAAACTGGATCCCGGTACCGGTCCGCACAATCTGATTGTGGATAAGGAAGGTCAGGTCTGGTATGCCGGAAATCGCGCCGCCCACATCGGCAAACTTGATCCGTCCACCGGCAAGGTCATTAAATATCCCATGCCCGATCCAAAAGCCCACGATCCGCATACTCTGGTGTTTGGCCATGATCGGGATATCTGGTTTACGGTACAACAAGGGAATTTCGTGGGGCATCTCGATATGGTCACCGGAAAAATTCAACTCATGCCGCTACCAACCGCCCAGGCTCGCCCCTATGGCATGGTCCTGGATCCCACCTACTCCCCGTGGTTTACTGAATTCGGGACCAACAAGTTGGGGACGGTAGATCCGTCGACAATGACCGTTCAAGAATTTGCGCTCTCACGGACCGAAACACGACCACGTCGGCTGGCGGTGACCTCGGACGGTGTTATTTGGTATGTGGATTATGCCGAAGGGTATCTTGGATCCTACAACGCCAAAACCGGCGACATACAGGAATGGTTGGCGCCGGGAGAAGCCGATGCCAAACCATACGGGATGACGGTCGATGACCAGGACCGGGTGTGGTTTGTGGAAACCGGCGCACATCCGAATCGCCTCGTCGGATTCGATACACGAACCCAGGCGTTCATGAGTCTGACCGATATTCCAAGCGGCGGTGGAAGCGTCCGTCATGTGTTCTATCACCAACCAACTAGAACCATCTGGTTCGGCACGGATGCCAATACCATAGGTTGCGTCAAGATTCCCTAGCAACCTCCCTTCTTGGCCTTGCTGTCATTTCGACCAGAGGGAGAAATCCTTTCTATGGCACATACCTACTATGTCTATCTTTTGACCAATTGGAACAACAATGTCATGTATGTAGGAATGACCAACAACTGAGAACGCAGAATGTACGAACATAAGAAGAAACTTTTGAAAGGGTTTACCCCAAAATACAACATAAACAAACTCGTGTATTTTGAAGAAACTCAAGAAGTGAATGCAGCCATCATGCGAGAAAAAGAAATAAAAAAATGGAGGAGAGAGAAAAAGGACTCCTTAGTAAATGGCGAAAATCCACAATGGAAGGATTTAAGTCTCGAATTTCAGGATTCCTCACTTTGTTCGAAATGACAATCTTAAGTGTGAGTTCAAATCATGAACACTCATTCCTATCATTCATTCTTGTCTTATTCTATTTTGAAAAAAATGATAAAGTGAAAACAGCATTATTAAGAGAGCAATGAAGGGCAACCGCATAAAATAAGGAGTCTTCATGTTCACGAGGCGTTATACGTCGAAATATGGGCCGGGACGATCCTGTCTCGGGTACTTCCTCATCGCCATCTTCGTCATGGCGCTTCCACAGTTAACCCTTGGGGAGATGGACGACGCGTCGTCTTCATCGGAGGGGAGTGCGGCATTAGGCCAATTGGGAAGCATTGAATTTCCCGCATCAGGGTCCAGGGAAGCCCATCCCCATTTCCTAAGGGGCGTCGCGGCCCTGCATTCGTTCTGGTATGAAGAAGCCATCGAGGCATTTCGTCGAGCGACCACGATTGATCCAAATTTTGTGATGGGATATTGGGGTGAGGCGATGGCGAATAATCATCCCGTCTGGCAGGAAGAAAATGTTGAGGCGGCACGGGCGGCGCTGGGGAAAGTTTCCAATACGGCGTCGGCAACGGTCAGAGAGCGTCAATACCTCCAGGCTGTGAACACGTTATTTGGTGAGGGAGATAAGTTTGCCCGCGATCAGGCCTATGCGGCCCGAATGGAAAGCCTTGCCAGTGAATATCCCGAGGATCTGGAAGCCACTTGCTTCTATGCCCTCTCCCTGCTTGGGTTAGCCATCCACTATGATGAGGAACCGTATCTCCAAGAGAAATATCGCGTCCAAGCCGGGGCCCTGGCCTTAGGGGTGTATGGAGTGAATCCCAATCATCCGTGCGCCGCGCATTACACCATTCATGCTTTTGACGATCCAATCCACGCCATCCTGGCCCTGCCTCAAGCCCGTCGCTATGCCAAGATTGCTCCTGAAGCGCATCATGCTCAACATATGCCCGCCCATATATTTGTTCAACTGGGCATGTGGGACCAGGCAGCGGCCTCCAATAAAGCCGGTTGGAAAACTTCACAGGCCTGGGTCAAGGACAAGCAGTTGCCTCTATCGCTTCAGGATTATCACAGCTTGTACTGGTTGCAGTATGCCTATCTTCAACAAGGCCGATACAACGCCGCTGCCGCCCTGATATTGGAGAAGCAACAGGATATGGCCCAATCGTCCTCAGGCCAACAGACACAGGTCCTTGGCTATGACCGCAAGGTCAACCGGAATTATGATCAGATGGTGGCCGCCTTTATTATAGAAACCGAACGATGGGAGCTAGCCGATCAGGCGTGGAACGTGAATGACTATCGCTTTGGTGACGAGTCGCCATCCATGTCCGTTTATATCCGCGAATTCGCGCAGAGTATGTCAACACTCAGAAATCAATCAGTTGCCCACCGGGTACACCCTGGTTTAGCTTCGCCGGTCCCCGAGCCTTCTACGCAGTCAACTGAGCCGGTTACCGCACAAATCTGGAAGTTGCAAATCGCGGCATTGAAACATCTCATCAACGGAGACCATTCACAGGCCTTACGCATGCTTGATCAGGCCACAGCCCTGGAAGAATCCCTCCCGCCTCCTTCCGGCCCACCCGATCTTATCAAGCCCACCCATGAACTGTATGGCGAAATACTGTTGGGCATCGATCGGCCCAAAGAGGCGCAAGAACAATTTGAACGATCGCTGTTATGGCATCCCAACCGGGCACGTTCACTCCTGGGTCTGGCACGGGCGGCAGCTCAATTGGGCCATATCCAGGCGACTCGTCAAGCCTATAGCAATTTTCTCAACATATGGAATCAGGCCGACTCGGATCTCCCCGAGGTGAACGAAGCCAGGCAGTTCATTCAACAAGCTGTCCAGCAATAATCCTTGCATGGGTTTTTCCCGACATTCGCAATCGGGAATCCATCGCCTCTCACTGAATCATGCCCGCTATTCTTTAGCGAGACTGTATCCATGTATAGAAGAACTGAGAACCTAAGCCTGGCGACTGCTTCGAGGATGCGCCCTGTGCCACTAACATGCCCATCCCCTTGGCATCGCTTTGCCCTCTAAATTGAGGTATGATTCTCTATGGTAATGAAACGACTTTCTCTCGTATTTCCTTTTCTGTGTGGAATCCTGTTTCTCATCGGGTGCACTTCTCCTCCGGCATTGTCTGTCCAGCCTGCATCGCCGGAAGTCCTCCTGGTCAATATCACCCCGTTAGACGCCACGATGTTTGAACAACGGTTGCAAGTCGACTTGCGCGTTCGGAATCCCAATGATTTTGATCTGGAGGTCACCGGCCTTGATTTCACCCTGCATCTCAATGATCAACGACTTGCCCGCGGCCTGACAAATAAGACCTCGACGATCCCGAGGCTGGGGGATGCCGTCATTTCCGTTGAGACCACGACCTCCACACTCGATGTCATACGACACCTCCTAAAGCTCTCCCAACGGCAGGAAGTCTCCTATCAGGTCGACGGTGTCCTCTATAGCCAAGGTACCCGCTTACCCTTTGAAAACAAGGGAGTCTTGCTAAATACAAATGAAATCTCCGGCTCATCTCCTGGTTCATGAATGATTTCTTCCTCCCTTCTTTCAGGTATTTCTCCTTCAGGATTTTTATCAGAAAGCCTATTCCCCGCTATTTTCAAAAAGCGCAAGTTCAGATAGTGAAGTGGGACTCGAATTTCCCTGAACCCTCTGAGCAAAGTGGAAAACACAATTTTTCCCCACAATTGCTTGTGGTCTTCCTCCTCGGGCACAATTCTGTTCAATTGTCATGGAATTCATCCCTCCTCAGGGAAAGGAGATAGATCATATGAGTCTGTTTGTTGACCGGATGATACGCGCGGCTAAACTCGATGTTCACCTTTATGAAGAGGTGGAAGCGGATAGGCGTTCAATGGGGCAGGCGATGGGCGTCGTGCTGTTATCCAGCCTGGCCGGTGGAATCGGGTTTATGCAGGAGGCCGGTTTGATGGGGCTGGTTATTGGAACAGTCGGGTCCCTGCTCGGATGGTATGTCTGGGCGCTCATGACCTACCTTATTGGCACCAAACTGCTTCCTGAACCGCAAACCCACGCGGATCATGGTGAACTCTTACGGACGATCGGCTTTTCCAGCGCCCCTGGCCTCATTCGAGTGTTCGGTATTATCCCGGCTCTGAGCGGGTTTGTGAATCTTTTGGCCGGTGTATGGATGCTCGTGGCTATGGTCATTGCGGTGCGCCAAGCCTTGGATTTTCAGAGCACCTACCGGGCCATTGGGGTGTGTCTTATCGGCTGGATTATTCAGGCCATCCTGCTCGCGTTGCTGGTGACGACGATGGGTGGAGTACCTGAACTCATGCTGGAGCCACCGTGACCTCTCTCAACAGATCTCCTGAAAATGATCGGCTGTCCCGATGTGTGTGATGACATACTACTGGCCACGCACGAAGTCCCCGCAAGCCACGTGGCGATTCTACGGAGCCGCACTCGCCGGCATGACACTCTGCCTGGGATGTACTTCGTCGCCGTCCGGAGTGGCTCCGGGTTTCTGTCAGGCTTCTCATTTGGAGACGGCCGACCTTCCTGAGCGAGGCATCTCCGCGCACCGCGGGGGGCAGTCGGGATGTCCGGTGAACACGAACGGTGCCTTTCAGCGGGCAATCTGCCTTGGCGTTCATCAGATTGAACTGGATGTGCGATCCACTGCGGATGCCGTGCTTGTTGTTTCACATGATGATCGCGTGACAGACGAGCAGGGCCGAACGCTGCGCATTTCCGAGTCGACTCTCGCCGAAGTCCGGAACCTGCAGCTCGAGCCATGTGCAGGCGAGGTGGCAATACAGCGTATTCCCACATTCGAAGAGACTCTTGCCGTTATGCCGCACAATATCTGGATCAATGTGGATATCAAAGAGAACAATCCCCTGGTTGGAAGGCTCGTTGCCGAGATGGTCGCCAAAGCTCAACGCTTCGACCAGGTTATCTTCGGCGCGCGTGACGATACCGATCCGGCCGTGCGCCGTGTGGCAGGGGAGGTCGAAGAAGAGAGCTGGGTCGCCAACATGAGCCGGGAGATCTTTCGCTCCCAGTACGTTGACACCACCATTAATTCCTGTGACGAGTTCATCCAGCTGTCCTTTCTTCGCGGGCGACCCGGCGTTGAGACCATGGATCCACTGAAGCAGGCAGGAATCCGTGTGAACTATTCATGGCTCGGGGATGAAGACGAGAGCGAGCTCAGACAAGACCTGGGGGATCTGTTCGCCCGAGGGGTGGACTTTGTATTGGTTGATCATGTCGGACAGGCCATGGAAGGGGCGTGCGCTTTGGGAATCACTCCGGTGGTTCCGCACTGGAATGGCACTTCTCCCTTCACTTGCAGTGAGCCTCCTCGCTGCACACCTGCACGATGATGGTTCCCACTCCTTCTGTGGATCTTTCCGTTCACGTTCTTCACGAACACGTTAATTTCTTATTCACCCGACAGCACAGGGAACATGATGAATCAATCGACCAGATTTGAAATACCCGGAGCGGATTCTAAACGCATTGTCGGTGACCGCCTTTCCGGGCAAGAACGACAATTACTTTTTGTGACCGGTTTTCTTTCCAAGCGGTGGGGCAATAAAAGCAAGGCTCTGGCCGATTTGTGTAAGGAGCGAGGATGGGGATTTTGCTGTTTTGATTTTCGGGGTAATGGCGAATCAGAGGGCGTGTTCGCGGACTATACGTTGTTCGATTGGCTTGCGGATGCGCGATGCGTGACGAAGATGCTGGCCGATGGTCTGCCTGTGACCATTATTGGATCATCGTTAGGTGGCTGGCTGGCATGGCTCCTTGGACAGGAATTTCCTCACGTGCAACAATTGGTCCTCCTGGCTCCGGCGTTTAATATGCTGGGAAAACGCGCGCAGGATATTGCTCCTGAACGACGCCAACGGTGGCAGGAGACCGGATGGATGCCCTGGGACGATGACGCCTTGCATAAAGACTTTCCGCTCTCATGGAAATGGGTGGAAGAAAGCGAGACCTTATGGGCCAGGCGATTGGATTCGCCCAAGAGGGTGCCCACACGCATTGTGCATGGACTTCAGGACGTGGTCATCCTTCCAAAAGGAAGCTGGGAATTTACCGAACACCTGCTCACACAAGATCCTCAATATCCTATCGAACTGCTTTTGAAGACCGGGGATCATCGGTTTAGCAGCCCTGCTAATCTTCAGACATTCCTGGATGTTGCTCAACAGCTTCAGTAGGAAGCCGGATCATGCTTTTTTGAACATCAGAGGTTGTCTGCCACCATTTTTCATCGCTGTGGCCTCTGGCGGAATTTTTAAACCCAGGAAAGGAATGATCGCCATGACTGCGCAAAGCCATCCTCATGCCATTACCATTACGCCCAATCCGAATCGGGTCAAGGTGACGTTTAACGGAACCGTCATTGCGGACACCAGGCGAGCCCTGACATTGCGGGAGGGGCCTGTGCCACCGGCTCAATATATTCCGCGTGAAGATGTAACGATGTCCTACCTTCGTCCCACGACCCATTCCACGCACTGCCCTTTTAAAGGGGACGCGTCGTATTTCAGCGTGAGCGTGGAGGGTAAAACAGCCGAGAATGCCGTCTGGACGTATGAGACGCCCTTCGCCTCCGTGGCTGACATTCGAGATTACGTGGCCTTTTATCCCGAGAAGATGGATGCCATTGAGGAGCTTTCTCCTGCCCCATGATGTTTAAGGATTGAACCCTTTCGGATTCAATGCGGGTTTTCCCACACGATGACATCCTTTGCCCAAAAGTCGCGCGTGGTCATTGCCAGGTATCAGGAAAGGACTATTTTTTATTGCCTCTTTTCATTAGGATAAGTCTATCTCGACACGAAGCCGAACATCTTCATCATTATTCACTTTTTCCAGGGGAGGTACATTATGCCGATCTATGTGAGTTTAGTGAATTTCACCCATGACGGGCTGATGACCATGAAGGCTAAGGGTGTGCAGCGGTCGGACATGGTAAAGAAAAATGTCGAATCCCTGGGAGGGAAAATGCTGCATGCCTTTTATTGCCTAGGGGAATATGATGTGGTGGCCATTTTAGAGTTTCCCAATAATCGCGCGGCCATGAAGGCCGCTGTGCTGAATGCCTCAATGGGGCATATTCGCATTAAGACGATGCCGGCGGTATCCCGCGATGAGTGGAAATCGGTCCTGACCGAAACGTGGGGCATACCCAAAAAGAAGAAGCGAGGGTGACCTCCCCTTGCCCTCATTTGCCATCGAGCCGGGCAATGCGTGATTGTTCTGATCTCCAAGGGGCGAGGCCTGGATTGCCTTCAATTTCCTTTCCGTTTCATGGCATGCTTGTGGTTGTGCAGCTAGGCCTTTTCCCCTCATAATCTTTCATCGGATCTTTAACAGGCTGTTGAAAGATTCAAAACTTTTCTGAGAACCTATCAGGAACCAAAAATTTACGATCTTCCATGAGGGGAATCAGGATGTTCAAAAAGGCCCGTCCAGTCCTGCTTTGAGTCAGGTCGAAGGGAAGGCCGCAGCCGCTTGGGCGGGCGGAGCATACAGAGAAGTCTGTGAGCACGGCCAAGGGGCGAGAACGCCGTTGGCGGACTTTTTCAGCATCTTGCTAGAGCATAATTGTCGGGGATCACCGTTGACGAACAAATTCATCCTGCCGGAAGGAGGTATCTTATGGGGCCAACGAAAGCTGTCGTAAAAGACTGTGGGATCTATGATGCGAAAACAGGGAATTTGATTAAGGATGGGTTTCCTACCCATGAGTCGATCCAGGATTATGCTGCTCATCATTATCTTGTGCTCCCTGTGGTCAATAAAGATTGTCAACCGTGGTTGCTCGATGGTCAACCGATTTTTTGCTTACGTGGCACCCGTTATGAAAACCTCAAGGACGAAGTGTTGCATTTGGCACGATGTCCGGATTGTGGTGGCATGGGGATCCGGGATGATGAACCGGTGGTTGAATCCGATTGTATCCGGTGTGTGTCCTGCGGCCATGAGTTTGATACCCGCTTGGAGATGATGGAAAGTTAGCGTGAGGGGTTCGGCTGGAATCCTGTACAGATTTTCCCTCGGATTTCGCCTGGGACGATCATGTTGAATAGCGATTTCCATGAAGGTCACAGGAGACCACTTAGTCACAGACAATCTGTCTTTGGCTTGATGAGACTGCGGTCTGTCCAATCCTACCGTGATGCTATTTCCCTCCGAACGCGCATTCAGCAATGTCTTCCATATTTTCTCTTGGTTGTGACTCGCACTGATCTTTGGTGGAATGCCGGTCCTCTCTGTAGAGTTGCGGGTATCTCGGGTATCCAGAGATATGCTCACCCCATCCCATTGCAGGAGGAAAGATATGCCCAATGCGAAACGGGAAAAGCCCTGCTATTTATGTAAGGAAGCAGGGTCGGAAAGTCTAAGTTATTTGGTGTGTATACAATGCTCGCGGCATTTTTGCCGGCTCCATGGTGACCCGCAAATGGATGAATGTATCAAATGCCTGGAAGGCAACGAAGAAACCTAGAGGGGGCTGTTGAAAAAAGCCGCCAGCGGCGTTCTCGCCATTTTTCCGTGCTCACGTACTGGACGTACGCTCTGCGCGAAAAAATGACTGCGGCCTTCCCTTCGACATGACTCAGGGCAGGACTGGATGAACCCTTCGGGAAGACTCAGGGCATGCTTTTTTGAACCGCCCCGAGGCCTCAAATATGCAACGTGCCTGGGGGTCATATGCCCTTGGAAATTATTATTCAACACTCCCTAGAGGATGCTGAAAAGGTCAGTTTTCCAGTATTGAGCTCATGAGAGGCCGATTTCTCAGTAAAGTAATCTTTGATTCCATCCCGAGCCTCATCCGACGGAGTTTATCCTGAGGAAAAGCCGAAGGACTCAAGGCAGGCATGGCAAAGGATCTGGGGCCAGGTTGATCCCTCTTGCGACTCAGTCATATTATTTGTCTGCAGAAAAGCCGTTAAGGCAGTTTGACCTTAGAGGCGAGGTTCTCGAATTTCCGGCGTCTCCAGGCTAATCCGGCCCAGCGTGCCATTGCGGAATTCCGTCAAGAGAATTTTCGCCGCTTTTTCCCGATCCAATTCTCCGCCCTTTCCTTTCCGCAGACATCCGCGTTTTGTGGCGATGGCCTCGAGCACGCCCGTGCTATCCAGTCCGTCTGTGAGGAAACCGTAGCGTTTGGTCAGCAGGGTAGGGTAGCGCGCGAGAAGGATGGAGACAAGAAACTCGGCGATTTCTTCCTCGACCATCACCTTGGCGGTGACCGCGTGGATGGTTGCGAGCATGAGGCCCACCAGGGGGTCTTCGATTTTTGGCCACAGGAGGCCGGGTGAGTCGATGAGCGTCATGTGGTCGTTCAGGGTGTGGCGTTGCTGGACTTTCGTCACGGCGGGTTCGTTGCCGACTTTAGCGAGGCGGCGTTTGAGCAGGCTATTCATGAGTGTGGATTTTCCGACGTTGGGGATGCCCATGATCAGCATGCGAAGCGGCTTGCTGGCGCTGTGACGATGCGGGGCGAGGAGCTGGCAGAGACCGGGCACTTTGGCGGCTTGGCCGGCCTGGTGACAGGAGAGGGCGACGGCGTTGACGTCAGGTTCCCGGTTGAATTCGGTCAACCAGGCTTGAGTGACGGCGGGGTCGGCGAGATCGCTTTTGTTGAGCACCTTCAAACAGGGTCGCTGGCGGTGCAGCCGTAGTTCGGTGATCAACGGGTTGCTGCTGGCGTTCGGCATGCGCGCATCCAGTATTTCGACCAGGACATCGATGGCTTCCATCGCTTTGGCCGCTTCCTTGCGCGCGACATTCATGTGGCCGGGAAACCATTGTATGGACATGTGAAAAAGGTTTCCTGGTAAAAATGACCTCAGAGCGGATAGATCTTATGGACCCATTGCATGACTTTATGGAGTTCAGATTCGGTCATGGCGGCGCGGGATTTCCGAAATTTCGAATAGACCGCCCGATTGACCGTACCATGTGACAGTTTCCGTGATTGCTCGTGCGCGCGGACATGCTGTTCGATTGTTTTTCGCAATCGATCTAATCGTTCTTTTGGGGTCTCCTGGGGGATTTCTGTTTGGCCCTGTGTCGCCAGGTTCGCCCATAACCCTTGATTGCGCATTTCAAGGACGCCGGACCGCAGGGGTTGGATGCTTGATTCCGCCCGATCCGTCGGGAGGAGGCCCTGTGCATCGGGGTATGCCCCTTCTCCGAGGATCTGTGTTGATGAAGGACTGTTGGCGATTGCGGTTGTGCGTTGGGACAGAATGTATCCCAGACATTCCCGGAATGGCCGGTCGTCCGGAGCGTAAATATAGGCCCGTTGCTCGGCATAAGGTCCCGCCAGCGGATCCATGCGTGTGGCTCGATGAACGACCTGTTCGATCCATGGCTTGGTCCTGATATGGGTCAAGCAGATAAGATGGGTAATGGCCGGCACATCCAGGCCTTCATAGGCCATGGCCACCGTAATCAGGCAGTCCACGGCTCCGCTACCCTGTCGTTTAAACGCTTTGATGGCTTGATAGGCTGCCGTGGAATCCTCACTCGTGGCAATTTTGGCCGGCACGCCCCGTTCCTGGAGCCAGGCCGTATACTTTTGCGCCTGCTCAATGTTTGCGGCCACTACCAACAACTTCGATCGGGAATGGGTGGTGCGATGTACCTGCCAATCCTTCACGCCCGTGCTCAAGAGTTCCAGTGCTGCTTCCGTCTTCAGCGCCGTCAGGAGTGCCGCCGCCGTCTGTTTCCCCGCATGTGCCAGGCTTTCGACATGGTGCTCGGTTCCCTGAGCGTCCAACCAGGTTGCCTGACAGTTCGCGTAATGGACGGTCAAATCAATGCAGGCATGTTCGCGCAGAGCATCGGCTAAGGTGTAGTGGATGACGGCCCGGGATTCCGTGCTGTCCCAGTCAAGCCGGTTTCCCCGGTCGGAGGTTGAATAGGGCAGAAAGGCTATCGGTGTGCCTTCACCACGTTCGAAGGTCCCACTCATCAACACACGCAGAACCGCCCGGTCATAGAGTGGCTGAATGGCCTCATGCCACAGTCCACCCTCTTCGAGATGATGCGGTTCATCCAGAACAAGGATATACCGCTTGCGGCGAAATTCTTTGGCGTTGATCTTGCGGGTATCGGCGGCCAGGGCCTGATAGGTTGTGACATAGGCCGCACATCCTCTTGTTGGATGTTCCTGATTGGTGGTCATCATGGCTTCCAGCCGGTGGCCTAGAAGAGCCCGGTGGCTGGGATCCTGGAAGCCTCGCGCACCCTGATCCTGTAAGACACTGCGTGGGACAATCCAGCACAGGGCGTCGGCAATGGCTGGAATCAAGCGGGAGGCCAGTATCTGAGGCAGCAGGCTTTTGCCGCCACCGGGTGTAACCGCACAGACAATGTCTGTCAGGCCTCGCCCGCCTAGAATTTGGTCGCAGATGTCCGCTAATTCCTTCTGGTGCCGCCGTAGCTCCATACTTATCCCTCGGCCATCTCCAGTGGAGTCCTGGGATGCTCAGGGATTCGACGGGCTTTGCCCTTTTGGGATGGAGAAACGGGGGATTGCGAGCGATTTCTCGCGCTAACGGGATCCTCAATATTTCCGCATTGGAGGCAACGGTCCATGAGGACTAATTGACTGCTGCCCTCTCTATCATAAACGGACTCTTTCACAATCAGTCCACCACATCGCTTGCAGGCCATAGAGAACTTCCTTTCTTCAATAAGACATTTGTTGTGACAGGGTGGTGTCTCATGCTGTTCGAGTCCTTCCCTGAGATCTTTCCTGATCTGTTGTCGGGCATTACCGAAGCCTGAACTCCGAAATCCCCCTTATTGAGAAATAGGCGACCGATACACAAGTGACAAAGGTGTACCGGAAGGTTTCTTGTTCGCCATTCCTCTGTGAACCATTGAGAAAATTGCACTTGATGATTGTGGAATGCACATGGAGAGCGTAGCGGTTTTCCCTCTCTTAGGGATTTACCTGTTGATGGCATGGACCTGGAAACACCGGGTCCATGCCACGCTCTTTGCCGGCATGTGGCCATACGCATAAAGGCCACCGTAGGGGAATTACCTGATCTGTACCAATTTCTGCCTTTGTCTTTCGTGCATATCGCTGAATAAGTGAGAATTTTGCCAAACAGGGACCACTTCAGAATGGATAGACATACCCAAAATGTCGACAATTTGCAATCGAATAATGACGCGCTGCCTTAAAAATTGAGCGATCCTGAGGATCGCAATCCCAATTGACATTCCGCAGAAGGACTGAGATGTCTTTCGAACGTGAGGAAAGGATTGTAAACCCATCATCTGCAGGAGGCCAAGGTCCCTTGGAATTTTGCCCGCCCTCCATCCCGTAGAAGGGCTAGAGGTGTTAAAGGCTCGTTAAGCATTGCCAGAAGGTTCGATCATGCGGTAGGCTCCCCCTCCCTGTTACGGATCAGCGTCCGCTCCCCTCGTCATTGCGAGATGCACGCCCTCCCTGACATTCATGCCAATTTCATGAAGATGGTCTAAGGCCACTCTTGGCCATGACACACTGAAATCGTTGGCGCCGTATCTGTGTCTTCGGGGCGTGTCTTGTGCGCTCTGTGTCTTGAGATTCTTTGAGAAGATTGCCATTTAAGGAGAAGAGCGATGCCAAAAGCGAAACGAGAAAAGAATTGTTATGTGTGTGAGCATGCGGATTTAATTCGCATGAGTTTTATGACCTGCCGGCAATGCGGCCGTCATTTTTGTAGCCGCCATGGTGACCCAAAATTGGATGAATGTACCAATTGTCTTGAGGGCGATGAGGAAACCTAGGGCCGGCTCACTAACTATGAGTCAATGCCGAATCTCATCGTCATATCATCCCTCATGATGAAAACTCCGGGGGCATGCGCCCTGGCACGGAATGCCTCGTCTGTGATCTAAGTTTCTCTTGCAAGTGTTCAAAATTTTGCGCGTTTCCCCGGTGTCCTCGTGGTGGCGAGGCACCCCCTGGCATAGATCATCCGGTTGATTTACAATAAAACTCGCTCACAGTTGGGAGGACGCCGTGATGGTCGCTCCCGTGTCTGTTCCCCAAGGCGGTGTGGCGGGTGGCCGCTTATTTGCGGTAGGGGGATTTCCTATAGCCCGCGTGCCCATTCCGGTTCTTTCTTTACCCCTAATTTTAGTTTTTCCCTGTTTCTGCTTTGCTTCTCGGACGGTTCTTCTCACAATTCTCAGACTCGGTCTTCTGTTAAGTGTGGGACAGGTTTTCCTGTCGTTGCCCGGCAATCTCCATGCGGCAGAACCCTTTCCGAATCTTTCGCAGGCTCATTTTGAGCACGGGCAACACCTGCTGAACCGCGGAAATCTGGATGAGGCCCTTTCGGCCTTTCAGTCCGCCATTACCCTGGACCCTGAAAATGCCGACGCACACTATAACGCAGGATATGTGCTGGGACGAAAAGGCGACACGGAAAGTGCCATTCATGCCTACCGTGAGGCGGTCCGGTTATTTCCGGACGACTCCCGTTTTGCTGAAGTCTATGTCAATCTGGCCTATGCGCTTGAGCAGGCTGGTGATCTTGATCAGGCCATTTTCGCTTGGCGCTCCGCGTTGCGATTAAATCCGGCACAGGTCCCTGCCAGACGCAATCTTGAATTGGCCCTCAGGCACAAACAACAGATTGATCGCGTCGTGGAGAGGTGGGAGGAGACGGCCAGGTTGCATCCAGACGAAGCGCTGATTCATGCCAGCCTTGGGACTGCGTTGGGTCAATCGGGGGATGTCGAGGGTGAAATTCAGGCATGGCGGGAAGCGATTCGTCTCCAACCCGATCAGACCATGGCCTATGTGGGTCTCGGTATCGCGCTGGGGCAGAAAGAAGATCTGACTGGAGAGATTGCCGTCTATCAGGAAGCGATCCGGCGACAGCCCGATAATCCGGATGTCGCCCCGGCGTATTTTAATCTGGCCTATGCCCTTGGGAAAACGGGGCGATTCGAAGAGGCTGGCAGCGCCTGGCGGAAGGCCATTCAACTCAGGCACGGGGCCGAGGTGCATGGCCGGTTGGAGTGGTTGATCGGCAAGCGGGACTTGGTCGATCACATGATTTCCGCCTGGGAGCACGTGATCCGTCAGCACCCCGACGATGCCGGAGCATGGATGCGCCTAGGACTTGCTCTCGGTCAGAAGGACGACCGGGAAGGGGAATTAACGGCCTATCGCCATGCCATTGGTTTGCAGCCCTCTGGATCTATCCTTGGGGAGGCCTATGGTTATTTGGGTGATGCGTTGACCCGAAGCGGGGCGTGGCAGGAAGCAATCGAAGTCTACCAGACACTTGTCGACCTTCGTCCCGATGATTCTCGTGCGAACCAGGGCTTGAGTGTTGCTCACCGGCAGTTGGGTCTGGCCCTCCTCAAGCAAGGGGATTTGGACCGGGCCATTCAAGAACTAAGATTGACCATACAGCTCAACCCGAACGATGAACAGGCAAAGGTCGCGCTCACCGATGCCTTAGACAGGAAGGAAGTTCAGCAAAACTGAGTTATGTCTCCGTGACCGCCCTCAATGACATAAAAATTCGAGCTTTCACCTCACCTCTTAGTTCAATCCTATTTCCTGGCATATTTTGTGTGGCGGGAGCGTTGAAAAAATTTATCCAGCGGCGTTCACTGGCTTCATCAGATTGCCTACCCGTTGGCAGGTTGTCCGTGTGTCATGTTCGCCTACTCACCTGGACGCTCCCTGTGGCAAAAATGGTTATCTCTACCGGACGTCGAACAATATGCGGGCTTGTTGGGCAAACCCTTTTGCCCCCTCATTGCGCTTTTATGGCCGGGCTTAAAACTGATGGAAATTTGCATAATTCAATTGTTTCACACTCAAGTCGTTTCCTGACTCACTCCCTTGATCTGTCTTTTTCTCTCAGTTAGAGAAGGTGAAGTGGACAGCGTTTCTAGGAAGGTTCCTATCGCATGGTCATTTCTCTTTATGGGTCTGTTGAAAAAAGCCGCCAGCGGCGTTCTCGCCATTTTTCCGTGCTCACGTACTACGTGTACGCTCCGCGCGTAAAAACGGCTGCGGCCTTGCTGGACGGACCCTTCGGGAAGACTCAGGGCATGCTTTTTTGAACCGACCCGGAGCCTTTGAAGAGTAATCTAATCCTGGGCAAATTTTCCCTTGAAAATCTTTTTTATTCAACACTCCCTTTATCTGTAATCGTAAAC
The DNA here is from genome assembly GCA_020632595.1 of Nitrospiraceae bacterium. Classification (NCBI taxonomy): domain Bacteria; kingdom Pseudomonadati; phylum Nitrospirota; class Nitrospiria; order Nitrospirales; family Nitrospiraceae; species Nitrospiraceae bacterium. The sequence continues at coordinate 42,608 of JACKFF010000001.1, read as the reverse complement.
GCAAGGGTAGTCCGAATACGCATGGCGATAGTGAGGAGACCGCAAAGAGTCGATCAATATTCGCATGAGGAGAAGTGTTGGGGGAGCGGTGTTTTTCTTGATGAATGCTGTGTGGATTTGATTTCGGTCGGAAGAGATATTCAAATTTCACAAGCACATCCCCTTCCTGGTTAACGGCAGTCTGGTCTTTGTGAACGGTCGCCACCAGAGTTCCCCTACCGGATTCTTCATTGATTCGGCTGGCCCCCATGAGCCCTGCTATCTGGCCCTCGTCATGTGGAATATTCAAAATATTCGAGAATTGTGTTTGGTACGTGAAGATCTTACAATGGACGTGTATCCCCTTTGAAATTTTCATAAGCTGCTTTCCATCTCCACGCTATGTGCACAAAAGTCTATATCGTGAAAGGATCGCTTCAGAATATGATCTGGTTCATATAGGAAGCGAACCCATGGATTCTACTCGATTGGATTCCATATCACTTCAAGCCACCCAGCATCTCCCTTCTTTTTTCCTGTATCCATTGAACCGTCGGTTGTATCTTCACGGACTTTTTGCCTATGAAAAGCCTGTCGCCCATCTACTCCTTTTGGTAAACGATCGGAAAGAACTCTTTTGCCTATGAGTGAAGAACATTTCCGCAATATATTTGAGGGTGTCGGGGTTTCCATCTGGGAGGAAGATTTTTCAGAGGTCAAAGCTTTGATCGATTCACTCGCTACAGATGGTGTGCAAAATTTTCGACGCTATTGCATGGAGCATCCTGATGTGGTGGAACGGGCTGTGGGACTGGTGAAAGTTCGTGATGTGAACCCTTCCACGGTTAAGATGTTTGGCGCGGCAACACGTTCGGAACTATTGAAATCGCTTCACAAAATTTTTCTGCCGGAAACCCGCGCGGTGTTTCTAGAGGCATTGGTAACCCTTGCTGAACGTCAACGGTTTTTCGAATCAGAAATGATCCTGAAAACTCTTCGAGGTGACCGTCTCCATGTTTTGTTCACCATCAGCTTTCCTTCCCCCGATCAGGCCTTTGATCGGATAGTGGTGACCCTGGTGGACGTTACCAAGCGGAAACGGGCTGAAGAGGCCTTGCGCGAAAGCGAGGAACGTTACCGCTCACTAACGGCGGCGATTACGTCTATTGTCTGGACCACCGATGCTAAAGGCCGGTTTATGGTACCCCAACCGGGATGGTCCTCTTATACCGGCCAGTCCTGGGAGCAATCGCGTGATTTCGGCTGGATTGAGGCCATTCATCCTGATGACCGGGAAACCATTCAACGGACCTGGAATGCGGCGTGCGTGTCTGAAACGCTCTATGAATCTTCAGGGCGGCTGTGGCATGCCCAAAGTAATGATTACCGCCATTTCGAAGCGCGAGGTGTACCGATCCGGAATGTGGATGGTGTGGTGCGGGAATGGATTGGTAAATACCTTGACGTGGAAGATCGAACGCAGGCCGAAAAAGCCTTGCAGGAGAGCGAACAACGATTCAATAAATTCATGCACCATTTGCCCGGTCTGGCCTGGATCAAAGATCTGGGGGGGCGGTACGTTTACGTTAATGAGGCCGCCGGGTTGGTATTTCAGACTTCACGTGAGGAGGTCCTTGGCAAACGCGATGAGGACATATTCCCGGCGGCGGTAGTAGACCAATTCAGGGAGAACGATCGACAGGCGTTGATGAGTCAAGCCGGAGTCCAGGTGATTGAGACCCTCAAACATCAGGATGGCGTGCTCCATCATTCGATCGTGAGCAAATTTCCCATACTGGGGCCCGATGGCCGGCCGGTCCTGATCGGCGGCATGGCTATTGACATGACTGCGCGGAAGCAGGCTGAGCAGTTGCTCCTGGAAAGCGAGGCTGAGGCGCGCCGGCTTCTCGCGCTGAATCAGACCATCATGATGAATATGGGGGAGGGTCTGTACACCATCGACTCGCAGGGTCTGGTCTCCTATATGAACCCGGAGGCGGAACGATTACTGGGATGGAAATCCGAAGAATTGCTTGGTCGCTCAATGCATCAGGTGGCGCATTACAAACATCCGGACGGGTCACCATTTCCCTTAGAAGAATGTCCAGGCTTTCAAGTCTTCCACAACGGTAAGGTTTTGAGAAACTTTGAGGATACCTTTATCAGGAAAGACGGGAGTTTCTTTCCGGTTTCCTATTCCTCTTCACCCCTGCGAGACCATAATGGCCAAATTGTGGGTGTGGTCATCGTCTTTCAAGATATTACCGAGCGCAAGCAGGCTGAGGCGGAACTGCGCCGTTGGAAGGATGAATTGGAAGTCCGTGTGCAAACCCGAACCGGAGAGTTGCTGTCTTCGAAGAATCGCCTCCGTTCATTGGCCTCCCAACTCAGTTTGACCGAAGAGCACCAGCGTCGAAAGTTGGCGAGTGATTTGCACGATTATCTCGTGCAATTGCTGGTGGTGGGAAGAATGAAATTATATGAATTGAAGAAGAATGTGCCGCTCTCTCCGGAGGCGGAGGGGTTGATGAGGGAATTGGAGGACGTCCTGCAGCAGGCGTTGACGTATTCGCGTACGACCATCGCCGAACTGAGTCCCCCCGCCTTGCATGAAGCCGGGTTGGCAGTGTCATTGAAGTGGCTGGCCGAGAGGATGGAAAAACATGGTCTACGGGTGGAGGTTCATACCGGTGCCTATCACCCTGCTCATCTTTCCGAAGATCGGGTGATCCTCTTGTTTCAGTCGGTCCGCGAATTATTATTTAACGTGCTCAAACACGCCGGCGTGAATGAGGCGACTGTTCGGATGTCTTCGGGACAGCGCGGCGAGGTGTGCATTGCGGTGGAGGATCGCGGAAAGGGGCTGCATGGTGATGCGTTGGTGCAAGCCATGGAGCCCGGTCATCTGGGTTTGTTTGCGGTCCAGGAGCGGATGGAGGCGATGGGTGGGCGGGTGGAACTTACTTCGGCCCCAGAGATTGGCACACATGTGAGGTTAGTGTTGCCGATTGAGGAGTCCATCCCACCAGAGGTTGGCAAGAAACAGGTTCCCCATGGATGCTTTGAACAGGCAACCCGGGAGGGAACGCCCGGGGTGAATGTACAACCCGAAGAGGCAACGAACACCGGACAAACCTCAACCCTTTCGCGGATTCGTGTCATGTTAGTTGACGATCATGCGACGCTTCGAAAGGGCTTGAAGAAATTGCTGGCACGATATCAGAATTTAGAGATAGTGGGAGATGCCAAAGACGGTGAAGAAGCTTTGATGTTGGTGCCTCAGTTAAAGCCGGACGTCGTGGTCATGGATAACAATATGCCAAAACTCAACGGCATTGAAGCTACCAGGTACATTTGTCGTGAATGGCCGGCTATTAAAGTCATTGGTTTGTCCATGCTCGATGAAAAGGAGATTCGGGCGGCGATGCTCGACGCCGGCGCGGTCGAGTGTCTTCAGAAAAATGGGACCGATAAAGAACTCTATCAGGCCATCTGTGCTCTTTTTCTTGAGCGGTCATGACTTTTTATGTAAGCATCGGTCAGGTGAAGGGTCATTGATCCATACCCTTGCACCACTGTGGTCGTGGAGATTTTTCTTTCTGACCGATTGCTTTCAATCCACTCTCAGTATTCATCTTCGAGATATCCTTATTTTTATTCCTGTCTATGGCCGGTTATTTACCTTTTCCCCTCCATTTCACCTGGCTACCCTGGGGGCTCATTTTCCGGCTTTCTTCAGTATGGGGCAAATGAGAAGAATAAGAAGTGAAGAGGACCATCTTGTATTTCTTCGTTGGTAGGGATGAAATGCGGGTTTGCACAAGACGTATGGGAAATTTCATGAACTTCGTGAATGGTCTGCCCGTATTGATGGTGTTCCTTATGGTGTCAGGCTGTAGTCAGAAAACGATTTCCTCACACGAGCATTCCCGGACATTCGATTCGGCGATCATCGTCGTCCCTGGGTATTACGGCACGCGTTTGGTTCGCGAGTCTGATGGCAGTCTGGTGTTTATTTCTCTCAACCAGTTGCTGTTCGGCACGCAGGCATTGACTATTCCCGTGCCCGGCCTAGGTTTTGAAGAAACGACTGCCTTGAAACCCGACGCCATTCTTGATGCGGTCCGTGTCGTTCCGCTCCTCTACTCCGTCGATGTCTATGGTTCATTGCTGGAACGGCTGCGGAGCTCCAACAATACAAGCCGGGACGTGATTCCGTTTACCTATGATTGGCGGGGGGATCTCATGGATGCTGTTCACAGCTTGGACGCCCTCATCCGCAGGCTTCGGGACCAAGAGAAAAAGGATATTTCTGTTGTTGCGCATAGTATGGGCGGTTTGATCGTCAGCTACTATTTACGGTATGGCACCCAGGATCTCGATACGGCGGTGGAGACCTGGGAGGGAGCAGGGAAAATCAGCCGCGTGGTGATGGCCGGCGTCCCATTCCTTGGAGCCATGAGTTCGTTTCGAAACATGAACTATGGGGCGATCTTTGGTTGGAACTCCTCTTTGCTCAGCTATGAGGCTTACGCGTCTTTCCCCGCCAGTTACTATCTCCTGCCGGTTGCCGAATCTGATCAATTGCTCACACCGGAACTGAAGCCCTTATACGGTGTGATCAGAAATACCGGACAGTGGCGACAGTCCAAATGGGGACTGCTCAAGCATATACAAACCTTATCCAAAGACATCGTTGATCGGCGTGCCGCCTACCTGTCCTTTTGGCTTCGTCGATCGGAACAGTTTTTAGAACGACTTCATGCACCTCTCTCTCTGCCAAGCCCCTATCAACCCTCCCTTTTGTACCTGTATGCGAAAGGCACATCGACCTTGGCCAAAGGGGTGTGGACGGGAAACCCTGGAAAGTCCTCTGATTCCTTGTTGTTTGAGGATCCAGACCCCTTAGCCGCAGGTCCTGAAGGGCATCATCCTACTGTCTATGCGGATGGAGATGGAACAGTCACGGTGTCATCCGCTTGGCTTCCGGAAGCCTATCGTCAGAGCTTTCACTCCATCTTACGGGACTATGAGGTTGGACATACTGAATTGGTCACGACCCCGGATATCCAAGGCGATATCATAAAATTTCTCGATAGACGGTAGGACACCATGGCAATCCTAGTCACTTCTTATTTGACTGCGCGTTACATGAACTTGTCTTGACGACCTCTTCCACATGAATCTTTCCCTGCTCATTCTGCTGGGTGTGTATCTGGTCATTGCATGCCGGAAAATCGGTGGCATCTCTGTAAAGATCTGGCACGCCATGACTGCCGGTGCCGTATTGGTTCTGATAACCGGCCAGATTTCCCCCCTTTCGGCCTTACAGGCCATCAATCTGGATGTGATGGTGTTTTTGTTCGGGATGTTTGTGGTTGGGGAGGCATTGATTCTTAGCGGCTACCTTTCCTCGCTTGCCTATGGGATTTTGCATCGGGTGAAATCAGTTGACGGGGTGGTCCTGATGATCCTATTCGGGGCAGGACTTGCTTCGGCGGTATTGATGAACGACACGTTGGCTATCGTCGGGACGCCTTTAGTCCTGCGGTTAGCCCGTGAACATCGCATCGAACCCTGCTTACTCCTGATGACGTTAGCCGTGGCCGTGACGACCGGGAGCCTGTTGAGCCCCATTGGGAACCCTCAAAATCTTTTGATTGCGATTGACGGGCCGGTTCCTTCTCCTTTTCTGACCTTTCTTCAGGCCCTGGCACTCCCCACTTTACTCAATCTGGTACTGACATATCTGGTCTTACGGGTCATGTGGCCGAAGGCGTTTCACGCCTCCGCTCTCGTGCATAGCGTCGTGGCCGTAAGCGATCCTGCTCTGGCACGGTTGGCCCGTCTGGCACTGTTTCTGATAATCGGCCTGATTGCGGTGAAAATTGCGTGTGTGTCTCTGGCTGTGCCGCTGGAGTTTCCGCTGAGCTTTCTGGCTATGGCTGCCGCGTTGCCGCTGCTGGTGTGTAGTCGACGGCGTCTGGAATTGCTGCGGCAGGTGGATTGGTCCACATTGCTCTTTTTTGCCGCCATGTTCGTCTTAATGGCGAGTGTCTGGCAGACGGGAGTTTTCCAGGAGTGGACCGCGCACCTGCAGATGGACTTCACCTCCCTGCCTTCCATTCTTGGTCTCAGTATCATTCTGAGCCAACTGATTTCGAATGTTCCGTTGGTGGCCTTATATCTGCCTCTGGTGTCCGAAGCCGGTGGTTCCCTCATGGGCCTTCTGGCTTTGGCTGTCGGAAGTACGATTGCGGGTAATCTGATGATTCTTGCTGCGGCCAGTAATGTGATAATTATCCAGCGGGCGGAGCAGGAAGGTTACACCTTGAGTTTCAGGACTTTTACTTGGATCGGAATGCCGTTGACGATTCTCCAAACGCTGGTCTACGCCGCGTATCTTGAATAGGATATGTCTCAGGTGAGTGTTGCGGAATGCTTCATCATCCGCTTCATGCCTGACCGCGATGCTGTGTGGCAAGAGGCTTACGGTGAGAGTGCACGGATGTAATGCACCAGGTCCAGGACCTGTTCATCGGTGAAGGTGTCCGCCCAGCCATGCATTTCGCCTCCCCCTTTTTTGATTATGGAAAAGAGTTGCTGGTCGGTTTTGGTCTGTGTCATCTGCGAGGTCAAATTGGCAGGATCCTGTTCCAGGAAAGGACGAAGGACTCCTCTCCCATCTCTCTGAGGACCATGGCAATCTTGACAATATTGTTGAAAGAGCGCTTTGCCGGGTTGGACCTGCTCTTCCATGGCTAAAGCCGGGAGGAAGGGTATCAGGCTGATGATGGTCGAGACGATGATCGCTCTCACAGATGAGTGCAAAGGTTTCATTTGAATAACAATCAAAATAAATGATTCAGAGCCCCATATCTTCAAAAACCTTCGGGGTCAATCCATCGTCACCCCGGTGGGGTCCATCCCAATTGGCATCTCCTGTTCAACTGGGAACCCGTTTGCTCCGGGGCAACCCCATTCTGCCGCGTTTAGGTTTTATTCCTTTTTCTTGATGAGCACTGCGGACCGTACTGAACCGCCACCAGTCTCGACATTCACAAAAATTATTCCTGTGGAAAGGTTGTCAGGCGCCGTTGCTTCTATTCTCTCATTCCCCTTGAGGGTGAAATCCTTCGCATTTTCATACCCGAACGTGACCGAATGCAGACATTCCTTTTTTTGCCCAAAATCTTCTCCAATGATGGTCACTTTAGCGCCTGGTTGAAACTCATCGGGCTCAATTTTTGTAATTTTTGGCCGGCGGCTTGGGTCGCAAACCGGATCCGCCTTGATTGTTTCCTCACTTGAGACCGAAGGTGATTCGGTGGTGGCCATTTGGGAGGGATGGCCTGATTGGGCTTTTGCCTCGGTCATCCAGAGGTTGTCGAATCCGGCAAGGGATCCCATCACGATCAAGAGTAGAATTGTAAGTCTCATAGGAATTCCTCTCTGGTATAAAAGTGAGAAACAAGTCATACCTACTTTAATGATGTTCTATTTAACCCTGAGTGAATCCCCTAAAGCTAGCCCTTTCTTCCAGATTCATGGCAGTCTTTTCCCTACCTAATTTTATGGCACCGAAGGTTCAAAAGGCGCTATTCGTCTAATGTAGGCGGTGACTGCGCGAATTTCTTCGACACTGAGTTTGTTCCACCACCCGTGCATAGGACTGAAGGCCAGTCCCCAGATGATTGCTGAACGGAGGTCCGTCTCTGATTTGGCCCTGGATTCCGTGCGTTGAAAATTGGCGGGGGGGACGACGAGCGCGGCAGCGTCCGGTCCATCGCCTTTTCCCTGAATACCGTGGCACCTCAGGCAGTGGTCCTGATACACAACCTCGCCTTGCATAGGATCGACCTGCGGTTCCTGGCCTATAGTGGTTAAGGGCCATCCGATTAGCAGTGTCAGACTCCAAACCATGATGCGCGATTTCATGAGATGTTTCTCCTTGTGAGTGTCCATAAGGCATAATCGGATGAGGCCCGGGATGCGAAGGCGATCCGTCTTAGTTTTGAGTTTGTGATGTTTTGGATTTTTGGCGCGAACGTACCGAGCCTTTGGGGCCTTGCCATTCGACTCTCGCTAATTTGTCTTTATGTGACCATTGGTAGGCGATCTTTCCTTTGAACGCCCGATCGAGATGTTTCCCCAGGCGTTGTGCAAAGTGCTCCGTCGTTGTTTCGATATCCGCTCCGTCAGGACGTGTGCGAATGGCCATGATCCGTTCCAGAGGATTGTTGCGACTGGCCTGACTTTCCTCGTTATGAATGAGACCTAAAACTTCAGCTTTGTGTGTGCTCCAGTCCGGCCAGTGAATGGTCAGGTAGCCTTCCGCATAGCCGTCTCGTAATTTCCGGCAGGCAGGGCAGACAAAGCTTTGTGGAACCATGACCTGCCTGGTTGGTTTTTGGGGAGCAGCACCGGTGGATTTGGACGAACGAGGCGAGGACGTTCCGGGAAGGCTCCAACGTTTTCGGTGATACACGGCCTGACATTCCGGACACTGAAGGATTCCCTTGGGGGCCGATTTCATTGAATAGGGATCATCCCCTGTCAGTTCTTTCTTTTTGTAGGATGTGGAATAACCTTGCCGTTTTGAAATTGCCATCATGAGTGCCTCGCTTTTCATAGTGAATACATTACTGGTGTAACGCCAATTTTAAGTAAGTCCAAGATTCATGCCGCCGTGTGTAATCGAATTTTTCTGTATAAGAAAGAACGAAAATGTCACCCACAAAAATTTTTTTTGATGTCGTTGGCAATGTATTGAAGAAAAAGGCATATTGAAAATGCCCCATCCTGCCACAGGCCGAAGGGGTTCATCCGTCCCACTTTGCCCCAATCTACAGAGTGGGGGAGTGATAATTGTTCAACCGATGTCGGTTGAGCTGGGAAGGATAATTGACACGTCAGGCAATTTGACAATGGCGGGATATGGCCTACCGTCGACATTAATTGCAAACTTCAGAACGTTAAGGATGTCAAGATTTGGGGTAAGAGCTATATTGTCTGGACTTCGTGGAGAGCGATGCCGATATACGAGTTGTCTTGCTTGGGGATAAAGGCACAATATTATTGGATCAATGTCTCATTCACGGTTAAAAAAAGTCGATGAATCAGTTCGCCGGATAGGGACCCGACGGCTGTTGCCACCAGCGCTGACAACAGGATGCCCATGAAAATGATGAAGAGAAACCTCATGAAGCGCCCCTTATTCTGATGATTGCCGTAACCTACAGGCTGATTGGTGAATGATCTCATTGGCTTTTCCATCATTTTCTGGAGTGCCAACCAGGTGAAATCCAAATGATTTCCGATTCAATGGAGCGCCGTAGTGACTGAAGTTTATAGCCGGGGTGAGACTGGCATGAACATGCCTCAAAAGATGGGGAATTAATGGCTCGTGTGTGCTGGCTAAGGAGTCCGGGGAAGTTCCGGGATTGAGGGGGAGCCAAACCGGATGGAGGTTTGAGACATTCCAGATAGAACTGACAGAGAGGAGAAGTAGAAAGCGGATTTGCTTTTCGGGATGGTTTCTTAGATTGGCCAAACCGGCAGGCGGGGCAATCGCTCTGTGTTCATTTTCGACATCTACAAAGGGAGGGGGGAAGACTGATCGTTTTCTGGTCGGCGGTTATGGTGGGAGGTCTTGGTCTGTCGATCTTAAGGGTTGTTCTTAAGAACTAAGGCATCGCTGGAGTCTACTGGTTGGAAAGATTGTGAATCTGTTGTTCCAGTTCCTCGATGCGGTCCAACAATTCCAAAGCCACGCTGACTCCCGGCCAATTAATTCCTAAATCTCGATGTAACCGGAGCCCGCGGCTTAAGCGATCAATGGCGTCTTCGGGAAACAAGACCGTCCCCTCCGGGTCCGGTTCCGGTGGTTGAATGATTTCCCATTGCAAGCAGACCTCCAGCATGTCTTCGCCGATCCCTAGTCGGGCACAGACTTCTTCCCGGCGAATTCTTCCGAAGGAAATGATTTCCGCGGTCACCTGTTCTAATGATGGTTCTGAATTGTCATTCATTGGCGGCCTCACGAAGAAGGGTTGAACGGGGATCAGGGTGATCGAACTTAGCTAATTGCTCATAGAGTTGTTGTTCCTCGGAAGAAGGAGCCTCAGGGGTAACGATGTCCAGAATCACAAATTGATCTCCATGTCCTCCTGTTCGTTTGGGCAGGCCCTTGCCCTTTAAACGCATTCGCTGTTGGGACTGGCTCCCGGCGGGAATTTTCAAACGAACCGTTCCCGATAACGTGGGCACTGGAATGTCGGTGCCCAATACGGCCTCCCACGGCCAAAGGGGAAGGGTGACTACAATATCTGAATCTTTGCGTTGAAACACGGGATGAGGGGCAATTTGTACATGAAAAAATAAATCCCCTGGTGGTCCTCCTCCGCGACCGGGCGCGCCTTTTCCTTTCACCCGAAGTCGTTCGCCATCTCGAACGCCGGCTGGAATGCGAACTTCGATTGAGCGAGGCGTTCCACCGGCATCAGAAAGATTTAAGGCGCGGCGCGTGCCGGTGAAGGCTTCCCGGAGTGAGATCGGCAGATTGGCTTCCAGGTCGGCCCCCGCCATCGCGAAGCCACGAAAACCGGCCCCTTCCCGTTGAGCCCCCTGCCGGAACATGCTCTCAAAAATATCACTGAAATCGGCGCCTCCCTGGGTAAACCCGCCAGGCCCTCCCCCCGGATACGCTCCGCCCCCCTGTTGGCGGGCCCGTTCATAGGCCTCGGCTTCTTTCCAGTTCATGCCGTATTGATCGTACTTTTTTCTTTTTTCCTCATCCCCAAGGACTTCGTAGGCTTCGTTTAGCTCTTTGAATTTCCTTTCCATTTCCGTCTTTTTTTCGCCAGGATGTAAATCCGGATGATATTGACGTGCCAGTCGACGATAAGCTTTTTTGAGCTCCTTGGCGTCAACGGTTTTTTTGACTCCCAGTATGTCGTAAAGATCGCGTTGTGCGGATGCCATAGATAAAAATCCTTGACTAAATTAAGAAAGGGCTCGGCTCATGGAGAAGGACAAGATGTAAAGCTAGCGTGTTTCCCTAAAAGAATACAAGAGCCCAGGATAAGGCCGTGAAAGCCTCTTTGAGAAAATTTCGTAGCGGAGTACCTATGAGCCGGGGACTCGTATCATCGTTTGTAGCGGACGAAGGAGGATTAGTACGCTTCATGTGTATCAGCCTTGGATATCACAATCCGGTTCAGAGCCTGTATAAGTCCTTTCTTTTCGACCAAATGGCGGGATCTCACCTCCTTTTGTAGCCATAAACAATGAAATTCAATTCGAACTTTTTCTTATGGACCGAAATTTCATGCCAAAATTTTTGGTGGCTCAGTTTTTCAGTGTGGGGGGCACTCAAGGGGTGCCCCCCATTTCGCAGGATCCAGAAACCTTCATCCATTCAACATTAGGGGGTAATGGAGAAAAAGATCGTGCTCCGTCCGCGTTGGAGAAGCAGCAAGACTCTTTCTTTGGATCCGATTTTCCCTGTTAACCGTTGAAAGTCCTCCACGTTATTGACGGCTTCACGGTTAATTTCGAGAATAATGTCGCCCTCTCTTATGCCGGCCCGGAAAGCGGCGCTCTCGGGATCAACCTTTATCACTTTCATGCCCTTTTCCCCTAGGGGCATGGATTCCGCGGTGATCCCCGATAAGGCATGATGTCCTCTCAATTCTCCCGTCGAGGCGAGTGCCCTGACATCTTTAGGCATTTCCGAAAGGGTCACTTGGAATTCACGGGGGGTTCCATTCCGGAGGACATGTAAGGTTACGGGGGAATCGGGCACACTTTCCGCCACCAAAGATCGGAGATGCCGGGTGTCGGCCACGGTCTGCGAATCATATTTTCGAATGATATCGCCGCGTTGGATACCGGCCTTTTTTGCAGGGCTGTCTTCCATCACTTCGCTGACCAAGGCACCCTGCGTATCAGGATTATCAAATTGGGCTTGGAGATCCGGCGTGATATCCTGAATCGAAACGCCCAGCCATCCTCTGACCACCTTCCCATGCTGAATGAGACTGGCCTGAATGGACTTGGCCATGTTGCTGGGAATGGCAAAGCCAATGCCCATATATCCCCCGGAGCGGCTGAAAATGGCCGTATTGATCCCGATCAACTCTCCCTGGAGGTTCACTAAGGCCCCACCCGAATTGCCGGGATTGATTGCCGCATCGGTCTGAATGAAGTCTTCATAATCGACAATCCCCACATTGGCCCGACCCACCGCACTGACAATTCCCATGGTGACGGTCTGGCTTAGCCCGAAGGGATTGCCAACGGCCATCACAATTTCACCGACCTGTAATTGATGGGAATCTCCCCATGGCAAGACAGGCAGATCCTTGGCCTCTATTTTGAGTAGAGCCAGATCTGTTTTGGGATCAGCCCCTATGACCTTGGCTGAAAAAGTCCGTTTGTCGGATAACAGCACTTGAATGGTATCACTGTTTTCAATCACATGATTATTGGTGATGATATGCCCATCGTCACTCACAATGACTCCCGAGCCTCCGCCTTCCTGACGAGGGGATGGAGGAGGTTCGAAACGCCGCTCAAATTCATCCCCGAAAAATCGACGGAAAAAGGGATCATCAAAAAAGGGTGATCGCAATGTTTCCGGGGTTTTGGCCGTGCCGGTTGTGGAAATATTGACCACAGCGGGACGCGCCAGCTTGGCTACCTGAATAAGTGCGGTGCTCTGAGCCTGGGCGTCTTGTTGCCCCAATGGGAGCGCCCCGGTCACCAAGGGTTGTGGCGAGGAATCCGAAAAAGACGTGTCGCCAACCTTCAATTGTGGTGAGAGGCCTGGCAGGAGACTTGAGTCCCCGGCGATTCCCAGGCCCAAATATATACCAGCGATCAGCAGGGCCATGCCAATGAACATGAAGGTGACCACGCGTCGTCCATTCCATCTATGACTTGTTTGGGATTGACTCATCATTGGACCTCACGAAGTAGATTCGATTTTGGGAAAAGCACTCTCATCCAAGCAGTCTTGTTTCCCATCAATAACGACAAAGCCTTAAAGCTTCCGAAAATATTTAAAAGCTTGTATCTGTTTCCTGGATAGTTCATTCAAAAAATCCAATGAACCATTTCAGAATCAGCGCATTGATAAATACGATCACTCCAATACACCCAAAGATAAGCAATTCGAACATGGGGCACCTCCTGTCATTTCCCGTGTAGGGGGTCGAGTCAATAGGATGTCGGATGCCGCGCTGTTGAACCGGAGTAACGCTCCTGCCTGTTTGTGAAATAAGACCAAACAATTCTGGAGTCAAGAGACGGACGTTATGGAAATCCCGTTACCCGGTAACGTTCATGATTCGATATCGGGCTTCAAGGATAATTGAACGAAGAGTGTATTCGGGGATTTTCGAAATGACTCATTTAGGAGGGATGATTTATGAAGATGGGCCGTTTTAATTCATCAAAACCAGGAAGTCACGGAAAGCATATTATTCATGGGGAATTTATGCAATTCTCATATACGGATCTCCGATTTGGGGGATAAATGAAATGACTTGCCTTTATAGAAAGCATGATTATTCAAATAGTTGAAGCCATCATATAATTGATCATTGGCGGCTTTTTACCAATTCACACTCACGTAACTCCAAGAATGGAAAGGGGAACTTCTAAGGTCAAAAGTATATCCTGAAATAGGAGTCCATGTGGGGCTATTTGCGTTGAATCGGCAGTGGGAAGGGGGTTGAGTGTTACATTTGGGAAATTGAAACGGTGTTTAACGTTATGGACAACGTTTGGTCGCGTTTTCAATACGGCAGGAAATACAAAAGCTGGCGCTGGATGAACCTTATTCCCCATGGGACTATTCTGGTGGCCACGCCTTTTATCTATGCGATGATCATCCCTTTGTGGGTTCTCGATCTCTGTGTGGAAGTGTATCAGCGGGTGGTTTTCCCTTTACTGGGACTCCCGCTCCTATCAGGTCGAGAGTATATCCGGCTGGACCGGCATCGTCTTCCCTATCTGAATCCGTTTCAGAAAGCCGGTTGTCTCTATTGTGGATACGCCAATGGATTACTCCAATACGCTTCTCGAATTGCAGCCGAAACAGAAAAAGTGTTCTGTCCCATCCAACACCAAAGCGGCGGGAAGTTTCATCCACCGGCTCATCACATTGATTTTGCTCCGTATGGAGATGCTAAGAAATTCCAAAGAAAAATGGGTATCTAACGGACATGCCATGCGTGCATTCCCATTTGATGTAATTACCTGAGTCCGGTCAGGGAAAACCCCACATGCTCTTTTGCTTGTGCTCCGGCTTCTTTGTACCTTCTATACTTTCTCAGGAAGATTTTGAGGAAATATGTGGATTAACGCGAATTGGTTGGGAAAATTGGAGGGATCGATGCCACTGGCTATATGTGGCTACGAGAAAGCCTACGCATTAATTCTGGATTGGAGGTGTGAGATTGACTGGACAACTCTTGAGTCAGTGATAGTAAACAGATGGATTGGCTTAATTATCACCACCTGCTTTATTTTTAAGAGGTGGCTCGAAAGGGGAGCATTACACGTTATTCCTCGCGCTTTCAGATCTCGCCAAACAAAGAACCGCTAGATTGGCTGGAAAATAAGGGAATCATGGGAAGGGCCGGACCAGTCATATAAAATTTTTCTCATGGAGATGACGTGATTTCCCTTGCCCAAGAGAAACGCTCCGTTCACAACACGAGGCCCGGCTCGATCCCCCATCCGGCTACGCCACTTTTTCCCTGGGACGGAGGAACCCCGGCTCGTGGTCTGTATCCTCCTTTAAGGAAGCCCAAATTGCGGATCCATATCATCAACATGGGCCACAGCCTAGCGATGCGTGCTTCTCCTCGCAAGCTCATCCTCCTTTCAATTTCGAGATGATTTCAACTGCTCCTGATAGGTTCCCCGTCCTAACAACCCAGTTACAGTACTCAGTACGACGAACCATTTTTTCTTACAACCCATTCAGACACTCCACTTCATCACGATTTATTTAAGATGGACTCTCACTGTGCGAGCGTGAGCGAGAAGTGCCATGCAAAGAAGTGGTCGTATCTTCTGAATTAGAAGCACGGTCTTGAGGCTTTTCTTCAAGAGCCGTCAACCGTGAGGCCTCATCACGATGCCAGGCTACTTGGTCCTGGAGGGTACTTACCTTTTGTAAAGTTGTCCCAATAATCATTTTTAGACCATCCCGGTAAAATCCCTTGGTGTCCAGGTATGGCTTTTTCTCGTACTTGGCGACTTTTTGATTCAATCCTCTCACCTTGGCCGCCAAGTCTGTGGCCTCTTGTTCGAGTTTGTCGGCCTGGGTGAGGTGGAACTCAGCCGTATGGCTTCCCCACTCTACTGGGGCAACCTGAAGCGAAGGCTTTGTGCTACCAGCAAACGTGTATCCCCCCGCTCCAACCATGAAGATCAGTGCTGCGAATAACATCATGATGTTCTTCATCGTTTGACCTCCTTTCCTTGAGGTGAGGATCTGAATGTTCAACTTCATTTGTCATGACGTGTTGTCGTGAATGATTCGGCGAAGCTTTTATCAGCCCTTCATATCTAAAAGATAAGCCCTGAGAAGCATAGAGGCAAATCGAAAAAAATTATAAATAGAATCGAAAAAATCAATACATGCTTCTTCACCATGGCCGTTTAAATCCTACCGGAAAATGCGGAAAAACTCTTTCTCAAATTACGGAAAAAGGAGACAATTACATGTCAGGTAACACTGAACCATCTCGAGTGGGGCCTACATCTCAAGAGGGTGGCATGCCGTAGTGCCCGTTGATGCCGGAGGAGGAGTGATCAGGAGAAATCATGTTTGCGATGTCCGGCAGCTGGCGTTTTCTGCCAGCCGCCGGGTCACAAACCGAACTAAGGTGAAAAGCCTTACGTGATAGCAATTTTTCGTACAGCCGGTTTTGCGGCGGGATCTTTCCCTATAGTGATGGTCAAGACGCCATTTTTAAATTTTGCTTCGATGGTGTTTTCATCCGCATCCGTTGGGAGAGACAGTATGCGTTGAAAGGACCCGTACGAACGTTCGACTCGATGATAGTGTTTATGTTTATCTTCCTGCTCGGTTCGTTTTTCGCCCTGAATCATCAAGGTCCCGTCCGCAAGCGTCATTTGAATATCTTTTTCAGCAACGCCTGGCACCTCCACGGTAATGGTGTACTGCTTCTTGTCTTCACTGATATCGACGTGCGGCAGAATGAAGCCTCCCCACGAACTTCCGGTTTCCCTTCCTTCCGCCCATAGAGGGAATCCCTGGAAGGCGCTGTCAAACAGTTGGTCCAGGTCACGATGGAACCGAGCCAGTGGATGGTCGCTCGATCTGGATACGTTCTGACTTCGTGCTGGTTGAGATTGTTCTTCTTCTTTTTTGAACCAATTCCAGGGGGTAAGTAGATTTTTGAGTTCCATAATGTGTGTTCTCCTTTCGTCTGAATAATTTAAAGAAGAAGGTTTTTCATGCCTGGTGTCCCGGAAATCCCACTCAGGTAAAAGCAACCAGCCATGACTTCTTTGCTCAGGAGCATCAACTTCCGCTGTTTAAATATCTTGTATCTATAATAGAGCTAATTCAGGTTTCGACAAAGTCAAGCCACCTGAGGGGGTGGAAGCAGGGCAGCCGCAATACCAAGCCGGTTGCAAACCCAGACTAGACGATTTTCCTGTCTCTTGACTTTTTTGGGCAGGAGATTATTTTGAAGGCTAAAAATATCAATCAGGAATGTTTGGAGAGTGAGGTTGAGAGGAGGTGAGTGTTATGGGTGGTATTATTGAAGGCGTGATTGCCATCATGGGACTAACGGCGGGTGTAATGATCGCCCTCACGGCTTTGTTGGTTGGAAATGCTCCAAGCTCATCAGAGCTGAGTGGGTCTTCCCAGAACTCCCGTACCATTCTCCCCAGTGATGGGCGGGTTGCTGCCTAATGTAGAGATTCTCAGGCCTGCGTCATAGCAGGCCTGTAATGATTTCCTTTTTTTCGCTCCTGTTCCTGCTTCGGCCAAGAGAGAAAGGAGGATGTCAATGATGAAACGATGTCTCGTTGTGGCAACAGTCTTTATAAGTCTGGCGTTGATGGGGTCACTGGCGTTTGGGAATCCCGGCCTACTCCCAAAGCATCCGGGCTATCCCATGGGTCATTTCAAAGACCCCGTCTTAGGTATGCCGACGGCGAATGACCCGGGAGAGAGCCCACCATCACAGGAAGAGTCATTGAAACGAGCCGCAGCGTTTCATGATGCTCATGCCATCAACCCCATGAATGAGATTCGACCCAATGTCGTTCATAACGAGCAGAGGGCTGTCCCTATGGGATCGGGTAATAACGATAAGAGCAAAAAGTGAATGGCGATATGACGATTATCCATGTCACCGGCAATCCGGAGCCAGGAACAGGGGTATTGAAAGAGGGGATCAAATGATCCCCTCTTTTTTATGCAGGATGGTCGAAAGCGACGAGAAGCTGAAAGATTTCCCTTGGCAAGGGCATGCGTTTCCCCCACAGGCTAAGGGGTCAGAAATGCCCGGCGAATGGCCACCAGAAATTCATTAATGCGTGGTAAATCGGGTTCATTCCCGCAGGCAGCAATTAATTGCTCTGCCTGTGCGGTGAGTTCTTCCCCCCAATCCATCACGTCTCCTAATCGGTATTGTCCATTTTTGATGCGAGCCAGCCGTTCTCCTGCCGATGTGTCGGTAATGCGGATGTGAAAGCTTCCTGACCTGAGCAATTCACACAGGTTGTAGAGAACCCGGATATAGGCCGCTGCATACTTTGCCGGACGTCCGTCTTTCTTATCCAGCAATTTGGTGCGTTGATTCTTGGCATAGTTGGTAAAGGCCTCAAAGGCTTTTTGGGGCGACCACAGCGCCGGCAGCAGCATGCGCAGTTGTTCTCCCCAGGCATCGGCTGTGATGACGGGGGCCACCAGCGCTTCAAGAATCAGGGGATGGCCTTGCGTCCCCAGCAGAAGAAATTGGCCGATCTCCCAAGCTGTTTCATCCCCATCATCTTTGGTCCACTGCGAGCCGGGATATTTAAATCCCAACTGAAACATCTCCTCCGTCGGAATGACATAGATCCGCCTGTAATCCCGGTCACTCTTGTCGGATGCCAAGCCATGGGCATGGGAGCCCACGAGAACTTTGAGGATCGTATGGGTGCGAGCGTTCGGCTGAAGGTGCATGAACAATTTTTCCAATTCAAATAATTAAGGGTGCGTGAAGCCAAAAACGATCAGGATAAGACTGCCGGCTGCTAAAATGGCGATCATCCCCGGCGCCACATATTTCATGAGCGGTTTTCCTCCAAACCATCCTGCTAACAGAGCCTTCACAACGGTATTCGTCATGGCAGCAAGAGTGACGGCCGTGGCGGCTGTCCAGGCCAGGAGTCCATCCTGCTGTAACCGGATGACCGACAGGGTGATGGCATCGACGTCGGTGGTGCCCGCTAACAGACTGGACGCATACAATCCTTGATCACCCAGGTAGGTTTGGGCAGCTTTCGAGATGAACAGGACTCCGGCATACAATAGACCAAATCCCAGGGCTGGACGTAATTCAAATGGATTACGATGGGAGATGTCTTGGCCATCGGACACTGTGCGTTGCGCTTTGCCATACAACATGAAACTCATGACATACCCGCAGAGGGCCATGCCTCCCAGCGGCGCGAGTAGCATCAGGAACAGATCCGGCTGAAGAAGGCTGACGATGACCAGCATCCTGGCAAACATGGTGCTGGACGCCCCCAGGATGGCCATGGCTCCCGGTAGCGCCAGACGTGGGTCCTCCCGTGTTTGATTAGCCATGCTCATGGTGACGGCGGTTGACGACACGAATCCTCCCAGGATGCCCGTTGTTGCAAGTCCTCTATTGGGTCCGATGATTCGAGTGCAGAGATACCCCAAAAAACTAATGCCCGCAACGAGGACGACCATGATGCCGGTATGGAAGGGGTTGAGGACATCTAGAGGCCCGAACGTGCGGTTGGGGAGGAGAGGCAAGACGACCAGGGCTAAAATGACAAATTTGGCCGTCGCATAGATATCATCATCGGACACCTGTTGTACCACATGATGCAGCCGTTCTTTTAACGACAGCAAGGCCATGACGACCCCTGCGCTGCCGACAATGAGGAGATACCGATGTGGAGTATCAATCGGGAGGGCAGGGAGCAAGGCAAGAACTCCTAGTAGAAACGTGATCAGAGCTGCGAGTGGGGTGATGATCCCGGGCGGATCTTTCCGACCCCATTCCTTGTCGGAGGCCACAGCCAGGAGCGCGCCAAGAATCAGGAGTGTGGCAATAATGGGCCACACGCCAAGGACCTGTGAGATAAACGCCGACATGGCTCCGGCAAGGGCGATCAAGGGAAAGGTCCGCACGCCACCGATGCCGGTTTTGCGCTCTGCGCCCAGATCCTGCTGCCGTTCCAAGCCAATCAAAGCCCCCGCGGCGAGGGCCACAAGAAAGCCAAGAATGGATTCTTCAATCGTCATCATGGTCACGTTTTATTGAAACAGGAAAATAAGGGTAAACGGTTGAGAACCATTTATGTATCAGATGTTTACCCAATACTCACTCAATATAATGTGAGAAGCAAGAAGCGGGCTCAATAGAAAATGCCTCGGGGAATAGGGGAAATGGTCCTTGGTTGGGTGAAAGGCCCGGTTTTGTTTTCAGAACTTTTCAAGGTATTCTGAGATCCGGTTTCTCTATAAATTTGAGGGTGCAAAGCAAGATGGAGGCATCTCGCCATCCCACGTGGTTTGTTGTTGTCTCGGTGAAAGGTCTCAAAGGGTATCCGGCATGATAACGTACAAGGTTTCCCACATGAAGTATACATCTCGTTGGGCACTGGCAGGCAGGGCCTCCCTGGCATGGATAGTGTGTTCATGTGTCTTGGTGGGAAGCGTTTTGGATGATGGGTTGGCGCAAGAGACGCCCCTCTTTACCCACCGGGAAATCTTTCATCCCGTCTATGCTGAACACGGAATGGTCGTCAGTCAAGAGGCCATGGCAACCCGTGTGGGTGTGGACATATTAAAAGCCGGAGGGAATGCGATTGACGCCGCGGTAGCAGTGGGATTTGCGCTGGCTGTTACGCTTCCCCAGGCTGGGAATCTCGGGGGCGGCGGGTTTATGCTGATTTACACAGCAGAAAAGCCTGTTGTTATGGCCCTCGACTATCGCGAAGTCGCTCCTGCTGCCTCATTGCCACAGATGTTTCTTGATGCGGAAGGCACAATCGACCTGTCACGCCTTCGCTACAGCCATCAATCTGTGGGCGTTCCCGGCACGGTCGCGGGTTTGGTGAAAGCGCTTGAAACATATGGCACCCTATCTCTGCAGGCCGTGCTGGCTCCGGCAATCCAACTTGCCAGGGAAGGAATCATCATCTCCTCTGATTTGGCCTCAGCGATGCAAGAGCATGCGACACAGCTTTCTCGATGGCCCTCCACTCGCCGCATTTTTTTTCAACCGGATGGGGCGAGGCACCGGTCCGGGGATCGGTTGATTCAGAACGATCTGGCGTGGTCGCTTCAACAAATTTCCGAGCAGGGTCCAGGTGCTTTTTACGACGGTCCAATCGCGGAGCGTGTGAGCGCCGAGATGCGTGTCCACGGAGGGTTGATGACCAAAAAAGACCTGGGTCGCTATCGTGCAGTCTGGCGGCAACCACTGCGGGGAACGTATCGGGGGTATGACATTGTATCGATGCCACCACCCAGTTCCGGGGGCGTTCATTTGATTCAAATGCTGAACATCCTGGAACACGAGCCACTAAAAATATTCGGCCACAATAGTGCCAGGACTATTCACTGGCTGGTTGAGAGTATGAAGCTTGCTTATGCGGACCGGAGCCGATGGCTGGGCGATCCTGAATTTGTCGAGGTGCCCGTACAGGGTTTGATCTCCAAGGCATATGCGAAACAGTTACATGCCTCCATTAATCCGCAGAAGGCTCGTCCTTCATCAGGTATTCGGCCCTCCAACCCGTTGCCTTACGAGGGGCGCGATACCACACACTTTTCGGTCATGGATAAAGACGGCAATGTCGTGTTGAACACCTATACCATCAATTTCAGCTTTGGCAGCGGCATTGTGGCTGAGGGAACCGGGATTCTGTTGAACAATGAAATGGATGATTTTGTGGCCAAACCCGGAACGCCCAATGCCTATGGCCTGATGGGATCGGCGGCCAATGCGATTGAACCAGGAAAACGCCCCCTCTCCTCAATGACCCCAACACTGGTTCTACACAAAGGACAACCGTTTCTCGCCACCGGAAGCCCGGGAGGAAGTCAAATCATTACCACGACACTTCAACTTATTTTGAATGTCATTGATCATGATATGAACCTGGCCTCTGCCACTGCGGCTCCCCGTGTTCATCATCAATGGATGCCCGACGAAGTGCGAGTGGAACGCGGATTGAGTCCGGACACGTTGACCCTTCTTGAACAATGGGGTCACACCATCGCGGTCGGGGAAACCATGGGTGGTGCTCAAAGTATTCTTAAGGGGCCGCAGGGATTTTACGGGGCATCCGATCCTCGCAAACCGGACTCTCTGGCCGCCGGGTACTAAGCTGACAATGTCAATTTGAGGGGAGTACAGTATTTATCTCAATCACCCTCAACGCAGGAGGTGGGTATGCTTGTACGTGAAGTAATGTCCACAGGAGTGTTGACGGCGTTTCCGACGGACTCGGTTCGAACTGTTGTGATCAAAATGTTGAGTCGGCATTGCGGGGCGATCCCGGTCATTGATCAACAAGAGAATCTGATCGGGTTGGTGGCGCTTCGAGACGTTATCTTACCACTTTTCCCCAATTTTGGTGACTATATCCATGACAATGTTCACAGCCGGGATTTCACCGAAATGGAGGATGGATATCCGGACGCCCTGAAAAAAAAGGTTGAGGAAGTGATGAGCCGGAATCCTTTGACCGTCTCGCCCACCACGCCGATCTTAGAGGCCGCTTCCTACATGGGTGTGAAAAATTTCCGGAGAATCCCCGTCGCCGAAAACGGCAAACTGATGGGAATGGTCAGCATCGGCGATATCAATCGCGGCCTGTTTTTTGAGCGAGGATGTTAGGAGCCTGTCGGACTTAGGAAGAATCGGCTGCAACAGTGTCTCAGCAGTCCATATTTCACCGCTTTCTTGGCCCATAGCCCTCACTATGGGCCTGCGAAATCGTCAAAATCTGGCCTCGCTCAGCCGCTGTTTCGCTTTCGATCCACTAAGTCCGACAGACTCCTAGGCCTTTACAGCACATGTAAGACTCCGGCGCCCTGGACGGTTCCGGCTTTTAATTGTTGGAGTGCCAGATTGGCTTCTTCTAATTGAAAGGGAACCGTATGGGTATGAATGGGAATGTCGGCGGCGGCCTCCAACAGGTCCAATCCATCCTGCCGGGTGTTAGCGGTGACGCTCTGGAGTGTCCGCTCCTGAAACAGATCGAGTGTATAGTCCAAGGATGGAATGGGCGTCATGTAGATGCCGGCTAAGGCAAGGGTGCCGCCTTTTTCCAAAGCCCGAAGTGCCGGAGGCACCAGTTCACCTGCCGGGGCAAACATGATCGCTGAGTGAAGAGAGTTTGGTGGCATCTCTGAGGCCGTCCCGACCCACACCGCTCCCAGTTGACGAGCCAGGGCGCGATGTTCTTCCCGTAAGGAACACACGTAGACTTCACAACCCCAATGCCGGGCGACTTGAATCGTAATATGGGCGGAGCCACCGAATCCGTACAAGCCCAGGCGCTGTCCGGGTTTCACCTGACTGCGGCGTAAGGCACGAAAGCCGATGATGCCGGCACACAATAGGGGGGCGGCCTCTTCGTCCGTAAACACGGATGGAATAGGGTAGGCGAATTGTTCAGAGACCAGTGCGTATTCGGCATACCCGCCGTGGACGTGATAACCGGTGAAGGTAGCCTGTGCGCACAGATTTTCCCGCCCGGCCTTGCAGAATTCGCAGGTCCCGCAGGTTCCCTGGAGCCAGGCGATTCCTACTCGATCACCTTCTTTGATCTGTTTGACTCCCTGTCCCACACGATCCACGATGCCGACGGTTTCATGCCCGGGAACAATAGGACGCGTAGACGGGGGGAGTTCGCCTTCGACGACGTGCAGATCAGTACGGCACACTCCGCAGACATGAACCTTGACGCGAACTTGTCCGGGACCCGGCTCAGGTTTAGGGATATCGCGAGCCCGTAAAGGACCCGTTGAGACATCGGCGTCCTGTTCGAGGATCATGGCATTCATCATGCACTCCTATGCGGTGAAAATGTAGATTATCCCATTCAGGTCTTAAGCAAACAGGTGAGGCCCATGTTCTTCATCCATCTCTATCCTCGTCATTCCGGATATGGGTGATCGGGAATTCATCTTGATCCTATTTCGGATAGATCCCGGCCAGCGATCCGGTGATGACGGCAGAGTTGTCGTTCTGAGCCAATGGCGAAGAATCTGTGCCCCGGTGGAGCCACGATATCATAAAACCCAATCCGGTCCGAGTTTTACCTTCCTCGTGTTTGTGTGAGATGGGATCGCACTATTTCGAGAAATCATTGGACAACTGTCTCGTTAAATTGATACGTACTCCGGGCAACATCGAGTTGGTTCCGTCCATCGGGGCCTCATCATATCGTATCCGTCGGGACAGGTGAAGGGCAGTCAAGAACACAGCATGAAGCGATCAAGGCCGAAAGCCGCAAAACCCCGTCGCCCCAAACCTCTCTGGAATATCGGTTCGCAGAGAAAGCCTCGTGTCCGACGATTCCGGTTGATTCGCATCATTCCATTTAAAGCGATATTTATTCTTCTCGGCCTTTATGTGTTATTTGAGATTTTCACCTTTCCGTTTCTCTCGATCGTCCGGTTGCCCACGGAGAATCCCACAGAGTCCGCGCTTATGCGGCAACGCATCGACGAAGCACACGCTCAAGGCACCACGCTGAAAATCGATTACCGATGGACGCCGCTCTCAAGCATTCCGCGTCACGTTCGTATGGCCATTCTGGTATCCGAGGATGGTACATTTTATTCTCATACCGGCGTGGATTGGCATGAGGTCCTGGAATCTATTGAGACCAATTTGGAGAAAGGACGGATAGTTCGGGGGGGCTCGACCATAACCCAGCAATTGGCCAAGAACTTATACCTCTCGACCTCCCGTGATCCGATTCGCAAAGGCAAAGAACTCCTCATCACCTGGATGTTGGAATCGACCTTGAGTAAAAAACGTATCCTGGAACTCTACCTTAATATCATTGAATGGGGACCAGGCGTGTTTGGCATTGAGGCCGCCGCCCAGCGTTATTTCCATAAGCCGGCCTCGCGGCTTTCTATGGATGAGGGCGCCCGCCTGGCAGCGGTTATTCCCAGCCCCCTTCGGCACCAACCCACGGAGGCCACATCCTACGTGGAAAAGAAAAAAGAGCTCATCCTCCGCCGGATGTCCACCCGGTGAGCGAGCTCCTCTGCTCCCTATGCCAAATGGTCAAGCGATTGTGAAATTTCGCTTAAGGAACTCACAATACATTCTTTTCCCTTTCACCTGTTTCGCAACTTGACTTATCTACTCAATTGACGAAGAATTTGGCTGTCCTATTTCGCATGTGATGGATGGCCCACCTAAGCTCCTCGGCATCGGGTTCAAGTGCGTTGACGAATCGGGACATCAAAAGCTGGATAGTTATGGAGGTAGAGGAATGAATTCTGAAATTTCAATACCCAAAGACGCCATAGCTGCATTTTGCCGTGAGCATGGTATCCAGCGGTTGGCGGTTTTCGGGTCGGCGCTCCGTGCTGATTTTCGTCCTGAAAGCGATATTGATCTGCTGGTTGAGTTTGAACCCGACCAGGTCCCTGGCCTCTTCGGGATCGCGCGCATGGAACGAGAGCTTTCAGTGCTGCTGGGCGGACGGAAGGTTGATCTTCGCACGCCTCAGGACTTGAGCCGGTATTTTCGTCAGCGAATCCTGGAAGAAGCAGAGGTCCAATATGAGGGAGGATGACCTCATCCGGTTTCGACATATGTTGGATGCCGCCCGCGAAGCCATTGAATTTGTGCGTGGCCGGACCCGCTTTGACTAAAACAGTGATCGTCAATTGGTGTTGGCTTTGGTCAAAGATATTGAAATTATTGGGGAGGCGGCCTATCAAGTGACAACGGAGGACTCCAGGTCAAACGTGGTCGTAATGGTTCGTTTCCATTCTTGAATTCCAAAGGGCTGCTTCCAATTTAGGAAGGTGAGCAGCAGGAGAGAATTTATGATTAACGTGTGGCTGATCAATTTACGGGAACAAATTGGATGGTTCTTCCCTGTGCGTGGGACCTTTTAGATTAGGAACTCGGCAACGGCCCTATTCAGCTACCCGTTATGACATTCCC
This sequence comes from Nitrospiraceae bacterium, assembly GCA_020632595.1. Taxonomy (NCBI): domain Bacteria; kingdom Pseudomonadati; phylum Nitrospirota; class Nitrospiria; order Nitrospirales; family Nitrospiraceae; species Nitrospiraceae bacterium. The sequence continues at coordinate 17,178 of JACKFF010000001.1, read as the reverse complement.
CAAGAGGTCAAAAAGTCATTATTTCGAGACTGATTCCTACCGTATTCTCTTTGAAGCACTGCCGCGGAAATGGCTGTGCAGAAAAATTGACGAAAGGGATTATGGCATAGATTGTCTTATTGAGATGGTTGGTGAAAATCAGTTAGTCACGGGGCACGTTGCAGCCGTTCAGCTCAAAGCAATGGAACGGCCAAAATGGAGTGGCGGAAGCCGTCAAGACCTCACGGATTGGTTTCGCTCTCGACCTATTAAAAAGCAGACCGTGAACTATTGGATGGGACTTCAACAGCCCGTTTTCCTATGCATTGCAGAGATTTCTACGGGGAAAGTCTTTTTCGTTTCCGTGAAGCCGGCAATTCGCAGTAACTATGGTTTGTTTCGCAAAAACAAAGCATTTGCTTTCCGACTATCCCGATTATGTGATTTAACAAATCCACTAGGCCAAGACATATTCGAGCAGAGCTACTACCGAGAGCGGGGCTATGATCGTTTTATAGAGCGACTTTTTGATATCGTTGCTCATCAAGATCAATATTTTAAGTTATTCAAAAAGGCTGTTGTACCTACTAGGGAATTAACGTTTACCCCACAGGATTGGATTGTTTGCGGAAGTTTAGTACAGACCTGTTTGATAATTTTAGAGTACACGTCCTACGCTGTTGAGAGGGATCGCCTTAACCGACATATGAATTCACTTCCGAAAGTTAGCGCTCGTTCGAAGTCCAAGCAAGCTCAAATGGTTTTTGTCTCCTTACTTCGAGAGCTTTACCCCGCTTATGGGATGTGCCTTAAGGCTGCCAAAAATTATGTCACAAAACATGAGGCAGAATATTGGATTGTAGAAGAAATAAATTTTTATAGAATATGTTCGTCACTATTGAAAATGAATCTTCCCAGGTTAAATTTTCATTGATTTTTGTTTTGCACGGTTTGTCTCCCAGCCCGGAACGCCACCAGCCGACTGAGACTACAGCGTATGTGGGAAAGGAAAAAAGAGCTGATCCTCCGTCGCATGCCCACACGCTAAAGCACCTTCTCTTTTGAGGGCGATGTGAATTAAGGCTTAAAGAAATCACAATAAACCCTTTTCAACTTCACCTGTTTCTCAACCTGACTGATCTACTCAATTGCCGACTCTTACCCTCCGTTCGATCGTCAACGATATGGGGTCTATGGTGTCGTAAACTGCGTGATTTTACACCTTGGCGAATTGGGCAGGAATGGCATTCCCGCACGGAACTGCTCGGCGCATTGCTTAATTGCCAGTGCAGCATCAGCCGTCCCTTGGTCAAAGGTGATCTGCCCGGGCGTCATCCATATCGGTGATGTGGCTGAGTGGGGGTGCTTACTCTCCTGGGAAAGGGCTGTGGCCTTGATACCTAAATCAAGCGCTGTGCCATTGTTCCCGACGATGCCGGTGTTACTCACGTTGTTGACCCCCATGCGATGACAGCCGTTGCATTGATTGTCGCTGACCTCAACCTTATAGGCTTTCCACGAGGCGAAATCAGCGCCGACAAAGGAATAGGGCTCGGGGTCGCTGTTGAAGGTGACATCCCCCGCACCGGGCAGTTGGTTGGGGCCGGATATCTGGGCGAGATACGGGGATCGGATGATTGGCCCGTTGTCATGGCAACTGACACAGGGGAATTTACTGTTGACAATTTGTGACGGTGTCATCCAGAAAGCTGGATTGCCCACTCCCCTGGAAGGCGCCTTGACCTTACCATCATGGCTCAAGTGAAAGTCTTCCAGTGCTCCCTGATAAAAACAGGTTTTGCCGTTGACTTTATTGTGCTGGATGATGGCCACGTCGCCATACTGCCCTTGAGGTAGGCCCATCTTTCGGGCATGCGCCACCACATAGGCGTCTGGCGTATTGATCAGCACCCGGAAGCGGCTGCCACGATCGCATTTTCCGTTGAGCACGTTCGGACGATCACAGGTGCCGTCTGGATAGGTCGCAGTAGCCGGAGTGAGATGATCGGTTGGAACCGTTGTCCCCAAAGGGCTGTCGACATCGAAGTCGGGAACAGACACGCCGATGGCCTGATCGCATTCCTGGGCAAAGGCTGCAAGGGCATCCGTTCCTCCCGGTGTGGTGAGGAGCCCTGGCCAATTCCCGGCAACAAGGGCAGGATAGCCCAGCCCTCCCCCGGTTTGATCGTCGGCCCGATCCGCATCAACGTCGTACCGCATGTACTGATTGCCTTTAAAAAAATACACAACCGACTTCCCCTCGATCTTCATCGGCCAGGCCACCGCGCCGTCGATTCCACCTGGAAACTTGAAATTTGGCCAATTGCCCGCAATGGGCTTCGGGTAGCCCGGGTCAGCTCGATGCCTCTTCACATCAAAGCGGATATACTGATCATCCCGGAAAAAGTACGCGACGGTCCTGCCGCTCCTCGGGACAGGCCAAACCACAACGGCATCCACCCGATCTGTCCAGATCCCAGGCCACTTCAATGAGATCGGCTGTGGGTAGGCCCGGCCGGCACCATCCGCCGCATCCGCGCGATCAGCATCAACGTCATACCTCATGAACTGATTGCCTTTGAAGAAGTAGGCGACCGTCTTGATTTCTGCTCCTCCCGGAGGCGGCGCAGGCCAGAAGGCTGCCGCGTCCATGTTTTCCTCAAAAAGTCCAGGCCAGTTGTTTCGGATAGGGCGAGGGTATGCATTGCCATTGCCATCGTCACTGTCCGCCCTGTCTTGGGCGATGTCGTATCGGGCATACTCCTTTCCCTGGAAGAAATAGACCTTGCCGTTATTCCATACTACCGGCACCAGTTTTTCTGAACCGGTCAACTGAGCCCACACGTCCACTGTCCCACAGAAACTCATCGCGATGAACATTCCGCAGAGTGTTGACATGAAAATTTTACGAGACATTCTCATAGCGTGATCCCTTTCTTACCTTACTTATCCATTGCGAACGTTCCGTTCATTTACTCATTCCTAAACATCCTCTGTGTTGCTCGGATAAGCAAAACCCATTCCCCTCAAAACGGGTGTGCGAGAGAGACATTTTCGGAAACCAATTAATAGCTCGTATTGGCCATCATCTTCACATTCTTGGTGATACTGCTGCTCTCGCCTCCACATGCGTTGCGCGTATCAATGACGATACACGTCGTATCGAATCAGATACGCATGTTCTTGTGTGTGATCGCCCTCGAATTTCTAATATTCTTACGCTCAAATTTTTAATACTCATGTGAGAAATTACCTCACCTTTGGGATGAATGGGAAAATTCATGCAAGGATTTTCCTTCTACCTCGACGTCATATTTCTGAAGAACTCAAAAGGAAAATAGCATTGGGGTATTGAGTGTCACTTCGGGGAGATTGATTCAAGAAAAATCCCTTCCGTCCGGGTTAGCAATTCCCCACTCCATAAGTATTGGCCATCCATCCCGGCCGAAACATTCAAGACAGAGTTGGATATGCCTTTTCGTGCTTTGCTGGCGTTTCAGTTGTGAAAGCGCAACTGACCGATCAAGAGTACTGCGATAGCCCATGCGATGTTCATCAATGATGCTGAGTGACCGGAATCCTGAACGTGCATGCTTCAATGCCTCAGATCTCGGACGGCCGCAGGGCGAGGACAAAAGACTCAAGGAGGTTGTATTCAATGAATCCCTGATTATCTGCCAGGTAGATAAGAGAAGAATGTGAAGTGAAGATGGAGGAGGATTGATGAGCATACCAAACCTCGCGATCCTCCAGATGGTGGAAGACGTCTGACTGAACGGAAGACGAGTGAGTGAGGCGTTGGCGAGCTTAGGGGCCAACGGTCTACTGAACCCGGTGTCCAGGAATTCCTGGCTAGCCCATCATGCCCAGTCCCTGTGAATGGTAGAGGCCAGCAACCATCTCTTCCAAAATTTTCGGTATCTGATGCGATACACAGCGGTATCCATCTAGATACAGCCACTGAATATTCAATTCTCAAAAGGCATCGCTAAGGCAAATAAATCCAAGCGCTTTATTTGGAAGGGATGTGGCATAGGATCTGCTTTTGGACTTTTTACTAAAAGGCCATGGGCTTTTGTGGATACCAAATTCCAAGGGAAGGGCAGCAGATAACCAATAAAGGAGGAACCAGATGAGTACAGAAATGCTGGACTATAACCAAGGGTTTGATTTTGGCGTCGGCGTGGATGAGTCAACTGGCATACCCATGGGCATTGGGGTCAAACCAGGAGGCGTTCAACCTGTCACCCAGGCAGGCGGTCAGAACGTTTCATACAACTACAGCATGGTTGAATCGGTCGAAGACTTCTATGATGCGCTCGACGTCGATGTGAAAGCCAACGCGAGATACATGTTTGGCAGTGCTAGTGCCAAGTTCCAATTTTCGAAGTCCTTGCACGTCAACACCCAGTCCATCTACGTTGTGGGAAGCTGCACCGTGATTAACAGCTTCTTGCAGACTTTGCACCCGAGCCTCTTGTCAGACGCCGCCGCACTGCTTTCCAAGGGCCAGGCTGACCGGTTCAGAGAAGCCTATGGGGATTCCTTTGTCAGAGGGTTTCAGAACGGCGGCCAGTTCTACATCGTGATCAGCATTACCTCAAGTTCGAGGGATGTGGCCCGCAAAGTCGGCGCCGATGTGAAGGCTGGCGTCCAATTCCTAGTCGGCGGTGGATCGGTGAGTGTCAGTGTAGACAAAGTTGTCAAGCAATCTTCGTCGACCTGTGAGTTCAGTGTGGCCATGCTACAGAGCGGTGGAAAAGGCAACGAAGCCTCCCTCACACCGACCATCGAGGAAGCCACGGCTCGTTTAAAGGCCTTCCCGGACATCGTGGCTCGGAATCCGATCCCCTACAGCTGTCTGGTGGCAAGCTACAAAACACTTCCGTTGCCGGATGCGCCAAATTTTATGGATTTCAAAAAGCAAAAGCGGGTCCTCAATGAGGCGGCTCAGCTTGTGATACGGTACGACGCCGCGTTGAACGATCTTGAATTGGTGACCAATAACATCAAAGTCTATGAGCCGATTCCGGTTGGGAAGCTTGATGAATGGCGGAATACCCTGGAGAAGGATATCGATGCCCTCTATGACGCGGCATCTCTTGCTGTGGACAACCCGAGGGAGGCTCAGTTGCCGAAGGTTCACTCTGAGTCGGTGATTGCATCCATTAAGTCTCTGAAACGAAAACCGCAAAAGGCAGCACCGTTTTTCATCGCTCACTTCATAGGCAAACCGAAGCCGCAGAAAAAAGGGCACAAAGCTCTGGCCATCAGATTGGCACAGAGACAATTGCGGGCAAAGGCGGTGCACGGAAAGCACATGTGAGCGAATAGTATGAGGCAAAGGCGAACCAAAAGATTCATAGGGAAACCATGAGGGACCGACCTCTGATGAAGTGAGGAATAGCCATATTGGGTAAGAAGATTGAGCAATGTGCGTTAGTCCAGGCAAGGTGAAATGTCTCCAGGGAGGGGAATACAGCTTTTTTATAAACCTGAACTGGAGGCCCACAAATAGATGGAGCAGAACCTTGTTTGATTGTTACGTGCCCACTCAATATCCCTATTTCAACGACTGAGATAGCACGATGACTCAGGCAAACACTTTCATCGTTCTACCTGAAACGGGAGGACCATCATGTTTAGCTTAGCCAAATTTCCTGTCGATACCCGATCCACATTTCACAAAGGCGGCGTGCTCTGGCCGTTGGCGGTAAGCCAGGCGATTGATGGTGGCATCAAGGGTATCGATGACCTCACCAATCTCGTCTTTTTTATGCATCATCCCGAGCGAATGGCCGGAGATACGGGGCGCGCGCTCGATCCCAAAGAGGCCAACTTCCACCAGCTGGCCGACGAATGGACCGGTTTTCGGACCATGGTCAGTCCGATGGTCAAGGCACCTTCAGGCGGGAAGTCTTCCGGCTCGGGAAAGAGCAAGTCGCTCGCCAAGGAGGCCACTGATTTCGTCAAGGATGTCCGCAAGGGGGGCGGCGCGTCTCTCTCTGTCGCCGACCAGGCGAAACTCAAACAAATGCTCGATGGCCGGTCAGTTAGTCAGATTAAAATGATGGAATGGATTCTGGTGCTCTGGCCGTCGTTCGGCCATTCGGCGAAGATGAACAAAATGATCGAAATTGTTACCGACGTGGTTCCCCAATCGGATAAAAAGGAATCGGCCCGTGGCCGCTTCGACGAAAAAGTGGGCAGCGGGATCCACAAGCGACTATCCAAGGCTGCTAAGGCCACCGAATTCGGCCAATGTCTGAATTTTCTGGCTCACGAAGGTCTGCCGGAACTATTCTCGGACGAAAAGGGCCGGCTCGCCGATGCCCTAAAACGCTACTCAAAGGTTGCTAAGGAACGTAAAGAAAAGAAGCAAGCTCATGGTGGCGGCACGCTCTCCATCATGGCGTCCGAATTACGTCTGGAGGGCTTGGTCGGACCCATTACCGTGCTCCGTTGGACTGGCTCCGCCGACAAAGGCCACCACGCGCAGGATCCGGTATCAGTGTTCGATCGACTGTCTGATGCTGGCGACGGATGGTATTTTTTTCTGGCCAGCGCGGTGAGTTTTCACACGTTCCTAATCGCAGTTCACGTCACTTCGGGAGGCAGTTCTCGCGAGTACTTTGAAATTCAGGACGGTCAGTCTGTCCGCAAAACCCCGAGGCAGCTGAAGGACTGGTTTGACAAGGAATTTCTTCCCAACACACAGAAGGCCAGTAGCCGAATTTGGCAGGTTTATAGAGAGCCGGCAGACTGACTAAGAAAGCATATGTACAAAGCATCTCGAAGGTTTCGAAAAAGGGGGAAGGCCAAAAGATGGAAATGGTGGTAACAGAGCATCCAGGGAAGGCTGACGCAATCCTCCCATGGCGCTCTATGGAACCCATACCAGGAGAAAGCCCAAGAGGAAGAAAGGAGTTCTCCCAATAGGGCTATTACGGCAGAATCACTGCCGCCCGGCACGACGGTTTCAATCTCGAGGGGAAAAACTAAAGGATTCGTTGATTGGCCAACAGGTTTCAGGCAAACCCGGAAGGTAAAGTTCTTGCAGATCGATGGACGAGCGGATTGCTTAACGTCCGGAGCGGCGATCAAGCGAATGCGCCTCAGATGCAGGAAAACTCCGGAATCTTGCCTGATCAAGATAGTTCCCGCGAGGCGGATGAAGGAAGCTTCACCGTAAGAATTGAGATGGTCCAGAGTCTCATTAGCCGTGGTGGTAGATTCTAACAGAATTGCGGCGGTAGGGAACTCGGAAACCGTTTGGTAAGCTACTGGTTCAGTTATCGTCAGACGGAGACTAAACGCGCAACAGAGTGAAGACCGGGGGGCAAATCAATTGTTGAGAGTGGTGCCTCTCGGTGGAACATTGGCTAAAGGAGGTGGGGTTGCAGGTTCATAGTCCCGGGGTCTAAAGAAAAGTGGTTGTAAGCTTCAATGAATTTTTTTGCCGGGGGTCGGCCTGGCAGCCGAACCACTTTTGTTTCGGCAAAAGTGGTCAAAACCATTGACGCCCCGTTCGGCCTCATTTGGATGGGTCTGATGCAAATAAATGGGGGGCGGACCAACTCGCTCTGCTCAAACAAGGTCCGCCGATTCATGGGAGCATCAGACCCTGGGGCCGATCGGCAGGCGTCGGATCGGGAAGACAAAGCGGATTTTCAAATGCGATATTCTGCTGAAACATCCTTAACTCGTAGTGACATCTTACGCCTTGACATTTTTATCAATTGACCAAGAATCTTCTTCGCCACTTGTGGCTTGTTTTACGAGATGGGTGCTCAGGCAGGGAAAGCTGTGATGCCGATACTCAAGAAACCATGAGCATGTAGGTTCCTGATATTTCAAAAATCATGGCCGTCAGAAATCGCAATTGAATGGCGTCTAATATGCTTGGAATCAGATATTTCAATATGAGAGTGGATGGTCACGCTTTGGGATAGTTGAGTGAAACCGAAAGCGGATTGCATGATTGCAAGACCTGATAATCATCTAGAAGGCTCCACGCTTGGGCGGTACAGTTGGGAGATGAGTCAAGCATCTCTTCGCCTTTCCAACCCAAGGAGGAGCCATGACGAACTTATACGGCGGGATTGATCTCCATGCTAACAACACTGTGATTGTACTGGTCGATGACCAGGAACAAGTTGTGTACGAAAAGCGAATGCCCAATGACTTGCCGAACATTCTTGCTCAGCTCTGTCCTTTTCAATCCAGGATTCACGGACTCGTTGTGGAATCCACCTACAATTGGTATTGGTTGGTCGATGGCCTCATGGAGGCCGGCTACTCGGTGCACTTGGCCAACACGACGGCCATTCAACAATACGATGGGCTTAAGCATACCACTGATCACAGCGATGCGCGGTGGTTAGCCCAGCTCCTACGCTTGGGCATTCTCCCCACAGGCTACATCTATCCGAAAGAAGAGCGAGCGATCCGTGACTTGCTGCGGAAACGGAGTCAATTAGTCCGGCAGAAGACGAGCAATCTTCTCAGTATTCAAAATTTGGTCACGCGGAATACGGGCACTTCCCTCACCGGCAATCGCATTAAAACTTTGACTGTGGAGGAGGTGCCACATGTTCTGCCGACCGCCGAATTGGCCTTAGCGGTGACGAGTACCCTGACCGTGATGCGCTGCGTGGCCGACCAGATTACGGAATTAGAACGCACCATCAAGGCCCGCCTTTCCCTGCGCCCCGCCTTTCGGCAGTTACTCACCGTGGCCGGGATTGGTCAGACCTTAGCCTTGACCATCATGCTCGAAGCGGGTGAGATGCGGCGATTTCCCACGGTGGGACAATGGGCGTCCTATTGTCGTTGCGTGAACAGCACCAAACTGAGCAATGGCAAACGCAAAGGCCAGGGTAACACCAAGAATGGCAATAAGTATTTAGCGTGGGCGTTTCTTGAAGCGGCCAATTTCGCCGTGCGGTATTATCCGGACATTCAGCGCTTTTATCAGCGCAAGAAAGCGAAGACGCATGGGGTGGTGGCCATCAAGGCGGTGGCTCATAAACTCGCGCGGGCTTGCTATTACGTGCTGCGCGATCAGGTCCCATTCGAACTCAATAAGGCGTTTACGGTACAGACGGCATGACGATTGGGCAGGACGGCTGAGCTCGAATTGGGGTTGGGAGAACCACGAGATCTGATTGGACAGCCACCTGCCCTTGGTTTCTCCTCACGGAACCAGTGAGGATTCCTGAGCTGCCTCAGGCGTGAGCCAAGAAGAGGTTGGAGCCACATGGCAACCACGAGATCTGTGATCGCCTCGGATGGACATGCTTGGGTACCAACGGTTTTCTGGGGCCAACGAGTGGCCAGGGGCGGGAGCGCTTCCGCGTCTTGCCTTGATCCTGATGGGTGACTGGTGCGACTCAGAATACGAAGTCGACACCACAACCAGAGAAAACTCGGACGCAGTGAAAAGGAGTGGCTGGTGATGGTGAGGGGAAGTTGTCGGAGTCATTGAGAACGTTCAGAACCAGAGGAGATCTGTGCCCACTTGACCGGAGCCTTCTAATGGGTGACCCTAAGAACTTGGACAGGAAATCGAATTTCCCCAGCTGAAGCTGGTCCCCCTAATCATTATTAGTGAGGAGAAACGACTCATGTATCGGAGGAGGAGAACGATGCCCAGATGGGTTGTTTTTGGATTGTCTCTGACCTTATTGCTTACCGTATTGCCTAGAGAGGGGCAATCTGGCAACCTGCCCGAGGATCCCCTTGATCAGATGGTAATCGCCTTCAAGGGCAATTACTCGAAGACACAGATCAAGGAGCGTCTCGATAGAGTGATCGAACTCTACAAATTACCTAAGACGGAGGAGAACTACTCACGGGCTGGTAGCACCCTTGTTGCACTTCGTAAGGAAACAGGTCAAAAGGAAATGGACATTCTTGACTACATGATTCGATCACATGTGTAGGGTGTCAATATGGATTTTCCTTCCGCAGCTGGCCTAGCAGCTTCATTGCTCTCCGCAGGAGATTCTCATTCCCTGGGAGACAAAACAACACACGGAGTCCTAGGGGACGACATAATCGAAAGATGTCGTGCGCAAATGAGTGAATACGGTAGCACAATGGTTAAAGCGTGTGTAGACCAAGACCTCGTTGCTTTCAACGCATTATTGAAATATCCAAGTGAATCCAAAGAGCTATTTGAACGTTGTAAGGGACAAATGCTGCCCTACGGTTGGAATATGGTGAAAGGTTGTGTAGATCAAGATATTGAAGCACAGACTGCATTACAAAGTTATGCTGTTGACTACAAATCGATCGTAGCGCGTTGACAATCCCAAATGGGGTCATACGGTTGGAATATGGTTAAGGCGTGTGTCGATCAAGATATTGCAGCGGAAAAAGCTTTACGTGATTACTGAGTATTTCGTGCAGCGAACTAGCGGGTTCTCGGCCTGACTGGCCCAATTTATCCGCCTGTAGTTAGGTCTTGCAATATGATAGCGGATACCGCTGGTGGTAGTTAAGTGAAGCCGAAAGCGGATTGTTTGGCACAGGACATAATCTCAGATAGACCCCACAGATATCTTCCTACACTTTTCTTTGAATCAACGCCTGCTGTTCGGTCTTATTGGCTTACGCTCTTCAAGCATTGGCGAGCCTTGTTTGAGCCTGGCGAGTTGGCCCGCTCTCCTATTTCCTGCGTCCGCTTAATCTAAAGAGGCCGAACTGGGCGTCAATGGTTTTGGGTCCTTTTGCCGAAACAAAAGGCCTGCCCTGAGCCAAGCCGAAGGGACCTCGGCTGCCGGGCCGAAACCCGGCGATAGATACAATGGGTGGGGAGCACTCAACGTGTTATTGAGGAGGTTGGTTGAGGGGCGGTACTGGAATGTTAGGCCACCTGAGCGGGAAACGTATCCTCAGCCCACAAAAATTTTGATTGATTCCTATTCTTTAACGAACCATTAGGTCTTTTTTTTCTTCTTTTGAGGTTTTCTTTTTTTCTTGTTTTTATTTTCCTCTTCCTCCTCAATTTCTTTTAACAACTCTTCCAAACTGAGTTCCCCGCTGGGATGTGTCACCGTAAAGGCATAATCCTTTTTGGTGATTTTGACGACCTCGATCTCTTGATCTAAAAACACCTGAATCTCCTCAAGTTGTGTCTTTTCTTCTCTGCTGCAGAACGAAATCGCAATCCCCTTTTTGACGCCCCGCCCGGTTCTTCCCACACGATGCACGTAGTTTTCTGCCTTATCCGGCAGGTCATAGTTCACCACATAATGGACATCCGGAATGTCGATGCCGCGTGCGCTGACATCTGTGGCAATTAAAACCCGACAGGCACCTGTTTTAAAAGCGTTCATGACCGCTGCCCGGTCATGCTGATCCTTTTCCCCATGAATGGTCAGCGTTTCTATTCCGACACGACCCATTGCCCTGGCAACCCGTTCAGCGCGCACCCGCGTCCTGACAAACACGATCACCCGGCTCTCAGGATTATCGTTCAGGAACCGCTCCAGGAAAAACCGTTTATCATCCATTTCAACGAACATCACATAGTGAGAGACATTTTTGGAGACACGATTGTCGGGGGAGATTTGAATCCGGATAGCTGAATGCCTCACCTGAGAATAGGCCAGTTTTTTGATCTCGGCATTAATGGTTGCTGAGAAAAAGAGCGTTTGATGTTTGTGTGGCAGCTTTTTTTTGATCGCATGAATATCACCAATAAATCCGAGATCGAGCATGTGATCAGCTTCATCCAACACAAGGGTTTGGACCCGGTTCAGCCGAACATACCCCTGACTGATCAGGTCAAACAGTCGACCGGGTGTCGCAATGAGTACATCGATGCCATTCTGAAGTGTTTGTATCTGCGGGTTCTGCTCCACGCCCCCATACATGGCAAACGCCTTGACCTTGGTCTGCTTAGAAAGCTGGGCAAAGACTTCTCCAATCTGCATCGCCAGTTCGTGCGTGGGCACCATGACAATACATTGGATCCCCTCGGAGCGCTGACTCCTTTTCCATTGGTCAATCTGATTGATGATCGGGATGGCAAATGCTGCCGTTTTCCCTGTTCCTGTTTGGGCGATGGCCAGAACATCTTCCCCCGCCATGATCGAGGGCATGGCTTTAAATTGGATGTCCGTGGTTTTTACAAACCCGAGTCGGGACAGGTTGTTTTTTAAAGCATCTGAAATGGGATATTTTGCAAATTTCATAGTGTTTCAATTCCTCTTTTTTTCATCAAATCCGGCACAACAGGGGTGGATTATTCTGGGAATGCTGAAAATGCCGCCAGCGGCGTTTTCGCCATTTTGTCGTGCTCACCTACTAAAAGTACGCTCCGTGTCCCAAAACGGCCGCGGCCTTTCCTTCGGCATGACTCGGAACAGGCCTGAACGACTGTTCTAATCATTCCCGTCGACCATTAATATCGAATCCCTGTTGGGTGATTACGGGCGTTTTTTTTGAAATATTCAACAGAAACCTTTTGATTTCGGACTGTGCCACAGTCTACTCGGAAATGATCAGACAGGCAAAAAACATCAGGGCGAAGAAATGTGCTTGGGGTCATGTTTGGGGTCAGCTTGCCATGCGCCATCGGACTGGTCCGCCTGAGGATAGTTGAGTGAAGCCCAAAGGAGATTTCGTCATATACGGCGAAAACTCCACAGATTTTTCCCTACACTTTCCTTCAAATCGGCCCATGGGCTGCAGGGCCGAAACCTGGCATTGAAAAACCATTCAAGTACTTTTCAGTTAGGGCCTGGAGCCAGAAGTAGGACAGCGAATTCTTCCGCAATGCAAGAGATGAGTGAAGGCGAAAGAGGGGGCAAGCTCGCAAGGACAGACCTCAAAAAACAATAAAAAACCTTTCCATATCCGCTATTCCATTGTTCCATTTTTTAGGCCAAAAGCTTGACTAATTCCGTCAATTGACTAAAAATCGCCCTAGTCTATATCAGTCTGGTGTATGAGCGTTGGAGCGAGCAGGAGGGTGGTTTTGCCGATCCGCACAGAAAGCCCGATGACAGGCGAAAACCCTATGATTACTGTGATATTCAATCCTGGCAAACCGCCTATTGATATTGAGGTAAACGTTCGATCGGTGGTTCGGCCACCAACATGGCGTAGGGAACCGTACACACTGTCTTATATGCTGGTGAACCGCGAGGTCAATGCCGAGGAGTTGATTGTTTTGCTCCGTTGGGCGGTGGCTTTGAAAATGCCCAATCCCAGGGTAATCACTCCGGAGCTAGTACAATGGTCATCATTATTCCACCCACGCTTTTTTATTTCGGTCAATACGGATTGTCCAACATTAGTTGAACCGTTGGAATGGAAAGATGCCAGTTTACCTACCGGGTTCCATGCTCTATCACGGCTTTGGCTGCAGTCAGTATTATTCTTGTCAGGGGTAACACTTTCGGCCGCCATCGTCCAGCATCGCTTTTCTTCAGGAACAATAGGAAGCAAGCTTGATCGACTTTGGGATGCTGGAACCTTATCTGCCTCCGGGGCGGCGATGGAGTTGACACCACTGGGATTGCACGATCGGGTTTCCACCCTGGCGGTGGATAGTTCTAACGACGTGACGCGGCTTTTTGCTCTACGTGCGGTTTTCATGGAGGCTTGGAGGCTTATCGCACCCCAGACGGGAATCGTGGAAGTCATGCGAAAGTCTTGTCTGTCATCATATACCGATGGGAGGTTTGAATTCATAGAAGGATTGCGGCAAAAACTTGGCCACAGGCTTAAGGCAGTTGTGGTGTATGGATCAAGTGTCTTAAGTAATCAATTTGCGGATATTGATGCCGTGGTTATTGTGGACAACCCGGAATCGGCGCTCTTACAGCTCGCAGGAACATCCCCGACCTGGCAAGGTAAAGAATTGAACCTCGGGGTCTATTCTCCGTCTGAGTTCTTGGTGATGCAGCGTCTTTCGGGTGACAACCTTTTAGATTATGGAGTATGTATCTGGGGTGAAGTTGAGGTAATTAGAAAGCCGGTTCCAGAATTGTTGGCCCGCAATTTTAGTTTCGGCGTCGTTCGTCAACGGCAGCAATTTGGCATGCTGAGTCGTGAAATGGCTACCGCAGAAATAATTGGTCCCGATCGACGAAACCTGTATGAATATTTCGTCAAGATTCCAGCTAATGTTGCGAAGGGGACGTTCGGCGCGGTTGGCAAGCGGTTGCCAAAAGAGCAAATACACGATTGGCTCCTTTCTACGATCGGATTCAATACACCGGAATCACAAAAACAAGTAATGTCCGGAAACGAATTAGGTGGACTAGCCTCATCAGCACTGGCAACCGGCCGCGCATTATTGGCATTAAATACCGATCTCGGCGTGGTTCAAACTTATGAGTTTATCAATAATGAGGAAAGGAGGCTTGTTGATTGATGGCAGCAGTGGGCTCAGAAGAGGTTGAATATTTGCTTGATCTATGCCAGGACCTTGATCTACATGTCAAAACTCAAATGTCCTCAAAGCTTGATGGCCGAATTGTTCTTTCCGGCCCATTCGGGGAGACAATTCTTGTTGAGCCGGGAGATTCAAATGCCAGTCTTATCGAGCAGGTATTGGCACAAATAGATGTTGAGTTCGAGAAGTTACCATTGTTGGTGCGTGGGGATAGTAAGGAGATCCGACTGCTCACTCCACGGATAGCACTCGCAAAGCTCCTACCCACGGTCTACTCCTATACATATAACCGTTACGGCGTAGCTCCCCGCACTGATGAAGTTCGTACGCAATTCTCCGCGGAAATTTTTCGCAAGATGGCTGAAGAACCCGGGCCATATCACCTTGGTTCGGCATTTCTGGGACTCGTTAAAACAACGAGTGGATATCTTCTTGCGGAACAAGTGGTAGACGTATGTAATCTTGAGGTGCGTGTCAAACGATTTCATATTGGATCACCATTGCATCGGTATTTATATGCCGATCGTCATCCCACCCGGAAGAGTGGCTTACCTCTACAGCGCTGGACCCGTTTTCAAGAACCGGTGGTGTGCTTTGATTGGCGACATCCACTCCATGATGAAGATGGGAATCGTCTTGCTGATGAGCCGTTACCGGATGATTATGCGGCACTGTGGTTTGACGATCTTGCCGCTGCCAAGAGACTTGCACGAAGTGCGTTTTTATGGATTGAGAAAAGATTTGCCCGGGCTGGCTTGCAGCTCGTCGATATTTGTTTTTTTATCGATCGCACCGGGACCGTACTGTATGGAGAGATTAGCCCGGATTGCATGCGTGTGCGAAGTAGTGCATCCGCGAATGCAGAGGCGTTCGATAAGGATCTGTGGAGATCCGGAGGGACTCCTGAAGATATTTTAGCCGGGTATTGGCGGCTTTACGAATTAGTATTCGGTAAGGCTGCCATACCTTCAAAGAAACCTCAAATCAGCTTTTAACCAAAGGAGACAAAGCCATGGCTCAAAAATCTAAGCCAATGATTGTGAAAAATCGTCGACTCAAAATGTCACCGGGCGGAATCATCACTCTTCCTGTCTCAGCGCGCAAGGCTTTAAAAATGGAAAAAGGACAGGGGTGTCGAGTGACTGTTGCTGTGGAAAACAATGCGGTAATTTTGGCTCCAACCAACAAAACCGGTGGATTCCGGGTATCCCCAAAAGGGCAGCTAGAACTACGGGGTGAGGCACAATCGACGCTTACGGCAGGTGTGGGCCGTCACTACTGGATGGAATGTAATGACGGGTCCGGTGTCCTGAAATTAAATCCATTCAAATGAGAGAGCGGCTTATTATTGCGCTTGATGGCCATGATGGTGCTGGAAAGAGTACCCTTGCGGCTGCGCTTGCCACTCGTCTCGGTGGTATGGCTGTACGCCCTTTTTCCGGGTCTATTGGTACCGAACTGCTGAGAGTCGGTGCGAACAGGGATGTTGTCGAGCTTGTGAAGATCGGGAGCACTGCAATTGAGAATGCAGTTTCCTCAGTGCCTGGCAACATTCCAATTGTTCTTGATCGTGGCTGGATGACCGTAGCCTCATTTGTTCCGGAATCTGCAGAATTTTGTTCACAATGGAATACCTGGATCCCGACAGTACTTTGCTGGGCGGAATTAAATATCACACAAGCTCGGTTAGCGATCCGGGGGGACGAACATTCTGAAACTCTGGAGTGGCATGAGTACTATCTTGCCGTTTATCTGGATCTGGCCAAGCGCTCGGGGAGCCCGATTCTTCGCACCGACCTAATGGATCATGAATCATGCATCAAGCAACTCGTAACGTGGGTCATGGAGGGTCGGGTAGTGTCCAATCTCAATCCGGACACGATCGGCCTAGGTTCTAAAAAACCACCAAAGTAACACACGACTTTCTGTTTGAGCACTCCAATCCCGGAGGGTCTCCTCTAAACGGCTAAAACATTAAGAACTGGGGAGTGGTTGTTGGATGTGGAGGCTACGTGAACACGGTAAAACATGAACAATGGTTACTGAAAATTAGGCATAGTTCTTGAATCACGAAAGCTTTCCCTTGTTTTTGCCATTTGTATATATGCTGATGTGGAGAGTGCTTTTTAGTTATGTAAATAGCCCCTCTCTTACTCGGAAGCGATGGCTTCGGGTTCATTCGAAACCTTTTCCGGGGAAGGCGATTTGACCGTAACGGTGAACAGGCCCAACACATCCTCCGCGACCAGATAGAGACAGGGAATGAGCACGAGCATGATAGCGGTGGTAAAGAGAATTCCAAATCCCAATGAAATGGCCATGGGAATCATAAACCGTGCCTGACGGGACGTTTCGAAAATCATGGGACCCAACCCCCCGAAGGTGGGGAGGGTGGTTAATTGAATGGGCCGGAACCGGCGGATGCCGGCCTGGCAGATGGCCTCAAACGCATGATGTCCTTCCCGCCGCCTGGTATTGGCATAGTCAATCATGATTAAGGAGTCATTGAAAACACGGAATTTCAGATTGTGATTCAAGATAGCGGTCCGGGAATTCCGGAGAAGGATTTTGAACGGGTTTTTCAGCCGTTTGTGCGGCTGGAGGAATCCCGCAATAAACAAACAGGAGGCATCGGCCTCGGCATGGCCATCGCCCGATCCATCGTTCGCAATCATGGTGGAGACATCAGCTTGGCCAACCTCCCGGGCGGTGGATTGACGGTGACGATCCATCTTCCGGCATCGCCCCTTTCCCAAGCCGCCGATCAAATCTACGCCTAAGCTTGC